>CAJUHR010000020.1 GCA_910586255.1 uncultured Lachnospiraceae bacterium | reverse complement strand
CTCCTTTCTCCAAGGCTGGTATTGCAAATTTTTAAGTTAATGACATTGGTTCACAGGTACCCTGCGAACGTAACGGCATATGCTTTGGTCCCCATCGCTGTGCTGGCCCATGACTAATCAGCGGAGGGATCCGTCATGGTATGAGCAGTAACAAACTCCGTCATATAAGGCCGAAACCGCAGTGGCAGCATATTCTGCTGACACCTTGGATTCGCCCGCTGTGCTATGGCTATGGCATTGTGAAAGGTTTTCCACAATCCCTCATAGTCCTCCTCATCCGTCCTTTTGTTCAGCTGTTGCTGCCATTTGTGGGAATCAGCCCGCACGATCACCCATCCCCGGTCTGCCTGATGCACCACTGCCTTCTTCCTCCCCACATCGTAAAGAATCCAGTTTTCTCCGGAAAGACGGTCCGCAAAGTGCCGGGCCACCAAAGGCAGCAGATCATTCTTAGGCCTGACTTTCCCCAGGAGAATGCCTTGCTCCATCTGGGAAAACCGTGTAAACTCAATAATATGCGTATACTCCCGTGACAGATAGCGGGTCATCCTAAACACCTCGTACACTGCCGGAATTTGCAAACGGTCCACCACTGCTGGTCCCACGGCAAAGGCATGGATTAAAAAGCGGTATATCTTATCTGCCCGCCCCTCATCCTCAGAGAGAGCCGCCCGATAAACCGTCTCATACAGCGCCTCGGAAAGCTTTGTCCGGATACTGCTTGTCACCTTCTCCGCCTTCCACGGCTCAGTCATCACTTCCCTGTACTCGCAGAAAAGCTCTGGTTCCCGGCCAGACAGCTCTATACGCACATTTTCATGGCCCAAACGGCTCATCCACCCATCATAGATCCCACACCAGATATCCTCCACCTCCGGTCCGCACACAAAAACTGTCATCCTTCTCATCCCTTCTTTGTATTCTAAGGAACTGTTTCCCGCTTCGTCAGGCTGCGTCTTCTACAGCATACCTGTCACCACGGAGACGGCATCCTCCCCGCTGACCGGAACCGTCACCTGATAGTCGTCAAACAGGCTCAGCTGCCGATAGCTGTCATGGTTCTCAATATCCCACGCCTTTTTATGTTCCCCGTTTATCAGCTGACTGGTAATAAAATTTTCATTCATCCGGATCGGAGCCATCATTCTGCCTTGGCAGGTCAGGAAATACATGGCTCTCTTTAACACCACACCCATTTTCTTTAAATCCGGAAAGTCCAGGCTCCCGCTTCTTCTGGCTGCCAAAATCCGCCTGGCAGACTTGACTCCCAGCCCAGGCACCCGCAAAAGCGTCCCGTAATCCGCCCGGTTCACCTCCACCGGAAATAATTCCAAGTGGCGCAAAGCCCAGTCACATTTTGGATCCAGCAGAACATTAAAATTCGGCCGGTCCTCTGAGAGAAGCTCCTCAGCGCCAAATCCATAAAACCGCAGCAGCCAGTCCGCCTGGTACAGACGGTGCTCCCGCAAAAGAGGCGGTCCTCCGGGCAGCACCGGAAGCAGACTGTCGTCTGTAACTCTCACAAAGGCAGAGTAAAACACCCTTTTCAAATCATAGTTCCTATAAAGCGCCTCTGCCACCCGAATCATATGATAATCACTCTCCGGTGTGGCTCCCACAATCATCTGGGTGCTCTGCCCCGCCGGCACAAAAAACCTCTGGTTTTGGGACTGAAGAGGCGCCCACACATTGCGCCCGGGATGGTCAATGGAATCTGCCATCCCAATCGTATGCCCCGGGCCCAAACTTCTTCTTCCTGACTGTAAAAGAGTCATATCCTCATCAGAAGATCCCTGCCTGCCCCCCTGATGGTCCCACCATGAGTTGCCGAACCGTCCGGCTCTGTCAAAATCCGCCAATCTCCTTTGGAAACGGCTTTTCCCATCTTTGCCGCTCTCCAGAGCCCTTAAATTCTGCGCTGCAATTCCCCGCTGTACCTGCCGCATAGGCGCCAGAATCTTCTCCCTTGTCTTTCCCGGAGCCAGCTGTCTGAGCCCCTCCGCCGTGGGAAGCTCCAGATTCACGCTCATCCGGTCTGTCAGAAACCCTACCCGCTCAATCAGCTCCGGATCCGTCCCCGGTATGGCTTTCACATGAATATACCCATTGAACCGATATTCATTCCGCAGGCGGACAAGGGTCTCATAGATCTGCTCCATGGTATAATCCGGCGAATACAAAATGCCGGAGCTTAAAAATAACCCCTCAATATAATTTCTCCGATAAAACTCTATGGTCAGTGTACACACTTCTTCCGGTGTAAATGACGCGCGCACCACATCATTGGAACGCCGGTTGACGCAATACCGGCAGTCATAAATACATTGATTGGTAAACAGGATCTTTAAAAGGGAGATACACCGGCCATCTGCCGCAAAGCTGTGGCAGATTCCTGCTGCCAGCGTATTCCCAATAGTGCCCTTTTTGCCCTTTCTGGCAACCCCGCTGCTGGAACAGGACACATCATACTTTGCCGCATCCGAAAGTATCCGCAGCTTTTCCCGAATATCCATCTCCTCCTGAACCAGCACCTGTCTTCATCCCCCAATCGCTCACCAAAATCAAACACACGTTCTATGTAAGTATCCTACCACAATCCCCCCAAAATTTCAACCCCTTTCCAAACATTTGTTCTTATTTTTTCATAAATAGTTACAGTCCCTTCAAAAAAACACCGCCCCGGTATCCCTCTCCCGAAGCGGTGTCCTCAAATCTCTGAGTTTCGCATTTAGCAAAAATCATAGATTTTGGAATTCTTTGCCTCAGCACGCAGAAAAGCTGCCGGTGGCAGGTTTTCTGTGAATCTCGAAACCGGAAAAATCCGCAGACCCTTTCCGGCCGTCTCCCTCCTCTTTTCCAAGGCGTGCCTTCTATAAAATCTTAACCTCCCCTAATCTCAATCTGAAAATTCGTACTCCTTAATTTCCCGAACCACGTCCAAGACCGTTCCGTCTCGGCTCTCAATGATTCCCACAACCCGGTCTTTAAACTGTACCGGATCCGGCTCACCCACAATGGCATAAGCCTTATCCCGCAGCTCCTCGATGGTACAGAAGGGAAGCTTCACATCCCTCATACACTCGATCAGATCCTGTCTTTTTGGATTAATGGCAATCCCGTAATCTGTAATCACCACATCCACAGTCTCGCCCGGTGTGGTTACGGTAGTCACATTGGTGCAGATGGCCGGAATCCGCCCCTGCAAAAGCGGCGCTATGACAATAGTGCACTTTGCTCCTGCCGCCGTGTCCGGATGTCCTCCCTGGGCGCCGGTAATCATTCCGTCCGAGCCTACCACCACGTTGCAGTTAAAGTTCACATCCACTTCCAGGGAAGCCAGAATCACGAAATCCAGCTTATTGACATAAGCTCCCTTGTTGAAGGGATCCGCATACTCGGAAGCAGAGATCTCAATGTGGTTGGGATTTGATTTAATGGACTCAATGGCCCCCATATCAAAGTCCTGGGTATCCACAATCTTGTTGATCAGCCCCTTGGCCAGCAGATTGCACATGGGAGTGGTGATGCCGCCCAGGCCCAATCCCATATGAATTCCTCTCTCCTCCATGATCTTTCCCAGAGAGATTGTGGAGGCGATGGAGGCGCCGCCCACGCCGGTCTGATAGGAAAAGCCTTCCTTAAAGTAGGGAGTATTGATCACAAACTGGGTACAATAATCCGCCATCATGATCTTTCTCACATCCGTGGTGGGCTTAGCTGCCCCGGTAGCTATTTTGGCCGGATTTCCGATCTCATCCACCACACACACAAAGTCCACCTGAGTCATGGAAATACTGGCTGGAATATTTGGAAATGGCACCAGACAGTCTGTGATGGCCACCACCTTATCTGCATACTGGGCATCCACCATGGCATAGGAGAGAACTCCGCAGTCGCTCTTTCCTCCATTGGCTCTCATGTTCCCGTACTCGTCACAGGTGGGTGCTCCGATAAAGGCAATGTCAATATGAACCTCCCCCGACTCCACAGCCCGCACCCGTCCTCCGTGGGACCGCATGATAGCCAGCTCCTTAAGCCTGCCGGTGGAAATGGCCTCGCCGATCTTTCCCCGCACTCCGGAGGACTGAATACCCACGATGGTTCCGTCATCAATGTAGGGCACAATGGGGTCATTGGCCTTGCCCAGAGAGCTGGCACAGATGGTCAGTCCCTTGATCCCCATATTATGAATCTCCTCCATGACCATGTTTACCACATAATCTCCTTCCCGGAAATGGTGGTGAAAGGAGATCGTCATACCATCCTTAATCTCACATTTCACCAGAGCCTCGTGGATGCTTTCCACCATTTTGCTCCTCTTCGGGTCCATCATGGTCCTGGCCTTGGGCGCTGCCTTCACATATTCATAATTGTCAAAAGCATAAGCTCCCTTAAACGCCTCCTTATTTGTGGCCTTCAATACCTCTTCCGGGATTTCTCTACCTACAGCATTTATCATCTTACAGATCCCCCTCATATACGCCTGATGCCTTCGCCAACGCGATCGTCCTCTTTGCTCCGTCATAAAATGCAATGTCAATCATCTTGCCGTCCACTGTAAACACACCGATTCCCAGCGCCTTCTTCTCGTCAATCTCCTTAACCACCTTCTCCGCAAAGATGATCTCCTTCTGGCTAGGTGTGAATATTTTATGTACAATGTCAATCTGCCTGGGATTTACCAGAGATTTGCCGTCAAAGCCCATCATCTTGATCATCCGGACTTCTTCCTCAAACACATCCATGGCGTCTAAGTTGGTAAACACCGTATCCCAGCACTGAACACCTGCGGCCCTGGCAGCGATGATCATCTGCTGCCTGGCTCCCTGCAGCTCCACGCCGGTTCCCGTGATCACTGTCTGCAGATCCTTTGTGTAATCGCCGCCGCTGAGGGCAATGCCGATGAGACGATCCGAGGATTCACAGACCTCCAAAGCATGCAGCACGCCTTTGCAGGACTCCAGAGCAGACATAAGAAGGGTGGAACCCTCCGGACGGCCAAACTCCCTTTCTGCCGCCAGCACGTGCTCTTCCACAATCTGCACATCCCTTGCACTCTCCGTCTTGGCAATTCGGATAGTGTCGGCGCCTCCGGCCACACAGACACGGATGTCTTCCTTCCAGTGGGGCGTATCCAGACCATTGATCCGGACCACTCTCTCCACTCCCCGGTAATCAATCTCCTGTAAGGCATGGTACAGAGAATACCTGGCCGCGTCCTTCTGGTTCTCCGCCACCGCGTCCTCCAGATCCAGCATGATGGAATCCGGCTTGTAAATATAAGGGTCCTTGATCAGCCCCGGCTTCTGACAGTTTAAAAACATCATGGAACGTCTCAATCTCTTTTTATTCGGATGGCTCATTTGATCACACCTCCCCACGGCAAATTCTCTGTCACGTCATTGGAACGGTACACCGCGCACTCCACACGGGCTTTTAAGGTACAGTCTAAAGCTCCCTTGTCCACCACTGTCACCTTGGCGCTCTCCACCTCCAGCCGTCCTAAGGTTTCCAGAATGACTGCACGAATCTGCTTTCCGAACTGATGAATCACGCTGCTCTCAATGGAAAGCTCAATCCGGCCGTCCCCCGGCTCCACCGTCACCTGGGCATCACTGGACTCTAAGGTCCCGGCCATGGCTGCTTTCTTAATCTCCATATCCGTCCTCCTCATACATAAAATACACAGTTTTCAGCTTCCGAGCCAGAAGGCTCACGTCAATTCCACTAAAAAAATTGTACCATCTTCTCCTTTTTGGCGCAAATACATATATTCTTATACAGGAAATAACAAAAAACTTATAGATACTTTGCCAACCTTCCTTCTTTGTGCTATCATAAGTTATAAACATTCAGACAAGGAGGCTTCCCCGTGAATATCAAACATGCCCAATATATGCTCACCATTTTGCAGGAAGGAGGCATCACCAATGCCGCCCGGAAGCTCTATGTCTCCCAGCCCTCCTTAAGCCAGATGGTAAAGCTGGTGGAGAACAACTTAGGAGCCCCTATCTTCAACCGAACCAAGGACCCTCTGACCCTTACCTACGCGGGACAGCGCTATATGGAAGCCGCCCGGCAGGTTCTTGCCATCAACGAAAATCTGAAAAAGGAAATTGAGGAAATCAACCATGAGGACCACGGGAAATTTCGTCTGGGAATCCCTGTCCAGCGTGGCATGCAGATTCTCCCTCATGCGCTTCCCGTATTTTTTGAAAAATATCCCCATGTAGATATTGAACTGACAGAATACGGCTCCACGGAAACGGAAAAGCTTCTTTTGGACGGAAAGGTGGACATTGCCTGCATGACCACCATCCCCCGCTATGAGGAGCTGCAATACACCCTGATTGAAAATGAAGAGCTGGTTCTTCTGGCCAACAAAGACACGGATCTGGCCCATCGGATTCCCAACGGAACCCCTATTTCCATCCTGGAAGCTAAAAATGAATGTTTTATCTCCAATAAGCCCGGCCACAGCATCCGGGCAATCCAGGATATTCTTTTTGCCTCCAACAATATTTCTCCCAAGCTCCTTTTGGAGAGCGCCAGCATCGAGGTTGAAAAAAAGGTGGTTGTTGCCTGCAGGGCCGTCATGATCTGTCCCTTAGGCTATATCGAGAAGGAAGGACCCATTCCATCTCAGGCAAATATCTACCCCCTAAAGGACACGGACAGTAAGCGTCACTGTTATGTATGCCACCGCAAGGATCTCTATCTAACCAAATATATGCGGGATTTTATCAATATCCTGTCCGAATACGGCAGTCAAACCTGCTGATGCCCCATCCGCCACGCGTCCCTCATACTGTTTTAGCGGCAAACTGCCTTTTGCTGGCCTGCATTACAAAAAGACAGCATGATCCCGCAAAGATCCTGCTGCTCTTTTTCATTTTCTTCCTTCAATCCTTTTTCCCGGACGCAAACAGCTTCGCAACCGGGTACAGGAGAATGACTATGCTGACGGCCAAAAGCATCACCGTAAGCGGCCTTGTCATAATCCTCTCCGGGTTTCCTCCTGCCACTGTGTAGGCATACCGCAGATTTCGCTCCCACATCCGGCCCAGAACCAGACCCAGCACCAGAGCGGACAGGCTGTATCCCCGACTGACCATCACGCATCCTGCAAAGCCGGCCCCCATCATCAGAACCACATCCATCATATTGTGGTTCAGTCCGTAGGCACTGACAAAGGCCATCACCACAATCACCGGCCCCACTACCTGATAGGGCACCAGAAGAAGCCTCACAAGGCTTTTTGCCACCAACGCGGCAATGATTACCATCACAAGATTAGAAAAGAGCATGGCCCCAAAAGCCCCGGCCAAATATTCCGGATGAAGCCCCGGGCCAATCTGCGCGTCCCTGGCCATGAGAAACGCCATGATGAGAGCCACCGCGTTTCCCCCGGGAATCCCCAAAGACAAAAGAGGAATCACGGATCCTCCCACGGCCCCGTTGTTGGCGGCCTCAGACACCACAATTCCCTCCGGAATGCCTGTACCCAGCTTCTCAGGATAAGGAGAGAGCTTTTTCTCTATGGCGTAGGACAAAAAGGAGGCGCTGGTGGCTCCGGCGCCCGGCAGTATTCCTACAAGCACCCCTATCAGGGAGGACCGGGCCATGGGAAGCCGCAGCTGCCACAGCTTCTTCACAGAAGGAAAAACTTTCCCCAGACTTCCGTTGCTTTCCGGCCGGCTTTTTCTGCTTTCCTTTCTCTCCTTGCCGGTCTGGGCCAGCACTCCTCCCACTGCAAAAAGGCCGATCAGAATCGGTAGTACCTCCGGCTCAGAGACAGATGTCGGACCGTCCCAAGCAAACCGGAGATTTCCCGTCATCAAATCCCTTCCCACACAGGCAATGAGAAGCCCTGTAACGCCCGCAGCCAACGTCTTTATAATATTTTTGTGGTCCAGACAGGCCAGAATGGAAAAGCTCAGAAAATACATGGCAGCCATCTCGGAAGGGCCGAACATAAGAGCCACCATGGAAAGAGACGGACAGAGAAGCGCCATGGCCACAGCCCCAATGATTCCTCCCATCGCGGACGCTGCCAGAGAATACCCCAATGCCCTTCCTGCCTGACCTCTCCTGGCCATGGGATAACCGTCCAGAGTGGTAGGAGCACTGGCTGGTGTTCCCGGCACTCGAAACAAAATAGCCGTGATCCCTCCGCCGGTAATGGCAGCACAGTACACAGATGACAAAAATGCCATTGCCATAACCGAATCCATGGTATAGGCCGCCGGCAGAGCCAAAACCACCGCCATTGACGCGTTTACTCCCGGCATGGCGCCAAAAATAATCCCCAGCATGGTTCCCCCTGTCACCGCCAAAAGAGCAGCCGGTGTCATAAGGAAACTCAACCCGGAAAAGAAAACAGTAAACATCCTTCTTTGTATCTCCCCACTGTTTTAAAATGGCCAAAACGCTCCCAAAAGCTGCGGGATCCTGGCAAATATCCCAATACCCTCCGGAAGCAAAATCCCAAAAATCCCATGAAAAATCATGTAAATCAAAAGGGTGACAGCAAAAGAGCAGATTCCCAAAAACAAAATCCGTCTCTCTCCCAGCAGATATCCGTAAAGGACTAAAAACAGCAGACAATCCGGCACAAATCCCGTTATTGGCATCAAAAAAGCAAACCCGGTCATCAATGCCATGCCAACAGCCATCCGGCCTGCCCGCAGACCTTTTGCCGTCTCTTCTTCCGGCTCCCTCTCCTTTCTCCTGCTATGGCCAATCAAAGACCATTGTCCCACTTTATTTTCCTTCATAGATAATCGCAGACTCTACTGGGTATTTCCCAAGCTTTTCTCTGCCCAAAAGCCCGGCCAGCTCCATGACAAAGCATATCTTCACCACTTCCCCGCCTAATTGCTCCACAAGTCCCACAATCGCCTCAATGGTGCCTCCGGTGGCAATCAGATCATCCACGATCACTACCTTCTGACCTGGCCGGATGGCATCCTTGTGAATCTCGATCTCCGCTATGCCGTACTCCAGCTCATACTTTGCTGACATGGTTTCCCGGGGCAGCTTGCCCTTCTTTCTCACCGGCACAAAGCTCTTGTGGAGCGCATAGGCCACCGGCATACCAAAAATAAAGCCCCTGGACTCCGGCCCTAAAACCACATCAAAATCCACTCCTTCCAGCATCCGAAGGAGACTGTCAATGGCCAGACGAAGCCCGTCCTTATCCTGCAGAATTGATGTCACATCCCGGAAAATAATCCCCGGCTCCGGAAAATCCGGAATACTCACCACATAGTCCTCCAGCTTTTTCATTATGTACCTTCCTCCTCTATTTAAATACTTTCATAAGATTTGCCACCTCGGCCTGACAGGAGGACTCCTGAAAAGAGCTGTAGGCGTAAAAGCAGTAGCCCGAAACCTGGCCGCTGCCACGGCCCTCCTCCACCTGCCGTTTTATAATATCATTTCTCCTAAGCCATTCCGGAACCGCGTTGTTGTCCGTGCTGCCCGAACCAGTCTTATACATGGCAAGGCCCAGATACAGCCGCACATTCCCCTTCTTTTTCAGGCGAATCCACGTTTTTAAATTGTTGGAAAAGGCGAAGGGCGCCGGACTTCCGTCCGAAAGCTTGTGCTCAAATCCCCAGTATATCTGAGGCATGATATAATCCACATACCCTTCCTCTGACATCCAGGTATCGATATCCGCAAAAAGCCGGGTATTGCTTCTCAAATGATCCACATATCCCTCCGGGCTGATTCCAAACTGGATCCGGGGATCCGCCTCCTTAACCACCTGATACACGCCCCGAATCAGCTGATTTATATTCTCCCTGCGCCAGTCACTGATGGAGAGAGTGCTGCCGGACTGATCATACTCCGGCTTGTCAAACCACTTATTCTCGTCCTGGTCATTGACCTCCGGATAAAAATAGTCGTCAAAGTGGATCCCGTCCACATCATAATTGTCCACAATCTCCTGAACCCCATGGATGATCCGCTCCCGAACCGCCTTCACGGCAGGATTTAAATAGTACTCTCCGCTCTGGCGAAGCACCCAGCGGTCATTTAAAGGGTCTGCATCTGTCAGCCATTGCTTGGCAAAACTCTCCTCCGACACCTGATTCCAGCGGTTCAAATATCCGGTGACCCGATATGGGTTGATCCACGCATGAAACTGAAGTCCCCGGTTGTGAGCCGCCTCCACAAAATATGCCAGCGGATCATATCCGGGATCCTCCCCTTGAGTCCCTGTCACAAAGCGGGACCAGGGAAAATACTCGGAGGGGTACATGGCATCCGCGTCCGGACGCACCTGGACAAATACCGCATTCATCTTTAAGGCCACACATCGGTCCATCATCTGATCCACGCCCTTTTTAAAGCCTGCACGATCCCCAGGCAGCTTCTCCCAGTCCAGATAAGAGATCCACACACCCCGAAGCTCCTCCACAGGAGACGGCCCCCCCTGGGGCTCGCCGCCTCCTGCCGTCCACAGTCCGCTGCCTCCCTCCCCCGGGGCTCCATAAGCCGAAAATGCTCCCATTGCCATCAAAATAGCAGCCAGACAGAGTCCTATCACCCTCCCTGCTCTTTTGCTTCTCTCCTTCTCTGCAGAAACCCTTTCCCTGCAAATCGCCTCCGCCATATGTCCTCCCAAACGCTTTCCTATACCAATCCAGATAATCAAACCATGACAGCAATCCAAGCGGCAACCGGCTTGTACCCCCGGAAAAAATTATCTGTATTTCCAATTTCTACATTACTATCCATCAGAAACCAGTATACCAAAAGCCCCCGGAAAGGGCAACCACACACTTTTTAATTTTTTCTGAATCTTTTTGTTACGGTTCACTCTTACAGGAGAAACTCACAAAGCACCCGGTTGCTCACATCAATCCCCCTCTCCGTCAGTCTCACCCGAGGCGTTATGATCTCAATCAGCCCCTGTGCCGCAAGCCTGTCAAATACCGGGCCGTAAACCTTCCACATATTCCTTCCGAACCGCCCCAAAAATTCGTTTCCCGACACCCCCTCCATCATGCGGAGTCCCAAAAACATAAACTCCTCCATCTTGTCCGTCAGCGTCAGTTCCTTAATCTCCCGGGCCGCCGCTCCCGCCTCCTTTAAATCAAGAGACAGATATTCTCTCATATCCGCCACATTGCGGTAGCGGAATCCGCCGATGTAGGAGGAGGCTCCCAGCCCCAGTCCCAGATAGTCCACTCCTGTCCAGTATCCCGCATTGTGGCGGCAGACAAAGCCTGGTCTGGCGTAATTGGAAATCTCATAGCGCTCATAGCCCTGGGATGCCAGAAATGTCCGGGTCATATGATAGATTTCCCGGTCCGTATCCTCATCCGGCAAAGGAGGAAGATCCATCTGACTGTCCCGGCCATCCTCCGCCGGCCTGTTCCCTTTACATCCATCATCCTCCCCGTACCAATCGTAAAACCGGGTTCCCTCCTCGATCATCAGGCTGTAGGCGGAAATATGCTCCGGCTTTAACATGGTCACCTTCCTCAGAGTGTTCTTCCAGGAATGAACATCCTGTCCCGGAAGGGCTGACATCAGATCCACACTGATATTGGAAAATCCGGCCTGTCTGGCCCGCTGATAACTTTTCAAAAAATCGTCAAAGGAATGGATTCTTCCCAGAAACCGCAGCTCCTGGTCATCTGCCGACTGAAGCCCTAAGCTTAGGCGGTTGATCCGGCTTTCCCGGTACACCTCCAGCTTCTCCATGGTCAGAGTTCCCGGATTGGCCTCAATGGTAATCTCCGCATCCTCCGCCACGTCAAAGCACTGATACAGCATGGCAAACAGCTCTCCCACCAGCTCCGGCGACAAGATGGACGGTGTGCCGCCTCCCAGAAAAATGGTGGTCACCAGACTGTCCCCAAAGCACCGGCTCTGGCCGCAGAGCTCCTCAATCAGCTTGTCCATATATTCCCGGTACGTCCGCTCCGGCGCCGCAAAGGACAGAAAATCACAGTAGGCGCACTTTTTGGCGCAAAAGGGAATATGAATATAAAGTTCCAGTTCTCGCTTATTCATCATCTAATTTAAGCACACTCATAAAGGCCTTCTGCGGTATCTCCACATTGCCCACCTGGCGCATCCGCTTCTTGCCCTCCTTCTGCTTTTCCAACAGCTTTTTCTTCCGGGTGATATCACCGCCATAGCACTTGGCCAGCACATCCTTTCGCACGGCCTTTACAGTCTCCCTGGCAATGATTTTCCCTCCCACCGCTGCCTGGATGGGAATCTCAAACAGATGGCGGGGAATCTCTTCCTTTAGCTTCTCGCACATCTTCCTTCCCCGCTCATAGGCGGAAGCTCCGTGGACGATGAAGGATAAAGCGTCCACCTCCTCCCGGTTCACCAGAATATCCAGCTTTACCAGCTCCGCCCGCTCATAGCCCTTTAAATCATAGTCAAAGGACGCATATCCTCGGGAACGGGATTTTAACGCGTCAAAAAAGTCATAGATAATCTCATTTAAGGGAAGATCATATTTTAAGAGGGCACGGGTCTCCTCCATATACTCCATCCCCTTGTACACGCCCCGCCTTTCCTGACAGAGGGTCATGATGGCTCCCACAAATTCCGTGGTCACCATAATCTCCGCGGAGACAATGGGCTCCTCCATGTATTCAATCTCCGTGGGATCCGGCATGTTGGTGGGATTAGTCAGCTTGATTAACTCCCCGCTTTTTTTGTGGATGTGGTAAACCACACTGGGGGCTGTGGTCACCAGATCCAGGTTGTATTCCCGCTCCAAACGCTCCTGGATGATCTCCAGATGGAGAAGTCCCAAAAAGCCGCACCGAAAGCCGAAGCCTAGAGCCACCGATGTCTCCGGCTCAAAAAACAGAGAGGCATCGTTAAGCTGCAGCTTCTCCAAGGCATCCCGCAGGTCATTGTACCGGGCGCCGTCCGCGGGATAGAGACCGCAGTACACCATGGAGGTAACCTTCTTATAACCTGGCAGAGGCTCCTTACAGGGCCTGGCGGCATCCGTCACTGTATCTCCCACCATGGTATCCTTCACATTCTTGATACTGGCAGTCAGATACCCCACCATGCCGGCCCTTAAGCTGTCGCAGGGAATAAACTGACCGGCGCCGAAGTATCCTGCCTCCACGATCTCCGCTTCGGCGCCGGTGGCCATCATCCGCACCCGGGTTCCCTTTTTCATGGAGCCCTCCATCACCCGGCAAAACACGATCACTCCCTTGTAGGAATCATAGACCGAGTCAAAGATCAGAGCCTTTAAGGGCGCCTCCGGATCTCCCTTTGGCGCCGGAATCTTGTGGACAATGGCCTCCAATACCTCCTCCACATTGAGACCGGTCTTGGCGGAAATCCGCGGCGCGTCATGGGCCTCAATGCCGATCACATCCTCGATCTCCGCCGCCACCCTGTCCGGATCCGCGCTGGCCAAATCAATCTTATTGATCACCGGCACCACGTCCAGATCATTGTCCAAGGCCAGGTACACGTTGGCCAGGGTCTGAGCCTCGATACCCTGGGCCGCGTCCACCACCAGAATCGCCCCGTCACAGGCAGCCAGACTGCGGCTCACCTCGTAGTTAAAATCCACATGTCCCGGCGTATCGATCAGATTAAAAATATACTCCTCCCCATCCTTTGCCCGGTAGACAGTCCGCACGGTCTGAGCCTTGATGGTGATCCCTCGCTCCCGCTCCAAATCCATATTGTCCAAAACCTGAGACTGCATCTCCCTGCTGGTCAAAAGCCCGGTCATCTCGATAATCCGGTCCGCCAATGTGGACTTGCCGTGATCAATATGTGCAATAATACAAAAATTCCGTATCTTACTCTGGTCCATGCCTGCCATATATTTTCCTCTCCTGCCTGTTGTAGGTTGTATGCATCTTTAAAATATATCATTTTTTTATCTGCCTTGCAACACCCTATCCAAAAGTTCTGCCAGCGGCTCCATGGCATTCATGGCCTCCTGCCCGCTGTTTGTCTGAGCCCCCACCTCCACCAGTGCCGACCTGGGCCGCAAATGCAGATTGTACCGAAGGCCTTTCATGTAAATTTTTCTGGTAAAGCCCGGAAATCTCTGGGCTCCGTACAGCTGCATCTGAAGGGTAAAAGCCAGATTTTCCTTGAGATAGGGATTGGGCAGATACTCAATCTCCCCCTCAGGCGTCCGGCTCATGCCCTGAAAAAACATAATGTTGGCCGTGGGCTTTCCCCCTGTCTCCGAGACAAGATGAAGAGTGTCCTTCACTCCGTCCCGATGGAGATCTAACACCACCTGGATGGACGGATTCTCCTGAAGGATTTTGCTGATCCCCTCTAAGGCATAATTGTACGCCCGGTTCCGATCCAGCTTTCCCCCATAAAGATCATAGGTGCTGGTATCATGGATTACATTCCAGCCCTTTGCCTCCAAAAGGCTTGTGAGATAATTTCCGATTCCCACCACCGTTGCCTCCGGATGGTCCGGCCCGTAATCCGCGTAGGTTTCCTGAGAATGGGTGTGATAAATCAGAATCTGAGGGCTCTGACTGTCCATCTCCACCTTCAGATCCATACCGAGAAGCTCCTCCGCCTTCATCAGATCCCGGGGCGCCGTGGTGGAGGTATGGACACTGTAGAAGTTTTTCATGAGGTAATCATAATCTTTAAGCTGAGCCAGAGCGGGCAGGCTTTCCTCCGGCCGGCCCTCTGCCGTCTCCCCTTCGGCTCCTGTCTGTCCTTTTGGGCTTTTGTCCTCTCCTGCCAGAAGAGGCTGACTATCATACATATTTTCCCTTCCCTCTCCCAAAACATCCCCCATATGGTTCCACCCGCCGCCGGCTGTCATAAACCCGGCATCCTCCGGCCCGGCTCCCGTGCTCTCATCCCAAAAAAGGTATACGTATGTATCATACGCATACCTGTAATCCTGATATAGGGCATATGCCGGATCCCTCCCCAAGTCCCTCACCTGCTCCCTGGCAGATGCCATAGCAGGATAGCAGCTTTCCAACAGCACAGTCAGGCCCCATGCTACCCAGGTATAAAACTCACTCAAGCCGGATAATCTCCTTTTTCAGACGTTTCATGATCTTTTTTTCCAGGCGGGAAATATAGGACTGGGAAATCCCCAAAAGATCTGCCACCTCCTTCTGAGTCATCTCATTTCCTTCCGCGTCCTTAAGACCATAGCGCAGCTCCACGATTCTCCGCTCCCGGGGACTTAAACGGCTGATGGCATGGTTTAACAGATTCTTCTCTGTCTCATCTTCCAGATCCTTGTAGATAATATCCTCATCCGTTCCAAGAATATCCGACAAAAGAAGCTCATTGCCGTCCCAATCCACATTGAGAGGCTCATCGATGGACACCTCCATACGGGTCTTATTGTTTCTGCGCAGATACATCAAAATCTCATTTTCGATACAGCGGGAGGCATAGGTGGCCAGTTTAATATTCTTCTCCGGATTAAAGGTATTGATGGCTTTGATGAGACCAATGGTCCCGATGGAGATCAGATCCTCCACTCCCACGCATGTATTATCAAATTTTTTGGCAATATAGACCACCAGCCGCAGATTGTGCTCTATAAGAAGAGAGCGGGCCTCCTTCTCCTCTTCTGTTCCCAGGCGGTTTATCATCTCCGCCTCCTCCTTTGCATCCAGAGGTGGCGGCAGAATATCCGCGCCTCCTATGTAATGAACCTCTCCCTGCTTCTGCCACAGCATTGTAGTAAAAGAAGGCACTGCCTTAAACTGAAACCGATTTGGTATGGAAACCTTCACTATCATTTTTTCTTAATTCCTCCAGGTTCTTTCTTCGTATGAGGCAGCTTCACTGTCCATACGGTTATCACATCTCATTGCTTTGACCGCGCTTTTCCTTACTCCCATCCTTCCTCCCCATGAAGAAGCATCTCATACCGGCGCCTTAAGGATAAGGGACGTTTACTGATGGCCAGCCAGGGACGCTCAAAGCGCTTCACCCCTCCCTCCTGCCTTTCCACCTCCATAAAATCAATCCGGATTCCGGGCATCAAACCGTTTTCGTTCCCCACCGTCCGGAAGGGAATATAAATCATTGGGGGAATACTGTCACACAGCTGCCTGCAGATTTCACCGGTGATCACGTGAACCGGCTGGCCGCCATAAGGCTCATACAGCTGGTTTCCCGTATCCCGCAGGGCTGTCACCACCACTTCCTTCCCCTTATAGAAAAGCTTTACCTGAACCAATGCTTTCTGTTCACCTGACCGTTTTCTCACCAGACCTGTAAATGCACACAGGCCGAAATAAATTCCTGCCGCCCAAAAACAAAGGGGAATCAGGCTCCACTGACGGACTGCCCTTGTGCCGGACAAATAAAAGCCGGCAGCCGTCTGATCTCCCAGAACACTAAAGATTCCGCCTGCCATGGCGCTTACCATCCAAAAAACTGCCAGACACATTCCCGTATGACGGATATCCACAAACCACCTGCCTCTTTTTTTGCAGGACTGCCCCTTTACGGGACAGCCTCCTCCAAATGCCAGAAACACCATCACAGCGCCCACCAGAATCCATGTCAAAATCAGCTCCCACCATCCTGGAAGGGATAAAACCAACAGATCCAGGCATGCCCACAGGGCTCCCGCAAAGGCCCCGGCAGCCACGCGGGGCCAGAAGGCCTCCAGATGGAGGAAGCGCTTCACCAGCATCAGAAGCAGATAATCCATTCCAAAATTGATCAGAAAAAACACATCCAGATATAACGTGACTGTCACGTCTTACTTATCCCACCTCCAATCCTGTTTCCAAAAATCATTATAACCATTTTCCATGGAAAATTTTGTCAAACCAGGACAGCAGGCCGGACTTTTTTTGACGACAAAAAGGGACAGAACTCCCCTTTGGAAATTTCTGTCCCTGACACACGAAAAATAACCCTTCAGACCATCTGAACGGCTATTTCTCTACTGTATATTTTTGATAACCCTATCTCTTATTTTTCAAAAAATCCGGAATGTTAATCTGAACATCACGGTTCATTGGACGGTAAGCCGACTGTCCGGGCGTCCCCTGCTGAGGGCCCGCCGACTGCTGCGCTGGTCTTGGACCCGGCTGCTGCTGGCCCGGTCTGACAGTGGCACTGGCCTCTGCCGCCGCGGCTGCCTGGTTGGTCCCCTGTCCGGTATAGTTCATACCTGCTGGCATCTTGGGCTTAAAATTGCCGAAGCCTGCCATGGCCTTGTCCACGGAGGAACCGGCAGACGCTGTAGTATGACCATCAAGGCCTGTGGCGATAACCGTGATGCTAGCCTCGTCCTGGGCATTCTCATCATACATGGCGCCAAAGATAATATTGGCGTCATCGCCGGCCAAATCCTGCACATAGCTGGCTGCCTCATTGGCCTCAATAAGGCTGATATCGCCGGAAATATTGATGATCACATGGGTGGCTCCCTCGATGGTGGTCTCTAAAAGAGGACTGGCCACTGCCTGCTTCACAGCTTCCAGGGCCTTCTCATCTCCCTTGGCATGTCCAATTCCTATATGGGCAATACCCTTGTCCGTCATGACAGTCTGTACATCCGCAAAGTCTAAGTTGATAAGCCCTGGCACATTGATCAGATCCGTGATTCCCTGAACTGCCTGCTGCAACACTTCATCTGCTTTCTTAAGGGCATCGGGCATAGTCGTCCGCCTGTCCACAATCTCTAAAAGCTTGTCATTGGGAATGACTATGAGGGTGTCCACACTCTCCTTTAACCGTTCGATCCCGCTTAAGGCATTGGTCATACGGGTCTTGGCCTCAAAACGGAAGGGCTTGGTGACCACACCTACCGTGAGAATCCCCATATCCTTGGCCAGGCGGGCAATCACCGGAGCAGCACCTGTACCGGTGCCTCCGCCCATACCGCAGGTGACGAACACCATATCCGCCCCCTTCATCACCTGAGCCAGCTCCTCAGAATTCTCCTCAGCCGCCTTCTGCCCCACTTCAGGCTTAGCTCCTGCTCCCAGGCCCTTGGTCAGCTTCTCTCCGATCTGCATGGCAGTGGGCGCCTTACAGAACTGCAGCGCCTGCTTGTCCGTGTTGATCCCGATAAATTCCACACCGGCAATATTCTCGTCAATCATACGATTCACTGCATTGTTCCCTGCGCCGCCCACACCGATAACCACAATCCTTGCGGAATTTTCCGCGTCATTTATCTTAATCTCTAACAAGACTTCTTCCTCCTTCAACCCTTTCAGATCCGTCCCCGCACATCGTCTTAATATGAGTTCTCAATCTGGTCTATCTAATACTATATGTGATTTTCTGAAAAATATCAACCGTTATTTTACAAAAACTTCGCAAGTTTTTATATTTTTCTGTAACCGGCCTCCACCGCCTTTCTCTCCTCCCTCAGAACGTCCCTTAAGACCGGGGTTCCAATGTATATCCCGCCCGAATATCCGACTCGTCATAATCCTCCAGGTGAAGAACCCCGCTGCGGCCCTTAAGCTGAGGAAGCATATCATTGAGTTCTGAGACCTTGCTGTTTAAGTTCCCCCCGTTTCCCAAAAGAACCTCTATATCTCCCAGAAAAAGGGTGATCTCACCGTAATCTCCGTATTGAATCCGGTCCACCATCATGCGATATATGGAAAGAATCTGTGTAAGATTCAAAATCTCCCGGAAGATCTCCTCATTCTCCAAGGGCAGCTTCTGATAGAGAACGATCTGGCCGAACTTAAGCCCGGTCACCAAAGGCACCCCGGGAAGAGCCTCGTTGGCGCTTTCCACAATAATCCCATCCTTATCAAAATACATATAACTGCTCATATAAGACACATAGCCCACCACACTCTTCTCGTACAGGATCACCTCAACCTGGCCCGGCCCCCGGAAAATAATGTCGTAATCCTCCACAAAGGGGATCTGCACATGCTCCCGGAGCCGGTCCTTCAGGAAACAGAACAAGGTATTGCGGCTGATTTTATCCGGAAATAAAATCTCTGTAATCTCCTCACTGGTATACTGCCAATTTCCCGTCACTTCCACCTTGGTAATTCTGACAGACAGAAGCAGAATCAGTGCCAGCAGGATCATGAGCGCCGCCGCCACCTGTATTTTCCTCTTTTTTTCTTTTTGTGCTCCCTGCATATTTATTCCTCTTTCAGAAAAGCCCTCGCCCCCAGCTTATGCAAGTCCCGGCAGATGTCCTCATAGCCGCGGCTGATATAAGGATAGCCATAAACCAGGCTTTCTCCCTCTGCCGCAAGCCCTGCCACCACCAGCGCAGCTCCTCCCCGCAGGTCCGTAGCCCGGACCGTGCCTCCCTTTAAGGAGCCTCCGGTCACGAGAGCAGTTCCCTCCTCTATTATAATATGAGCCCCCAGCTTCTGCAATTCCTCTGCGGTGGCAAATCTTTCCTCAAATACATTTTCCCGGATGGAGGAGGAACCCTGTGCCACGGAGGCCACCGCTAACATCACCGACTGAAGGTCCGTGGAAAATTCCGGATATGGTCCTGTAACCAGCTTAAAGGGCAACGGCTTTTGTGTCATCCTGGCCCGGATCTGGTTCTCTTCCGCGCAAATCTCACAGCCTGCCTTTCTTGCCGCCAAAAGGACTCCCTCCATGTGATCCACAGGCACCCCCGACAGGCAGATCTCTCCTCCCGCCGCCATGACCGCGCCCAGATACGTGCCTGCCACAATCCGGTCTCCCGGCACGGTAAATGTCACGTCCTTAAGGGCGCTGCCCCCGTAAACAGTCAAAAAGCTGCTTCCCATTCCCTCGATTCTGGCTCCCATATGTGACAAAAACTGACACAGCACTACAATCTCCGGCTCCTTTGCCGCCCCGTGGATGCGAGTGATTCCCTCCGCCGCCACCGCTGCCATGAGAATGTTTTCCGTGGCTCCCACACTTGGGAATGGGAGATGAATATCCGCCCCGTGAAGGCCTTCGCAAAAGGCCAGAACCTGCTCCCCCTTCACCTCAGTCCTTGCTCCCATCTGCGCAAGCGCCGAAAGATGAAGATCAATGGGCCTTCTTCCTATAGAGCAGCCTCCGGGAAGGCAGGTTTCCACCCGGTGAAGTCTTCCTAACAAGGGGCCTAAAAGCATCACGGAGGAACGCATCTGTCTTCCCTGGCGGCTGGATATCCTGGTCCGGTTTAATCCGCAGGTATCCATCACCAGCTCATGCCCCTCTAAAAGACAGGCACACCCCAAAGATTCCAATATCCCCAACATACAGAAAACATCCTGTATTTCGGGGACATTTCTTATAACAATCCTTCCGCTGTGAAGCAGAGCTGCTGCCATGAGGGGCAACACCGCGTTTTTTGAGCCCTGTATGGTAAGCCCGCCGTGCAGGCTCTGTAAACCCTGGATATGAATAACAGACAATCCGATACCTCCTGTGGTATTTGCCTATATTCTATCCTATGTAAAGATATGGAAATTGTTTCTCTACTTTTCCAGCTTTATCTGATTTGACACACTTAAAACCATCCCCATCTCAATCATCAGAAACATAACGGAGGTTCCTCCATAGCTGATAAATGGCAAAGTAATCCCTGTATTGGGTATAGTGTTAGTCACCACCGCTATATTCAAAATCACCTGAATCGCAATATGGCCCATGACTCCCACCACCAAAAGCGCGCCGAAAAGATCCGGTGCATTGGCGGCAATCAGCATAAACCGGTAGATCAGAAAAAGAAAGATCAGAATCACCGAGACAGCGCCAAAAAGTCCCAGCTCCTCACAGATAATGGCAAAAATATAGTCATTTTGCGCCTCCGGCACAAACCCCATCTTCTGAATGCTCTCCCCCAGTCCCTTGCCCACCAAGCCTCCGGATCCAATGGCATACAGTCCCTGAAGCACCTGAAAGCCTCCGTCCATTGGATAGGCCTCCGGGTCCAGCCACACGTGAATCCGCTCCAGCTGATAAGGCTTTAACAGCTTAATCTTTTCCAAAAAGGTTGCCAGAGGCCCCGCGATTGCCACGGTCACGCCTCCCAAAGCCCCGCAGAGAAAGAAGGGCCACTTCTTCTCACAGGCCACAAACAGCATAAAAAAGGCAATCCCCACAATAATAATGCCGGAGCTTAGATTGTTCATGGCCACCAAACCCGCAATGGGAACGGTAAGTATAACCACAGCCGCCACGGCCCGAAGAGAATTGATCTTGCGTCCCATCTGAGTAATCACCACGGACAAAAGCACGATCAGAACGATTTTTACAAATTCTGTAGGCTGGAAGGTGATGCCTCCCACATTCAGCCACCGGCGGCTTCCGTGAGAATCCTTTCCCACGAATGCCACTGCAATCATAAGCACATAGGAAAGCACATATGCCAGCAATGCAAACCGGGCATACCAGTGGTAATCCAGCTTAGAAATCACAAGGGCAATGGCCAGCCCTCCCATAGCGATTTTCAACTGCCTCATCATATAGTAGGAAGCATCTCCGTGCTGTAGCTGTGCCGTGTAGGAGCTGGCGCTGTAAATCATCACCAGCCCAAAAGCCATCAAAAATATCACACAGAACAGCAGACTGTAGTCGTAAAACCGCCTGGGTTTATTATTCTTTGCCAGGTGCCTCCCCTCCTCTCCGGCCAACGACAGCAAACCGGCAACTTACAGGCCTCTCACACATTCTTTGAATATTCTTCCCCTCTGCTCATAATTGTCAAACATCCCCCAGCTTGCGCAGGCAGGAGACAAAAGCACATTGTCGCCGGCATCGGCGTAAGCAGCACAGACATGAACAGCCTCTTCCATATCCTCCGCATACATGATTTCATTGAACCCATGGGCTCTCGCGCACTCGGCAATCTTATCCCGAGTCTGGCCGATCAGCACCAGATATTTCACCTTTCCGGCAAACTCCTCGATCCAGGTATCATACTCGCTCTGCTTGTCATAGCCTCCTGCAATCAGCACCGTGGGCCCCGGCATGGCGCGGATAGCCTGAATGGCCGCATCGGGATTGGTTCCCTTGGAATCATTGTAATATTTCACCCCGGCCCGCTCCAGCACAAACTCGATTCTATGCTCCACTGCCTTAAAATTCTTCACCACCCGGCAGATCACCTCCATGGGGACCCCCATCCGCAAGGCAATGGCTATAGCCGCCATCACATTCTCATGGTTGTGCCGCCCCAAAAGCTGCATGTCTCCCACGTTCATGACCGGCTCCCGCTTTCCTCCGTGGGCATAGATGATCTGACCATTACTCAGATACAGCCCCTCAGAAAGCTCATGAGCGCTGCTGAAAAAGATCACCCTTGGCTTTAAATCCTCCCTCTGGCCGAATTCCCGCAGCGCCGGATCCTCATAGTTGAGCACCACACAATCCCTCTCCGTCTGGTTGGCTGTGACCCGCTCCTTGATCTCTATGTAATTCTCCATGGTTCCGTGACGGTTTAAGTGATCGGGCGTTATGTTTAAAATAGCGCTTACATCCGGGTGGTAATCCATGATGGTCTCTAACTGAAAGCTGGATACCTCCGCCACGGTCACCGACTTATCCGTTGTGTCAAGAGCCAGCTGCGTGCAGGGTATGCCGATATTCCCCACCACAAACACCTCCTCAAACCAAGCGCTCATGATCTCCCCTGTCAGGGCTGTGGTTGTGGTCTTTCCGTTGGTTCCTGTTATGGCTATCAGCTGCCCTTTAGCCACATGATAGGCCAGCTGAATCTCACCCCAGATGGGCACTTTTGCCTCATCGAGCACTGCCACAAAGGGAGCATCCAGGGCAATCCCCGGGCTGATAATCGCCAGCTCCACTCCCACCAGTCCCGGCCGGGACAGCTCTCCCAAAAGAATGGTAATCCTCGCATCCTCATCAAATCTTGCCCTCAGCTTGTTTTTATCCAGCCGGTCATTGCTGTCATATAGGATCACCTCGCCTCCCAGGGCCAGAAGAAGCTTCGCCGCGGCAATCCCGCTTTTCCCGGCTCCCGCTACCAGTACCTTTTGATCACTCATATCGTTTTATCCTCCTACTATCTCTCAAAGCCCCAGATAGGCCACCAGACAGAGTATGGCTGTAACAATGGAAAACACAGCTACCACCCGGGTCTCCGACCATCCGCACAGCTCAAAATGATGGTGGATTGGCGCCATCTTAAAAATCCGTTTACCCTTTGTGGCTTTAAAATAGCTGACCTGCATAATCACCGACAGAACTTCCACCAGATAAATGAGTCCCACTACGGGAATAAAAAATGACATTTGCATCATCAGCGCGCTGGATGCCACAAAGCCTCCTAAGGCCAGGGAACCTGTATCCCCCATAAACACCCTGGCCGGATACACATTAAAAAGAAGGAATCCCAAAAGACTTCCCACCACGGCTCCCGTAATGGGGCTGATACCGCTGTCCTCCCCGATAGCCACAATGGTCAGAAAAGTGGCTATCAGAATCGTCACGCTGGTACACAGTCCGTCCAGTCCGTCCGTAAAATTCACGCCATTGTCCGTTCCCAGCACCACACAAAATACAAAGGGAATAAACAGGATACCCAGATCCAGAAAATATCCCTTCTCAAAACCGCCGGTAAAGGGAATGAGAGACGCTGACCCCACCTCCCTGGAGTTCATCAGATAATAGACAAACACGCCGGTGATCACAATTTGTCCCAAAAGCTTCTGCTTTGGATTCAGTCCCTCGGAGCGCTTCATCACGATCTTGATATAGTCATCTAAAAATCCGATAATGCCGAATCCCACAGTCACAAACAGCACCGGGATAATCTTTGGATAATCCCGGATGTAGAACAGGGATGTGATAATAATGCTGGTGAGAATTACCAATCCGCCCATGGTAGGTGTTCCCTGCTTCTTCAGATGGGCCTGAGGCCCATCGGTGCGGACCTGCTGTCCGAATTTCAGCTTATGGAGAAACGGTATTACCACCGGGCAGAGAATCGCGCTGATGGCAAAGGCAATAATAATCGCTAGTATGGTCTCATTAATCATGCTGCACCCCTATATGTTATGTATCCTTTGTTTTTAGCCGCACGGGCAGACCGAACGGTTTCTTTGTTTTTCACATTGAATAGTATACGTCTTTTTCCTGGAATAATCAACTACTCTTTAGATTCACTTGAAACAGTTTCTTCCTCTATTCCCAAATACGGCAAAATATTTTTAAAAATGTCCGCGATTACCGGGGCGGCGATGGTTCCGCCGTAATAGATTCCCTGGGGTTCATCGATGGTGATCAGGGCGATTACCTGAGGGTCATTGGCCGGTGCAAAACCGATAAAAGAGGAAATGTATTTTTTCAGGCTTCTGGGCAGCTTCTCTGATGTGGCAGTCTTGCCGCCGATGCGAAAGCCTGGAAGAGAGGCCTTCTTCCCGCTCCCCTCAGAAACCACCTGCTCCAGAATATAGCGCATGGTGGCGCTGGTCTCCTCCGAGACAATGTGCTCCTTTATCGGATAGGTAAAACGATGGACTCTCATTCCGTCTCCGCTGACCGTCTTTACAGCAAAATGGGGAGTCACCCGGTTTCCCCCGTTTACGATGGAGGATGCCGTGGTGATCAGCTGTATCGGCGTAATCTGAAAGGACTGGCCGAAGGAGACCGTGGCCAGCTCCACAAGCCCCATGTTTTCTTTCTTGTGCATAATGGTGGCCGCCTCCCCGGGAAGGTCGATTCCGGTCTTTGCCCTTAATCCAAACTGCTCAAAATAGTGGCAATACTGGTCTACCCCCAGCCTCTGACCCACATCGATAAACACCGGATTGCAAGAATTCATAGCCCCCTGAAGAAAATTCTCCTGACCGTGGCCCCCCACCTTGTGACAGCGGATCTTTCTGTCCTCCACAATCCGAAAGCCCGGACATGAAAAGCGATCCTCCAGAGACACAACGCCTGCCTCCAGCCCCGCCGCGGCGGTAATGATCTTAAAGGTAGACCCTGGCTCATAGGTGTCATTGATGCCGGGATTTCTCCACATTTGGTTTAAAAGCTCCTGCTTTCCGGCCGGGGTGATGCCCTCCGGCGGCTCCACATTCAGGGTAAAGGGATCGTTTAAGTTAAACTCCGGAACATTCACCATGGCCAGAATCTCCCCGTTTTTAGGGTTCATCACAATCACGGAGACCCGCTTGGCGCCCTTTTTCTCCATGGTCTCATAGGCAGCCTGCTCCGCGTACTGCTGGATATTCACATCAAGGCTGATATACAGGTCATTGCCTGCCACCGGCTCCACCCGGTCCTCAAAGGTATTCTCCACCTCCACCCCGGCCGCGTCCGTTGTGGTGAGGATGGTGCCGTTGATGCCCTTAAGATATTCCTCGTAGATGACCTCCAGGCCTACGATTCCCTGGTTGTCCCCGCCTGTAAAGCCCAGCACCTTGGAAGCAAGGCAGTCATAGGGATAATACCGCTTATAATCCTCGTCCACCTTTACTCCTTCCAGGTGATAATCCCGGATACGGTCTCCGATCTCCTTGTCCACATTAGTGCGGATGATTTCACGGGAGCTGCGCTTCTCCACCTTCTTTCGCACCCCCTCCTCCTCCATGTCAAGCTCCCGGCACAAAGCGCGGATCACCTGTTCTCTGTCCTTAACCTGATTATAAATGACCGAAATAGTGCATACAGTCCGGTTTGTGGCAATCACCACTCCGTTGGCATCCAGAATCCTTCCTCTGGCTGCCTTGATGGTCCGCTCCCGCTCATGAAGATCCTCCGCCATCTGACTATAGTGCTCCGAACGGCACAGCATCAGATACCCAAGACGTCCCATAAGACCAATCATGGCTGAGAAGATAAGGAAACATAGCAGTGTCATTTTCCTGCGATGCTGAGTCTGATTGGAGCCCATCCCTTCCTCCATGCCTGCTCATTATTACAGTATATGAGAAGGGCCTCTGTTTAGAACCGGGCATGAGAGATTTTCCCTTCCATGGCCCCTGTGCTGATTTATCAGCAAGCCTCCTTTTGCGGGCCCGCGCGTATAAAAAGGGCGGAAACATTTTTCATGCGCCGCCCTCTGTCTGTTCTGTATGTGACAAATGTTATATGGAAGCTGTTTACGGACTCCCGCCCTCCGGTGTTTCCCTGCTTTCGGGAGAGCCGCTGCTCTCTGCAGACTCCCGGCTTTCCTCCGGTAAGCTGCTTTCATCCAGCGCCGTGTCCGCTTCCGTTGTCATCTCACCTTCTGTGGCTCCCTCCGGAAGCTGGGCGGGAATCCCGCCTTCCTCCTGCCACGACTCCACATACTCGTCTGTCTCGTAGATCTTTGTCTCCTCCGGCTCCGGCCGGGCGGTATTGTCAGTGATCCCCTCCCGCTCAGGCAGCACGCCTCCCATATCCTCCGCGCTGTCCTCCGGACCTGATATGGGAAAAATATTCATATAGGGAAGAATCTCAGCCATGATCTTCTGGAACACACCGCTGGCATAGGAGCTGTGGGCCTGATCCTCCACATTGGGCTCATCGATCGTTACATAAACCAGAACCTGAGGATCCATGGCCGGAGCAAACCCGCAGAAGGATACCAGGTATTTCTTGTTCTTCCGGGGATACTTTTCCCCCGTGCCGGTTTTTCCTGCAATCTCATAGCCCTCCACTGCCGCTGCCTTTCCGGTTCCCTCCGACACGGTGCGAAGCAGTGCCTCCCGGATGTATCTTGCCGTGTTCTCCGACACTGTCTCCCGCACCAGCTTCGGATCCACCCTCTGCACTACCGCTCCCTGCTCATTGAGAATCTGTTTCACTACATGAGGCTCATAGTAAGAGCCGCCGTTGATCACCGAGCAGTAGGCGGCTGCCATCTGAATCATGGTGCAGTTGTAGTTCTGTCCAAAGGAGTTGGTTGCCAGGGAGGAGGCGTTCATGTCATTCTCTCCGTATACCAGGGTTTTCGTGTCTGCCTCTCCCGGAAGGTCAATGCCGGTACGGGCACCAAAGCCGAACATCTTCTGATATTTTATAAACCGCCCCTTTCCCGTCATGGCGGCAATCTGCATCATACAGTCATTGCAGGACTGCATCAAAGACTCCGTAACCGTCAGATTTCCATGGCCGCTGGTCTTTACGCAAGCAATCTTCCAGCCTCCCACCTCCTGATAGCCGTCACAAAAAAAGGATTCGGTGCCATCGATCACCCCTTCCTCCAAGGCTGCCGCCACAGTAAATATTTTCTGAGGAGACCCTGGCTCAAAAGTATCGCTGATGCAGTAATTTCTCCACAGCTGATTCCAGATCACCTGCTGACCATAGGAGCGAATATCCTCATCGGAAAAGTACTCGGGCACCTGTTCGACAGTTATGGGAGTTTCCTCCTTATGCTTCCGATTGTAAGTATCCCTTGCCTCTTTAAGTCCTGCCTCCCAGATTTCCTCCGCCGTGTAGCGTCCGTCTATATCTCTGGGATTATTAAGATCAAAGCTGCGCTCGCTGGCCATGGCAAGAACCTCCCCGTTGTTGGGATTCATCACCACTACCCCGATGTGTTTGGAGCCTGTCTCCTCCATCCACTGACGGATATTTTTTTCCACCACATCCTGAATCTTTAAATCAATGGTGGACACCACCGTGTTGCCGTTGGTGGCTGACTTGATCACCCGCTCTAAGGTGGATTCATCATTCAGATATCCATACTCCCTCCCGTTGATGCCGGTCAGAGCGTCATTGTAGGAGCGCTCGATGCCCACGGCTCCCTCCAGGCCGTCTCCATTGACAAAGCCGATAACGCTGCAGCCCAAGGAATCATAGGGATAAATCCGCTTATACTCCTCCTCAAACCACACGCCGCGGACCCTGGCCTTTAAATTGTTAGCCGCGTTTTTCTCATTGGTGGCCTTTTTTAGCTCCTCAAAGGCACTTTTCTGTTCATAGTCCAGCTGCCGCTCATACCGGATATACTGCTTGGAGGGGTTCTCCCGGATCAGCGCGCGGATAGTATTGGGATCGTATCCAAACACACTGGCCAGGGCTGACACGGACGGCTCCAGAAAATTCTCCTCATCGGACATAATCTGTCTTGGATCCAGAATCAGGTTGTATACCTTCTGAGTGGTAGCAAGATAGGTGCGGTTCCGATCCATAATATCCCCTCTCCGGTATGGAATCGGACGGCTCTCATAGTCCTGCTGGGAAAGCACAATCTGATTATAGCTGTCCTGGTTTTCCTGAATAATATTGTAAAGCACATAAATTAAGGCAAACAAAGCCAGCGTAATTACGATAACCGCAATCGCCAGCTTTTTCCGCATGTTCTCGGTAAAGGTACGTTTCTTTCCGGGCTTCCCACCTGGATTATTGTGTCGGGATGTCCTCATATTGTCTTACATACTCACTTTCCGTCTTATCATACAAAAGCACCTGATCTCGATTGGCATAGACCATTCCTAATTCTTCTGTCGCCACCTTATAAATATAATCCAGGTCGATACTTGTGTTGATCCTGGTCTCCGTTGCATCGTTCTCTGCTTTTAACTGCTCCACATCTCTTTCCAGCTCTTCAATGTGGGAAAGACGGGCCGTGATGGTAGACTGGATCTGCAGATAATTTACGCAGATCGCCAAAACACAGAATGCTGCCAGAGTAAGCAGAATTACATAAGGAAGATTCATGTGAAGCGCCATTTCCTGATTTCTCCGAACCGTATAGCTTACCACCCTGCGGCGAACCGGACGCTGGGACTTACTCTTTTCCTTTTTTAAAGGCTCAATCGCCCTTGCCGTGTTCCCATAGATGTATTCCGGACGCGCGGATGTTCTTCTCCCTGTAGCCATTCTGATTCCTCCTTTCTCTCATTCCCTTAAGGCTTGCTGTCTCCTATGTTCGCTCAAATACCCGCAGCTTGGAGCTTTTGGACCGCTTGTTTCCCGCGATTTCCTCCGGTGCCGGTATAATCGGCTTTCGTGTCACCACCCTTCCTTTGCTGACCCGGCCGCACACGCATACCGGAAAGCCCGGCGGACATATGCAGGGGTTCTCATTCTCCCTAAACCGATTCTTCACAATCCGGTCCTCCAAGGAGTGAAAGGTGATAATGCAGAGTCTCCCCCCTGGCTTTAGCCGGTCAATCATCCCGTCAATGGAGTGCTCCAGCACGAAAAGCTCCTGGTTTAACTCGATTCTAAGAGCCTGGAAGGTCCTTTTGGCCGGATGGCCTCCCGATGCCTGCAGCTTCATGGGAATCGATGCCCGTATCACATCCACCAGCTCTCCTGCCGTCTTTATCGGCTTTATCTTCCGTGCCTCCACAAGATTTTTGGCAATTCTTTTCGCATACCGCTCCTCCCCGTATTCCCAGAGAATCCGGCTTAGCTCTGCCTCGCTGCAGGTATTGACAATGTCTGCCGCCGTCCGCTCTCCCCGCTGGTCCATGCGCATATCTAAGGGGGCATCCTTATCCCGATAGGTAAATCCTCTCTCTAAAGTATCCAGCTGATAGGAGGACACTCCCAGATCCAGATAAATCCCGTCCACCTGTATCACCCCCAAAGAATCCAGGACCTGACCCATTCTCTCATAGTTGCTGCGCGCAATGACCACCTGCTCTTTAAAGGGCAAAAGCCGCTTTGAGGCAGCCTCTATGGCATCCCCGTCCTGGTCAATTCCGATCAGACGGCCCTTTTTCAGTCTCTGCAAGACATGGCTGGCATGGCCTCCTCCTCCCAGAGTGCCGTCCACATAGGTTCCGTCCTCTTTGATATTCAGGCTGTCAACGATTTCCTCAAGCAAAACCGGTCTGTGTTCAAATTCCTTCGGCCGGGCTAAAGACAGCTCCTTATGGGTGTTTTCTGATATCATATGCCAAGACCTTCCATATTCTCTGCGATTTCTTCCATGTCATCATAGGTATTGGACTGGTTCCAGGCTTCCTTGCTCCAAATCTCAATCCGACTCCCCACTCCCACCAGCACTGCGTCCTTGTCGATCCCGGCAAATTCACGCAGCACGGCCGGCAGCAGAATCCTTCCCTGCTTGTCCACCTCGCAGGTACTGGCACCGGCCAGAAAAAAGCGGGAAAATTTTCTTGCATTGGCGTTGGTGAGCGGCAGGGCGTGAAGCTTTTCCTCCAGGGCTTTCCATTCGGTGTTCTCATAGACAAACAGACAGCCGTCAAGACCCTTCGTAACCACAAACTCGTCTCCAAGCTGTTCTCTGAATTTGGAAGGCACAATCAGCCGTCCCTTCGCATCTACCGTATGATTATATTCGCCCATGAACATGACTGCCACCCGTCACCCTATTAAACCACTTTGTCACCATTTTCCACCACTTTATACCACTTTCCACCACCGTAGTTTTATTCTAGTACAAATACAGGAAAATATCAAGGATTTTTTCAAAAAAAGGCAGTTGACACTTTTGTCAACTGCCTCAACATGTACCTGCAAATCAAAAACCGGACGCAATATATTGTTCTATCAGCCGGTCCAGATCCACACTGTTCTGGTAAATCAATTCATAGTCCTCTTTCTTCTCGATGCTGCTGTCCAAACGTTCTCTCGCCCGTTCGATGTTTCTTACCAGCTCTTCCTTTGCATCTTTCATGCTACATTTCTCCTTTTGGTTTTTTCTCCGTTCCGCAGTGGTGAGCCGCGTACAATACCCACACCGCGGACAAAAACATCAATAGCGACAATGCCTGCGATACCGGAATCCCTGTATGAAAAAAGATCAGTTGATCTGTTCGCAGCCCCTCAATCCAAAATCTTCCCAACCCATAGCCCAGCAGATAAATCCAAAGCATCTCTCCATCAAATCTTTTCCTATGACGATACCATAACATAAAAATAAGCAAGCCCAGGTTCCACACAGACTCATAGAGGAACGTGGGATGAACCTGAATATATTCCACCCCGTTTTCTATAATCATGTGGTCCAGCAAGTCTGCATTAAGCATACTCTCCCCCACCAGAGACAGACGAATCCGCATGGCAAACAGACTGTCCGTATACCCTCCGAAGGCCTCACAGTTAAAAAAGTTCCCCCATCTGCCGATGATCTGGCCTGTCACCAGCCCCAGCACTCCGCTGTCTGCCATGGAAAAAAAGGAGAGCCCCCGAACTCGTGTAAATACAATCAGCGTAAGTATCGCTGCTATCACACCTCCATAGATTGCCAGGCCGCCAGCCCGCAGATTGAAAATCTGCAGCAGATCATTTTTGTAAAGATCCCACTCGAAAATTACATAATAGATTCTGGCGCCAATGATGGAAAAAACAACTGCATATAAAGCAAAATCCAGATAGATCTCTGTGTCCTGCCCTCTTCTTTTAGCATCCGCCTGCGCCACCCAGATACCCGCCAGCATTCCCAGGCCGATGATAATTCCGTAGTAGGCAATGCGGAAACCAAAAATAAAAATATCATTCCGCAGATTTTGTATTTGGATTCCCAGATGCACAAAGCTGATATCTGCACCATTCATTCCTAAATAACTCCTTTCAACTTTTTCTCTATTTTACCGCCAAAATGCGTGAAAATCAAACATTATCGAACGACACATTTCTCCACGCTATGTCATAGTTCGACAATTCCGGCGGGTTTTTGCCCTTAGGCCGTCTGATCTTGCGTATTTTGAGGTGTTTGGGGTTTTCATTAAGCCGATTCTATGCTACAATTAACTGACTTGAAAATCAAGAGTTTTTTTGTTTTCGGCGTTTTTCCCATAAAAAGTTAGTGTTCACGGGGCATCTTCTTATCCGGCTTACTCCGAACAAGAAGCATCGCGCCTTCGCCCCCATGTGGAAAAACGGATAAAATCAGTTTTACAAGCAAGCTTGACGCCTGCTTTTATCCGTTTTTCCCGCCCCGTGAACTGTAACTAAAAAATATGGGAGAATGTCAGATTTGAGATAAGGAAGGAAGCTTATATGAAATTAGGAATCGTAGGGCTGCCAAATGTAGGAAAAAGCACCCTTTTCAACTCACTGACCAAGGCAGGAGCAGAGTCCGCCAACTACCCCTTCTGCACCATTGACCCCAATGTGGGCGTGGTGGCAGTTCCCGACAAGAGGATCCGGCTCTTAGGCGATCTCTATCATTCCAAAAAGGTCACCCCTGCTGTCATCGAATTTGTAGATATTGCCGGGCTGGTAAAGGGCGCCTCCAAGGGAGAGGGACTGGGCAATCAGTTTTTGGCCAACATCCGGGAGGTGGATGCCGTTGTCCATGTGGTCCGATGCTTTGATGATCCTAACGTAATCCATGTGGAAGGCAGTGTGGACCCGGGACGGGATATTGAGACCATCAACTTAGAGCTGATCTTTTCCGATCTGGAGATTTTAGAGAGAAGGATTGCCAAGACCTCCCGCTCCGCAAACAATGACAAGACTCTGGCCAAGGAGCTGGCTGTGTTAAAGGAGCTGCAGTCTGTTCTGGAGGAAGGAAAACCCGCCTCCTCCTATAAAAGCGATGATGAAGACCAGATGGCTTTTGTCCGCTCCTTAAATCTTTTGACCTGCAAGCCGGTGATCTTTGCCGCCAATGTAGGGGAGGAAGATCTGGCTGATGACGGTGCCTCCAACCCTTATGTGGCATCTGTGCAAAACACTGCCGCCGTGACCGGCTCCGGCGTCTTTGTCATCAGCGCCCAGATTGAGCAGGAGATCGCCGAGCTGGACGATGACGAGAAGCAGGAATATCTGGAAGCCTTAGGCCTTTCGGAGTCAGGACTTGACAAGCTGATCGCTGCCAGCTACCGCCTTCTGGGCCTGATCAGCTTTCTCACCTCCGGGGAGGATGAGACGCGGGCCTGGACCATCAAGGTAGGCACCAAGGCTCCCCAGGCTGCCGGCAAGATCCACTCGGACTTTGAGAGGGGTTTTATCCGGGCCGAGGTAGTCAATTATCAGGATCTTCTGGACTGCGGCACCTACACCAGGGCCAAGGAGAAGGGACTGGTGGGACTGGAGGGAAAAGATTATGTGGTGAAGGACGGGGATGTTATCCTGTTCCGGTTTAATGTGTAAAATTTCTCCCATAGAGCAGAGGTAACAATTTTTAAGCCCGGACACTGTCGCGTGTCCGGGCTTATTTTGTTTAATCTTAAAGATATTTCTCCATCATCTCACAGCCGTCCAGGGTGACAAAATAATCCCCCGGCGTCTCTGCTCTCCGGATCATACAAACGGTCCCGTCCTCCTTTAACAAAAGCTCTGCGGACCGAAGCTTTCCGTTGTAATTGTACCCCATGGAAAACCCGTGAGCTCCCGCATCATGAATCACCAGCAAATCTCCCATCTCAATCTTTGGCAGCATCCGGTCAATGGCAAATTTATCATTATTCTCGCACAGAGAGCCTACCACATCATACTTGTGGTCCAGAGGCTCGTCCTCCCTTCCCATGACCGTAATATGGTGGTATGCCCCATACATGGCCGGCCGCATCAGGTTGACCGCGCAGGCATCCACGCCGATATATTCCTTGTAGGTATGCTTTTCGTGGATAGCCTTTGTCACCAGACACCCATAGGGCGCCAGCATGAAACGGCCAAGCTCCGTATAGATAGCCACATCCCCCATACCGGCCGGCACTAAAATCTCCTGGTAAGCCTTGCGCACGCCCTCTCCGATAACCATAATATCGTTGCTTTCCTGGTCCGGACGGTAGGCTACGCCGATTCCTCCGGACAGATTGATAAATCCGATGGAAGCCCCCGTCTTTTCCTTCAGATCCACCGCCACCCGGAAAAGAACCCTTGCCAGCATAGGGTAATACTCATTGGTCACCGTATTGCTGGCCAGAAACGCGTGGATCCCGAATTCCTCGGCGCCCTTTTCCTTTAAAATCCGGAAGGCTTCAACCATCTGCTCCTGTGTCATGCCGTACTTGGCGTCCCCGGGATTGTCCATAATATCATTGCTGATCTGAAAGAGACCACCCGGATTGTACCGGCAGCTGATGGTTTTGGGAATATGTCCCAGCTCCCGCTCCACCCATTCAATGTGGGTGATATCATCCAGGTTGATAATGCCTCCCAGCTGGTCCGCCAGCTTAAATTCCCCCTCCGGCGTGTCATTGGAGGAGAACATAATCTCCCGGCCGGAAAATCCCACTGCGTCCGAAAGCATCAGCTCTGTAGCGGAGGAACAGTCCGTTCCGCAGCCACATTCCCGCAAAATCTTTAAAATATATGGATTGGGAGTGGCCTTGACTGCAAAATACTCCTTATATCCCTTATTCCAGGAAAAGGCTTCCCGAAGCCTGGCAGCATTCTCCCGTATTCCCTTCTCGTCATAGAGATGAAACGGCGTTGGGTACTGCCGTATTATCTCATCTAGTTGTTCCTTTGTCACAAACGGTTTTTTCTCCACGTTGGCTGCTCTCCTTAATCCTTTGGTATTAGCCGTTACTGTCCACAGGTACCCTGTGAACGTAACTATTAGTCCACCTCAATGATCCGCATAATATTGGTATGGGTGGCCGGCTTGTTGCGGCTGATCCGGTTGACCACACCGGCGGTTACCACCACCACGTCCCCGTCAGCAATCACATTCTTCTCCTTGAGAAGATCCAAGGAGGACTCGATTAACACATCTGTGGACTCGGCCCGCTTTGCCTGGAAGGGCCTTACTCCCCAGTAAATCTGCATCTGGCGGACAGCTGCCGCACTAGGCGACAGACCGATCACCTGAATGGAGGGACGCCACTTGGACAAAAGGCGGGTGGTATATCCCGTAATGCTGGGAGCTATGATAACCCGGGCCTTTAAGCTGTGAGCCGTGGATACAGAGGAATAGCACACCGCATTGGAAATATTCATGGCATTCTCCATGGAAATCCGTCTCTGATGGTACGCATTGGTGTCAAGATACTGCTCGGACACCTCACAGATCTGGACCATCATCTTTAAGGCCTCCACCGGATATTTGCCCGCGGCAGTCTCCCCTGACAGCATCACCACATCGGTTCCGTCATAGACCGCGTTGGCCACATCCGTCACCTCCGCCCGGGTGGGACGGGGATTGCGAATCATGGAATCCAGCATCTGAGTGGCCGTGATCACGGTCTTGCAGGCAGCATTACACTGCCGGATGATCGTCTTTTGAATATGAGGCACCTCCGCCGCCGGGATCTCCACTCCCAGATCCCCTCTGGCTACCATGATCCCGTCACTGGCCTCAATAATCCCAGCCAGATTCTCCACCCCCTCCGCATTCTCAATCTTGGCGATTACCTGCATGAAGGAGCCGGCCTCCTTTAAGATCTCCTTGATCTCCAGAATGGCCTCCTTTGTCCTCACAAAAGAAGCGGCAATAAAATCAAATCCCTGCTCAATGCCAAACCGGATATCCTCCTTATCCTTATCTGTGAGAGCCGGCAGCTTAATCTTTACATTGGGTACATTGACCCCCTTCCGCTGTCCTAGCTCTCCTCCGTTGATGACCGTACAGATAATGTCAGTCCCTTTGACCTCCTTTACGTGAAGCTCAATCAGGCCGTCATCAATCAAAATCCGGTTCCCCGGCTCCACATCCTCGTTGAGGCCGTCATAATTAATATGTCCAATCCTGTCATTTCCCACTATATCCCGGGTGGTGAGAATATACTCCTGTCCCTCCCTCAGAACCACCTTGCCTCCGTTTTCCAAAAGTCCGGTGCGGATCTCCGGCCCCTTGGTGTCCAAAAGAGCCGCCACCGGCACGTCTAACTCCTCGCGCACTGACTTTAACAGATCCAGTCTTTTTTTCTGTTCCTCATGAGTTCCGTGAGAAAAGTTAAACCGGGCCACATCCATGCCGTTTTGTATCAGGGCCTTCATTACCTCCCGGTCGTCACTGTTGGGTCCCATTGTGCAGATAATCTTTGTTTTTTTCATAATAATCCCTGTCTCCTTTTTTGCCATGTATTGTCAAAGAGCTGCCATTCTGCCAGACAGAAAAAGGTAGCCCCAATGACGCTCCTGCTTTTTGTCACTGGTCACTCCTCATCCTTCTTCACATGCTTGTGAGTGTAGAGATGATCCTGGCAATACTCGTAATTTCCCTCACATTTGGAGCAATACCGAAACTCCAGCTCCACTCCGTCAAGCTCCGTCCGTCCGCACACGGCACAGCGGTGACGGGTGCTGCCCTTTGGCATTATCTTAATCTCTTTCTTAAACTGTTTCTTCCGCTTGATCTCCCCGGGCGCGTACCGCTTATAATTCCTGGTCATCAAAAAGAACAGAAGAATATTGGCCAGAGAGACAAGCAGCTCACACCGGTCCGCGTTGGTTCCGAACACAAAGCTGTAGAGATACACCGCGCACTCCGCCACAGCCAGCCACTTTGCCTTTACCGGCAGCACGAAAAACAGAAGAAACTGTACATCCGGAAAGTACATAGCAAAGGCCAGGAAGATGGAGGAATTTAAAAAACCGGTGGTCAGCATCCAGTCCTGCTTAAAAATCAGGTATCCCAAAAGGCAGGCCAGCCCCTGAGCCAGCATACCCATAAAGAAGAACACGTTAAACCGGAAGGAGCCCCACACGCTCTCTAAGGTCTGTCCCAGACTGTGATACATAAATAGGGCGATGATCCCGAAAAATATACTGGTAAACCGGAAGGAGCCAAAGGACGGCGGGAAGATGAGAAAGGTGGCAAGCCTCCAAATCTGTCCGTGAAGAATCGCCCTTCCGTCCAGACACAGATAATTTCCGTAAATTCTCCAGTACATCATGGGATTCACCACATAGACCGCCAGTCCCACCGCATACAAAATTACGATATAATACATCAGATTCGGAATGGCATACCGACTGTATTTCCGTTCAAACGCATAAAAAAACTTCATCTGCAATCCTTTCCTTCACAGCCCTTTGTCCTCTGGCTGCTTTCTTTATCATTTCTCAGAACAGATCCTTCTTGGAGAATACAAACGCCACAAGAAGAGATAAAACCGCCGCGAACCCCAGCACAATCCAGAAGCCATACAGACTCTGGGCATACGGCATCCCTGCCGGATTCACATTCATCCCGTAGAAGCTTGCCACCATGGTGGGGATGGACATGACGATGGTGATGGTCGCCAGAAATTTCATGACAATATTCAAATTGTTGGAGATCACCGAGGCAAAGGCATCCATGGTGCCGCTTAGAATTCCGCTGTAAATATTGGCCATCTCAATGGCCTGCTTGTTCTCAATGATAACATCCTCCAAAAGCTCCGTGTCCTCTGGATATTTCTTGATCTTCTCATTCTTTAAAAGCTTCTCGAACACCACCTCATTGGAACGGAGGGAGGTAGTAAAATACACCAGGCTCTTCTCCAGCTCCAAAAGCTCAATCAGCTCCCTGTTCTTCTGGGACTTGTGGAGCTCCCGCTCCACCACCTCGCTCTTTTTGTCAATAATCCGCAGATATTGAAGATACAGGGAAGCATTTTTGTAGAGAATCTGCAAAATAAACCGGGTCCGCATGTAGGTGTAGAAATCCCGGACGCGCCCGTCCATAAAGGCGGCCAGCACCGGCGTCTCCTCCAGGCACACGGTCACGATCATATCCTCAGTCATAATAATCCCCAAAGGAATCGTCACATACCAGTCCTTCTCATTTCTCTCCTCAATGGAAGGAATGTCCACAAGAATCAGGCTGTAATGATCCTCGCTCTCAATACGGGAACGTTCCTCCTCATCCAGAGGAGCCTTCACATGGTCCGGGTCAATATTATACTTTTTGGCAATCTCCAAAATCTCCGTGGCCGTAGGATCCGTCAGGGCAATCCAGCATCCGCTCTCCGCCTCATCCTTCTGGTGAATCGTTCCTTCTTCTGTCTTAAAAATCCGAATCATTGTCTTTTTCTCCTTTCCCTGGTTTCTCACAGGGGCAGGCCCATAAAAGGGCATACCCTGCCCCGCAGGCTTTAATCCTTCTAAAAACCCGCACCACACCCGGAAAGGAAAAAGAAAATGTGCACATTCTGCCTCTGTCCCTCCTTTTAAGGCCACACCCGAAAAGGAAAGGAATCGTCACAAAACAGCACACCGAATCTCCGGAACCGGCAGTGCAGGCATCCGCTTTCGTATTTCATCTGTATCTATGTGGTATGCGGAACCACCATCCATTCCTGCCGCCTCCTTCTTTTTTTATTCAGGATTAATTTTCTATCCAAACACATTATAATTTCTCCCTGCCGGTTTGTCAAATAGTAATAGTTAGGACGGGTCATCTTCCTGCCCGTCCGCGCCTGATTTGGCCCCATAACTGTACTGGCTCATGACTAATCAGCAAAGTGTCAGTCATGGTGTGAACAGTAACCGCCTGATTTCTTAACCGTATTTTTACGGCTCAGAAATTGTATTCTTTCGCATTTTGTGATAGAGTATCAATGATATGCAACCAGTCGCATATCTTTCTTTTTTGTAAACAACAACGCAAAGATAAAGGAGGCAGGGCTTTTCCCGTACATATGAATTCAAATAGTATCCATCATACATTGGGAATTGATATTGGTTCCACAACTGTCAAAGCTGTTGTCAAAGACAATGGACAAATCGTGTTTTCCGACTATGAACGGCATTATGCCAACATTCAGGAGACATTGGCTCTCCTTTTGTCCCGTGCCATAGAAAAACTGGGAGAGATCACCGTTTTTGCCAGCATCACCGGCTCCGGCGGCCTGACGCTCTCCCGCCATCTGGGTATTCCTTTCACTCAGGAGGTAGTGGCAGTGGCCACCGCGTTAAAGGCGGAGGCCCCCCAGACCGATGTTGCCATTGAACTGGGCGGGGAGGACGCTAAAATCATTTACTTTACCGGTGGCATTGACCAGCGGATGAACGGAATCTGTGCCGGAGGCACCGGTTCCTTTATTGACCAGATGGCTGCCCTTTTACAGACCGATGCCCGGGGTCTCAACGAATATGCCCGGGACTATCAGATGATCTATCCCATAGCGGCCCGCTGCGGCGTGTTTGCCAAATCCGACATCCAGCCGCTGATCAATGAGGGCGCCACCAGAGAGGATTTGGCCGCCTCCATCTTTCAGGCGGTGGTCAACCAGACCATCAGCGGATTAGCCTGCGGCAAGCCCATCCGGGGAACCGTGGCCTTTTTAGGAGGGCCTCTCCACTTTCTTCCGGAGCTGCGCCGTGCTTTTATCCGCACTCTGAATCTGGACAGTGAACACATTGTCGCCCCGGACCATTCTCACCTGTTTGCCGCTGCCGGAGCTGCCATGAGCGCCGGCCCGGATTCCCCCGTCTCCCTAAAGGCTCTCATCAGCCGCTTAAAGGCCGGAATCCGGATGGAGACAGAGATCAACCGCATGGAGCCGCTTTTTGCTTCCCAGGAGGATTATGAGTGCTTCTGTGAGCGCCACAACAGCCACTGTGTGTCCACAGGGGATTTGTCCTCCTATGAGGGCAACTGCTATCTGGGCATTGACGCCGGCTCCACCACCACCAAGGTGGCCTTAGTGGGGGAGGACGGCCGCCTTCTGTATCGCTTTTATTCCAACAACAACGGAAGCCCTCTGGCCACTGCCATCCGCGCCATGGATGAGATCCGCTCTCTGCTTCCCGAAAAGGCCCGTCTTGCCTGGTCATGTTCCACCGGCTATGGCGAGGCACTGTTAAAATCGGCTCTGATGCTGGATGAGGGTGAGGTGGAGACCATCTCCCACTACTATGCCGCGGCGTTTTTCGAGCCGGAGGTGGACTGTATTCTGGACATCGGCGGCCAGGACATGAAATGTATCCGCATCAAGGACCGGACCGTGGACAGCGTTCAGCTGAACGAGGCCTGCTCCTCCGGCTGCGGCTCCTTTATTGAGACCTTTGCAAAATCCTTAAATTTCCGGGTGGAGGCATTTGCAAAGGAAGCCCTCTTTGCCAAAAATCCCACGGATTTGGGCACCCGCTGCACCGTATTTATGAATTCCAACGTAAAGCAGGCCCAGAAGGAGGGGGCCACGGTTGCCGACATTTCCGCCGGCCTGGCCTACTCGGTCATCAAAAACGCTCTTTTCAAGGTGATCAAGATCACCGATGCGGCGGATCTTGGAAAACATGTGGTGGTCCAGGGGGGCACCTTCCACAACGATGCAGTGCTGCGAAGCTTTGAAAAGATTGCCGGCTGTGAGGCGGTCCGCCCCGATATCGCCGGAATCATGGGCGCCTTCGGTGCTGCCCTGATTGCCAGGGAGCGCTACAGCCCTTCCAAAAAGAGCTCCATGCTCCCCTTAGACAAAATCGTTTCCCTCCAATACGACACCTCCATGACCCGCTGCAAGGGCTGCACCAACCACTGCGTCCTGACAGTCAATCGTTTCGGGGGAGGCCGCCAGTATGTCAGCGGAAATCGCTGCGAGCGGGGGCTTGGCAGGGAAAAAACCAGAAAAGAGGTTCCCAACCTTTTTGACTACAAATATCACCGGATGTTTGACTATGAGCCTTTGACCCCGGATCTTGCCCCAAGAGGGGTTATCGGTATTCCCCGGGTTTTGAATATGTACGAGAACTACCCCTTCTGGGCAGTGTTCTTCCGCCGGCTGGGCTTTTCTGTGGTGCTTTCTCCCCAGTCCACCAAAAACATCTACGAGCTGGGGATTGAATCCATACCCAGTGAGTCGGAATGTTACCCGGCCAAGCTGGTCCACGGACATATCGCTTGGCTTATCCGACAGGGGATTAAGGAGATTTTTTACCCGTGCATCCCCTATGAGCGGAACGAGACCCCCCAGGCCGGCAACCACTTTAACTGTCCTATGGTCACCTCCTACGCAGAAAACATCAAAAACAATGTGGAGGAGCTTTCCGAGCTGGGGATCCACTTTATGAACCCATTTTTCGCCTTCACCAACGAGGAGGTTTTGACCCGGCAGCTGATTGTGGAGCTGGGAAAGGAATACCATATCTCCTCCGTGGAGATCCAGAAGGCAGCTCATGAGGGATGGACAGAGCTTCTTAAGTCCCGCCGGGATATGGAGAAGAAGGGGGAGGAGACCATCGCCTGGCTGAAAAAGCATGGCTGTCACGGCATCGTTTTAGCCGGCCGCCCCTATCATGTGGATCCGGAGATTCATCATGGGATTCCGGAGATGATCACTTCCTACGGCCTGGCCGTGCTGACGGAGGATTCCATCTCTCACTTAGCCGATGCAGAGCGGCCCTTGGTTGTCACGGATCAGTGGATGTACCACTCCCGGCTCTACCGGGCCGCCTCCTACGTAAAGCAGTGTGATTTTCTGGATCTGATTCAGCTTAATTCCTTTGGCTGCGGTCTTGACGCTGTGACCACGGATCAGGTTCACGATATCCTGACTGAGTCCGGCAAGCTTTATACGGTATTAAAGATTGATGAGGTCAACAATCTGGGAGCTGCACGCATCCGCATCCGCTCCCTGATAGCGGCCCTACGGGTAAGGGGTCAGAAGCGCTATGAGCGCCAGGTAGTGTCCAGCGCCTACAACCGGGTGGTCTTTACCAGGGAAATGAAAAAGGAATATACCCTTTTGTGTCCCCAGATGTCCCCCATCCATTTCGATTTGTTAGAGCCGGCCATTCAGGCCTTTGGCTATCGGATGGAGGTACTGAAAAACCATACCCGCTCCGCCATTGATGTGGGACTTAAGTACGTCAATAACGATGCCTGCTATCCTTCCCTGATCGTGATCGGACAGGTGATGGAAGCCCTGCTTTCCGGCCAATACGACTTAGATCACACGGCCGTTCTTATGACCCAGACTGGCGGCGGCTGCCGGGCATCCAACTATATCGGATTTATCCGCCGGGCCTTAGAAAAAGCAGGACTGCCCCAGGTGCCGGTCATCTCCGTCAATGCCAACGGCATGGAGACCAACCCGGGCTTTTCCATCACCCCGCCCCTGCTCACCAAAGCCATGCAGGCCATTGTGTACGGGGATGTGTTTATGCGGGTTCTCTACGCCACCCGTCCCTATGAGAAAGAGCCTGGCTCTGCCAATGCTCTCCACGAGAAATGGAAGGCACGCTGTATCCGCAGCCTGTCCACAAGAGCTGCCAACATGATTGACTTTGGCCGTAATATCCGGGGAATCATCCGGGAATTTGACGCCCTTCCCCGTCTGAACACAAAAAAAACCAGAGTGGGAATCGTGGGAGAAATCCTGGTAAAATTTTCTCCCCTTGCCAACAACCATATTGTTGAGCTTTTGGAGAATGAGGGAGCGGAAGCGGTTATGCCGGATCTGATGGACTTTTTGCTCTACTGCTTTTACAACAGCAACTTTAAGGCAGAGCATCTGGGCGGAAAGCAGTCTACGGCCTGGCTGTGCAATCTGGGGATCTCTCTCCTGGAATACCTGCGCAGAGTAGCCCGCCGGGAGCTGGAAAAAAGCGCCCACTTCACTCCTCCGTCCCGAATCAGAGAGCTGGCTCTCATGGCCCAGGATTTTGTTTCTTTGGGCAATCAGACGGGAGAGGGCTGGTTTCTCACCGGAGAGATGTTAGAGCTGATCCAGAGCGGTGTGAAAAATATCGTCTGCACCCAGCCTTTCGGATGCCTGCCCAACCACATTGTAGGAAAGGGTGTTATCAAGGAGCTTCGCAAAAAGCACCCCGGCGCCAATATTATTGCCGTGGACTACGATCCCGGCGCCAGCGAGGTAAACCAGCTAAACCGGATCAAGCTGATGCTGGCAACCGCTAAGAAAAATCTTTTGGAATGTGTGTGAAGAACATTCAGACCTTTAACAAAGGACCCTGCTTAACAGGGTCCTTCTTTTTCCGGATAATCAAAAATATAATAATCATAGGCATTGACCACCATTGTGTCTCCCACCTGGTCCACCCGCTTAAAGCTGGTTCCGTAGGTGGCATGGACATGACCATGGACGAACAGCCGGGGCCTATATCGATCCAGCAGATCGCAAAAGCATGCAAAGCCCTTGTGAGGAAGATCCGAAAGGTCATTGACCCCCGCCGCCGGAGCATGGGAAACTAAAATGTCAAACCCCTGATGCTTTTTTAGTTTCCACCAGAGGCGGCGGATCCTTTTTCTCATTTCCTTCTCCGAATACTGGTTTTCCACCTGAGGAAGGTAGCGCATGGAGCCGCCCAGCCCGAGAATACGGATTCCCCGGTACACATAGATATCATCCTCAATGCAGACACAACCGCTGTAGGCTCCCGGAGCGTAGGGCTCATCGTGGTTTCCCATGACAAACAGCACCGGGGCGCTGGTCATACTGGCAAAAAAATCCAGATAACTCTCCTTTAAATCCCCGCAGGCCAGAATCAGTTCCACTCCTTCAAGCTTCTCCGGCGTAAAATATTCATACAGCGACTTGGACTCACAGTCTGCCAGTACCAGAATTTTCACCTTTCTTCTCCTCCGTACCCGTTTCCTCCATCTTTACGCCGTTCATCCGAATCATAGCCTGGGCCTCCGGCTTAAACAGCTCCACATCCGGTATATACCCCACCACATTGTCGCACAGCCATCCCATGCGGATGATCTCCTCCGGAGTCAGGCTGCGCCCCTGCTCTCCTACTACCAGCCCCTTCTGGGCATAAATTTTCCCTTCAAAGGTGCGGAAGGAACCGCAGCAGATGGACCATTTCAGAAAATCTATGAGCTTTTGGGTGCTGGAAGGAAGATCCTTAGAGCAGATCACGTCAATCACATCCGCAGACATTCCCCACCAGTAATTGATAGCCTTCTTTCCCTTCAGACTCTTGTCCTCCTGCTCTCCCCGGCAAATCTGGTTTACAATCTGCTCATAGAATTTTCCCCAGTTGGTTAAAGAGGTGGCAAGATTTTCCACAGTCCCGTCCGGGGCCTTGCAATAGAGGCCGTACTCTCTGGACGCCTTCACCGGCGCAATCAAATCCTCCCCGGAGATGTGGGTAATCCCCTCCTTTTCCAGCTCCTTTCGGCAATGGTGCTCCTTAAGGCCGGACCATTTTAAGTAGACCTTGGCCCGCGGATTTACCATCCTTGCCCCCATGGCAAAGGCATTGATATTGGACATCATTCCATATATGGGATAATCGGCAATATACCCCAGCTTTTCCTGTTCGCTCATGGCAGCCGCCAAGGCGCCCATCAAAAACTTGGACTCGTACATTCGGGCATAGTAGGTGCGGATTAAGGAGTAGGACATATTGACCGAGCAGTTAAAAATCCGCAGCTTGGGATATTTGATTGCCGCCTTGACGCTGGTGGCTGCCATCTGGGGAGCCACCGTAAAGATCAAATTGCAGCCCTCAGCCACCGCCTGATCCACGGCCTTTAAAACCTCATCCTCAGATCCCACATCCTCAAAGGCCCGGGTGTGCATACCGGGAAATCTCTGTTCCAAATACATTCTTCCCAGCTCATGAGAATACACCCAGCTGGACACCTCCTTGCCCTTGGGATAGATAAAGGCAGGCTTTAGCACCTCCGGCTCGATGGCTGTTCCCGGAATCAGCCAGTTAAGCAGCCGCTGGGAACCGGCCTCCTTTGTCTCCGGCTTTTCCACCAGAGCAATCTCACTGCCATGGGAGGTCAAAAGCAGCTCATCCCAAATCCGAACCAGGTCCTTTTTCATCTGGTCCGCCGTCCGCTCCCTGGCCACCTCATAGCCGAAAAACTCCACATACTTTAAAAACCCATCGGAGGCAGTCAATTCCATATCCTCTGTCCGAAGCACGTAAAACACCTTGGAGAACCGGTCGTAAGCCGCCTTAAAATACTGGCGCTCATCCTCCGTCCACACCTGATCCGGCTTCTTTCCCATGGCCTCTAAAAGCCGTTTGTAGCCGCCCTCCCTGCTAAACCACACATCGCAGTTAAAGGACACCTGATAAAAATCCAGAAACTCATAATACAGTTTTGTATCCCGGTTATCGCTCCGCTTGGGAATCAGCCTGGTCACGGATGCAGAAATACTGTATGCATGGACATACTTTAACACGCTGACCCGCTTGTTGCCCTCCTGGACATAATACCGGTTCATAAACTCATATGCCAGGATCGGATCATGGATCCCCTCCTCAATCTGATGATCATACAGATAGGCCCACTTTGCCCCGAACTCCGACCGTTCTCCCAAAAGAGGCATAAAATTACTGGCAAAGGCCCGGGTTCTTCCCTGGGTCTTTGTGCCGACCACTCTCTCCAAAGGGATATCAATCACCCCTAAGTTTACCTCAGACACAATATCCGTATTTGATAAAATATCGTCAAGCACCGGAAGATAAGGGTACTGCCCCTTTGAGACGGCCTCCTGATACCGCCTCCGCCCCTGGCGCAAAGCACCGCTGTAATCATATAATGCCATCCAAAAACTCCTTTCCCTTCTACATACAAACCGGACTTTTCACCTGATGCCGCTTTCTACATCCGGTCCGGAGCATCAAATCCAAGCACACGAATACATGTGGCAAGAACATCCTTTGTCAGGGTGATCAGCCGAATCCACCCAGCCTGCTGCTTCTTATCCTCCTCGGCCAAAATCTTGTTGTCCCGATAAAATCCATTAAAAGCATTGGCCAGCTCATAGATATACTGGCAGAGCTTGTGGGGAGCCGCCTCCCCAAAGGCATTTTCCATGACCTCATTGTATCTGGTCAGCTTAAGCATCAGCTCCTTCTCCGTATCGCCAAAAGGCGAGAGGATCCGTGCCCCTTCCCCCTGGCCTCCTGCCCGCTCATAATTGTTCAAAATCGATTTGATCCGCACAATCGTATAGAGAATGTAAGGCCCGGTATTTCCTGTAAAGGAAGAAAAGCGCTCCAGGTCAAAGACGTAATCCTTGGCCGCCTGGTTGGACAGATCTCCGTATTTTAAGGCCGCCAGCCCCACCAGCCTGGCAGTTGCCCTGGCCTCCCTCTCCGACATGACGCTTCCGCTTACGGTACCTCCCCTCTCCGGCACGGCGCTTCCGCTTACGGCGCCTTCCCTCTCCGGCACGAAAGCTCCGGACACGGCGGCCTCCTCACCCTGTGACACCTCCCGGTTTTCCAGAATCCGCCGGTACACTGCCTCCTCGATATCTCCGATCAGCTGCTCTAAGCGCATGACGCCCCCATCCCTTGTCTTAAAGGGCTTTCCGTCCTTTCCATTCATGGTGCCAAAGCCGATGTGAATCATGGGAGTGTCCTCCTTCACATACCCGGCCTTTTTGGCCACCCGGAATACCTGGATAAAATGCAGCTCCTGGCGTTTGTCCGTAATATAGATATATTTAGCCGGCTGATACAGCTTCTCCCTCTCCAAAATGGTTCCCAGATCCGAGGTTGCATACAAAGCAGCTCCGTCTGATTTGCGGACAATACAGGGCGGCAGCTCCTTGGAGTCAGTCTCCCGGGAAATATCCACCACCAGAGCGCCCTGGCTCTCCCGGGCCAGTCCCTTGTCCTGCAGATCCTGAATCAGCCAGGGAATGTAGGGCTCCGCATCGCTCTCCCCCTTCCACAAATCAAAATGCACATCCAGATTCCCATAATTTTTCTTCAGATCTTCCAGGGAAACCGCCATGATATGCTTCCAGATGGCCGTGTAGGGCTTGTATCCGTTCTGCAGCTTAAAGGTGGCTGTCTGAGCCCGTTCCCGGAAGCTGTCGTCTGCCTTTGACTTGGCACTGGCACAAGGGTAGATATCCTCCAGCTCCCCGATGGTAAAGGGCGGCTCCTTGGGATACTCTCCTTCAAAATTCTCATCAAAATATACAAGCCCCGGCTGTCTGTCCCGCAGCTCCTCAATAATAAGCCCCATCTGGAGTCCCCAGTCTCCCAGGTGAACGTCTCCGATCATGCGGTATCCCAAAAAATTCCCCATGCGCCGGATACTCTCCCCTATGACCGCCGAGCGCAGATGGCCCACATGGAGAGGCTTGGCCACATTGGCCCCGCCGTAATCCACAATCACGGTTTCACCGCGGCCCGTCTCCTCAAGCCCCAGCTTTTCCTCCTGTCCCATGCCGTTTAAATAACTGGCCAAAAAGCTGCCGTCCAGGCGGATATTGATAAATCCCGGCATCACCGCATTGATATCTGAAAACATCCGGGCGTCCTCTTTTGTCTCCTCCTCATCCAGCCAGGCCGTCACCTGACCTGCAATATCAATGGGCTTTTTCTTGTATGCCTTGGCCGCCGCCATGGCCCCGTTGCACTGATATTCACACAAATCCGGACGGTTAGAAAGCACCACCTTCGCAAACCGCTTTTCATAACCGCAGGCCTCAAATGCCTCCTCCATCCGAGCTGAGATCAAATCCAGAATTTTTTTCACGCTGCTTTTCTCCTTTTATCCCTGTCTTTATCCTTATTAGGTAACAGATAACCCTTGAGCTGTTATCTTATCAGTCCGAAAAATACCGCTCCATCACTTCCCGGGCCGGCATCTCCATACCTGTGTACAGCTTAAAGGCCTCCGCCCCCTGCCACAAAAGCATCCCCACCCCGGGAACAATCCTGCACCCGGCTGCCTCGGCATCTGTAAGCAAACGGGTCTTTCGCGGATTGTAAACAACATCCGACACCACCAGCTCTTCCCTGAATACACTCATATCCTCCACAAGGCTTAACTCATCCATAGGCTTCATGCCCACCCGGGTGGCATTGGTAAATATGTCGCTTCCGCCAATCTCCTGGTAAAGCTTATTCTTATCCTCCAGATCAAACAGACGAATCCTGCATCCGGGTACCTCCCTTTGAAGCTTCTCCACCGTTGCCTGTGCATTTTCGTAGAAGGAATCCTTCCTGGCAAAAACAGAAAGCTCCTCCATTCCCTCCAAAGCTGCGGTGATGGTAATGGCCGTGGCCGCCCCGCCGGAGCCTGCAATGGTCATCTTCTTTCCCCGGATCTCCACGCCCTTTTCACGGCAGCTGCGCACCCAGCCCAGTCCGTCCGTATTGTGGCCGATCAGCCGCCCGTCCTGGTTGACCACCGTGTTGACCGCTCCGATCAGTCTTGCTTCCCTGGAAAGCTCATCGCAGCAGGACACCACCTTAGTCTTGCAGGGCATGGTAATGTTAAATCCCTTAACATTGAAAAGCCTCAGAGCCCGCACCGCCTCCTCAGTCTCCTCTTCCTTTATGTCAAATGCCAGATAGGCATAATCAAGCCCCAGCTTTTTGAAACTGTAATTGTACATGACAGGTGAACCGGAATGTCCCACCGGGCTGCCAATCAGACACAGCAACTGTGTATGTCCGCTAATCTCCATGTTTTATTCCTCCTTCTACGGTCTCTGACCTTTCAGACATGACATTATGACTCCCTGGCCGCCACTCTCAAATATCCCTTGAATCATGGGTGATCTCCTTAAGTCTTTGAACCAGCTCCTCACAGATCTCTGTCACACGCTTCCCGTCCGTGGAAATCACAATATCCGCCGCGGCCTCATACTTAGCCCGGCGCTTCTCCATCAGCTCTTCAATATATTCCACATTCATGTGGCCGTTGAGAATCGGCCGCTCCTTTGAATGCTTCACCCGCTCCAAAATCGTCTCCGGCCTGGCTGTCAGCAGTACAATGCGGCTGCTTTTTTTTAGATTCTCCACATTTTCATCCCGCATAACCGCCCCGCCTCCGCAGGAGATAACCACCCCGTGGCGATCCTGCAGGGCGATAATGGCATTGCTCTCACAGGCGCGAAAATACGGTTCCCCATATTTGGAAAAAATATCCGTGATAGCCATCCCCTCAGACTCTGCCACCATAACATCGGTCTCCACCTCTTCCATGGCATACATACGGCTAAGGCAACGGGACACCGTGGTCTTGCCCGCCCCCATGAATCCGATCAGTGCAATATTATAATGAAACTCTCCCATCCTGTTCCTCCCTGAAACTTTCCCAAAATCCTCTGGCCCTCTCTGGCAGCAAGCTTCCCTTTACGGGCATATTATCAAAAGCCAGACTTTTGACGGTCTGGCTTTTCTCTATACTTTCCAAAACAGTCCTGCCCCGGACTTTCCTATGCTCTGGACAGATACTCACCGGTACGGGTGTCAATCTTGATCTTGTCGCCATTGTCCACAAACAGCGGCACATAAACCGTAGCACCGGTCTCCACCGTAGCCGGCTTGGTAGCGCCCTGAGCGGTATCTCCCTTAAATCCTGGTTCTGTGTTGGTGATCTCCAGCTCTACAAACAGCGGCGGCTCTACAGAAAATACCTTACCATTGTAGGAGCATACCTTTACGGTCTCGTTCTCCTTGACAAATTTCAACGCATCGCCGATCACATCAGGGGCCAGCGCCATCTGCTCATAATTCTCCATATTCATAAAGTTAAACAGATCGCCGTCTGCATACAGATACTGCATGTCCACACGGTCAATCCTTGCTGCCGGGAACTTCTCGGTGGGACGGAAGGTCCGCTCCACCACGGATCCGGTCATAACATTCTTGATCTTCGTTCTGACAAAAGCGGCGCCCTTGCCTGGCTTTACATGCTGAAACTCAACGATCTGATATACGGAACCGTCAATCTCCAGGGTAATACCATTTCTAAAATCACCTGCTGAAATCATGGGATATTCCTCCTTGCATTTGCATACTCGCTCGTAATCTTCTCTATTCTATAATAAACACTATTATTTTTCAACCATTTTTTTCTTTTTATAAAAATGCAGCACAACGGCTTCCAGATACCGCTTCAGCACAATCTGGATCTCTTCCTTTGGATTGATGGGTTTTACCAGAATCCCGTATATTCCAGCCCGATTAGCCCCATATACATCCGTAAACAGCTGATCCCCCACAAACAGGGTGTTCTCCGGGCTCGTCCCCATCCACTCCATAGCCTTTTTATAATTTTTTACAGAAGGCTTGTTTCCCTTAAAAATGTAGAGAGAATCCACGGCCCCTGCAAAGGAAGCCACCCTCGGCTCCTTGTTATTGGAGAGCAGGCAAGTCTCAACCCCCAGTCTGCGAAGCCGGTCAAAAAGCTCAATGGCCCGCTCATCGGCCGGAGCTCCGTGGGGCACCAGCGTGTTGTCAATATCAAAAATCGCTCCCCGGATTCCCCTCTCTCTCCACTGCTCCCAGTCAATCCCGTAAACACTGTCCACCCATTCCTTAGGATAAAACGGCTCCAGTATCATTTATTCTTCAACAGCTTTCCCAGCTCCTCCATAAATGTATTCACATCCTTAAACTCCCGGTACACAGAGGCAAAACGGACATAGGCTACCTCGTCCAGATCCTTAAGCTTCTCCATCACCAACTCGCCGATCTCCGAGGTCTCCACCTCCTTTACCTCCATATTGAAAACCTGGTTTTCAATCTCGTCAATCATAGCATTGATCTGCTCGATGGATACAGGACGTTTGTGGCAGGAGCGGATCACCCCGTCCTCAATCTTGGAGCGCTCGTAGGTCTCTCTGGTGCGGTCCTTCTTGATCACCATAAGCGGCATGGTCTCTAGCTTCTCATAGGTGGTAAACCGCTTTTTACACTTCTCGCACTGCCGGCGGCGGCGGATGGAGCTGTTCTCATCAGCAGGGCGGGAATCAATCACCTTGGTATCAAATGCATTACAATATGGACACTTCACAGTCATTCCTCCTGTTTTCGCACTTTTCCTTACGTAAATTACATATTGTCTTTATTTTACTCTACAAAGGACTTAAGTGCAACCATTTTTTACCAATTACCCACTTTTGCACACTTTTTCTGTATCTTTCAGGGTACGTATCTCCACCAGGATAATATCGTCCCCGATCTGCTTCACATCACAAAAAGGAATCACATACTCCTTCTCCCTGCCGAATATCCCACAGAGACACCCCGGCCCGGGAATAATCAGGTGGGTAATACAGCCTGTTTTTTCGTCAAACTCCACATCCCCCACAAAGCCCAGACGCTTACAGTCACAGATATTTATCACTTCTTTTTTTTTAAATCAAAAATACGCATCGGCCCACACCCTTTTTCTCCTTCGTATATTCTATGACGGTTCCGCCCTGGTGTTTCCCGTTCTTTTCTCCTGAAATCAAAAAATCCTCCACGGCCATATGCCGTGAAGGATTTTTAAAGCCTGGTCTTTTAAACCCATTCTTTTTACAGACCAATCCCGTTAAAACAGCGGAACCACGGCTCCCTCATAAGTGGTCTCCATAAACGCCTTTACCTCATCGCTGGTAAGAGCCTCCACCAGGGCCACAATGTTCTCATCCTTGTCATGGCCCTCTCTCACTGCAATCACGTTGCCATAGGTGGTTGCCGCGATGGACTCGGAATCCTCCACCGCCAGGGCCTCAGACACCTTAAAGCCTGCGTCAATGGCGTAGTTTCCGTTGATAACCGCAATATCCACATCCTCCACCACACGGGGAATCTGGGCTGCCTCCATCTCTTTAATATCCAGATTCTTCGGGTTCTCCACAATGTCATTTCTGGTAACGGTCAGATCCGCCCCTTCCTTCAGCTTGATCAGACCCTGGGCCTCCAAAAGAAGCAGGGCTCTGGCCTCATTGCTGGTGTCATTGGGAACTGCCACTGTGGCGCCGTCTGCCAGCTCCTCTAAGGAAGATACCTTTCCTGCATAGATGCCGAAGGGCTCATAATGAATTGCCGCCGCAGATACCAGCTTGGTCCCGTTCTCCTCATTAAAGGACTCCAGATAGGGAAGATGCTGGAAATAGTTGGCATCCAGATCCTCCGACTCCAGGGCCAGGTTAGGCTGAATATAGTCCACATACTCTAAAATCTCCAGCTCGTAGCCCTTTTTAGCCAGCACATCCTTGGCTGCCCTTAAAATCTCCGCGTGAGGGGCCGGACTGGCGCCCACCACAATCTTTTTCAGCTCGGCCGGAGCCTCCTCCTTTGCCTCAGTGGTCTCCTCTTCGGCTTTGGCAGTCTCCTCCTTTGCCGCCTCGGTGGCCGCCGCTGTGGTCTCCTGCGCACTGCTTCCGCCGCCGCATGCCGCCAGGGCTGTCGCTGAAAATACAGCCGCCGCTAAAATACCGATTGATTTTTTCATAAATAATATCCTCCTCATGTTATATTTGATTTATTCGGCTTAGGAACTGTTCCTTAATGCCTACAGCCCGGAATATTCCGGACTGATAAATCCATTTTAAAAATTTTCTTACCGGATTCTCTTGTCTCCTCTCTTGGAGAGCTGCGTTCCGATTTCCTGGATAATCTGCACCATCACCACCAGAAGAATAACCGCAATCCACATCAGTCCCGGCTCATACCGGTAATATCCGTAGTTGATAGCCACGGCCCCCAGTCCGCCGCCCCCCGTAAATCCGGCCATAGCCGAATAGCTGAGGATGGTTGTCACGGCCAAAGCGGCTCCCAGAAGCAGAGAAGGCCTTGATTCCGGCAGCAGAACCTTCCATATAATCTGCCAGGTGGAGGCTCCCATCGATTTGGCCGCCTCAATCACTCCTGCATCAATTTCCCTGAAAGAGGATTCCACAACCCGGGCTATATAAGGAGCCGCCGCTATGGTCAGAGGAATCACAATGGCCGGAGAGCCGATACGGGTTCCGATCACAATCTTGGAAAGAGGCAGTACAATAAACAAAAGGATCAAAAACGGAACCGAGCGGAGCAGGTTGATAACAAGCCCCAGGATCTTCTGCAGCCATGGAATCGGCCGGATCCCGTCTGTGTCCGTTACCACCAGCACAATCCCCAAAGGCAGCCCGATCACATAGGCAAAAAGAGAAGAAAGGGCCACCATATAAAATGTCTCCCAGATAGCAGTCTTTAACATGGCAACGGTAGTTGCATCAAACGTCATGTCTGGTCACCTCCTCATAGGGCACATGAATACTTTTTAAATAATTGACCACCCGGTTGGCATCTGCCTCCTCCTCCGGAAGCTGGATGATCATCTGTCCCATAGCGGTCCCGTTGATATCCTTGGTGGCTGCATACATAATGTTCACCGGCACCTTGCAGGCCAATACCAGATTGGAAATCACCGGCTCCGCGGACTCTCTGCCGTCAAAAATGATTCTCAGCTGTCTGGAATCGCTGAATTTTACCTGGTTCACCGCATCCCCCAGAATCAGCTGCCGGCCGATTCTGGATTTGGGCTCGGAAAAAATCTCCGACACGGTTCCCAGCTCCGCAATATGACTCTGGTCTATGATGGCCACCCGGTCGCAGATGGCCTCAATCACCGCCATCTCATGAGTGATCACGATCACCGTGACCCCCATAGTCTTATTGATCTCCTTTAATAAGGCCAGAATGGATTTGGTGGTATTAGGATCTAACGCGCTGGTTGCCTCGTCACACAGGATCACCTTGGGATTGGTGGCCAGGGCTCTGGCAATGGCCACCCGCTGCTTCTGGCCGCCGGAAAGCTGTGCCGGGTAAGCGCCGGCCCGGTCTGCCAGTCCCACCAGCTCCAAAAGCTCCATGGCGCGTTTTCTCCCCTCCTGCTTGGACACCCCGGAAATCTCCAAGGGAAAGCACACATTCTTCAAAATATTCCTCTGGGCCAAAAGGTTGAACTGCTGAAAAATCATTCCCATGGACCGCCTTGCCATCCGCTTCTGCCGGTCATTCTGAACCGCCAGATTCTCCCCCTCAAAAATCACTTGTCCGGAGGTAGGGGTCTCCAGCATGTTGATGCACCGAACCAAGGTGCTTTTGCCCGCGCCGGACAGACCGATAATGCCAAAGATCTCCCCCCGGTTAATGTCCAGATTAATGTCGTCCAGGGCCACCACTGGCCCGTTGGCTGTCTTAAATTCCTTTCCTACATTCCGCAGCCGGATAATGGGTTCTTCCAATGCCATAACTGCTCCTTTCTTCTCCTGTGGATTTGGGCGGCCACACAGCAGCCTAAAATCCGGGGACAGTCCCTTAAGTTCAGGCAAAGCCCGTACCGCCGGAGGATAATCAAAAAAATCGCAAACCTGCGCAGGTTTGCGATCCGATATCCGTTACTTTTCCACCGGTCTTTTCAGTCTTATCACAATCCATGCAGCTATCTCTGATATTTTAAGCATACAAACATGCGGCACATGCCCATCATGCCGCTCATCATAGCCATATCCATCTGCAGGTTTGTCCGGTTGTTGTTCATATTGATTCTCCATCCTCATACAAATGTATGAATCTTTTTACCTATGGGCGTATTTTACGCCAATGGAAAGCATTTGTCAAGTTAATTTGAAAAACAAGGATTGAATTTTGGGGGGAATTTATCTATACTTACCTGTAAAAGGACTGTTCCTCTCCTGCGGGCCGGATGAGTTCTTTAAGAAAAATCCCCGTGAATTTCTGAAATTCCACTCTGAAATTCCGCAAGGATACAAAACAAAAACAGAAAAAGTGAAAAACAGGAGGATTGCTTTCCATGCTTCAATATCGGAATTTAACACAAAACGAGCTCTGCCCGGAGTTATTCGGACATTTCGTCCGTCATCAGGTGGTCACCAAATGCTGGCGCAGGGAAGAGGGAAAATGGGTCATCCGGGACGCGCCCTTTGTGGACGACTGGACAGAAGAAGACTACCGGTTTCTGGTTTCCTGCCTGAAAAATACCCTTCTCTCCGGCGGCTTCGTCCGCGCCGCCTTTTTGGACCATATGCTGAAAGGTTTTGTGTCCGTGGAGGCCGCCCTGTTTGGCAGAGAACAGAAATATCTGGATCTGACCAGCATCCATGTATCGGAAGATATGCGGGGTTTGGGAATCGGCAGAGAGCTTTTTCTCTCGGCAAAGAAATGGGCAAAGGAAAAGGGCGCTTCCAAGCTCTACATCTCTGCCCATTCCTCTGTGGAGAGCCAGGCCTTTTACCGGAAAATGGGATGTGTGGAGGCAGCGGTTTATAACCGGCAGCATGTTGAGGCGGAGCCCTTTGACTGCCAGCTGGAATGTGCTTTGTAAATCATCCTTGGCGATGGGCCTTTTTGCATTTCCTCTTCCTCTCGACCACCACCTGCACCCTGTCATCCTTACTGTCAATGCTCGCCTCGCGCTCTGCCGGTAAGAGCCATGGCCTTTGCGTACAGTACCGGCAAAGAAAAAGGCTTCGTCACATAGTCATCCGCCCCCAGGGCATATCCGTTCAGCATATCCTTCTCCATCCCCGGCATCATGATTTTATCTTTTTTATTTATCTTTTTTGTATCCTTGAAACCGGACCTCACAATTCTTTCGGAAAAATGCTTTACCATAATATCCGAACACCCATTGCCTGACTCACGGTTGGACTTTACCATTAATTCTCACTTATAGGAAATATCAATTTCAAACTTATATCTGTGCAGCTCGCACCTTTCGTCATCCTGATCTGCAATCACAAGAAAATATTCCTTGTCACGGCTGTATCTGCCGCTTTTCAGTGTAAACTTCTCCTGAATCAGACGATCTCTTCCATCTGCAGATTTAATATTTGCGGTTATCGGTACAGGAAAGCTGATTTTTTCTCCATGGGCATCTACAAAAAATGCCTGGAGCCTGCGAGGCTTTACCCTGTCTGTCACCGGTTCCATTTGCATAAAATCAAGCTTCACTTCGATTCCTGTCACACGATGGTGAAAACTTGAAAGCTCAACATTCACAAAATCCGTATCCTGCTTTCCCTTAAAGGTATTCACCTTGATGACCGGTATTATCATCTCCTGAAGGGATGAACCGCCATGCACATAATTTTGTCCGCCTCCAGGTGTCCTGATAATATCCGCTCCCATGGGTGTGGTTACATATACCTGGTTCCACATGCTAAGGTATGCCATGCATCTGCTGATCAAAGCATCGTTTTCAACTGGAGCCTGCGTCAAAAGATATCTTTTGCTCTTACATCCTGCCAGGATTTTTTCCATATCTATCTTGTCGCTTTCCGGCAGCCTGTCTCTTTTATATATAAAGCCGTGATCCGCTGTAACCAGATACCTTGTATTGGAAATATACCCTGTAAGCCTTCTTATAAGCCTCTGTATTTCATCGATTGCTTCCTGGCAGGCGTTAAACACTTCGTTATCCGACCTCTGTCCTTCTCCGCGCTGATCAATCTGATTCTGATAAAGATAGACCAGATCCTTATCCTGAAAAAGCTCCCTTATTTCCGCCTGCCTTGCCTGTAAAATCCTGTCAAAATCGTAGCAGGCCGATTTGGGAACAACCGATTGCAGGATCCTCTGCCGCTCTGCCATGTTGTTTCCACAGTGCATATCGTCCACAAAAATATCCAGAGAATCATTCACGGTAATGTCTTTGTTGGGAAGAAGGGAAGCCATGCCAAGGGTTGTCTCAGACGGCAGAACACTTAACATATATTCTATCTTCGCATCGCATTTTTCATCTAAATCCAGATGATCCAAAAGCTCTCTTGCACACTCATACCGCATGCCGTCAGAAATAATTACGATTACACGCCCGCCTCCGGATTCATTCATAAACGGTTTTACATAATGCCGAAAAAAGTCTTCCTGCCTCACTTCCGAATAGGTATTATATGCTTCATCTGTAAGCGACTGATTCCACTTACAGGCAAGATCTGCAAGGTACTTATTAGTGTACATATTCTCAACAAGATCCCTTAGCTTTTCCATACGGACATCCATTCCTATCCTGTCCAGATGGTAATAAAATTTGCGATAATAGGTGTCTATCTGATAAGCACCGCCCACATAATCTTCTATGGCTTCTTTGATCGTTGGCTGGTATCTGTGTAAAGATACCTTCTTTAATACAAAATAAGCAGCGGCAAGCATCCGGTATCGTTCCTGATACTTACCGGAATAGTGATATCCTGTCTTTGTCCTTGTATCGCATATCTCAGGTATCGTCATCCCGGAAATCTTTTCGTCATGCATCTGATCTTCAAGCTTTTCCACAATCCAGCTGATGATATAGTCATCAAAATCCGGCAATGCGTCCGATAATATTACATCCTCCGGAGAAATCTGCCCAATCAGACCGGATGCATTCAGTTCATCCCCGGCCTTCCCGGCAAATCCATCGTAAAAATCTTTCGATTCATCATGATTCATCAGATTCTTGATAAAAATTACAGCATCATTTTTCCTTCCGGAAATAAAAGATTTCCAGGACTTTGGCTCATTTCCATTCATCTGGACATCCATATAAGTGACCAGCATTGTCACCAGGAACTTCTGAATGGTCGGATTTACATCCTGATAGCCCAGCTGTCTCTCACAAAATCTCCAGAATACACGGTCAATCTTTTGACTTTCCATTTTCTTCATAATACTGTTATCTGTCAATCCGGCAAGAACTGTCTTTCGTGCCATTTCCTCAAAGCTTAAGGTTTTCACTCCTGCAAGCACGCAAAGAATACCTAAGGATATGGTCTCATTGGTATAGGTTTCAATCTCAAGACCCTTAAATTTCTGCAGATTGTTTCCCGTCCAGAACTTTTTGTATTTCTTTACTTCATCCTGATATTCCGGCGGAATATTCAAATCTCCCATCAGCTGAATGAGCTTGTCCGAGTAGAAATGCTCTGAATAATAAAATATATCCGCCAGAGGGTTCTCTTTATCCTCCGGCCGGGAAAACGGTGCGTATACCAGATAATTTGTCGTGAGATCCTGATGCTCCAGCAACAGCTTTGCGGCAAAATGATTGCTTCCGGTAAGCTTAATCACCTTGCTTTCAGCGGACAAATGCAGCCGGTCAATCTCATCTTCATATGACCCGTCATCATCGTACCAGAATACAATCTTCCGTTCTGTCCCAGTCAGAAGGGTATTTAGTTTATTCTCTATTTCCTGTAAATCCATTGATTATCCTCCAAAAATTTCAGTGGAATTCTTTTGAGGCTTTATGTCCAACAATTCTGATTTATGTAATAGGTGAAATATTGGTGAGCTTCTTTCTCTTCCAAATCCATTAAGCTTCCCCATCCATAATTGGCTTTATGTTTAGGGTTCGCTTCATATACTCTATGTTTTAATTTAAGCCAATGTACATCTACATGCTCCTTTTTAGCTATATTATCTATTTTTACATTTCTTTTAATCATTTCATCAATAATATGATCTCCGAAAATTTGTTGCTCTAAGAAGTAATCTTTTGTTCCTAAACTAAATAATAGACCATTTGTCTTATAAACCATTCCACATTGAACAGATTCTATCCCTTCAAAGACAAATTTATCTTTTCCACAAGTCAAGTTATTAAAATTTGTAAAAAATGTTCTTATTGCTGTTTTATGATTTTGACTTAAGACTGTATTTTTTTCGCTAAAAATCTGTGGAAAATAGTATCCAGGAGCAATTTCTAAACCCGTGATTTTTTCTTTTGAACACATCTTAAAAGTAGTATCCTGCTTTCGTAAATATAGCAATGTTTCTATTCCAATTTTCATTTTTTCTATTGCATCATATTTATCACTGAATTGGTAATGCATTGCTATATCATTAAAAATAATTTCCATTTACTTATCCCCTCAAAAAAGTTGCGCCAATGCATTATCCCACTCATCAAAGAATCCTTCTGGCCATATATCAATATTTCCCTCATCATCCATTTGAGGCAAATAGATATTTGTATGAAAGCTTGTTCCAATATCTTCTTTCATAAAGAAAAACATTTTAACATCTTTTGAATTAATCATTTTGTTTTTTACAGAAATCCGAATCCCATTTAATATATGATCGCTATGAGTTTCAACAATAATCTGTGCGCCTGTCGATGCAGCTTTTGCCAATAACTCTCCTATAATTCTTTGAGCTTTTGGATGTAAATGTGCCTCTGGATTTTCAATAAGAATTAAATCATTTTTTTTGGCTTTTAATAATGCAACAAGAATTGGCAGAACATAGGTAATTCCAAATCCTACATTAATTGCTCTGTATGAATTGCTGACCCGATCCCTGCTTTTTTCAGCATATCTCAAACTAACAGCATCTGCTTCCATAATTGGAGATAATTGTAAACGAAAGCCTTGAAAAATTCTCTCCATCCATTTATTCACATAGTATAACAAGTATTCATTGTTTGTCTCGTCTTGAAAAACTTTTTCCACTCTATATGCGGCTCCATGCTTTTCTAAAAAATTAAGCGCATTTTCCCCATGGCTGCCCAACAGATCATCCGAGCTAATGGAAGAATATGTTGTTTGTGGTACTATTCTTTCAGCAGATAAATACTCAAATTCATCACTGAAAATATTTAAATTCTTCAAGTTTCTATCTTGTAATTCTAAAATATTAAGTATACGACTTTCAGGAATATATTCATAAGTTAGTTCTAATTTTTCTTCATTTTCCTTAAAAATACTGTATGAAATCCCTTCATCTTTTCCTGCCTGTTCATATAGTAAATCTTTAGCAGAACCTAAATTAATATATTTTCCGCATAGTAATAATGTATCTAAATTTCTATATTGTTCATAAGACTGACGCAATAACAGCAATGAATGGATTAAAGAAGATTTTCCGCAGCCATTAGCTCCTGCTAATATATTTAAATTTCCAAATTCAAATGTAACATTTGATAAACACTTAAAATTAACTAATTGCAATTTATCTATTTTCATTTAAAACCTCCTCTATTATTTTTTGAATCGTTTCATTTCTGCGAATAAATGAACGGTATTTTCCAGATCCTATATCGCTATAAAACGAGCTTTTTTTATCCAATTCTTCAATATATAATTTTTTAACATCATCTTTTCTTTGTATTAACAAATCTCTTTCCTTTTTAGTTAGCTGTGATACTCCATTTACCCAACCTTCAAATAACGCCGTATTAATTGGTTTTATATCCTGTTGTCTTATTTTAGAAATTCGTCTAAATGCATATCTCCCGAATATACAGTACACGCAATATAAAGAATCAAAATATAATTCTTTACATTGCTCAATAAAGTTATCATCTTGTTCATTTAAAAATGCCATGGTTTTATTTAAATATTCATCAATACTACAATTTTTATATCCGTCCGGGCCCAAATAATGTAGCGCTAAATATCTTAATACCATCTCTCTGTCCTGCATCCGGGAAGAAGGCACGTCATATCCTGTAGCCTTGCAAAATAATTCTGTTTCTGCCAATTCCTTTAGTAATTTAGTGGCCTTTCCCTGAAATAAGGCATGTCTTATCTCCTGTGATTCCAATTTTAATCCTGGAGTATTTATCCTTTTAAACAGACTATATTTTACTTCCTCCGGAGTTTCTGGCAATATTAAATAAAAGGCTAATTGTCCTTCTTCTATTCTTCTCTGATAAATTCGCGGCAAATCATCCATGCTGCAATTATTATAATCTGCCAAATATTCTAAATTAGTCAATCGCCAATTCTTCTCCAGGAGAAATTCATTTAATGTACACAATCTTTGTAAGCCATCAATAATTTTCCATTTATTTGTATCTCTTGCATCAAAATACATTGGAGGAATTGGTAATTGAATCATCAGTGATTCTATTAACTGGCTTTTTACAGTTTTAGTCCACAAACTACGCTTTCTTTGGAACTCTGTATCCAAATCTATCTCTTTATATTTTAGTTTTTTAACTATTGCTTCAACACTCAATGTTTTCGGCATAATAGATATTTTACTGGAATCCAATATCATATTCCGCCGCTCTGTAGAATCAACAACTAAAGTAATATTTTTTTCTTCTATCAATTCTATAATCTTATCATATTGTTCCTCAGAATATACTCCCAAATCATTTAACAACTGTGTGATCGTTGTTGTTTTTATACTGCCATTCTCTTTTCCAGCATTTAACATTTTCTTTATATTTTCTTTGATACTTACATCCATTGACTTTACCTTCATTTTAGTAGACATATTTATTTAGGAACATTTATATTATACCCTTAAAATATAGTTTTTGTCAGTTATAATGAATGATATTTTTTGCAGCCTCTCGTTCTCCCTCAATCCAAACTGTTCGGAATTTCCGAACAGTTGACTTTTCACCAATCTCACCCTGCATATCTTCTTTATTCTGCCCTGCCACGAAGACTCACCTCCTTAAATCTTTGCCAGAAGATTTATCTTCTGCCGCTTCTTGCCTTCCCCGCCAACTTCAATTTCCTGGAACTTAGCATAATTCACCTTTACACCATCGTCCAAATCTAATGAAATGCGCTGCAAAGCAATATGGGAAAGAGCCGGATAATATGCCCGTATCTCCGCCAGCTGCTTAATATATTTATCCCTCTTTTTTGTCGCCTGCGCCCTGTCTACCGCACTTGACGATGTATTTATGGCATACTCTGCATTCTTAAGGGCATTCTCTATCATACTCTGTGTCTTCGTCAAGTAATCAGAACGAATCAGGCCAACGGTATTCGGCGTATATCTGTGCAGATAAACAAGACACTTAAATCCGTTCTGCTTCCCCGAATCAAAAAGCCAGTATATGGGACGTTTTCCCGATCCTGTCACGGAATAGGTACTGCAATGATCCTTAAAAAAGTCATTCAGGAAATAATTGCGGATCTTCTCTCTTGAGGACGATCCTTTTGTGCCGAGAGCATCTGCAATATAGCCAAGATTTTGTTCTAATGTTTTTTCACCATATACTGCTTTGATAAATTCCTCAAAGCGTCCTGCAATATCATCCTCAAAATATGCCTCATCTGTTATTGGAATGATAGCGTCTTTGTCGGCAGGAAAAGCTTTATATCTCCCTGCGTCAAATTCGCCTCCGGCATAAATAAGACCTGGTTCATCCAATGAATAGCGGCCAAACATGCATCCGACTGCATAGGATACGAAAGACCGGATATCCCGCCCCAAGTCGGCTTTGCGGACGGTAATGTCCTTGTCCGCCACTTCCGGTGTCAGTTCATCCTGCAAACCATAAATATGAATAAATATACGGTTCAGTTCTTCTTCGTTTTCTTTAAGTTTGGTAAATCGGGTGTTACACTCATTCTCCCATTTTTCATAATGCCACTGTATCAATCCATGTTTTTCCATATAGGAGGCAGAAAATTGTGACATTTCCTGTCCTTTTCTGTCAGTAAGTAGCGGAACAAACGGATGGCATTTGAAATCCCATGAGGTTTCAAAGGAATCCCAGTCTTCTTTTGAAATTTCAATGCATTTTTCCGCCAAATTACTTGCAGCCTCATTCTTCCCAAAACAAATAGGAATATTACCAATATGCCCCGCTTCATAATTAAGTGTTGGGCTTAAAAACTGTAATACAACTAAGGCAATCTTTGAATTCAAAAATGCCAAATACTCATTAAAATTTGTCGTTGCAAACAAAGCCTTTGCTCCACTTCCAAAAATTGCCTTATCCGAGATTCGCATAGATGGCTCACCACTTGAAATTCCTGACCATGTAATTATTTTTTTAAAATAGTATTCTGGACTTACAATACGTCCTCCTGCCGCTCCTTTTGTAGCCTCTTTTATGTCCCTTCCGTTTTTGTACCAATTAACAATATATTCAAAATTCCCGTACCATTTTCTATAATCGCCTCCCTTTGCTATTGGAAACCACCTTGTCGCCTGTTCTGTTTGACAGATGTCCATAATATCCAAACTGATGTCACTAAAGGATACTTCCTGCCATAATCTTAAAAATCTATTATTATCTGTCGTAGAAAGCCCGCTTTTGGGTTCTGCAATATTTTTTAAGGGCACCCCCTGTTTAAAATCTTCAAAAAGTTGTTTGCTTATCCAATATGCAACAGGCTTCCCAGGAATCAGCCTATAATCAGTAACTCCTTTTTCAAAATAAAATCCACACTTTCTATTCCTTATAGCTTCTAAGGCTTTTTTTCTCTGTACTGACATTCCTCCTCTAAAGTTTGTCAATCGAATGTAAGATCCTGCTTTATTAATTTTTCTATTATGAAGAATAAATGTACAGATGGGTACAGTAGCCTCCTCAAAAGCAGAATATTCAAATTGTATTAAACTCTGAATATTCATAACATCATATATATTATCTCTGAGTTTTTCATAAGATTGTATGAACATCCATACATAAGGTGACAAAAATCCCAGATATCCTCCATTCCTGCTATATGCTTTTCCCCTTACAACAAATGAAGAAAACAAATCCGCCTTATAATCAAAATAATTTAATTTTAAATATTCAGCCATCTTTCTATTCATGCCTTTAAGACCCATATACGGCGGATTCGTAACCACCACATCATACTTCCCTGCCAGCACTTCCCCAATATCCACAAGCCGTTCCAACAGCTTCCTCGACCGCTCTGCCTCCACACTCTCCAAAGTCATCTGCCCTTCATAATCCGTCTGGGCAACAAACGACCGCAAAAGCCCCCAGTCATAATCCTCCACATTCAAAATCGAACCATACTCTTTCCCATCCCTCAATGTATCAAGCAATCCGGTCATCTGATTGACTGCACTACTTTTCTGCTGCTCATCCATGCCTGTCCCAAAATAGTTCAGCAGCCTTCTGTCAATGGAATTGCTTTCCTCCATCCCATAAACCTGTGGTTTTGCCAACACCCTCTCTCCGTCCGCGTTTTGACGCCCGCGAAAAAAGATTCGGTTGTACTCTCTCGCCTTCATCATCAGCGCAAAATAAGCAAGCTGGTAAGCACGGCGGTCAATATCCAATCCCCGGATGTTCTTTTCCAGGATATCAAAAACAGCCTCCCTCTCACTGAATCCTTCACTGCGGTAGATATCCATAAGGACGTCAAACATATACACCAGGATATGGCCGGACCCCATACAAGGGTCGATACAGATAATGTCCTGGGGCGTCAGATCTTTGTATGTATTTCTGATTTCCATAAGCTGCGCTGCCACACAATCCTCCTGCTCAGCTTCCGGAAGATAATATTTCCAGCCAAATTCCTCTGCTTTAGACTTTTCGTCTACCGAGCTGTCTATAGCCCTTAAATGCTCAATCCACACTCTGCCAAGTGAATTTTCTACCATATAGCGGACAATCCAGTCCGGTGTAAACAGCTGCGTTGCTGCCGGAATCCGCTCCTTTGTAATCTTCACGTTCTTCTTAAGCCTTGCGAATGTGTCATTCTTAAGCTCCGTATTGTAGTACTGGTACATCCATCCGATAATTTCAACCTGCCCTTCTGCTTCATCTGGCGAAGGTATTCCCTGATCATCTTCCCTGTGGACTTTGGCCACATTGAAATCATTTTCTGGAATGGAATCAACCAGCATGCGAATTACACCGTCACCTGTATAGGTGATTTTCAGAAGCAGCTCCATATAATCATCGGTCTTTTCAAAAAGCCCCGGAAGGATTTCATTCAGTTCATTACACTGCTTTACAAAAAGCATCCGAAACGCATCGTCATACCTGTTTTCCCTCTTTGCCGTCTGAATCTTGTCCCGTTCTTCGGATGTAAGCTTCAGCCCGACTGTGTCTGATTGGGCCACAATGTCCGGTGTACTGCTTCCTGTTTCTGAGGATAAAACACGCACCCTTGTAGGAAGGTAGTTATTTAATTCCATGAATCGGATTGCGATCATCCTGTTGAACCAGGTATAGGCCGTCTCCTCAATCACCTGATCAAACCCCTGTTCCCTGATGGCTTTTACAAGATTTGCACGGCGCCTTCTGTCACTGCCGTAAATCCTGTTTTCTGTACCGGCCACCGTTTCATACACCTCAAAATCAGCCCCTTTCTGAACCGGGAGCTTACATTCATCTTTGGTGATCCCATAGAAGCCGGCCTGTGTAACGGCAGATTTCATCAGGATCTTTCTTGCCTCTATAGCAAAATTTTTTATCGCAGCCTTATCCATAATGGGCTTCCTCTCTTAGCTAAGTTTTATGACCGTACCTTCCTCCAGCTGGGCCTTTAATGCGGCCCGGAGTTCGTCAAGCACCTTGTCAATATCCTCTTCCGACCGGATGGAATAGGTCTTATTTCCGGTAATAGTCCGGAAGGACAGAGTCTTGCTTTTCACCACTCTTACCGGCTCTGTGGGAATATCCGGATCCGCCGCTTTTCCCCGGTTCCAGCTTTTCTTTTCTTCACTTTTTCTTTTTCTCTCTGTCTGATAAGCATCTTCTTCGCTTTGAATCATTCTAAGACAATTCTGCAAAAGTGCGTTGCTTTCGGATGGAATACCGTTTAAGGCAGCGATATCCGCCACTCTTTTAAGCTTATCCAAAAGCTCCTCAAATTTAGAATCGATCCGATTCCCTAACCTCTGCGCGTATGGCCTGTCAGCCGGTATACTTGTTTTTACCATCCTCCAGTCCGCGTATACATCCGGTTCAATGCGTTTCGTATCCTGATCCAAAAGCTCCCCAATCCCATCCATAAGCTTTTTATCGTATTCTTCCAGCTTTGGTATCGACCCATATGGCTTTTCCATGTCCAGTATTTTTTTTACCTGGATTGCATAATCGATAACCGTCTGATCTGAGATATAGTTTTTACTTTTCTCGTAAATATTCAGTACTTTCACCGCATGGAGAAACTTATCCTTCTGTACTCCGCCAAGGAAACGGTTTAAGTCTCCCATATCCAATTCCACTTCGATGAAATCATCATAAAGCGCATCCACCTTTTCATAAAAACTGAGAGGATCGCTGATTTTAATGGTGTCCTCTATCAACTGCAGCGCTTTTTCCAGGATTTTTATTCCTGGAAGCTTAGAATTTACACCATAGTCATCCCGCAGCACATTCTGAATTGCCTCTTTCTTTGTCTGAGCATAGCTGCGGTAATCACGCATAAGAAGATCCTGATCCTCGCTGACAATGGTTTTACCATAAAAGTCTCTGATCACTTCCTTTACTGCCCGGATATGCTCCTGCGGTACGGCCTCCTTTATTTCCAGCAATACCTTTTCGCGAAATTCTCTCTTGGTAATATATTTATATGCATCCTCAGGAGATGTGCTTGCCGGAGTGTAGATGATGCTGTTTATCTTTAAGCTGACCTGTCCCTTTCGGTATAAAACGGCAATGAGGAACTCAATATCTTCTTCCGTATAACCATATGGCGGATCCATAAACTGATCCAATGCCTGTTTAACGGAATATTGGGCGGCCGTCTTTCCGGCATATCGGATTTCCTCAATGACAGAGCTCAGGGCCTCATGATTCTTCTCATTTCCATATCCCAAATCGCTCATGGATATCTGAGCCTTCGGCTGCTTTATAATATCCATAATGTCAGACTGCACGGGCTGTGTCTCCATGCATTTCAGCTTGTGATATTCGCTGTTGATCAATTTCTCAAACGCCTCTGAAATGCGTGCCGTCACATCCTTTGATTTCGTGGAAATCTTTTCTCCCGCCACATAAATGTCTGCATTTTCCAAAGCGAAACGAATATAATCACTTACTCTCTTTGCCTTCTGTGAACGCTCTTTCCTCTTGTTTGCACTTATGACTTCAAAATCCATAAGCTTGGCGGATACCGGGTCATTTAAGAACGCTTCTATCTTCTTCATGCCATCTGTTTCGGAAAGATAGGGAAAAGCATCAGACATTCTGACTACCACACATTTTTCCTGATAAGAAAGCAGCCCAAGGGCGACCTCATCTTCCTTTCCGCTATATGCGGTGAGAATTTTAAGACCGATTTTACGGGAATTATTATTTCGGTATGCCCTGTCATCTATAAACTGGTTAAATGGAAACTGGTAGCGTGCACTGTACCTGTACTTATTGTTTGGAAACAGAATCACTTCCTCAAAAGCAACCTGCGCCACATAGTCCACCACATCCCTGGGATCGATATGATAATGCTGGATTCTAAGCTCCGCCTCCTGTTCCTCGTTGGTAAGAAATGTATATTCATCACCATTTTTTTGTACCAGGGCTTCATCACATAGTGCACGCAGGGATTTCTCCACCTTTTTTGCAAGCTCCAGCCTGTCCTCATCTACTCTGGAAATCATCAGCGTGGTCAGGTTCTCAACATCGCGCTTCAAATTATTTACGTGCTTTGTCATAAAAAGCACCTTTAAAAGCTCCACGTCAAAGTGGTTCAATCTGGTATTTCTGGACGCCTGAGTAATCACAATTCTGTGAGTATGGTCAATAAAATCGTCCAATGCACCATAGAATGCAGAAAACGGAATCAATATCCCTTCTCTGTCATCTGCAAAAGCCACTGCCGCTTCCTTAAACAATGCGAGCAGCGACCTTTCTCCGTCTGCTAAATGCTTGCCACTGGATGAGAACTGCCTGACCGCAGTCAGCACACTTCCTGCCAGAGCGAACTGATAAGGGATAAAGGGATACACCTCTTCAAACTCCCTTCCATCCCTGTACAAAGGCATATTAGGGGTGCCTTCACTAAAGGTAATAATATTTTTAATCGAGGACTCATACTCCTGATACAGACTTTCCAGCACCGGCCTTGCCCCCGGCTTTTTGTGCAGAATACGCTTCTTGATCACCTCGTCTGCATCTGCCGATGAAAGGGCAATCCTTGTGGCAAAACGCCCTTGAATCTTTGAAAAGTCCTCTCCCATAGTCTTTGTGATCGAATCAATATCCTGCTGCGAGGTGACAATAATCCAGGCTTTTCCGCCGCAAGCTGTTCCCAGATCCTCTGTTACCGTCTGCAGATTCAGCATCAGCTTACTGTCATCTGCAATGTACTGACCGATCTCATCCACCAGGAAAAGCACATGGTGATTTTTACCCTTCTTATGGCAGTATTTTTTCACATATTCCGCAAACTTATCAACGGAAAGACTGTAGGATTTCTCTGCGTTATCTGCCCAGCTCTTTGCCGCGTCCCGGCTCATAATGCCGAGATCCACAATCGCTTTCACAATGGAATCCTGGACAAAATAGTAATCCTCTCTGCCCTCTTTCCATGTCATCCCTTCGATTTCTTCAAATTTCTCCTGAAAAGCCTCAAATCGCCCCTGCTCGTCAAGCTTGCGTTCAAAATCCGCAAGGAAAGGAATGGATCCGCAATATCCAAGATAATCATTGAACACCTTCATGAACACATCCTTGATGGCTTCCTTGTTAATCTTCGAATCTGTGGCGCTCTTAGAATCCACATTGAAAAGAATGACGTCAATATCCCCGCTCTCTGCAGCCATCCTGGCAATTTTGCTTTTCAATTGTTCATCTTTTACCTTTGCTCCCTGAGTAAAAAAGCTGACTGCTTCTTTCTTTGTGCCTTCGTCATTTTCCACAACACGATTGCTCAGAATATAGGACAGGATTTTAAGAAAGTGGGATTTTCCGCTTCCAAAAAAGCCTGAAATCCATACTCCCATATTATCGGTTCTTCCTGTAATGCTCCTGCCGTATGCATCAAAAAAGCGATTCATGTACTTTTCAAGCTCTGCAGTGACCACATACTCATCCAGCTCCTGATATACATTTTCATCGTCCTTCTGCCCCACCTTGATTACACCCTTTATCTCCCGGGTGATCTTTTTTTCAAACATATCCTGAATCTTCATCTGCTGTCCTCCATTCTCCCTGTTTTCAAGGCAATGACACGCATCTTTTTGCGGCTCCTGTCAACTATACAATAAGCGGAAATGCTCTGTAATAATTTCCGTCTGAAATCGTTCCGAATAAACTAAGGCTCTGTCCGTTCCATTTACCCGGATAGAACATAACTACCGGCACACGGTCTAATACCTGGTGCAGATTGTTCATGATATTATGAGCTCTGACAAAAGGAAACACCTTCCCCACTCCCGTTAAAAACACTACGGCATTTGGGGGCGTGTTTTCCAAAATTCTGCCCACGATCCGATTATCATCATTGGTAAGCCTGAGCATTTTTGTCACTGCCGTATACAGATATTCCATCCCCTTCTGCTCTTCAAACCGGATGCATTTATCCAAATATCCCTTTTCCTCCAGTATCTGAATAACCATCTCATAAAGGTCATACTCCATAATCTGAAATCCGTCAGCCTCCGGATTATTTTGTCTTTTTAATGCCCTGATCTTGTCACGGATTATAAGCTCGTCACACGGCTCATAATCAAACACATAGTAGCGGACTTCATTGGCCACCCCCCTGTTGGCCAGGAAATCCTTATCTGAAATCCGATCCCGGATTTTATCTAAACGCTCGTTAAAGTCTGTCATTTCTGTCCTCATTTCATTAAGGTCGGCACTAAAAAACCATTCATAAATAAGTATCTTCCAAACATTCAGTTTCCTGTCAGCCCTGCCAAATACTTTTCCATCCCGTTTCTCATTAGCGCAGACTGAAGCTCCGGCTCTATATAGGGCTTAACCACCTGCTTTTCTGAGACCTTTCCGGTAAGCAGCCCGGCCTCAAACATGTACTTACTGTACACCTGTTTTAACTTTTTTATTGAAATATCTGTGATTGATGCCACCTTTTCATTTTGATCCTGCTTATCTTTAAAAAACACATTTAAGTCTGCGTCCGTAATGTTCGGCTCACCAAGATAAAGCTTCTTTCGATATACCTCGTATATCAGATCAAAAAGCAGTCTGTCCGATGCCATGCATCCGATAAAAGCAATCATCTTTCCGGTATGAATATCTTCCGTAACCATCATATTACGAAGCTCCTTTGGCAATGCTTCCAGCCGTTTCCGGATACATCCGAATTGATTGATCAATCTGGGCCTGGACTTCTGCCGATATAGATTTTCATTGATTATGATCTGCCTGACCGCATCCATGGAATGATTTCCAAGAAGCCGGGCAGTTTCCCTGGTCTCAACGAACCAGAAGAGATGTTTGGTTGCACCTGCGCTGTACTCCATACCTACGCTTCCTTTTCGTCTTTATTTTCCTTTTCAAAACTCATGATATCCCCGATATTGCAATCCATGTACCTGCAAATCTTCTCAAGAACTTCAAGGGAAACATTTTCACCCTTTCCCATTTTTGCCATTGTTGCAGAACTGATATTCAGCTCTGCTGCCAAATCTTTTTTGTACATTTTTTTGTCAATTAACATTTTCCATAAACCATTATAAGATACCGCCATACTTTTACCTTTCATCAAGATGCATCCCTTTTTATTTATTGTAGTTATACATACTTAAAGGACAGTATAACATAGGGCAGGATTCGTGTCATCAAAAAGCTTTAGAAAATTAAAGACTATTTCTGAAATACTAAATCAGAAAACGGCATATAACACTTTTTATCTGCCCAAGCGCACCCCTGCCTGTCCCACTAGTGTACTGACTCATTTACTTTCAGCCAAATGACGCAGAATGAATTTTCAGTCTGCAAGGCGGCGGAAGGAGGCGATGCGGTGGCATCGTTGACCGACAACAACGCAGCAGATGGAAATTCAGGCAAGTTATTTGGCGAAATGTAAATGAGTCAGTACACTGGTACAGCATTGCTTAAATTTCGGTGAATAAATTGCTTGATATTGGTGCTCTCTGTGCGTCTGTGAAGTGACGGCACTTATTTTAATTCAGATTGCCCTGTTTCAATAACCCTGTTACACAAAATATCTATTGACATTTCCTATATTTCTTTTTATAATATCATCTTATAGATATTATTAGTTTGATAATATCAAATTAATTATAATAATCCCGCTGCAAAAATAATGCCATTGTAAAAGGTAAAAATCACCCCACACGATCCGTATATGCACAATCACACAAGGAGAAATCGCATGTTCTACAATATCAAAGACCTTAAAGACGCTTACACTGCCGGCAAAAAGTTAAAGTATTTGTTCTTCTGGGGCCACACCCCCGCCGCGAACGGGCATATCACCGAGGCATGTCTCAGTCAGTGGTGGCCCTGCCGTTTCCGGGTAGACGGGACCGAATACAGCTGTGCGGAGCAGTTTATGATGGCCGAAAAGGCAAGGATGTTTCACGATGAGGAAATGCTTGCCAAAATCATGGAAGCCTCTCACCCCAAGGAGATGAAGGCCTACGGCCGGGCGGTGAAAAACTTTGACAAGGATCTCTGGGATTTTCGGTGCTATGAGATCGTGAAACGGGGAAATCTGGCCAAATTCTCCCAGAATCCGGAGCTTCTGGAATATTTAAAGGGAACCCGGCGCCGGATTCTGGTGGAGGCCAGCCCCAGAGACCGGATCTGGGGAATCGGCATGGGCAAAAGCAACCCGGATGCCCTCTGTCCACTCAAATGGCGGGGAACCAATCTTTTGGGCTTTGCCCTGACCGAAGTGCGGGACCTGATTTTGAGCAAAGATATGTCCGGCCAGGATCCTAAACTGCCGCCGTCCCCATCCTCCCCGGAGCCTTTAAGAGACCGGGACGGACTGACGGAGGAAGAATTTCTCGCCTCCTACCAGCCAGGGGATTACCCCAGGCCTTCCGTGGCCACGGATATGGTGATTTTCACCGTGACTGATGAGAATGAGGACAATTACCGAAGGCTTCCGGAAAAAGAGCTTCGCCTTCTGCTGATCCGGCGGGGCGGCCATCCCTATCTGGGCTGCTGGGCTCTGCCCGGAGGCTTTGTCCGCCCCACAGAGACCACCGAACAGGCCGCGGCCAGAGAGCTGCGGGAGGAAACCGGTGTGGATCAGGTGTATTTGGAACAGCTTTACACCTTCAGCCAGCCCGGCCGCGACCCCCGCACCTGGGTCATGAGCTGCTCCTACATGGCTCTGATTGACAGCAGCCAGGTTAAGGTTCAGGCAGGCGATGATGCAGATCAGGCTGCCTGGTTTAAGCTGGCCTGCCGGATGCGCAGCCACATACAGGACACAGAGCTGTGGGATCTGGAACTTTCCCATGATGATATCCGCCTTCGGGCCCTGCTGGAAAAGAAGGAAAACGAAGCCTTTACCCAGTGCCGGATTCTGGAAAATGATGGTCTTGCCTTTGACCACGCCCGCATCATCGCCAGCGGCCTTCATCGTCTCAGGGGAAAGTTAAAATACACAGACCTTGCCATCCATCTGATGCCGGAATATTTCACCTTAACACAGCTGCAGCAGGTCTACGAGGTGGTGCTGGATGAAGAGCTGCCCACCGCCGCCTTCCGGCGCAAGGCCGCCGCCATGGTAAAGGAAACTGAACGTTTTACGGAAAATGCAGGCCACAGGCCGTCAAGACTATATCAGAAAAATACAGATGCATAGGTCAAGATGTCACTGTTTGGACAGGCAAGAAAATGCCTCGTCTGTGTAACAGTTCAGACAGATATCTTCTTGCCCGTCTGTTATATACAGAAAGGAATCAAAAATGGACCGAAAAGCAATCGCCAGAGAGACTCTGGAAATCATGAGACAGGGATAATATCACATTTCCGCTAACAGCTCAGATCGGACACAAAGGAGGTTTTCCAACCAAAGGAATTTTTTCAATAAAAATGAAGAGACCTGTTCCTCTTCCATAAAAAATACAAACATACGAATTACCATCGCAGAGGACATGGAACGGTCCCTGGCAGGCAGCCTGCTGATCACCCCGTCCCAGGGCGAAGCTCTCCTGCAGATATACGAACAAAGCCGTCCCTTCGCCTGCAGTCCTCAGAATATCCGGACAAAAACCACCGTGGAAAATCTGGCCACTGTAGGCGCCATCCGCCGATTATACCGGGAGGACAAAACCACCATCGGCGTCCTGAACTTTGCCAGCCAGGGCGCCACACATCTGGTGCTGGGGGCCTACGGCTGCGGAGTTTTCCGCAACGATCCCGAAAAGATAGCCGCATGGTGGCAGGAGCTTCTGGAAGAAGGTCTGGGAGACTGCTTTGATTCCGTCTTCCATGCCGTGCTGGACCGCTCCAAAAACCAGGCATGTATCCGGGCATTTGAAGAGATATGCGGCTTAGGCACTTATCCCATCGGTGTTCCAACCTCAATGAGATTCCCGTCCGGATCATAAAACCGGACCACCTTCTGTCCCCAGGAATGTTCCATGAGGCGGTTTACATAGACAATCGGCTCCGGATAGCTTTCCAGCTTTCTCACAAAGCCCTCTATATCCGCCTCCTCAAAATATAGCTCCGCGGCATGATTTTTGGGGATAATCTCCTTTTGCAGAAATTTCTTCCATATTCTCGCATCCTGGAGCACCAGCCCTTCCGTCAATATCACATTGCCGTCCTGGTCCAGAATCGTGTCTAATCCCAACAGATCCTTGTAAAATCTTCTGGCCCTGTCCATATCCTCTGTCACAATCAGCACATTTTTTAACTTCATCTTCTCTCCTTCTCCTTTGTTACGGCCTGCAGCGGCCGCAGGAAACATATCCCCTCTCAATCAGCGTCTCCCTCTCCCCCACAAAATAATCCTTGTTCTTCTCACTCATCTCCTGTATGCTGGAACAGGTGGGAATATGAAACCGTTTTGTGTTTGTGTTGAGCACATAGTCATATTCCTGCTCCGGCTTCTCCGCCTCCGGCGGTGTCCAGGCTTCATCCAGACGGCTCTCACCGGTGGCATAATCAATGAGAATCCCGGGCTGTACATTATAGCAATACACATTAAAGCATACCCCTGCCCCCTCATCCTCCACCGAGAAAGCCTCCATCAGCACACCGGAAGCCACCAGATTGTCCCCCTCATAGCAGGGCGTCACCCGGTACAGCACGTGGTTTCCTGTCTTTTCCACATACTGCGCCACCAGATTCTCCCAGGGCAGCATACCTTCTATATTCAGATACCGGGTGCCTGTAATCAGATTTTTCTCATTGTCATTTTCCCCGGCCAGCTGATAGCCGATCAAATGACACCGGTTGTAGAGATATCGGTCCTCGATCCGGTCATATTTCACGGTATGCCAGCCGGAGGGCCTGACATTTCCAATACTCCCCCTCTCCTTATCCGGCATCAGCTCCCGGCACACATTGGCAAAGGCAACGCCGCAGCGGCCCAGACTGTCCAGCTCACTGTAGCTTTCAAAGGCATCCGCTGTCATCTCCCCAGACGCAAAAAACGGCATATTTCCATTGACTGCAGTACTGGCTTCTCCCGCATATACCGGTAGCTTTTCCGGCAATTCCTCTGCAAAATCAATCCCTCTGATATCAAAAAGGCTCTCTGAAAGCTCTGTGTCAAAACCCACCGGCAGCAACCGCAGCCCTGCTACCGTCCGCATCTGTTCTCCTGCACAGGCGGACACAGACATCACCGCTCCCAATAAAACTCCCAAAAAGATTTTTTTAATCCTCATAAAAGCTCCCTTTCCTGCCCTGTCTGAATTTTGATTCTGTCATCAGGCATAACCATTGAGATACCCTTTGAACTTATCCTGTCAAACTGTCATTAAAACATATAAAAGCCACCTGTCCACATGTACAGATGAATCATTCTAACCGTTCAAAAATTATTTAAACAGCCATAATCACTCATCCTGGCCGGATCAGGCGGCTTCCAATATTTCTTTCTTATATCAGATTACAGAAGCTCATCCTTCTTCTCAAGAATCGCCGCCACCGCATTGCATGCCGGGCAATCGCAGTATTTTGCACCGGCCGCCTTAATCTCTCTTCCGTGGGCCGCCACATTCTTTGCCATCTCCGCGCCGAACACCCTGGCCCCGGCCTCCGAATCCGCAAAGGCAATCAGCCCGTCAACCGGCATAATATCCATCTCCAGCCGCGCAATCAGCTTCTTTGTCTCCTCTGCCTCCTTGTCTGTCCCCACGGCGTCCAGCCAGGCCTGGCCGGCTGCTTTTGCCTCCGCGCAGCAAGAGTGGGCACTGATTAACTCCTTCACCTTCCCGGCAACATAATCCTTTACATTCTGACTCATATTTTTCATCCTTTCTATAATTAATCTCTCAGCTTTGCCATAGGATCTCTTCCCGGAATCCCCGGTTCCGTCATGGTATAGGGATTTAAAACAGTCTTTAGCAGTTCCATGTCCATAAGCTTCTTTTCCAGAATCAGATCCCTCACGGAGCGTCCCGTCCGCAGGGCCTCCTTTGCTATGTTAGAAGCCGCCTCATAGCCCACATAGGGGCAGATTGCCGTAATAATGCCTATGCTGTTCTCCACCATCTTGCGGCAGTGCTCCTTGTTGGCAGTGATCCCCACAATGCAGTTGTCAATCAAGGTACTGACGGCAAAGGTCAGGGTCTCGATTGACTGGAACAGATTATAGAAAATAATCGGCTCAAAGGCATTTAACTCCAGCTGCCCTGCCTCCGCCGCCATGGCAATGGTCACGTCATTGCCGATAATATTAAATGCCACCTGATTTACCACCTCCGGTATAACCGGGTTTACCTTTCCCGGCATGATGGAGGAGCCGTTTTGCTTGGCCGGAAGATTGATCTCTCCAAATCCGGTGCGGGGACCTGAGGACATGAGCCGCAGGTCATTGGACATCTTGGAAAGGTTGATGGCGCAGTTTTTCACAATACCCGAGACGCTTGCATAGTTATCCAGGTTCTGAGTGGCATCGATCATGTCGTAGGACTGAATCAGATCCTGACCGGTGAGGGTGGACATATTTTTCACAACCCGCTTAAAATATTGGACATCTGCATTCAATCCGGTGCCAATGGCCGTTCCTCCCAGATTCAGGCTCTTAATCTCGTCCTTGGCATTTTCAAAACGGCGGATATCCCGTTTGATGGCAGAGGCATAGGCGTGAAATTCCTGTCCCAGACGAATGGGAACCGCGTCCTGCAGCTGAGTTCTTCCCATTTTAAGTACAGAGTCAAACTCCTCCGCCTTGTCCATGAGCGCCTTCTCCAGCCTTTTTAACTCATTCTGGGCATGATCCAGCAGTTTTAAGGCTGCCATCTTCCCGCAAGACGGAAACACATCATTGGTAGACTGGCCGAAGTTCACGTGGTCATTGGGATTTACCAGCTTATAATCTCCCTTTTTGCCGCCTAAAATCTCAATGGCGCGGTTGGCAATCACTTCGTTTGCATTCATATTTAAGGAAGTCCCCGCGCCGCCCTGGATCGGATCTACAATAAACTGGTCATGAAGCTTGCCGGAAATAATCTCGTCACAGGCCCGCACAATGGCAGTGGCAATCTTCTTGTCCAACTCCCCCACCTCGAAATTTGTGATGGCGGCCGCCTTTTTGATCTGAGCCACGCTGTTGATCAGCTCCGGATGCATCTTGAGGCCGGTAATATAAAAATTCTCATAGGCCCGAAGGGTCTGTATCCCGTAATAAGCGTCCTCCGGCACTTCCTTTTCTCCAATGGAATCATGCTCCATACGGTACTTCCTGATTTCCTCTTCCATCTCCTTTTCCTCCAGGTGATTTAAATATTGTTTCGCTTGTCTTCTGCCCACGGGCAGAAGAGGTGTTTTCCAAACAAATCCTTCCAGAAATCAGTTTAACATATAAGCCATTTTTCTTCAACTTTTCTTCCGTCAAATCAAAAATTATTTTCCTCTTTATTTTTTTCCTGGTTCGATGTATAATTATAAAATATTTTTTTATTTTATAAATTTTCTATAATATTTTCAAAAAGGAGCCATAAATTTTATGTCAAAGCCAATTATCGGTATCCCGGGAGCCCGGATGGTGAATACAGGAGGTCCTGTCTCTGTTCCCGTTGATTATACCAATCACGCATACTGTGCTGCTGTGGAGAAGGCGGGAGGACTGCCGCTTCTGCTTCCCGTCCCCCAAAATCCGGAGGACTCAAAACCTCTTCTGGCTCTCTGTGACGGACTTTTGTTTCCTGGAGGTCTGGATGTGGATCCTCGGTTTTATAAAGAGAATCCTCTCCCCGTTCTCGGAGCTGTTGACGCCGCCATGGATGCGTTCTGGATTTATGTCTGCCATTATGCCCGGGAAACCCGCATGCCGGTTCTTGGTATCTGCAGGGGCCTGCAGCTGATCAATGTGGCCCTGGGAGGAAGCCTTTATCAGGATCTGACCATGAAGCTGGACAAGCCCCTGCTTCACACCCAGAAGCAAAACCGGGACTATCTGATGCATCAGGTTACCATCCGGCCCGACAGCCGGCTGGCCTCCCTCTTAAACGCCACCTCCATCTACACCAACACTATGCATCACCAGTGTGTCAAAAATCCCGGACAGGGACTTTCCGTCACCGCCTGGACAGAGGACAACATACCGGAGGCTCTGGAGACAGCAGACGGCAGTATTTTGCTGGTTCAGTGGCATCCGGAGGAGCTGCTCGTCAACGAGCCGCGAATGATGGCGCTTTTTACGGATCTTATGGAGCGTGCTGCACAAAACCCGGCATCCTCCTTCAGATAAATCTACAGGGTATTTACAGAAGCAAAAAGCTAATGAAAACGCCCTCAATCCAAAAAAGGAGAACAATATGAAAAACACAACACAAACGCCTTTTGATGCCACCAAACAGAAAAAGCCCCTGAGTATGTGGGCAGTAATCATGGCAGTGATCGTAGTTGTCTACATCCTGTCCTTCGTCATTCCGTCCGGCACCTATCAGCGTGACGGGAAAATGGCTATTCCAGGCACCTTTGCCCCCATTGACAAGGTATACTTAGCCCCCTGGGACGTGATCCTGGGAATCGGTCAGCAGACCTATTCTGCCTTCGGCGGCCTGTTCGTGACCATCCTGATCATGGGCGGCATGATGGGTGTGGTCAACTCCACCCATGTAATCGACCGGAGCCTTACCAATCTGGTACACAAACTCAGGGACAAGGCCCTTCTCATTATCCCTGCATTTATTTTTGCAATGGGATTTTTCGGATGCCTTGGCTCTATGATCTCCACAGCCATTCTTTTCGTACCTTTGGGCCTGTCTCTGGCAAAGCAGATGAAGACAGACCGCTCCTTTGCGGTGGGACTGATCATCATGGGATCCTACACCGGCTTTATGTCCTCACCGGTGAACACCCTGACCACGATCCTGGGACAGGATATTGCCGGACTGACGCCCTATTCCGGTTCCGGACTGCGTACCGTGGTTACCATCATCAATCTTGCCATTGTGTCCGCCTATCTGGTCTGGTATGCCAAACGGGTTCAGAAAAACCCGGCTGCCTTTGAAGCGTCCTTCGGCGCTGACGGGGAAAACGATGAGTTTGTGGAGCTGGAGGCGCAAAAGCTTAAAGGCAATGAAATCGCTATTCTATGCATTTTCTTCGGCGCCTTTTTGTTCTTCGCCATCGGCGGCCCTGCCTTCGGCTTTAACACCCTGACCCTGGGCTCCATCATGCTTCCCGTAGGTCTGGTGTGCGGTCTCCTGGCCCGCTATGATCTGGATACTCTGATGGGACATTTTGTGAAAGGCGCGCAGGGTATGGTCAGCGTCCTGATCTTCATGATTTTGGCCTGCACCATGAATGTAATCCTTAATGACTCCATGATCCTTGACTCGGTTGTTTATTACCTTTCCATTCCTCTGGACTATTTAAGCAATGCCATGGCCGGTGTGGGAATGTTTATCGTCAATGCCATTATCAATGTTTTCATCAACTCCGGCTCCGGACAGACAAGTGTGATGATGCCCATCATGGCTCCTCTTGCCGATGTAATCGGTGTTTCCCGTCAGATGGCCCTTTTGTGCCTTCAGTACGGTGACGGCTTCACAAACCTTCTGGCCCCCACCAGCGTCAATCTACTGGCCTGCCTGGCACTGGCCAAGGTCAGCATGAAGGAATGGTACAAGCTGATCGTCCCTGTCTACACCATCCTGTTTGTGGTGCTCTGCATTTCCATCTTTGTGGGCACTGCCATCGGATATTAATTTGAGAGAGGTATTCTTATGGATTTAAAAGAAAAAATTTTTCGTCTTTCCGATGAATATGAAAAACATACTCTGCAGCTGCGCCACGCCATCCACTGCCATCCGGAGCTTTCCTTTCAGGAGAAGGAGACCAGCGCCCTGGTGCAAAGAGAGCTGGCGCGGATCGGTATTCCCTACCAGCTCAGTCCTGTAGAGCCGGGGGTTGTGGCTACCATTGACAGCGGCCGTCCCGGCAAATACCTGCTTTTGCGGGCTGACATGGACGCCCTTCCCATCAAGGAGGCCACCGGCCTTCCCTTTGCCAGCCAGGTGGAGGGCGTGATGCATGCCTGCGGCCATGATGTCCACACCTCCAATCTTCTGGCTGTGGCAGAAATTCTCTGGAACACCCGGGACGCCTGGAACGGCAAGGTCCTGCTGGTATTTCAGCCCGGTGAGGAAAACGGCGGCGGAGGCCGACAGATGATCGAGCACGGATTGATGGACGAACTGCCTGACGCTTGCTTTGCCCTGCACGTGATGCCCACCACGCCCGGGGTGTTTACTGTGGGCTCCGGCCCCTTTACCTCCTGGTCCGATGGCTTCTGGATCACGGTCCACGGGGAAGCCGCCCACTCCTCTACCCCGGAAAAGGGAGTGGATGCCATTAATATTGCCGCTGCCATTGTAACGGCCCTGAACACGGTGGTAACTAAAAACCTAAATCCTCTGGAATGCTCCACCTTAAATATTGGCGCCATAAAGGGTGGAACCGCTCCCAATGTGATTGCCGACACAGTAGAGCTCAACGGCATGTTCCGCAACGCCACCAAGGAGGCCCGGGATGTGATGTTCCAACGGGTGGAGGAGATTGTCAAGGGCACTGCAGCGGCCATGGGCGGTTCTGCCGACATACGCTTCCGAATCGGCTATGCCTCTGTATACAATAATGAAAAGCTGGCAGATTTTGCCTCCTCTCTTTTTGCCAAATATGAGAAAGAGCTATTTACGGGCATAAGCCCCCATGGCCTGGCTCCGGAAAACTGGATGCTTACAGGCAATCAGCTGATGCTTGGCGCTGAGGACTTTGGCTTCTACGCCCAAAAGGCCCCCAGCTGCCTGGTGTGGATCGGCACCGGAGATACCGCCTCCAACCATCACCCAAATTTTACTGTGGATGAGCCCTACATTAAGCTGTGCACCAGAGCCATGGCACTATTTGCGGCAGAATATCTGACTGGTACATCATTTTAGTTAAAAAAGAAGCGGTCGGCTTGATTATATCTTCCGCCCGCTTCTTTTCATGCAATCACGATACCTGTTTTCAATTATTTTTCCGCAGTTTTCCGATAATCACATTTGCTATGATGGCAAATTGTTTTCTTTTGATCTTGTTGTCTGTTGTCTGTGATTCCAGAAAACCTCTCTCATCATAGCTAAACAGCATATCTGTAATAATCATGCGCCAAATTCGTTCATTGGATGTCTGAAGATCTCTGGCAAGGTCATAAAAATCTTCACAGAAGGAGTCAAATATCTCATCCTTAACCTTCGGATTGTAGGCTTCAAATATTTTGGTTAACATTTTTCTGATTCTTTCCTTGCCCAACTCACCAAGCTGAAAATTAGTCTGGCTGATCTCTTTGCTGTAAGAATAATCACTCATAACTCCACATCTCCCTTTTCTGCCGTCTTTTCACAGTCGCGCCTTATGGCTCACGAATTTCGTATACATATATTCTACCATTCCCCTGGCCATAATTCAATTACATTTTTTATCTAGACGTTTCACCATAAGTTATGGTATAATTTTTATATAACTTCAAACAGTCTCAAGGAGAGAAGAGATGAAAAGTATGAAAAGTATACGAAGAAAGATAACCATATGCCTGATGGCAACGGTTCTGACCGCACTATTAGCCGTAGGGGCATCCAGTATTATTCTGAGCTACAAAAGCACAGTCTCCACTGTGGAGCAGATGATGAGCGAGACCGCCGTACTGGCTTCCGAGCGCATTGAGCAGGAGCTGACTGCCTACAAAAATGTAGCCATGGATACAGGCTTGGTTCCTCAGCTGTCCGATCCTTCCGTCCCCTTAGCACAGAAACAGGCCGTCATTGATGAGCGTGTCAGGATGCACGGATTTCAGCGGGGCAATGTTATTGGAATAGACGGATACAGCATTTTTGACGGCAAGGATTACTCGGACCGTGAATACGTAAAAGAGGCCATGTCAGGAAAAGTCTATGTATCAGAGCCTCTGGTCAGCAAAATCACCGGTGAACTGTCCATCATGGTTGCCGCGCCGATTTATTCCGGCGGGGAGCATGGCTCACAGATCGCAGGCGTAGTCTATTTTGTGCCGCCGGAGACCTTTTTAAATGACATTGTGTCCTCCATCAAGATCAGCCAGAGCAGCCGGGCCTATATGATCAATAAATCCGGCGACACGATCGCTGATGTGACCTTAGACACCATTACCACCCAGAATATCGAGCGGGAAGCCCAAAGCGATTCCTCCTTAAAGGCGTTGGCGCATATCCACCAGAATATGAGACAGGGAGCAAACGGCTTCGGTACTTTCTCCGGCTCCGATGGAATCCGGTTTGCCGCCTACGCGCCGGTAAAAAACACAGATGGCTGGAGTGTTGCAGTCACTGCCTTAAAATCCGAATATCTGGCAAATACTTACTTCGGTATTCTCATCAACATACTCGTGATTGCCGCCTCCATTCTGGCTTCGATTGTGGTAGCCTTAAAGCTGTCCGGCAATATCAGCAATCCCATGCGGGCCTGTGCCGAGCGGATGAGACTTTTAGTGGAGGGAGATTTGACCTCTCCGGTTCCCCAAGCAAAAGGGCAGGATGAAACAGCCGAGCTGACCCGCTCCACTGCTGCCATGGTGAAGGGCCTTAACACGATAATCAATGATATCGGATATCTTTTAAACGAGATGGCCAACAAGAATTTCGATATCAACTCCTCCCATAGAGAAGAGTATGTGGGAGAGTTTAAGAGCATCCTGCTGTCCATGCGGAATCTAAAGATCGAGCTGAGCAACACCATGCGTCAGATTGACACTTCAGCCGGTCAGGTATCCACTGCCAGCAGCCAGGTATCTGTAGGCGCCCAGAATCTGAGCCAGGGCTCCATCCAACAGGCCAGCTCTGTGGAGGAACTGGCAGCCACCATCACCGGCATCTCGGACAGTGCCAAAAGGACCTCTGCCGCCGCCGAGGAGGCAGGCCGTTTTGTGGGACTTGCCGGCGCCCAGCTAGGCACCAGTGTGGATTATGTAAAGGAGCTCAACTCAGCCATGGAAAAGATCTCCGGTTCCTCTGAGGAGATTGCCAAGATCATTGCCACCATTGAAAGCATTGCCTTCCAGACCAATATCCTGGCTCTCAATGCTGCTGTGGAAGCTGCCAGAGCCGGTACCTCCGGCAAAGGCTTTGCGGTGGTCGCGGACGAGGTTCGCAATCTTGCCTCCAAGTCTGATGAAGCCGCCAAGGCCACTAAGGAATTGATCGGAAGCTCCATCGCTGCTGTCACAGAGGGCAGCCAGGCTGTAAACAAGGTCACCGATGCCTTAGAGCAGACCAGCGTTCTGGCCGGCAATGTAACCACACAGATGGATATTGTAGTCCGGGCTGTGGATGATCAGACCGTTGCCATTGAACAGGTTACGGAAGGCATCTCACAGATCTCCTCTGTAGTCCAGACCAACAGCGCCACAGCCCAGGAGAGCGCTGCCGCCAGCGAGGAGCTGTCCGCTGAGGCCAACAGCTTAAAGCAACTGGTGGACCGCTTCACCCTTGCCAGAGATTAATCAAAATCCCCCGCAACATAAGGCTTTCATATCAGATGCCTCATATTGCGGGGGATTTATTGTCTGCAGCTCATTTTTCGTACCACTGCTCCATTTTCTCATTGGCCCACACCACTCGGTTTCTGCCAAACTTCTTGGCATCATACAGCATGGTATCGGCAAGCTTTAAATAAATTTCATAGGAATTGTCCCTCTGGGGAACTAAAGTAATGCCCCCAATGCTGACAGTAACCCAGGGGGCCGTGGTCGGATCATGGGCTATGTGAAGATCTTCCACTGCCTGACGAATCTTTTTCAAATACTTAAAGGACCGCTTGGCATTGTCCCCCAGAAAAAACGCCACAAACTCCTCTCCCCCATAGCGGGCCACAAAATCAGTGCTGCGCTGTAAGTGGGAGGAAATAACCTTTGCCACACTGGTGATCACCTTGTCTCCCGCAGGATGGCCAAAGGTGTCATTGTAGGACTTGAAATAATCAATATCAAACATGCAGACCGAAAAAGGAACCTGCAGACGTGTGGCCTCATTCCACTTAATAATGCTGTAAAAATCGTGCTGTCTTCTGTTTGCTATTCCTGTCAACTGGTCGGTCATGGACTGACGCTCAACCTGCTTGCGATACTTATACAATTTGATATGGGTATTGACCCTCGCTTTCACAATCAATGGGTGGAACGGTTTTGATATATAATCGACCGCCCCCAAGGTAAGCCCTTGCTGCTCGTGCTGAATATCAGAAAGGCTCGTAATCAAAATCACAGGAACACTTTGAGTAATAATCTCCTCCTGTAACTTTTTCAGTAATGTAAAGCCATCCATCCCTGGCATAACTACATCCAACAAAATCAGAGAATAGTTTCCGGTACTTGCATAAGAAAGACCATCTTCTGCCGTATGAGTAAGTGTAATATCATAATCATTCTCTAAAATAGATTTTAATTGAGCAGCCTGTGTAAGACTGTCATCAACAATTAATATACTTTCCTTATCTTTACTTTCCTTGTCTTTACTCCCCACTCTGTCCCCTCTTTTCAAGTCATTTTTGTTTGCCATTATTTAAATCCATATTTTTCCTGTAGCAAACCTATTATAACATGACATCTAAAGTTAAGCAAGGGACTACTGAGACTTCTGGGCCCATTGCCACAGACGATTTCAAATGGGCATATGCTGTTATGTTCAGAGGGTACCTGCATAAAGTTTGGAACAAAGCTCAAAATGCTTACCGTATTTTTTGATCATGGTATCATCAATAGAAAGAAAAATTGTCTGATGTGCCAAAGTGTCGGGAACAGTCTGGAAATCACATGGCTGTGGGCAAAGCGTATGAAGCGGAAAATCTCCAGAGTCAAAATGGAGATAACCAACAGGAACAGGTTTCTGGCGGTAGGTCTGGAAGCAACGGCAAAATAATCCTGAAAATATAAAAAATAGTCTATTGAAAACGGAATCTTTAAGGTATAATAAGCGGTAGATACAAACTCATCTCTTTTCGTGTGGATTTTTGTTTAAGCGCTTAAATTATACCGCAAAGAGGCTGAGTTTGTATTTTTATTTTTCAAAAATCAAAAAGTTGTAAACTGGTGATACCAATCTTAAAAGACATGAAAAAGTGGAGCGACACGCATCTGATGTGGGCTGAACCGCAAAAAGAGCCTGCGCTGCAATGCCATGCCAGCACAGGCTTTCAT
>CAJUHR010000019.1 GCA_910586255.1 uncultured Lachnospiraceae bacterium | reverse complement strand
ACCCATGACCTCTTGAATGCCATTCAAGCGCTCTCCCAACTGAGCTATACCCCCATGTCAATTACGAGGCTTATTATAGCACAGGTTCCAGGTTCTGTGAACTCCCAATTTTATTTTCTTGCACTTCTCACAAGTATATATCATATTTATCCCTGATTTTTATATAATATATCCAACTTTCATAGAGTTACCTGCTTTTATTCGTGAAGCCTGCGGATAATCTTATAAATAATCGTTCCCTCCATCACCAGAGGGGCTCTGTGGGCAAAGAACACAATGCCATCGGTGGGTGAGAGAATACGGCTGATCTCCTCCCCCTCTAAAGGATCAATGACAGAGGCAAGAATCTGTCCCCGGTGAACCTCCTCCCCGGGACCCACGTACCGGCGGTATATGCCGGAAAGATCATTTTTTACATTGGACAAATCCTCCTCATGAATCACACTGGCCAGATAACCGCTGTGGCTGGTATAGCGCAAAACTCCCATACGGGTCAGAAACCGCAGCACACTGGCCACCGCCTGACGGGCCGAGGGCTCCTCGATCCGGTCCGTGGCGCTGGTGTAGAGGGAGAAGGCATTGGTATTCCAGATCTGCCAGTTATAGTTTAAGGTGGTGGTGTCAATGGGCTTGGGCTTGCGGATGACCACATAGGGCATCCCGAAAAGGTTGGCCAGGCTGGGACTCTGAAATCCTGTCTCCATCATCCGCACATGAGGAACAAAATCTCCCTGGAGATAGAAGCTGGGAAACTGAATCCCGTAGCTGTATCCCTGAATCGCCTGAAACAGCCCTGCCGCAATCCGCTGGGTGGTCTCTCCCTCATCGTATCCCGGGAACATTCGGTTAATATCCGTATTGTCTGTGGCCCAGAAACGCTTGCCGATATTCATGGAACTGTGGTTTACGGAAGGAATCACCAGAATCTCATTCCGCCCCACAATTGCTCCCTTCTCCTCCAAACGCTTTAAGGTTTTAACCAGCTGGGAACAGATGTAAAGCTGCTGAATCTCATTCCCCCGGATACTCCCCACAATACAGGCCGCCTTTTCTCCCTTGCCGAACCGGTAGCCATAGATATTTAAATCATCCCGATACAGATTTTTCAGGGTATAAATGCATTCCTTCTTCATTCAAAATCACCTCCCAGCACCCGGGCAATCAGGGAACCGCAAGAGACGACCGGATATTCCCGCAGAGTAAAGAGCATGCCGTGAATGGGAGCGCAAACCTTCTGGGCCACTGAGCCGTCTAGGGAGTTGAGGATTCTTCCGATCATCTCCCCCTTCTGCACGTTTCTCCAGTGCTCTACACAGGGAACAAAAATCCCCGGGGCCGCCGCGTTGACAAAGCCCACCTCCCCGTCCTGAGAGATAATGGGCTCCTTGGGAGTGATGACCTCTCCGTCCCACACGCCCATGTCCTTCATCACGCAGAAAATCCCGTCCGTCAGCTGATGACAAAACTCCTCCGTAACACGCATGCCCACCCCCATCTCCACCACAATGGTGGGAACGCCAATGCTGTTTAAGCTGTGAGCCAGAGTGGACTCCAAAACCGTAGCCGCCCCATGGATCCACACAAAATCCAGATTCAGCCTGCGGGCATAGGGCACCAGCTCACGGGCCGTGTTCACATTGATCCGGGCCTGGGGAATCTCCCGCAGAAAAATATTGCTGGCATGGATATCAATACACAGATCCGCGCCGGCGATATCCTCCATAATCCGGGATGCCACATGCTCGGCCACCGCACCGTTTTCATCCCCGGGAAAGATCCGGTTCATGTCCAAATCAAACATGGGGATTCCCCGGGAAATGGAATCCACCCCCAAAGGATTAAGGGCCGGATAGATCTCCACAATCCCCTTTAAAAAATCCATATTTTCCTGAATAATCCGGTTCAGTTCATAACAGACATACTGGCCCTCCAGCTCGTCCCCGTGAGTCCCGGTGACTATGCAGACCCGTTTTTCCTTCCCCTTAAGTACCCGGGGAGCCAGCACATTTTTTTTGACCTGCAGACTCTCGTCCACTGCCATTCTTACAGAAACCACTTCCTTAATCATAGGATTTCTTCCACCTTTACGCTAATTTCCTGACTCTGTACGGCAAATCCCAAAAAACGCCCCCGGTCTATGGATGCATCTGCAAAATCCCGCCCGTGAGTCAGCTTGATATAAGTCTCATCCACCAAGCGGTTGTTGGTGGGATCCATCCCCAGCCACCTGTCAGAGAGCCATACCTCCGCCCAGGCATGGCTGGCTCCCTCCCCCAGCATCATCCCTGCCGCGTACCGGGCCGGAACTCCTGCCAGACGGCACAGACTGATAAACACATGAGCGTAGTCCTGACAGACTCCCTGCTCCAGTAAGAACGCCTCCGCCGCCGTGGTTTTCACGGTGGTTACCCCGGGCACATAGGCAAACCGCCCATACAGACGGTCCATCATATATTCCAGTTTTTTCTGGTCCATAAGACCCCCGCAAGGCTCCCCTGCCACAGCCCCTGCCTGTAAATCCTGCCCTGAATTCCCTGCCACAACCTGCAAATCCTGCCGGATTTCTCTCAAAAACTGCCGGATTTTCTCATCCGGCATGGTGTAGGCAGAGGGAAACCGATACATGGGATGGAAAGGCTCCGTCTCTCCTGACCGATCCACCTGCACACTCCCCTTCGCCTCAAGAAAAAGCCGGTCATGGGGCCTGCGGACAGCCCCCGCATAGCCCTTGTTTCCAAAACCGTCCCTGACCACATCAATGGTATCCGCCGGTTCAATCCTCACATCCAAGGCTTCCCGATGCTGGCACCCATTTTCTGCAGGAATACAGCGGATCAGAAAATGATGATCCCACACTGCCTGATCCCATTTCAGATCCAGCTTATACCGGAAACTCAGTCTCTTCAAAGCATATCACCTCCGCTGTCTGTGTCAGTAATTGTTCCGGTGTTGTAAAACAGTATAGCTGATTTCAGAATATATTCCACAGGGCTGTAAGCGCATCCTGCCGCCTTTCCACCCAGTTTTCCTTAAGGCCCATGACCTCAATCAGCTTGTCCGCCTCCCCCATATTATACCCGATCCGTATCTTGTGAAGGCGGTTTAAGAATTTATTAAACTCCCGATCCACATAAAAGTAGGGAAAATCCAGGCGCATGTACAGATCCAGCCGTTCCAGATACTTACCGCACTTGATAATATTGCGGCACTCCTCATCCTCCACATTATCATCCAGACATCCCCAGAAGGCAAAGATGTAGTCCTTTACCGGCTGCAGATCATACACCAGGGCATTGGCATGCTTTTTGGCATACTCAATGCAGTCTAAGGACATCTGCAAATAAGACAAGGTATCGCTGCTCAGCTCATCCCGCAGAATCACTCCGTTGTCAAAGGCCCGCGTCATATTGCTGTATATGGAATTGGGATCCTCTAGGGAAAATAAGTACTTATCGATAAAGTCATCCATGTTTTCATAAATCACCGGGATGGCAAGCTTTTCACAAAATCCCTTATAAGCCTCATCATCCATGTCCAACATTCTGTCAAAATATTTAAAAAATGTCCGTAAGGTAGTAAACACCCTCTCCGTATACCGTCCCAGCCAGAACAAGTGATCTACCTTCTCTATTGAGATAATACCCATGTGTCTTTAAATCCTCCCCCCTGTGATGAATTCACTACAAACGAATCCGGATTCCTCGAAAAACGGGTCAGTCCGCTGGCCCATACCCGGGTGGTTTTGCCGCTCAAAACAAAAGCTCTCAGATCCGCCTTTCTGGGGACACTGCCGTCCCCCTCCACAATATCCAGATCAATAAAATCAATAACCTCCTGGGCGATAAACCTTCTGGGATCCCGTATAATAATCTGAGCAAGCTCCTCTAGCTTCTCCTTTGTCAGATCACTGCCGAACACCACTCCGTATCCCCCTGCCTCGGACACATCCTTGACCACCAGGCTCTCAAGATGCTCTAAGATATACCTTCTGTCCTGTTCATAGAAAGCCAGATATGTAGGCGCATTCTTTAAGACAGCCTCCTGTCCCAGATAATATTTCACCATATGGGGCACAAAATAGTAGATCCCCTTGTCATCGGCAACCCCGTTGCCCGGCGCGTTGACCAGAGCCACGTTGCCGCTACGGTACACATCCATGATCCCCGGTACTCCGATCAGAGACTCCGGTTCAAAGCACAGAGGATCCAGATATTCATCTGAAATCCGCCGGTAAACGGTTCCCACCCGAAGCTGCTTTCCCTGATACTGGCGGTAATACAGCCGGTTTCCCTCCACATACAGATCCTGCGGCATGGCCAATATGGCTCCCGACCGCTCTGCCAGATAGGAATGTTCAAAAAACGCCGCGTTGTACCGCCCCGGAGTAAGCACCACATTGATGCCGCCGGTATTCACATGGGCCATAACCTCCTTTAACATACCGGCATAGTCACGGTTGTCCGTCACATGATTCCTCATAAATGTCCGGGGTGAGGCCTGTCTGGTCAGCTCCCTGGCAATCATCGGATAGGACGCTCCGGAAGGGATTCTGAGATTGTCCTCCAAAATATACCAGCTTTTGTCCTTTGCCTGGACCAGATCAATGCCGGAAATATGGCTGAAAATCCTCTTTGGCGGCATCATCCCCTCACACTGAGGAAGATACCCCTTGGATGAAAAAATAAAATCCTCCGGAATCACGCCGTCCTTTACAATCTTTTTCTCCCCGTATATATCTGCCAGAAAGCAGTTCAGCGCGTCCACCCGCTGTGTAAGCCCTTTCTCCAGATACACAAACTCCTCTGCCGAAATCACCCGCGGCAGCGGATCAAACGGAAATAATTGTTCGTGGAACTCCCGGTTTTTGTAAATCCCGAACTTGACGCCGTATCTGGCCATCAGACGATTGATTCCCTCCATGTGCTCTACCATATCTCTCATTGGCAACATTCCCCTCTCTTTGTAACCTGGTACGGCGTGGTGACCGCTTTTAATGATCTAGTACATCGGTAAAACTTCTGTGATACAAAAAACGGCGCTCGAAACAAACCTGATGAGCGCCTTTACTTCTTTTAATAATATACAATAGGATTCCGGTTTTTTCAAGAGCAACCGTCACATTTTCCTCAGCTCATTAGCAAAGTGGTTACCCACCCTTCCAATCAGCTTTAGCACATCCTCCTTCATCTCCTTGGGAAACGCGGTGAGCACCGGTGCCGTCTCAAAGCTTAAAACCCGGTCAAATCCAATGGCCCGAAGCCCCCGGACAAAGCCTTCCCAGTCTGTAGACGGCTTATTCTCCCTGGTTTTCGTAAAGGTAAAGGGAATCTGGTGCAGATCCCCTGTGCCGTCATTGTCATGAATGTGAAGGACCTTGAGCCGGCGTCCTAAGATGGTGATAAAATCCTCAAAGTCCAATCCCACCAGATTGGCATGGCCCGTGTCAAAGCAAAAACCCAGAATCTCCGCTCCATAGCGCTCATTGATCCGGTCAATCCGCCGCGCCGCCTTTCTTGCGTTGCAGCAGGGGCCCTCCACAATATGCCCTCCCACACTGTTATAAAGATTCTCAATACAGATGGTGATTCCCAGCTCCTTAGCCAAAGGCCCGATGGAATGGATAAACGCCTGGGTCTTTTCCCATTCCGCCTCCTCCGAGCCCAAATGGCGGGCCAGCTTAAACCCGTGAATCACAACATAAGGACACTGAAAAAAAGCGCACAATCTCATGCTTTTAGGGGCAACCACCTGCCACAGATAATCATTGAGCTCCTTGTTCCCGTTGGGAATATAGATGGGATAGGGCATGTGCATCTGATGGATCCGGATCCCTGCCGCCCCGGCGGCTTTTTTGTGGAGAGTAAAATACTCCTCCAACTCCCGGTCCGTCTTGTCAAAAAACCGGTTTCTCTCCATCCGGTACAAGGTCTACTGTCTCATCTGCTCTGTCCCCTTCACTGCCCACCGGTAATTCTCCAGGGCCTGCTTAAGATTCATGGCCGCGCCTCCCCGGTCCGCCACTGCCTTAAGATAATCCGCCTCCCCTTCCAGATAGTCGGTCTGGCTAAGCATCCCCGCCTGCTTTTTAAGCTGCAGCGACTGATAGGCGGCACAAGCGCTTTCATAGGCATCCGCGGACGCCTGATAGGTAAGCCTTGCCTCCTGGAGACTTTGATATATGGACAGAAACTCTGCCTCCGCGCTGCCCGCTGCCTCTGCCTCCTCCTTTGATTTGCGGGCAATCTCTGCCGTGGTTCCCGCCTTCGAGTGGCGGACGCTCTGAACCTGGCTGTCATTGTTGACCGCCCGAAGCTTATCCTCCTCATAGTTCACTCCGTCCACCTCCATTAGATCCGGCTCCGGGATCGTGCCGATGGCGACCGTGCCGTCATCGGGAAGCCCTAACATGGACAGAAGACTGAAGCGCAGCTGGGACACCTCCTGCCGGCTGGCAGAAAGAAGATTTTGCTGCTGGCTCAGCCAGTCTGCCGCTTCCATTACATCCGCAGCCGTGGCGGCTCCGGAGGACTGCCTTTTAACCGTGGCCTCATAGGATGCCTGGGCGGCCTGTACGCTTTTCTCTTTTGCAGCCGCGTTTAATACCATCTGGTTGTAGGAATTCATCACCGACTGAGCTGCCATGGTGTAGGAGTCCGTATTCTCTTCTATGGTGAGGGTCCGGGTTCTCCGGTTCATAGCCTCAAGCTGCTTGGACAGCCGGCTGGCCTGCGCCCCTAACATGGAGGCGCTGGCGGCATAGGACATCTCGTCCTCCGTGTCCTCGTACTTTTCCGCAAGAAATTTCATATATTCCTGTTCCTGACGCATCTGCTCCATCAAATCCTGATAATTCTTTTTGGTGGACTCATAGCTGTCATTGGCCTCCTTCAGATTGATGTTGCCGTCCAAAAGAAGCTGTCTTAGCTGATCATATTCCACGGTTATATTTTCCTGGGCAAAAGCCGGAAAGGAACATAAGCCCACTATCAGCGCCGCCGAAAATCCGGCCAGAAGCCTGCGCCTTTCTGCCCATAAAAGCAATATTCTCTTTCTTCTCATTATTCTGTCTTTTCCTTTCCCTGCACATTCCTGCCTGTTTGCACAATGACCGTCCCTGCAAAATAAATACTGTAACCGCAATGGGTCAGGATGCCGATGCCAGGCCATCCACCGCCCACTGATAATCCACCATTGCCTTTAAAAGATCAAGCTGCCGGGTTCGCACCGTTACCTCGGCCGTCAGATAGGAGGATTTCTGGGTCTCATAGGCATTGCGGGTGATGGTTCCTGCCGAGAGCTTCCGCTCGGCCGTGTCCATGGAGGTCTTTTCCAAATCAAAGGCCTGTCTGGCCTGTTCATAATTGGATCTTGCCAGAATGAGACTGCTGTAGCTGTCCTTCACGTTGGTTGCCACAGCCTCCCGCTGATTTTTCTGTGTCTGAGTCAGGGTGTCCTTCACCTTTGTTGTCCGGGCATTGGCAAGGCGCTTTTCAGTCAGTTTTAAACTATAATTGGAGGCCAGAGCCGTCCCAACGTCCTCCTCCACCTGGATCCTGTCAATCTGTGCCATATCCGGGTCAGGAAGCTCACCGATCTCAACCTGACTGCCATAGCTCCACCCCAGCATCAAAAGCAGGCTCTCCTTTGTCTTTTCCAGACTGCTCTCTGCGGAGAGAAGAGAGGCCTGGGCCGAGCTGACCGCCTCCCTGGCCTTAAGCACATTGGCCTGGGTGGACATGCCGGCGGCGAGCCGGTTCTGTTCTGACTGACAGCTGCTTTCCGCCTGCAGCTTTCTCTGGCGCAGGCTGTCCAGGTTATAATACTGGCTCCAATACTGGATCATCAGTTCCTGAGCCTGCTTTACAAGAGATGCCTCTGTCTGGTCATAGCCCAGCTTGATGGTCTCATGATCCTCCGTGCTCTCATCTCCCCGTTCCATCAGCTGATCGGCCTGAAGGCGGCTGTTTAGCACAGCTGCCATCTGACTTCCGTAATTGGCATCATCCGAATCCGGATACTGGATGCTGCTGTAAATGTCATTGGCCGTATCATAATAATCCTGAGCCACGTCATCCTTGTTCTTATCCTTTTCATCCTGGTAGGAAATATGGTTTTTGAGGACCGTATTGTTGTACTCGTGAATCAGCTCTGCAATCTCTTCATATTCCAGCTTGTCGTCCCGCAAGGACGCCCACTTTTCTGCCGAATAAGCAAATTCCGGACTCTGCTGGGCCAGTGCCGGAAAGGGCAGAAGGGATATACTCACCACAGCCGCCAGAACACCTGCAGTTCTTCTGCCCCTCTTCATCCGTCTTTTCCTTATCATATTAATTCTCCATCCTTTCTGAGAGCCCCCGGCAAAGATCCCGGGAGCCGTCCCTGATATCCTGGCCGGAACTCTCCAACCGTATGAATCATACTAATACACTTATGATAATACACCGGCTCTGTTCCTGCAAGTATTTATGTGACGAAAAATCTTTCAATATTCTAAAGATTTTATATATCCAGCACCACCCTCTGCTTTTTCCCGTTCAGCAAGCCGTAATACACCGGAAGGATAAACAGTGCCACCAGCACGCCGGCTGTCAGACCGCCGATATTTACCACCGCAAGTCCCTGAGTGGTGGAACCGCTGCTTCCGATCGCCATAGCCATGGGAATCATGGACAGGATCGTGGTAAGGCTGGTCATGAGAATCGGCCTTAACCGGGTGGCCCCCGCCTCAATAAGCGCCTCCATAAGGGGCATGGACATCCGGTACTGATTCACCGTATCCACATAGAGGATTCCGTTGTTTACCACTGTGCCTACCAGAATCAAAAATCCCAAAATAGAGGTCATACTGATCGTCACCCCGGTCAGCTTTAAAAGGCCAAAGGAGCCCACCAGGCTGAAAGGAATCGTGGTCATAACCATGAAAGAAAACTTCGGTGATTCAAACTGTGCCGACATAATCACAAATACCAAAAATACAGCAATGGCAATGGCCCGGTACAGACCGGAAAATTCCTCCTGCATCATCCGGTTCCGGGAATTGACTCCCCGGGTAATGGTTCCTGTCAGATTGGGATTAATCACCTCCGCGTCCAGAGCTGACTGGACATTTCCCCGGATATAATCCGCCGTAATGGTAACCTGATAGGCCTTGTCGGACTTTGATATGGATGCCGGACTGTCCTTAAAATAAATCTCCGCCACATCCGTCAGAGCCACCGAGCCGCCGGAAGGTTTTTTAAGAATAATCTGCTCTACCTGGGGAACCGTCCGGTATTCCTCCTCTGGGTATTCTGCCTTTACGCTGATCTCCTGGCCGCCCACCTCTAAGGTGGCAATCTCCTGACCGTTTAAATACTGGCTTACCATGGAACCAATCTGGGAGGCAGACAGCCCCTCCGCTGCCGCTGTCACCGGATCCACCTGGATGGCCACCACCGGCGATGTATTTTCAATGCTGGAATGAACGTTCATCACATCATCTCTCCGGGTAAGCTCCTCCACAATCCGGTTGCTGACCTCCTTAAGCTCATCATACTGGGTTCCCTGCAAAATAGCCTCATATCCACGGCTTCTTCCCATAAAGCTCATGGAGGTGGAAGCCTTCACTGTGATGGTGCAATTGTCAATGTCCACCATCTCCTCCTCCCACTGACTTACAATCTCATCGGTGCTCATTTTCCGGTTATCCCGCAAATAGGCGGTAATCGTACCGCTGTCATTGTTGTAGCGGAGCATGTAGGACTCCACATCCTCATGGCCGGCCACAATGGCCTCTGCCCGCTCAATCATATGGTTGGCCAGCTCGCTTAAAAGCCCCGGACGAGTCTTAATGCTGACAGAGATCGTACCTGTATCATCGGCCGTCATCAGCTCCGTCTCCATTCCTCCAGCCAACACCACCGTGGCAGCAATGATCACCACGGAAAGTCCCATGACAATCACCTTATGTCCAAGAAGAACCGGCATGATTCTCCGGTACAGATTCTGTAGCCTTATCACCGGCCGGGACATGGGAGCTCTCTCCCTCTCCTTCGGCTTGTAGAGCATATAGGTCAGAGGCACCACCGACATGGCAGACAAAAGAGAGGCGCACATGCAGAATACAATCGTATATCCCATGGAGCCGAACATCTGTCCGGTCATTCCGTTTAAAAACACCAGCGGGATAAATACCACACAGGTGGTAACCGTGGAGCCGATAATGGACTGGATCACAATGCCGGTTCCTGAGAGAGCCGCCTTTGCATATCCTAAGGCTCCTTTGTCCTCAGCCGTCTCCATGGCGCGGAAGCAGCTTTCCAACACCACAATCGAGTTGTCCACCATCATTCCCACTCCCAGCACCAGACCGCTCATGGTGATTACATTCAAAGAAAATCCCATGCGGGTCATCACAATCAGCGACATGAGAATAGATGTAGGAATGGAGCTTCCCACAATCAGTGATGCCTTAAAATCTCCGAAAAACACAAAAATAATCACCATGGAAATAATCACTGCCAGAATCATGGTCACCGCCACATCCTGGAGAGATTCCAATATGGAATCCGCCTCGTCTCTGGCCACCCGGATTTCCAGATCCTCATCGCTTGCCTTAAGGGCATCAATGGCCTTATTGACCTCCTCCGACAGCGCCATGGCCGTGCTGGTCTGCTGCTTTGTGATGGACAGGGATATGGTCTCCTGACCATTGTACCGAGACATGCCGCCCCGCTGCTGCTCTGCGTAATATACCTGGGCAATATCCTCCAAATAGACAAGCTTTCCAGAGGAGGTAATGATCGGCACCTGCAAAAGCTCCTCCAGAGTATCATTTTCCGTCATGGTGGAAACCGAGAGCTCCTGATTTCCTGCCACCGCATCGCCGGATGGGTAGGACATATTGGCCCCGCTCATGGCAGAGGTAATATTGTTCATGGTCACCTGGTACTGCTCCATCATATCCGACAAGAGCTCTACTCTTATGTACTCGGAGGAGCCGCCCATGGTATCCACCTCTGCCACGGTTGTCAGACGCTCAAACTCCGGCAGCACCACCTGATCCACATAGTCATAGAGATTTTCCTGGGATTTGTGGGAGACGGACAGCATAATGCTGGCATTGGCATTGTTATTCATCCGCATAACCGATGGATTCACGTCATCCGGAAGCCCTCTTATCCGGTCCAGCCCCTGCTTTAAATTCTCGTAGGCCTCATCCATATCCGTGCCGTAATCATATTCCAGCATGACCATGGTACGGCCCTCACTGGTGTTGGAGCTCATACTTTTCACACCCTCCAGGGTGCTGACCTGATCCTCAATGGGCCGGGTCACCAGCTCATCCATATCCTCCGGTCCTGCCCCGGAATAGCTGGCCGACACAATCATCATCGGCTGATCCGTATCCGGCATCTGCTCCAGATCCGCGCTGAACACGGAAGAAATTCCAAAAACCAGCAGGCACAAAAGCGCCATAAATACAGTAACCGGACGTTTTAAAACAAATCTTGTAATTCCCATTTCTTTTTGCCTCCTCCGATTATGCTGCCGGCCGGTTTTTCCCGGCCTCCGGCCCCTTCTCGCCATTTTCAGGCTTTCCCTCCGGCGCCAGGCCTTTCTCGCCGTCCCCCGGTTCTCCTTCTTTCGGCATACTGTTCTGGCTTTCCTCTCCCTTTAAGCGAATCTTAGCCCCCTCATAGAGATTGGAGCTCCAGGTGCTAACCACCATATCATCCGTATTTAAGCCGGACAGAATCTCGGCATATTCCGAATCATACAATCCCACCTCCACCGGTGTCATCTTGGCCGTGCCGTCCTGATACAGATAAACATACCCGTCTCCGCCGCTGTAATAAATGGCATCCACCGGAATCAGCATGGCGTTTTCTGCCCGCTCTGTCACCAGGCTCAGCTTCACCGTGCTTCCGATGGGTATCTCCTCCCCACTGTCAAATTCCGCCTTCACCTTAAAGAGTCCGCTGGACTCATCTACCATACTGCTGATCTCACTGACATATCCCTCATATGTATTTCCGCTTTTGGTCACCTGAACCGTATCCCCCTCCCGGATGTTTTTCATCATCCTCTGGGTCACAAAAAAGGTAATCCGGCTCTCTCCCTCCCCGGAAATCACGCAGAGCTGTCCCGACTGACTCACCCGGTCATAGACCTCCACATCGCAGCTCTCAATCCGGCCTCCGATCGGCGCCGTAATGGTGCTGTACTCCACCTGCCGTTCATAGGCCAGCTTCGCGGAATCATACTGAAGCCTGGAGGATTTTACCGTGCTGTTATACTGCTCATACTCCTGCTCTGACAGATCCCCGCTGGCATAAAGCAGCTGCATCCGTTCCAGGTTGCTCTGAGCCTGATTCAGATTTACCCGGGCTGCCTCCATGGAATTGCGTGCGGAATCCACCTGCTCTGTATCAATCTCGCAGAGCACCTGTCCTGCCGTCACCACATCCCCGGCCTTCACATGAACCGCGGTCACATCCCCTGAGGTCTTGGCATAGACATAAACCACATCCGCCGCCTCCACCGTGCCTGTAAGCCCTGTGGACAAGCTCAGATTTCCTCTCACAGGCACCCCTGCCTTCACCACTGTCACCGATGCCTCCTGAACCATGGCTCCCGGCCCTCCGCCGGCCCCTCTCATTCCTCCCCCGCTCTGCCGACTCCCTCTCATCAGGAAAAAACCCATGGCAACCGCCGCCAAAGCAGCCGCGCAAACACCTGCAACCACCATTTTCTTTCTCATAAACGCCAAAACCTCCTGCTTTTCGTTCTCTTTTATCATCACATCACTGTATAACACCTTTTTCATGCTAACCTTCCAGGCATATCCCGGACTGGCAGACCTTTATCTCCCACAATTTCATTCCGTTTGCGGCCTCTCCCAGAATATTGAAAATTTGTGAGTTTTCTGTGAACGAACTGTGAGAAAATCCGCAGAATTTCCATTCTCCCATTCCCTGCACCCCAAAAACATGCTATACTAAACAGAAAAACGCGAGGATTTTTTATGCCTAATTTGTTGATCACTGACGATGATATCCACTTGAGAAAGCTGGTGAGAACCTACGGAGAGCTGGAAGGCTTTACCTGTGACGAAGCTGAGGACGGGGAAGCCGCCTTAAAGTTTTTTGGAAGCAAGGATTTCGATTTGATCATTCTGGATGTGATGATGCCCGGCATGGACGGATTTCAGGTTTTGGAAGCCATCCGCCAGGATAGCCGCGTGCCTGTCATTATGCTGACTGCCAGAGAAGAAGAATACGACCGGCTGACCGGCTTTGACTTAGGCGCTGACGACTATGTTCCAAAGCCCTTTAGCCCCAAGGAGCTGATGGCCCGGATCCGCGCCGTGCTGCGGCGCGCCGGCAAAAGCCAGGCAGACGCCATTACTTTTGGGGAGCTTTCCATCATCCCCTCCTCCCGCACGGTCACCATCCGGCAGCAGCGGCTGAACCTTCCTCCCAAAGAATTTGATCTTCTTTTAAAGCTCTCCCAGAACGAAAATATCGTCCTGACCAGGGAAAAGCTTTTGCAGACTGTGTGGGGCTACAACTATTACGGGGATGTGCGGACCGTGGATACCCATATCAAATCCCTGAGGGAGCATTTGGGAGAATACCGAAAACTGATTCAGACAGTCTGGGGGGTGGGATACAAGCTTGAATACACAGAAGAACCATAAGATAAAAGCGCCTGGCAGCCGGATCGTGTTTAAGCTCTGGTCCATCATGATGGTGCTGGTGCTTTTTGGAATCGGATTTATGTGGGTGGCCCAGATCTGGCTGTTTGAACAAAGCTACGCCAAAATGGCCTTAAACGACACCGAGAAACGTCTTGAGCCCATAATGAACGACCTGACTACTCAGGATCTGGCTGATGACGAGCGTATGCTCTCTGCCTTAAGCCGCATGGCCGGCGGAGATCTGATTTTAATGAATCAGCAGGGAAAGCTGCTGGAAATGTATTCTACCGGCCATAAGGTAAATGTCAAAGACCAGAGGGAAGAACAGATGATCTGGAACGGCATTAAAAGGAGGCCCCAGTTTCAGGAGCTTTTAGAGGGCAAGCCCTACCGGGTGACAAACAAGCATCGGGACCGGATCTTCGGATTTGAGCTGGGCTTTCCGGTTACCTATGAGGGAGAGCCCTGCTTCGTGATACTCCACAATGTATTGATGTTAAAAACCACTCTTGACCTAAACCGGAGACAGCTGATTCTGATGACGATTCTTCTCACCGCCATTGCCTCCGTGCTGGCCTTTCTTTTATCCCGCCAGTTTACCCGGCCGATTTTCCGGATCAAGGAGGCTGTTGACTGTTTGATCCGCAACGATTTCTCCGCCCGCCCCGGCCTTTGCCGCAAGGATGAGCTGGGACAGCTTTCCGATTCGGTGGAACAGCTGGGACAATCCTTACAAAAGGTGGATGTGCTTCGCAAGGAGGTGATTGCCAATGTATCTCATGAGCTTCGCTCTCCCTTATCCGTCATCGGAGGATACGCGGAGATGATCCGGGATATTACCTGGAGGGATGACGCCAAACGGGAGGAGGATTTAAATCTGATCATCAGCGAAACCCGCCGCATGAGTGAGATGGTCACCGATATTTTAGACTATTCTCAGCTTCAGGCAGGCTACATTCAGCTGAAAAAGGATTGGTACAGCCTGTATGAGATTTTGGATTCAGAGATCGCTCTCTGCCGCCACAGCGCCTCCTTATATCAGATTTCCCTTGAGCTTATCTGTCCGGACAAAGAGCTTCTCTTGTATCTGGACGCCCTAAAAATCAGCCAGGTTATCCGTAATCTTCTCTATAATGCCATCAATCACACAAAGGATAGCCAAACAATCACCATACTGGCAAAACAGGACAAAAAGCAGATCCGGGTATCTGTCATAAACCCCGGAGAACCGATCCCTAAGGCGGAGCGTCAGCTGATTTGGGAGCGATATCACCGCAGCCAGCATCAAAGCGGCCGCCGCTTAGGTACCGGCATCGGCCTCTCTATCGTAAAAACCATTCTGGATGCCCATGATATGACTTACGGAGTGGAATGTGCAGAGGGGAAAATCAGCTTCTGGTTTTCCTGCCCGGTCAGCTAAGAAATCTGCAAGAGATGACCTGATGTATTATTCCTAAATTCCCTGTCTCTCAAACAGCTCCCGCAGCATTACGGCATCCTCCAGGGTATTTTTCCACCCAAACCTTTTTAAGTCCACCTGCCAGCCCTTTGGTGTCCATGCCACCTTTACTGCCTCCTGCTCCAAAAGGAGCTTTTGCATGTCAAAGGTCTCAAAGCTGGCAGCCCCGCTTAAAATCCCCCTGCTGTTGACCACCCGGTGAGCATTGGCCTCCTCCCCCGCCAGGCCGCGGTTTAAGGCATACCCTACCTGGCGGGAATTTTTCGGCTTTCCGCACAGAAGGGCAATCTGCCCATAGGTAGCTACCCTTCCCTCGGGAATCCTTTTGCATACAACTCCGATTCTTCTGTAAATATCCATAAAAGCCTCATTTCCCTGTCAAAATTACGATACCGGCAAAAACGCCCAGGCCGCCGCAATCACAATGGCCGGAAGCAGATTGGCCACCCGCACCTTCTTTCCCCACACCAGGTTAAGACCCACGCAAAAGATCAGAATGGATCCCACAAAAGACAGATTATTCAGTGCCAGCTCGGTCATGAAAGGCTCCACCAGCCGGGCAAGCAAGGTGATGCTGCCCTGAAAGACAGCCACCGGAATAGCCGAAAACATACATCCCTTTCCCATGGACGCTGTCATCACCAGAATAATAATCAGATCCAGCACAGCCTTTGCCGTAAGCACCGAGTAATCCCCATAAATTCCGTCCTGAATGGAGCCTACCACCGCCATGGCGCCGATACAGACTGTCAGGGAGGCTGTCACAAAGCCGTCCACAAACCCCGTATCCTTCTCACTTTTCGTCCGGATCTTCAGCCAGACGCCAAACTCTTCCATATGCTTTTCAATGTTTAGCCACTCTCCGATCAGAGCTCCCACAGCCAGACTTCCGATCATCATCATGGTGCCGCCGCTTTTTAGCACCCCGTCCTTTACGGCAAGCATCTTTTCCATTGTCCCTGCAATTCCCAGAAACAACACACAGATTCCATTGGCCATCATCAGGCTGTCCTGATACCTTTTTTCCATCCTTTTCCCAAACATCAGGCCTAAAAAACCGCCTGCAAGAATGCCCGCCACGTTGATTAAGGTTCCCAGTCCTGCCATGGTTTTCTTTTCTCCTTTTTCCCTGCCCCTGTCTGTCCGGGCAAATCCTCCTCGATAATTCTTTGTTTTTATAAAGCCTCATTAGAAACACGATTAATTCTGAGATTTATAGCAATCCTCTTTCCTTGTTAAGTCGATATATTGAAATGCAAAATCATTAAATATGGTTCGGGAATTTTCAATACGCCTAATTGAGTAATCGCAATAAAATGCTTCGGTTTCTACCCCAATACTATTTCTTTCAGTGTTCATAGCCGCGAGTATGGTTGTTCCGCTACCACAAAACGGGTCGAGAACTGTATCTCCAACAAAAGAAAACATTTTCACTAGCCTATTATTTTGCGGCACGAAACGGCAATATCTGAGTGAAGGGGCATCACCACATGACGACCATACTTTTTTCTTGATAAGCAAACATCCCCGACTACACAAACTATGCGACCACCCGGAACTAAAACTCTGTAACACTCTTTCCAAACTTTTTCAAGTTCGTCAATAAAATCCTGATAGTTTTCTAATATACCGAGCTGATTTTTTCCTTTTCGATATTCTTTTAGGTTAAAATACGGAGGAGAAGTTAATACCAAATGTACACTTTTATCTGGTATATAACTCATATCTCGTGCATCTGCATGATAAAGAAGATAATTAGTCACAATTACTGCCCTCTCCTAAAAAAATGCGAAAGTGCCGCCCTAAGCATAGAAATAATAAAGGATTCAAATGATAACTGCTTTTGCGGAAACTTGTATGTAGTTCCGTCATGTGATGAAGATGTGGTCGTTAAGCAAGCCGCAGAGTATTGACGTTCTAAATTTTGCATTCACTGAATAATTAAATGAAAGTATATCATACTTCCTGCCTGTTTTCAATGGCGCGAATATAGCTAATCAGGATTTCCAAAGCTCCCGAAGCTTCTCCCTTGCCTGAAAACGGTTCTTAAAGCTTACAGCCAGACGATCCATTGTCCCCTTCTCCGTATAAATCATGAGATACTCCCCTTCCTTGTCAATCACCCCCACCACCACAAAAGCTTTCCTCCCTCCATCACTTTCCTCCCCGCCTGTCTCCTGCAGACAGATCTTCTCCCCCTCCACATCCACACTGCCAAACAGAGCATCCGCCAGTCCTTTGCTTAAGACGCAGCCTTCCTTATTTGCGACCACCCCGCAATTGCCGGAAAGTATCCTTTCAGGAAACACCAGCTCCATGGACCCGCACACCGCAACGATCCGCGCCTGCTTCCTTCTTCCGGTTCCTAAGGAGATGACCTCCTCCCCTCTTTCCATCCGCCACCCGGCTATGGCCAGGATCCCCCGGTCCATGATTTTCTCCTTTTCCTCCCACCTTTTTATGGTCTGAGCATCCACCCCCGCGCCCGTGCAATCCTCCTCCAGCCGGCAGGGCATAGAAAACAGATACAGCCCAGCCGCCGAAACCGCCATTCCGGCTCCGCTAAGCAAAGCGGCTGTGAGCATCATCCAGAAAATTGTCTTTCTTTTCGCCTCTATCCATCCTTTCCTTCCTGTTTTCTTTTGCGCCTTCCCCTCTGTTTTTTCATATAGTCCGTTCATCATTTCTCACTTTCCGCCACCCGCACCCGATCTCCTGCTCCTATGACCTGGCTGCTGCGGACAATAATGGCATCTCCCGCCTGAAGTCCTCCCTCCACGGCCACCTCCGCGCTGCCCTCATACAATACCCGCACATCTATTCGTTCTGCCCGAAATTCCTCCCCCAAAATCGTCCGCCCTGGCCTGGCCACCAGACAGAAATATCCTTTGGTATCCTTGCGCAGGGCCTGTATGGGGATCACCTGTCTGTAGATTTGGGACTGCTTTCTGCACTCATACCCGGTCACTGTCCCCAAAGGCAGATTTCTTTCCTGGATCTCTCCCCGAAACACTCCCTTTTCTCCCAGAAGACTGATTTCCTCAATAGCCATCTCCTCGGTCTGGTTTCCTCCTGGAATGTGAACTAAAAGCCTGTCCCCCACTGCCACCTTCTGATCCTCCTTCTCAAATTCCCCTTCAAAGGCAAATCCGCCGGCCGCCACCGACAGCCTTTCCTCCCCGGTGCTGGTTTTCCCTGCCGCAATCTCCTGATCCACCACTGTGCCCTCCCGCTCTGCCGCCACCTGTCCCCGGGCGGCAATCAGGCCGGCAAGCTCTTCTGCCTCCCGCTCCTTATCCCTGATATTCATCTCCAGTTTCTGCCTGGCTAACAGGGACAGTCTCTGTCTCTGTTCATTTTCCATCCGTGTATAATCATCTCTCCTTGCGGCGATTTCCACGTTCCAGCTGGCACTTTCCGCAGCAGTTTTAAGCTCCTCCAACTTCTTTTTCTCCTCCTTCCACTCTGCCTCCTGCCGCCTTACAGATGCCTCATAATCCTCCTGCAATGCAGCCTGAGAGCTGGTACGGCCGGAAAGAATCCGCTCATTCCTGTCGTCAATCAAATCCATCCGGGACTCCACATCGTCAATCCTGTCCTCCCAGTCCTCCTCCAAAGCCAGCTGATCCTCCCTGGCCCTTTCAAGCTCTCTTGCGGTCCTGGCTATCTCCCCCTCGTCATAGTCTCCCTCTCTCATTTCGGCCAGCCTTTCCTCCAGATCCTCCACTCTGCGGGCCGCCTCCCGAAGAGCGGCATTTCTGGAGCTCTTGGCAGAGGAAAGCTCCTGTCGGACTGCCTCCTCCTCCTGATCCTTGGAAAGCCACAGCTCCTCCCTGGTCATGGCCTGCTTTTTCTCATACTCACTTTTCAGTCTTTCCAGCTCTTCGCCGTATTCTCTTTCCTTCTGGTCATATTCCTGCTGTCCTTTCTCAAGCCTCTCCAGAGCCAGCTTAAGCTCCCGCTCGGCCAGATTAAGCTCTGTGACCTGCGGATATACCTCACCGGAAATTTTCTCCCCCTCCAGTTCCAGGCGCAGCCCTTCAAGCTCCCTGTCCAAAGCTTCCTTCTTTTTTTCCAGAAACGCCAGATCATAAGAAAACAGTACCTCCCCCTCCTTCACATGGCTTCCCGGCTTCACCGTCACAGACGCCACCCGCAGTCCGGGCACAACAGTGCAAAAAAACCGGTTTGTCTCTCTCACCACTCCGGTTCCCTCAATCACATTTTCCACTGCTTTCTCCTTCATTCTCTGACAAACCACCTTGGGAACGGTTATGCTGTCATAAATCCGGGAAATCAGGGTACTTAAGACCATTGCCAGAAAAAATCCCGCCAGACAGCCTCTGTAAATCCGTTTCAAGTTCAGCCCCCTTTTTTCTTTCATCATCGGTTCACTCCTTCACTCCGTAAGCCGCCACCCCTTCCTCCAGCTCTCCCTGTCCGTTCAGATACAAAAGCACCGGCGGCATCATCATAACCAGTCCGGCCGCAAAAGCCACAGCCGCCTTGTCCTGCACAATATCCGGCAGATAAAGGGCTAAAGGCCAGAGACTTACGTCCCGCAGATAAGCCATGGGCTGCTCTAAGGCATTCCACCCGTCCATAAAGCCTAACATCAGGGCTGTCACAATGCCGGGATAGCCGGCAGGAATCCCTACCAGAAAAAACGTCTCCGCCTCCCCGGCTCCGTCCAGACAGGCAGCCTCCAAAAGAGCCTTGGGAACCGCCTCAAAGGAACGGGTCATAATAAAGACAGGAAAGGTGGACCAGATTCCCGGCAAAATCATGGCCCAGTGGGAATCGAGAAGCCCCAGCCCGTCCAGCACCAGATAATTGGATACCTGCGTCACCTGAAAAGGCAGGACCATCAGCAAAATATATACGCAAAAAAGAGGCCTCTTTCCCGGAAAGGAGTACCGTGCAAAGGCCCATGCCGCCGGAGCCCCCACCAAAAGCTGCCCCAATAGCATGGGAAACACCTGAATACAGGAATTCCAGAACATGACAAAGAATCCTGGAGACCGAAAAAGCAGCTCTGACAATGCCTCCCAGGACGGGTAAGAGGGAATCAGCCCGGCCCGAACCGGCGCCTTTCCTATGCCCAGAGGAGAAAGATATCGCCACAAAAGCTCATCCTCCGGCATAAAGGATGCGGACACCATAAGAAAAAGAGGCAGCCAGATAAGCAGGCACGCTCCGAAAAGAATCATCGTCTGTATACGCATCCCAACGGTTTTTGTCATATTCTCCCCCTTTTTCGTCCTTTGCCTTCCCATTTTTTTCGCTGCTCTCTGCCGGCCGCAATCCATGCTCCCTGGCGTCCCAGCCCCCAGGCCATCGCCATAAACGCCACCAAAAACATAGCCCCTGTACTCATTCTCTGGATATCCAAAGTCAAGAACCAGTGGCTAAACAGGTGAGGAATCATATAGATGGACTGGTCCGGATAGGTTCCCGACAACAGATAAGCCTCTCTGTAAACCCGAAAGGAATTAATCCCAGAAAGCACCAGCACAAGAACCGCGGTGTTTTTCAGATTAGGCAGGGTAATGTATAAAAGCCTGGCAAAGGCTCCCGCTCCGTCCACCTTGGCCGCATCGTAGAGGCTGTCCGGAATGGCCCCCAGACCAGCCAGCCACAAAAGCATATCATAGCCTGTATTCTTCCACAGATAGGTGGCTATCAGCACGGGAAAAGCCGTTATTCCGTTTACCCAGTCCCGGTCCCATATCTGCCCTGTAAGAGCAAAAAGAAGCTGATTGATAACTCCGTCCGGGCAAAGCAAAACCTTCCACACAAGCACCATGGCGGCAGCAGGGACAGCCATAGGCAAAATCAGAGTGGTCTTAAAAAGTCCCTTCTTCACCTTCGCCCCATAAACCATCAGAGACAGGAGCAGAGATCCGGTCAGAAGCAGGGGAAGGGCCGCCGCCAAAAAGCGGACGGTATTGCTAATAGCCAGGCGAAAAGCCTGATTATTCCACACACCTTCGTAGTTTTCCATCCCCACGAAGCGATGTCCCATGGCATCCAGAAAGGAGCGGCGCGCCACGTCCAAAAAGGGCGCTCCGTAAAACATCGCCACCCCCAAAAGGCTGGGCGCCAGAAACACACAGGCCAGCCTTCTCTGACGCCTGACACGCCGGCTCTGCGCGCTCCTTCTTTCGGATCCCCGGTACCCGAAAAGTACTCCTTTTCTCTCCCCTGTCATTCCTGCTCTGCCCTATAGAGAGCCAGCTGTCTACAGATGGCCGAGGCCGCCTGCTCTGCAGTCGCCTTCCCCTCAAAATAATCCCTGGCGCCGTTCACAATCATATTCATGACCGTATCATCCACCATCACCGGCACAGACACGCCGCCTATAATCCGGTACAGCTCTCTCCTCTTTTCCGTATTTGGGTACCCGCCGGAAATATGGTAGTCTCCAATGCCGCTTCCCACAGAAATATTATCCCTGCCGCTGCTGACACAGTTGTACTCCTGGGCCCTTAAATTCACCGGGAAGCCGTCAAAAAATTCCTCCTTCTGCACCTCCTCTGAAAAAACACACCGGACAAACTCCCTGGCCAGCTCTGTCTTGTCACTTCCCTGGTTTACCCCTATGAGTGTTCCGGGAAAATAGATTTTGTTGATGCTTTCCATGGACGCCTCCGGATGCTTTTGAAGAATCGCGTCCGGTATGATAAGATCATAGAGTCCGGCCATATTCTCCACCCCGCAGGCGGCAGTTCCGTAATCAAATTTTATGGCTGTACCTCGGATCCCGTTTGGCACTCTGTGGTTGCTGATCCACAGCTGTTCCATCTCCTCCTCCGTGAAAACGGTCCGGGAACCATTTTTTTCCCCCAAAGACCTGACTGCCTCCAGATATCTCGCCAAAAGCTCCTCCGAAATATCATCCTTCCCGCCTCCAAACAGCTGCGGATACTGAAGGTTTGCCATCAAAATCAGAAGATTCTCATAGGTTTCGGCAGCCATAAGAGGCTTCTCCCCCTCGTAGGCAGCCATGGCCTCCATACTATCAAAGGCCGCTCTCTCCGCCTCCGTTCCTATCAGCACCGGCACACAGATTCTCGCCGGCATCTGATAGATGCTTCCATCCTCCTTAGTAAAGCCAGCCAAAACCTGATCCATGAGGGGGTCCTCCTTTTGAATCTCCCCAAAGGTCTCGCTCAGATCTGCCAAAATTCCTTTCTCCTCATAGGATTTCCAGGGCAGACCGTCTAAGACCAGTACATCCGCTCCCTTACCGCTTAAAAGTTCCGTGTTAAGGGCCCGGATCATCTCCTCCGATGGGGTTTTATTTTCCTCCACGCCGCTTAGCACCTCCACCCGCACCTCCGGGTGAGACTTCTGAAACAGCGCCGCTGCCTGGCGCGCAGTGGAATTGTCCTTTAAGCTGTACACGGTCAGAGTCATCGGAGGCGCTGCCATTGCATCCGGATCATAGGTGTAATGGAATATCTGAAAGCCTGCTCCCCCTTCCTCCACAAAGAGGCCATAGTAATCCTTCTCTTCTCCCTGAAAAAACTCCTGCAGATAAATGCTTCGCATACCCATGGTGTTCAGACTTCCGTCAATGAGAAGCTCCCACAAGCTTCCCCCTTCCCCTACATGGGCCAGTCCCCTTTCGTTTGCCCCATAGATTCCGCCGTCCCCGTCACCAAACAGCACCAGACTCTCCTCGGACAGCAGTCCCTCTCCCAGCTCAAAAGGAATCTCTTGTATCTTTTGCCCATCGCTGAGGCGATACCGGACTATTCCCTTATCCGCCTTTGTGACAAATTCTTCCCCTGTCATATATCCCACACTGTTCTCAGAGGTACCACTCCAGCTTTTTTCCATGGAAAAAAGCTTTTTCCCGTCCGGCTGATAAAGGGTGGCCTCATTCATCCCGTAAATAAGAATCCGGCCGTCCCTGTCCACCTCTGCCTTGGGTGGAATCAGTCCGTAGTTCTGTCCCTCCCCGGGAAGGAACAATTCCGCCAAAAGCTCTGCCGATTCCCCTTCCTCCTGAATCTGATACAGGTGATAAATGTACTCCTCCTGGCCCATGGCGCTGAAATAATACTTTCCGTCCAACCCGTAAAAAACCCGCCTTATCTCCACGGAAGGCTCATGGGGCTTAACCCGGTCCCACCATCCCTCATCCTGCTTCCAGCCGTCCCCCTGCCACAGAAACCGCCGTACCTCACCGAGCTTGTCCGCGCCCTCTCTGGCTGCCGTATACAGCTCAAGCGCCCTGTCCCTTCCCTGGAAAAAGGAGATATACCGGTCGTTTTCTGCCTCCCCAGGCAGCTCCATGGCCGTCTCTATGTATCTGCCCATAGCCTCAGAGCTCTCCCCTTGATCCTTTCCGATATTTACAGGAACCTCCTGGCCTGGCAGAGGCGCCGAAGCGGCCTCTTTCCCATCGTCCCCTTTCCCCTTACATCCTGCCATAAGGCTCGCCGCAAGGCAAACAGCCAACCCAAAAGCCGCCGGTCTGCCTGCCGGCAATTTTCTCAATAATTTCATAAATCCCATATTCCGCTTCCTTCCTGTCTGATTCACTTTTTTCATGGTCCCAATCCCGGCAGAAACCATCCGTTTTCCATCGGAATGTCCTGTATCTTTATCATACCTTGTAAATCTCTAAAAGAACTGGAAAAATCCCGAGAATTTTTAAAGATTTTTTAGAGAATTATGTGGTACACTGTAAAAAAGAGGAGAAAAGCCATGAGAATTTTATTGATTGAAGATGACATTGACCTGTGCCGAAATATAGCTCTTGCCTTAAATCCGTGCGGCTATGAGACCGAAGCCTGCCACACCGGCACGGACGGGCTCTTTCTGGCCAGAAGCCAGATCTATGACGCCATTGTCTTAGACCGGATGCTTCCGGAGATGGACGGGCTGACCCTTCTCAAGTCTCTCCGCCAGCAGAATATCTGCACTCCTGTGATTCTGGCCACTGCCCTCAACCGGTTGGGCGACCGAATTGACGGTCTGGACGCCGGAGCCGATGATTACATTGTAAAGCCCTTTGCCGTGGAGGAGCTGATGGCCAGGCTTCGGGCCATTGGAAGACGTTCAAAAACCATGCAGCTTTCCCCGGACCTTACCATCTTAGGGCTCTCCCTGGACCCACGGCAGCACTTGTTAAAATACCAGGACAAAAGCCTTACCCTCTCCAAAAAGGAATCGGCCGCCCTGGAATTTTTCATGCGCAATCCGGGCCAGATTCTTCCCCGAAGCCGGATTCTCTCCTATGTGTGGGGCTCTGACTGGGAGGTGGAGGAAGGCAATCTTGACAATTACATCTACTTTTTACGGCGGCGTTTAAAGTCCATCGGCGCCCCGGTCCGGCTGACAACCATCCACGGCACAGGCTATCGCCTGGATACCGTCTAACCTTATTCACAGAAAGGATTTCTCCATGAAGCATTTGCGATGCCGCCTCACATGGCTCTATACCGTCACTACCAGCCTTATCCTTACACTTGCGCTGGCCGGCTTTTTTATATTTTTCATTAGGGAGACCCGACTGGCCCGGTTGGACGATTTTTATCGGCTCTGGAACACCCTGTGCTTTAGCCTTCAGTCGAATACCGTCATCTCCCACAGCTATCTGTCCCGGACGGAGGCCGACCACCGGCTTATTATTCATATTGAAGAAAACGGAATCCCCCTTTTGTTTTCCGGCTCCTGGTCTCCTCCCACAGACCGGCAGGTCTTAATTGACCAGGCCAAAAGAACGGCAAAAAAACAGGGGATTTTTACCTCTGTCTCCCCTGTGTCCTCCTCCTCCGCCAGCACCTCTCTCATGAATATAACCGGCCAAAATAATGACCACTATTATGCCATGGTCCTTGTTTTGGCCGGAAAATGCGGCCCCCAAAGCCTGTGTGTCCTGTATTATCAGGCTCCTGTCTTAAAATCCCTTCAAAAAACGCTCTTTCTTCTGGGAGCTCTTGATCTGGCCGGAATCCTGTGCCTGGCCTTTGCAAGCTGGCATTTTGTAGGCTGGTCTCTGGCTCCGGTGGAGGAAAGCAAAAAAAAGCAGGCGGAATTTATTGCTGCCGCCTCCCATGAACTGCGGTCTCCCCTGGCAGTTCTTCGCTCCGGTATCTTTGCCGTCCTTTCTGCCCCCTCAGAAAAGGAGAGCCTTCTTACTGCCATGGACCAGGAATTTGACCGTATGTCCCGTCTGATCGATGACCTTCTCCTTCTGGCCTCGGCAGACGCAAAAAGCTGGCAGCTTCATCCCGAAAAGACGGATATGGACACCCTTCTCATCGATACCTATGAGGCCTTTCTCCCCCTCTGCCGCCAGAAAAATCTCCCGCTCCTTCTTAAGCTGCCCCCGTCTCCTCTGCCTGTGATCTCTGCGGATTCTCAGCGCATTCGGCAGATACTGACCATCTTGTTAGACAATGCCCTTTCCTACACACCAGCCGGCAGGCCAATCTGCCTTTTGGCCTTTGCCTCCCAAAAATCCCTCACCCTTCAGGTCATTGATCAGGGTCAGGGGATTCCGGACAGCTTAAAGCCACGGATATTTGACCGGTTCTTCCGGGCTGACCCGGCCCACAGCGACAAATCCCATTTTGGCCTTGGACTCAGCGTTGCCAGAGAGCTGGCCATTTTACACAGGGGAACCCTGACCCTTTCCGACAATCCAAAAGGAGGCAGCGTCTTCTCCTTGACTCTGCCTCTTTGAACTTTTTACAGATTATCCACTGACACGATCCCTGGAAGCTTTAAAAGGCTTTGGAGATACTCCTCCTTTTTCAGCTTCTTTCCAATACAAACCGTGGCCCAGATGATAAATGACTGACTGCCTGTTTCCAGACGTTCTACATTATACATGTCAATGGTACACCCGTCTTTTTTCAGCTTATGGATCAGGCTTGCCGCTGTCCGGCTATCCTCCGCCTCCACGTAAAGAGTCACATACCGGGAATACTGGTATATCCTGTGCTCTATGGCCGGAAGGAGATGAAGTCCGGCCAAAAGCACCAAGGTAGCGATCACGGCCCCGTCCACAAATCCGATTCCCACAGCCAGACCCACACAGGCGCAGATCCAGACGCTGGCCGCCGAGGTAAGCCCCTTCACCTGATTTCGCGACACCAAGATGGAGCCTGCCCCCAGAAACCCGACACCGCTGATCACCTGGGCCGGCATCCTAGCGATATTGGTCTTTTCCGGAAACATCAGATACATATACTGGGCCGTCAGCATAACCACAGTGGCGCCAAGACAAACCGCCGCATCGGTCCTGGCCCCGCCTCCCCGCCTTTTCGCTCCCCGGTCAATCCCGATCAGAGAGCCCAGAAACAGAGAGACCAAAATTCTTATCATCACATTGCCTGGCGTCCATTCTGTCAAGGATGTAAAGAACATTTGCACCTCCGTAAAAGCCGTCACAATCTTTCTTATGAATATATACTAACACAGTCCTTTTTGTTAATCAATGATTTTCCCGAAACAAAGGAGCTCTCCGAAATACCGTTCACAGACACTCTGTGAATGATACAGCATATACCTGCCTTCGGACAGCTCCCCGCTTTATCTATATTAACCATTCCCATGGGCGGACTCTATACTCTCTCATGCCGTCTTCCCAATACGTCTTATATGCAAAGGCATGAAACCGGCCGTGAGACAGCACCCCCTCATCCGCCCCTTTTAACAGCTGCCAAGACCCCCTCTTGTCAGTTGCTTTTAAACCTTTTTCGCAGCCGCTCCCACTTCCGAAACGCTACTTTTTCCGCTCGTTTATTTTCCGGATCTCCACCGGATCAAATTTGTACTGATGGCCGCAGGTTAAAAGCCCGTTAGTCTCCTGCTCCACATCCGCCAGCTGGGTATAGCAGAACCCTCCCAACAGATCCGACTCATAGATGGCATTTATAATCCGACCATACTCATCCAGAAAATCGGTCTCCGAGGCACAGGTATATCCCCAGTCCTGACTGCCGTCACCATCCGGGTTCTGACTGACCGGCTGCTTCTCATCCTTCTTTACGGCAATTCCGCCGCATTCTGTCAGCACCACCGGCTGCCCCTTGTAGGAGGAGCCCTTGGCAAAGAGAAGCTTCTCCATCACAAGATGAAGGCTCTCCACCTTTTTAAGCGATTCCCGAAACACCTCGTGCTGTGCGTACTCTTCCTTTTCCCCGTGCTTGTAGCTGTGAAAGGCGCAAATGTCCGTCTCCGTCATCTCCCATCCGTCATTGGAAATAACCAGCCGGGTGGTATCCAGCCCCTTGGCCAAATAATAAAGAGCCCGGGAGAAATCCTGCTGCTGCTTATTGCTGTAAATTCTGGGCACTCCCCAGCTTTCATTGAGCATTCCCCACACAATGATGCTGGGATGATTGTAGTCCCTGTGAATCACATCCATCCATTCTCTCGTAAAGGCCTCCGCCGCCTGGGGCGTGTAGGACCAGAAGCTTGCCATGGCTTCCCATACCAGAAAGCCCAGCTTGTCCGCCCAGTAAAGAAATCTGGGATCCTCCACCTTCTCATGCTTTCTGCAGCCGTTAAATCCCATTGCCTTGGACTTTAAAATATCATCCACATAGTCCTGGTCTGTGGGAGCCGTCACCAATCCCTCCTCCCAGTATCCCTGATCCAAAAGAAGCTTCTGATAATAGGGCTGGTTATTCAAATACAGCTTTCCGTTCTCCACATGAATCTTTCTCATTCCGAAATAGGACTTGACAAAATCCGCCGGCTCCCCGGTGTTTTTGTCATCGGCCTGAATGAGCACATCATACAGGATAGGATTCTCCGGGCTCCAGTAATTTCCTGTAAAATGGAAGGAACCCTCCATAGCCTTTTTCCGGAAAATGTCCACAGTCAGACTGTTTCTCGCCGTATTGCACAGCATATTTCCGTGAAATACCTCCTGCTCTCCCAGCCGGACCTTCACGTGAACCCGGCATGGCAAAAGGGTGGTCTCCGAAAGCTGATAGTCAATCCTTACGGTGCCCTCGTCAATATCCGGTGTAAAATGCACCCAGCGCAGACTGGTTTTTGATACGGGCTCCAGCCACACGGTCTGCCAGATTCCGGTGCTTGGAGTGTACCAGATAAATTTGGACTCCTCCTCCCAGAACTGCTTTCCTCTTGGAATACTCTCGTCTGTCAGAGGATCCTCCACCTCCACCCGGATAAGCTCCTGATCCCAGCTTAAATACCGGGTAATATCAAAACTAAAGGATGTCTGGCCGCCTGTGTGATGCCCCACACATTTTTCGTTGATAAAGACACTGCACTGATAGTCCACCGCACCGAAGTGCAGCAGTATCTCCCTGTCTCTCCATTTCTCCGGAACCTTAAAGCTTCTCTCGTATACCACATGATCTTCCGTGATTCTCTTCCCGATTCCGCTGAGCCTGCTCTGACACACAAACGGCACCTGAATCTCTGTATTCTCATTGCCATAGGCAAAGGACCAGCAACCGTTTAAGTTCATCCATTCCTCCCGGACAAATTCCGGACGTGGATATTCCTCTCTCATCTTCCGACCTCCTACTTGATTCCTGATTGTGTAAAGCCCCTGACAATGTACTTATTTGCAAACATGAAAATCAGCATGACCGGAAGCACCGATACTACGGTCGAAGCCATCATCAGCCCCGGATTGGTGTAATTCTCACCCAGCACCAGGGCAGCGATCCCCAGTGTAATGGTTCTGTTTTCGTTCCTGCTGATCACCAGAGACGGCCACAGATAGCTGTTGTACAGACCCAGAAATGTGATAAATGCCTGGGTCACGATCACCGGTTTCACAGAGGGAACCACAATATGCCACAGCACCTGAAACACATTGGCGCCCTCCACAAATCCTGCCTCCTCCAGCTCCTTTGGAAAAGCCAGAAGGAAATTGTAAATCAGATAAATACACATGACGCCGGATCCTGAGGGCAGTATGAGCGGCCAGAAGGTGTTTAGTCCGCCGACCTGCTTAAACATATAAAACAGCGGGAAAAATGTCACGATCTCCGGTATAGCCATAGCCCAAATAAGAGCCACCAGGATAAATTTCTTCCCGGGCACCGGAAGTCTGGCCAGAGCGTAAGCCGCCAGCACGCTGGTCACTATGCGCAGCGCCGTGCCGGCACAGGTGACAATGGCCGTATTGCCCAGCCACCGCATCACCGGCGAGGTGGAGGTGTTCATAAACAGCTCCCGGTAATTCTCCATCGTCCAGTTCTTCGGAAGCAGCGTTGTGGATGTCACCGACTCTGCAATCCCCTTAAAGCTGGTAAAAACCATGAACATAAGCGGCAGGAGAAATATATATGCAACAATACAGGCAATGATTATCAAAAATATCTTTGTGGCGTTCTTTGCTTTCATAGTCCCCCTCCTCCTACCTTAATTCTTCTTTTTCTTTGGTCAGATAATACTGTCCCACGGAGCACAGCACAATGACAAGTCCCATCAGAATAGTCATGGCGCTTCCCACGCCCAGATCATTTCTGTCCATAATGGTGGATGTGATCATCATGATCATAGGCTTTGTGGTCTCTCCCGGGCCGCCCTGAGTCATCAGGCGGGTCTGGCCGTATACGTTAAAGGAAGCAATGATCGTGGTCATCAAAACAAAGAAGAACACATTCTTGATTCCCGGAAAAATAATATACCGAAGCTGGGTTGCAAAGCCTGCCCCGTCAATGGAGGATGCCTCGTAAAGCTGGGTATCGATCTCATTGAGAGCATTGACAAACAGCATCATATTGTAGCCGATGGTCCACCAGATTGTGGCCACGGTCAGAGACACCCACACAAAGGGCTGCTGCTCCATCCAGGGAATCGCCTTGTCAATGATCCCCAGATTCATCATCAGGTTGTTTAAGTATCCGCCGTTCCCCTTCATCAGCCAGACAAACACGGCTGCAACGGCAGTTACGGAAACCGCATAGGAAGCAAAATAAATGGTCCTAAATATCCCCTTTACCCGGTCCGGAAGGCGATCTAAAAGAATCGCCAGGGCAAGACTTCCCAGCACCAGAAACGGTGTGGTCAGTATCACAAAAATCACTGTATTCTTCATTCCAAGCCAGAACGACTTATTGTACATGGAAGAAGAAAATAAAATCTTTATGTAATTATCCAAACCCACAAAGCCTTGATTTCCCTTTACAAGACTGTACTTGCTAACACTCATCACAATCCCGTAGACAAAGGGTATCAGCCAGAACATCATAAAAAACAAAATAAAAGGCAGTACAAACAAAACGGCTGTCGCTGTTTTCTTTTTCATCTTTTACCTACCCCTTCCGGCTGCCCGGCAGCCTTATAAGCCCCGGGGGCCATAAAGGCCCCCATTGGAGCGCGGCCACGGCGCTTTAATATTCTGACAGCTCCGTTGCAATCTCCGTTGCGTTCTTAAGCTCCTCCATCAGCTGATCTCTTGACAGATCCGGTGTCTGCAAAACCAATGACCACACATTTGCATTGACATATTTTACCTGCTCCCGAATATTGTAGATGGCAGGAAGAATCATAGCATCATCAAAAATCTCATAGTTCACGGCTGCCACCGGATACTTTTCCGGATCGGCCTTCACCTTCTCCATAGTGGCCAGATGGATAGGCGCCTGTCCGGAATCCGCCCAGTTGAGCATCACATCCGGCTGATAAGCATACTTCATGAAAGCGGCGATTCCGTCTAACTTGGCCTCATCGGTCACGTCCGCGGATACTGCAAAAGTATGTCCGCCGGCCGGCACACAGGGCACATCGCCGTAGATCTGAGGCAGAGTGCCGATCCCTAAATTGTCACCCAAAATCTCCTTGGCAGTCACATACTTCCAGGGACCGGTCAGGCTCATGGCAACCTTTACATTGGCATTGTCCGTGGACTCATTGACAAAGGTGTTGTAGTGGTCCTGATCGCCCAGGCCGGCAGCGCTTAAATGATCCACATAGATCAGGTCATGAACCTTCATGAAGGCATCGCAGACCTCATCCGTATCCATCTTGATGTGCTCTCCCTCCACCCAGTTGCAGCCGGACTGTCCGAGAGCGGTCATCCATGCCCACTGGTGATCGCCGGTCAGCGGCAGACCGATGGGATACACCTGAGTATTCTCCGAATCCAGCTTATCCCGCAAGGCGATCATGTCCGCATAATCCTTGGGCGGGGTTTCCACCAGCTCCTTGTTGTAGAAGAAGGTCTCCGCATACAGATCTAACGGGAAGGCAAACACCCCGTCATCATACTTGGCATAGGTCTGGGTGATGGGATGCCAGTCATTTTCAAAGGAAAGCCCTGCCTTCTCATAGAGATCGGAAACCTCCCTCAAAAGCCCCAGCGCATGATAAGTGGAAATCCAGTCCGCGTGGATAATCAGCATGTCAAAATTGTCTGCCTTAAACTTGGTGTAGTGATCCGAATCCTGCAGCTGCTCGATAAAGTACTGATCCTGGGACTCGTTAAAGCCGTCCACGATCTTGCTCATGAAGGGACCGTCACCGCCGGTAAATCCGTTGATAAAGGTGATCTTGGTCTTGCCCTCCGCAGCCGCTCCTCCCGATGAGGCGCCGCCACCTTCCGTCTGAGATGCCCCTCCTGCTGCCGGTGCTGCTGTGGTGTTTGTGCTCTGAGATCCCCCTCCGCCGCATGCTGTCAGTGACAGTGCCATCACACCTGCCAGTAACAATGCTACACTTTTTTTCATCTTTCTCTCCTTTTCCTTGCATTTCCTCCTACCATTCGCTACAAATTCTCTGTAATAAATATCATTTCAAGAGTCATGCAAAATAAAATTATTGAAATATTTCTTTGTTTCTGTAGCTTTACTTTACCATATATTTGTAATTATGTCAATCGATTCTATAAAAAAATCTTTGTTTTTGTAGATTATATCTATTATTTAACCGCACTTTCCAACTTATGTTTATTAATAATACATTTTTTATGAAATAAATTTCCACAATTTTCCTAGAAGAAAACTAAAATAATGTAACAGTTCAAGCGACCGTCTCACTCCTTCCTCCAAGGAGTACCCTTTGAGATCACTTAAGTTAATAACACCGGTTCCGTAAAAACAGATAAATCACTATTGATTTTTTCGGAGATTAAGTATACACTCACACATATCAAAGAAAAGAGGAAAAGCCATGTATCACATAAACATTTCCACCATTGTAGGAAGCAGCATCCCTGTTGAAGAACAAATCCCCCTGATCCGCCAGGCCGGTTTTGACGGATTCTTCACCCTCCACACAGGAACCGAGCCTCTGGATGTCTGGGCCCGGCTGGCAGAAAAGACGGGGCTGGACTTTGAGACCATCCACGGCCCCTTCCAATATGCCAACCGGATGTGGGAGCCTGGAAAAGACGGCGATGACTATCTGGATGTCTTAAAAGCCTCCGTCCTTGCCTGCCGTCAGATCCAGGTGGACAAATTCATTCTCCACACTACCGTGGGAAACCAGGCCCCCGAGATCTCCCGGGAGGGCCTGTCCCGCTTTGGCCGGCTGTGTGATTATGCCAAATCCTTAGGAGTCCATATCTGCTTTGAAAATATCGAACCGCTGCCCCATTTAAAGGCAGTGATGGATTTCGTCACAGACCCCTTCCACGGTTTTTGCTGGGATATCGGACACAATATCTGCTACACTCCCCATATCGACTTGATGGAGCGGTACGGCTGCCGCCTTATGTGTCTTCACATCCATGACAACCGGGGTGTTACCCGTCCCGGAAACATAGATTACCGGGATGATCTTCATCTTTTGCCCTTTGACGGAGTGCTGGACTGGGACTGGTTTGCAGAAAAGCTGAAAGAATACCATTATAAAGGGCCCGTAACTCTGGAGGTTTCCAATCAGAGCCTGCCAGAATACCGGGCCATGTCCGCTGAGGATTATCTGGCCGCCGCCTATGAGAGAGGCTGCCGTATCCGGGAAAAATTGTGTCAAATCCAGTAAAAAGACTTTGGGTCTTTGTAAAGCAAAAAAGAGTCCGGCAAGCCGGACTCTCACGCGTTCCCTGGCTCCATAGCCTCTCTGGCTACGGAAAGCATCAGTTTAATCCTGTTCTCCTGGTTCACCTTCGTGGCCCCCGGGTCGTAGTCAATGGGCACAATATTGGCCTGAGGGTACAGCTCCTTGATCCGGTGAATCATCCCCTTGCCGCACACATGGGTGGGCAGACAGCCAAAGGGCTGGGTGCACACGATATTTTCGTAGCCATGATTTACCAGTTCAATCATCTCCGCCGGCAAAAACCATCCCTCTCCCATCCGGTTCCCCACTCCGATAAGGCCGTCCACCAAAGGCTTGGTAGCCTCAAAGCAGGAAAGCTGAGTAAACACCGGATACTTGTCCACGCACTCCATGAAGGCCTTCTCCACCTTCTTAAAATAATCGAGCAAAAAGGTGGCAATGGCAAGCTTAATCCGGCTTCCCCCGTAAAGCTTCACATCCTGGATTCTGGCATCCACCTTAAACATCAGAAAGCCCAAAAGCCCCGGCACCATCACCTCACAATCCTGCTCTGCCAAAAATTCCTCCAGATTGTTATTGGCAAAGCTGGCATATTTTACATAGATCTCCCCCACAATCCCCACCTTGACCTTCGGCACCTTATTGATGGGAATCTTCGCAAAAGAGGCAATGATCCGGTCAAAGTTCGCCTTCATGGCATTTAAGGCAAAGCCCTTTGACTGTTGAAACTGCTCCGTGATCCTCCCCACCCACTTCTCGATCATCCGGTTGGCATCCCCCTTATGGATCTCATAGGCCTTGATCTGGTTACTGAGAAGCATCAGCAGATCCCCGTAAATCACCCCGGCAATACATTTGCGTATAATGGGCAAGGTCAGAGAAAAGCCGCTGTTAAACTCTACTCCCGAAAGGTTGAAGGAAATGACCGGCACCTGGCTGTAGCCGGCCTTCTCCAAGGCCTTGCGCAAAAGATGAATATAGTTGGACGCCCGGCACCCGCCTCCCGTCTGCATAATCATCAGAGCGGTTCTGTCCGGATCATAGCTCCCGCTTTCTAAGGCGTCCAGAAATTGTCCGATCACCAAAAGGGCCGGGTAACAGGTGTCATTGTGGACATACCGAAGTCCCAGCTGTTTGATCTCAGGCTTTGCCGTCCTGAGAAGCTCCAGCTTGTAACCCTCATTTAAAAACACATATTTCATAATCTCGAAATGAATGGGAAGCATGTCAGGAACCAGAATCGTGTAATCCCTTTTCATCTCTTTTGTGAAAATGATTCTTCCGTTTTTCGCTCGCTTGATCTTCGCCATGGCTACTTCTCTTTTCCTACTGTCTTGCGTATCTTTCCTTTTGACTCCTACTCAATTAATGATCCCTTTGCGTTACCGTTCAGGTAGGTCCGCCCATTTGCTGCGCTTACCGTACAATAACTTAAGCTGGCGAGCAAAAATCCCATCGCCGCAGGCGATTTTCATGGATTTTTGCCGGTTGCTGTGGACGCACGTGAACAGTAACCCTTTTGCCTGTCCAGCGCAGCCAAAAGGCTCCTTAAACGTACCCGCACCGCCCCTAAGTTGGTGATCTCATCGATCTTTATCTGGGTATAAATCTTTCCGCCATTTTCAATAATAACGCGCACCTCATCAGTCGTTATGGCATCCAGCCCACAGCCGAAGCTGACTAACTGAACCAGCTCCATGTCCTCCTGAGTACAGACATACTTGGCGGCGGCGTAAAGCCTTGCGTGGTACATCCACTGGTTCAACACCCGCACCGGAAACCGGGATACAAGGTGGCTTACACAGTCCTCCGAGATGACTGACACGCCAAAGCCGTTGATCAGCATGTCAATCCCGTGATTGATCTCCGGGTCCACATGGTAGGGCCTGCCTGCCAGCACAATAATCCTCCGGCCCTCCCTCCTGGCTTCGGCAATAATCTGCCGCGCCTTTTTCCGGATCTTTAAAAGGTACAGCTCCCGCTCCCGAAAGGCCAGGTCGCTGGCTCTTTTTACTTCCTTTATATCGATGTCCTTAAAATAACGGCCCAAAAGCTCTGTCATCTTCCCCGGGAAAAACTTCTTTTTATGAGGCCCCACATAATCATTGATGAGAACTGTCTCGTTGTCGAATTTCATGTTGGCGGCAATGACCTCCGGGTAGTAGGCCACCACCGGGCAGTTATAATTATTGTCTCCCAGGCCCTCGTCAAAGTTAAAGCTCATACAGGGGTAAAAGATGGCATCCACCTTCTTTTCCTTCAAATACTGAATATGGCCGTGAAGCATCTTGGCCGGGAAGCACACCGTGTCGCTGGGGATGGAATGTTGCCCTGCCAGATACAGCTCCCGGTTGGAAAAGGGAGAGATCTCCACCCCAAAGCCAAGCACCGTAAAAAACTTATGCCAGAAGGGCGCCAGCTCATAGTAATTAAGTCCCAGAGGAAGGCCGATCACCTCCCTGCGCCTCCCCTTTACAGAAGCGTAGCCTGCCAAAAGCTCCTGCTTGTATTTATAGATATTGTGGTCCGCATCCGAGGCCCTCTTTGTCACCGGACGCTCGCACTTGTTGCCTGCTATGTATTTCCTGCCGCCCGAAAAAGTGTTGGCGCTGAGAAGACAGTTGTTGCTGCACAGGCCGCAGTTGACATTTTTTACCTGATGCACAAAGCCTTTTAGCTCCTCCATGGTAATGATGGAGCTGATCTTTTCCTCCTTTGTCCTCCCCCTTTGCTCCATGGCGTGAAGGGCGCACCCGTAGGCGCCCATCAGCCCCGCAATCACCGGGCGGACCACGTTAAAGCCCATCTCCCGCTCAAAGGCCCGCAGAACCGCATCGTTTAAAAAGGTTCCGCCCTGAACCACAATCCGTTTTCCCAACTCGTCCATGCTGGCCGGGCGGATCACCTTATAGATAGCGTTTTTCACCACGCTGATGGAAAGCCCTGCGGAAATATCTTCCGTGCTGACCCCGTCCTTCTGGGCCTGCTTAACGGAAGAATTCATAAACACCGTGCACCGGGAACCGAGATCCACCGCGTTTTTGGAGAACAGACCCAGCCTGGAAAATTCCTCCGGAGAGTAATTTAAGGCTCCGGCAAAGGTCTGTAAAAAGGAGCCGCAGCCGGAGGAGCAGGCCTCGTTTAAGTAGATATTGTCAATGGCCGAATTGTGAATCTTAAAGCACTTCATATCCTGGCCGCCGATGTCAATGATAAATTCCACGTCCGGCATAAAGGCCTGAGCCGCCTTTAAGTGGGCCATGGTTTCCACCAGACCCTCATCGATGGAAAAGGCATTTTTGATAATGTCCTCCCCGTATCCGGTCACACAGGAGCCGGCTATCCGGATGTCCGGGCAGCGCTCATACACACTGGCCAGATACTCCCGGACAATAGGAACCGGGTTCCCGCTGTTGGATAGATAGGTGCTGTCCAGAATCTCCTTATTCTCTCCGATCACCACGGCTTTCACGGTGGTGGAGCCTGCGTCAATTCCCACCCAGGTCCGTCCCCGGTAGCCTTTTAGATTCCCGTAGGCCACATCCGCCTGACTGTGGCGTTTCTTAAACTCCTCATATTCCTTTTCATCGGCAAAGAGAGGCGGCAGGGTCTGAAACTCGCTGATGGATTCATACCGGGAAAGAGCCTCTGTCACCTGATCCAAATCCACCTGGCCGCGGGCACAGAGGGCGGCTCCCAGAGCCACATAGTAAAGAGAATTTTCAGGACAGCTTCCCTTTAAGTTCAGGGCCTTGTCAAAGCTTTTCTGAAGCTCTGGCATAAAGGTAAGAGGCCCTCCCAGGTAAAGGACGTTTCCCTCAATAGCCCGTCCCTGGGCCAGCCCGCCGATGGTCTGGTTCACCACCGCGCTGAATATGCTGGCGGATATATCCCGCTTGTCCGCCCCCTGGTTGATCAGGGGCTGAATGTCGCTTTTGGCAAACACTCCGCACCGGGAAGCGATGGTGTAAAGCTTGGTGCTCTCTTTGGCATAATCGTTCATCTCATCGGGGGTGATGCCGAGGAGAGTGGCCATCTGGTCAATAAACGCCCCGGTCCCTCCGGCGCAGGAGCCGTTCATCCGGGCCTCCATGGCACCGTTTAAGAAGATAATCTTGGCATCCTCCCCGCCCAGCTCAATAATCACATCCGTATCCGGCGCGTTTTTCTCTGCCGCCACCTTGGTGGCATAGACCTCCTGGACAAAATCCACCTGGCAGCTCTTTGCCATCCCCATTCCCGCAGAACCGGAAATAACCAGGCAAAAGTCCGTATGGTCAGGGAAAGCCTCCTTCACCTTCACAAGGGCCTCTGCCGTCTTTGCCGTAATCTGGGAAAAATGGCGCTCATAGGCTGAATATATGATTTTCCCACTGTCATCCAAAACAATGGTCTTGATGGTTGTGGAACCAACATCCAATCCGATTTTCAAGTAATCCTCTCCTAATTGTTCGATCTGACGTAACCTGCAAACAGGCAGTACAGGCAGGCCCGCTTGCTTTCCGCGAAACACATTATAGCACGAATGGCGCTTTTCGACAAGGAACCATTTACACTCCCTCTGCCGCTTCCTCAATCGCCTGTGGGGAGCGGACAAGCCTGTCATTCTCCACAAAACGGTGAACGGAAGGCAAAAGGGCCACTGCCAGCAAAAAACAGATGTCTAAAAGTACGGCTCCCACCGTGGTCACCCACCAGATATCACCCCAAAAATTCAGATAAAAAAGATCCGGAACGGTCCGATACAAAATCTGCACCAGCTCTTTTGCCCTGAAAATCAGAAACACCCATGCAAGCTTCCACTGCTGACGGATACACACGGAATAAAAGCCAAAGCATATAAGCAGAATAAAAGGGATAAACACCAGAAATATACCCCTTTGCAGTCCCAGAATAATGTTCAGGCCGTGAAGGAATATCCGGCCGATCATCACAAACCCCAGCCACGCTCCCAGACGAAATTCCATATCAATGTAACCGGGATGAAGCCTTTCCATGGCAAGCTTTCTCTCCATCAGCTCCTGCTCTGACCACACAGGCATTTTTTCCTTCTGTTTTCTTTTTCTCATGATAAAACCTCTCTCTAAAAACCGTTCTCTGCCAGCTTTTCCACCAGCTGTATGTAAAATTCCAACACCTTAAAGTTCCGGTAATCCTCCCGGGTCAGATCAATCATATCCCCGTGGGAGATCCCCCGCAGATACTGGTTTGTCACAACTCCACGAAAATTGGTCCACCGGGCCGACTCTGCCGTCACCAGACCGTCATTGGGCCCGTCAATCACCTTTAGAATCCAGTAGGGCACACAGAGAAGCTTACTGCTAAGCCCGTGTCTCATAAGACTTGTAAAACTTTGGTAAAAAACTCCTGGGACATCCGGGTATTTTTCGTTAAACTCCTTGGCATAGCCGCAGGAAAGCTGGCGGCTGGCCGCATAGGCATTGGGCTTTTTATCCCCCAACTTTCCAAAATACCAGTCAATGTAACGGCAGATAAGCTGGTAAAGACCATCTGGAAGCCCCATGAGAAAGTCCACCAGCGCCGAACCGTGATGAGGTGTATTGATGGTGGTCAGGGTGGCAACATATGGCCCCATCACAAGTCCGCTTATAAGATACCGGGAATCCAGTCCCCCCTTGGAGTGGGCGATAATATTCACCTTTTTTGCCCCTGTCTCTTTAAGAATCTCAAAAATCTTCTGCCGGAGAATCTCCCCGTTATCCTCCACCGTACCCCACGCCTCCTGGTGTCCGTAATAAACCTCTGCCCCGTTTCGCCTAAGCTCCCTGGGAATCCTGCCCCAATAATTAAAATAGTGAAAATCCCGAAATCCGACTCCATGGACCAGCAGAACCGGATACCGGGTTTTGCAGACCTGACGTTCCACCCGCACATCATCCAGACGAATCTTATGGATGCTGTGATCGATCTCCTGCCTTGCCAGCCCCCGCACATACAGGGCCAGCCCGTAATTGAGAAAGGGAACCCAGATCATACTCCACACGATCAGCCTCTTTGCGATGCGCAGTCTCCGGCACACGATACAAAGCCAGAAAAGGGCTCCGAACATTCCCATATAGCAAAGGAGAAAAGCTGCCAGAGAGCCGATAGCCTGTCCGCGGCGAAGGTATCCAAAGAAATCCCGAAAAACGGAATATTTTCTCATCAGAGAGACCATCCACACCCCTGTAACCGGCACAAGGATGAGAAACAAAGTCAATGTCCCTGTGAGAAACCGCAACAGAAGAAGATGTAGTCTCCCGGCTGCATATAAAGCCCCGTCAACCGCCTCGCCCAGCCTTTTTCGTTCCATGCTTCCTACCTCCTTAAGACGGACCAGTCAAAGGATGGAAAAATCTTTTCAAATTCCTTCGGCACAGGGGCCGCAAAGCTTTTTCCTCCCAAAAGGGACAAGGGCTCCGGCACAGACGGAAAAACCATCTCATAGGAATGGAGCATCTGGAAACGAACTCCGTAAAGCCTGGCGGCCTTCTCATTGACGCTTTTGTCCCCGTATTTAGGATCCCCCACCAGCGGATGACCCACCGATGACAAATGGGCCCGGATCTGGTGGGTTTTCCCTGTAATCAGCCTGACCCTAAGAAGCGTGCAGCCGTTTTCATATGCGAAAGGCTCATACTCCGTACAGATTGCAGCCCCGGCCACCTGGTTTTTATCTGATTCCCTGTGCCTCTTTTCATTTTCTTCCCTGAGATTTTCTTTTTTGAGACTGTCTTCCCTGAGATTTTCTTTCCTGAGACGTCCTTCCCTGAGGCCTTCTTTCCTGACCTGCGAAACCGCCACCAGGTTTCTCCTCTCGTCCTTTACCAAAATCCCTTCTATCCGGCTTTTTTCTCTCACTTGCCCTGCAACCGCGCAGAGGTAATACTTATGAAGAGAGCGGTCCTTAAATAATTCCGATAAAATCTGTAAGCCCGCCAGGGATTTCCCCGCCGCCACCAGCCCGCTGGTATTCCGGTCCAGCCGGTTGCAGACCGAGGGCCGGAAGCTGCGCAGCTCCTCCGGTTTTAGCTGCCCCGAATCCATCAGATAGTCAATCAGATACTCCACCAGAGATTCGTCCGTATCCTTTGCCTTCTGAGACAGCATTCCCGCCGGCTTGTTGATCAGAAGAACATGGTCGTCCTCATAGATAATATCCAGCTTTTTCTTTTTTACCTGCTGCACCTTGATCTGAGAAAATTTTTCAATGGTTTCCTCCGCAAAAAAAAGCTTCACCTGGTCTCCCTCGCAAAGCCGTTCCGACCCGTCACACCTTTTCCCGTTGAGGGTGATATTCTTTTTGCGCATCATTTTATAGAGAAATGCCTTGGGAGCAAGCTTTAAATATTTCCCCAGAAACTTATCCAGCCGCTGCCCTGCCTCATTGTGATTTATCGCGATCTCTCTCATAGCCTGCTCTCCCTGCGTTCTCCTCTTTACATGGACAAGCTTTTAAGCACCTGCACCTCATACTCCACTGTCTCGTCCTTTTCTGAATCCGTCTCAGACGTTAAGCTGTCCAGCCGCCGAAAAAAGCTTTTCTCATCCTTGAACACCTTCACGTGGGGCTCCAGACGGCTGGCTGCAAGCAATACATTCAAGGATTTCTCTGCCTTGACCGGGTCAGCCTTTTTCGCCGTACAGTAGGCATACACACCGCCGGAATGAACCGCAATGCCGTCCATGGGAAGCACAAATTCCTTTGTGGTGAGAATCAAATCGTAAAGGATCACGCATTTTTTCTCGTAACCCATCATTTTTTTATGAAATTCCTCCGGCGGCGTCCGGTAACGCCAGGATGCCAGTAGCGGCGATGCCATATTGGCCATGGGAAGCACCGTCAGAATCGCCATGACCGTCAAAATATTTTTTGCCGCCTGTTCCTTTGCAAGGAATCTGGCAGCCACCTGAGCAAGAATAGCCGCCACGAGAATGGCTGTAATCATCATCCGCATCCTGCGGCTGCTGTCCCGATACCCGTAATCCCCCTTTTCCTTTCTCATATTCCCGTCCTCATTCTCTCTTCCTTTGTCCTCTCAACCCCCATTCCATTCCCGACAGAATAAGGCTGTGAGGAATCAGCTTACACCCAACACAAAACAGCTTCATAAAAGGACCGTACACGGACATCTCCTTTCCCAGCATGCTGTCCCCAATGGCCCGGCGGACCACCCGCTCCGGCTTTGCCATGGACATTCTTTTATAAAAGGGAAGCTTCCCATCCATATCCGCCGTTGTAAAAAATTCCGTATCCACCGGCCCCGGGCACACAGAAGTCACCACAATATCCCTGGCTCGAAGCTCCCTGTTTAAGGCCCGTCCAAAGCTGACCACAAATGCCTTGGTAGCCGCATAAATGGCAAACTCCGGCTGAGGGAGAAATCCGGCAGCCGAGGCAAACATCAGAATCCTTCCATGATCAGACATATACGGCAGAACCGCATGGGTCACCCCGCACAGAGCCTCGCAGTTTAGCCGGATCATCCCGGTCTCCCTGGCCATATCCCCGGCGCCTGCCTTCCCTGCCCTTCCATATCCGGCTGCATTCACCAGGATTTTCACCTCCGGCATACGGTGTCTTAACTCCCACCGAAGGCTCTCTATAGAATCCTCGTCTGTCAAATCCAGCCCCAGCACCCGCAGGGGAACGGGAACCCTTCTGCGAAGCTGCTCCAGCCGCTCGGTTCTCCTGGCAATCACCCAGATTTCTCCCAGGCCTGCAAACCGGTTGGCCAGCTGCACCACTGCCTCCCGCCCCATGCCGGAGGACGCTCCCGTAACAATCGCTATTTTCATATTAACTATTTCCTCCCTGCTCTCAAGCTGAACAGTAATCTCAAGATCCTGTTCTGTCCGTTTTCCTTGAATGTACGTTTCGTATGGTCCGCTTCTTTCTCCGGTTATCAAACATCCGCTCCTGCTTTTTGTCTCCCGCTCCTCTTTGGCTTGTCGGCCTTTTGGTTCCTGCTCCTCTTTGACCTGTCGGCTTTTCGGTTCCTGCTCCGCCCTGTCTCGTCCCTTTCCCTCTTTTTTTGTCGCCGGGCGATGCCTGCCCGTCTCTTCTTCCTCGTCTTTCTGCTTCTTCTCCTTCCGGCGGCCGCACCAAACACTTTTTATCGTACCCGATCAGGTCCGTCCGCCCCGCCTTTTTAAGGGCCTCCGCCACCAGACTGTGATTTTTCGGATCCCTAAATTGAATCAGTGCCCGCTGCATGGCCTTCTCGTGGGGACTTACCGGCACATACACCGGCTCCATGGTGCGCGGATCCAGCCCTGTGTAGTACATGCAGGTGGAGATGGTTGATGGAGTGGGATAGAAATCCTGCACCTGCTCCGGCATATATGGAAACTCCCGCAGATACTCTGCCAGCTCTACCGCCTCCTTTAAGGTGGAGCCGGGATGGGATGACATCAGGTAAGGAACCAGGTATTGCTCCTTGCCCAGACGCTCGTTCATTCTCTCGTACTCCCGGACAAACTGCCGGTATACGGCGTTTTTGGGCTTTCCCATCAGGGAAAGAACCTCATCCGACACATGCTCCGGCGCCACCTTTAGCTGGCCGCTGACATGGTGCTCACACAGCTCACGCAAAAATCCCCTGCTTTTGTCTGCAAGAAGATAGTCAAACCGGATCCCTGAGCGGATAAACACCTTTTTCACTCCGGGAATGTTCCGAAGCTTTCTAAGAAGCGAAATGTAATCTCCATGGTCTGCCCGCAGATGTTTGCAGGGCTCAGGAAACAGGCATTGTCTCCCCGCGCAGGCCCCCTTTGTCTTCTGTTTTTCACAGGCCGGAAAACGGAAGTTGGCCGTAGGGCCTCCCACATCGTGAATATATCCCTTAAAATCCGGGTCCTCAGTGAGTTTTTTGGCCTCCTCTATCAGGGATTCATGGCTTCTGGCCTGAATAATTCGCCCCTGATGGAAGGTCAGGGCACAAAAGCTGCAGGCGCCGAAGCACCCCCGATTGCTGATCAGGCTAAACTTAACCTCCCGTGCAGCCATAATCCCGCCTGCCGCCTCATAGGACGGATGATAGCCGCGCATGTAGAAAAGGCCGTACACCTGATCCATTTCCTCCTCAGAGAGAGGCTTCGAGGGCGGATTCTGCACCACATATTCCACATAATCCCGGCCGCTGTAGGGCTCTACCAGCCTTCTGCCGGAATACGGGTCCGTATTTTTGTACTGGATCCCAAAGCTGCGGGCATACTCCCGCTTATCCTTTTTCATATCCTCATAATCCGGCAAAAGCTGATAGTCAAAGACATTTAAAAGGCTTCGGGTCCGGTAAACCGTCCCGTCCACAAAGGTGATCATTCCCACATCAATCCCCGCGTTAAGAGCCTCGGCAATCTCCACAATGGAATGTTCTCCCATACCGTAGGAAAGAATGTCTGCCTGGGAATCAAGAAGAACGGACCGTTTTAACTTATTTGACCAGTAATCATAATGAGCCATTCTCCGCAGGCTGGCCTCAATGCCGCCGATGATAACCGGCACATCCTTATAGACGGAGCGAATCAGGTTGCCGTATACAATGGTGGCATAGTCCGGCCTTTTCCCCATAACCCCGCCCGGAGTATAAAAATCCTGGCCGCGCCGTTTTTTTGACACTGTATAATGATTTACCATGGAATCCATATTGCCCGCGGACACCAAAAATCCCAGACGGGGTCTTCCTAAAATCCGGATGCTTTCCCTATCTCTCCAATCCGGCTGGGCAATGATGCCTACCTTAAATCCATGGGCCTCCAAAAGACGGCTGATAATGGCTGTCCCAAAGGAGGGATGATCCACATAGGCGTCTCCTGTCACATAGACAAAATCACACTGCTTCCAGCCCCGCCTCTCCATATCCTGCCGGCTGACCGGCAAATAATCATTCATGCCACACTCCTCTGCACGCTGACCGGCAAACAATCATCCAGCCTGCACTTCCCTGCTTTCTTTACGGGCAATACCCCGAATGAGCAGCTCATAGTAATTTCTGATATAGTAATCTGCCAGCTTCCTCTTTTCCTCCCGCATGGAAATGGAAAAGTGATCCTCCACGGCGCATACGGTCATTCCGGCCGCCTTTCCCGCCAGTATCCCGGCAGGCACATCCTCAAACACCATACATTGTTCCGGCGCCACTCCCAGACGCTCTGCCACATTCAGATAAATATCCGGCGCCGGCTTTCCTTGGGCCACCTCACAGGCCGTGGCAACCACCTGAAAATAAGGGCCAAGCCCCAAAGACCGCATCACCGCATCCACCATCTCCCGGCCATTGCTGGTGGCAATCCCGGCCCGGATTCCCGACTCCTTCAAAAACTCCAGAAACCTCCTGGCCCCCTCCTTTAAGGGAACCTCCCAGCGGTATTTTTCAATACTCATATCCACCCAGGCCTGTTTGATCTCCTCCACCGTATCCGGCAGGCGGAAGGTTTCCTTAAAGTACACGGCTGTCTCGGAAAAGCTCATCCCCTCAATCTCCCGCTGGAGAAAATCAGGGCATTCATGGCCGTATCTTCTCAGATATTCAATGTCAATGGCCTTCCACATCCACATGGAATCCACCAGAGTTCCGTCCAGATCAAAGATTACCGCGTCTTTCTTTAACAGCTCCTGCCTGACTCTCTGTCCGTTGTTTTCCCAATTCCTTTTCATACTCATTTTATCTCCCCGCTTTCCTTTAAACCAGCAAGTTCCTCCTCTGTCAGCCTGCGATATTCCCCGGGACGAAGGCTTTCGTCCAGAATGAGGGATCCCATGGATATCCGTTTCAAATAGGTGACTCTGCATCCGAGGGCTTCAAACATCCGTTTGATCTGATGAAACTTTCCCTCCTGAATCGTCAGAAACACCTCCGTCTCCTCCTGCCCTCCCGGCTGCTTTTCTGTCCTGTTTTCCTGTATATCCCGCTCCTTTGGCAGCCCCTTACCCAGTATCTCAAGCCTTCCCGGCAATACCTCTGTGCCGTCCTCCAGGGTGAGCCCTGCCTCAATCCGCATCCCGGCATCCTCTAAAAGGGCTCCTGCCACCCTGGCATAGTATTTTTTGTCCACATGCTTTTTCGGCGAGAGAAGCCGGTGGGCCAATTCCCCGTCATTGGTCAGAAGGATAAGCCCCTCCGTGTCCAGATCCAGTCTTCCCACAGGAAACAGATCCCTCCTGTTTTCTCCCTCCAAAAGATCCACCACCGTCCTGTATCGCTTATCCTCAGTGGCCGACACCACCCCCTGTGGCTTAAAGAGCATAAAATACTCCTGCTGCCGGTACTCTACCTGCTCTCCGTCCCAAATCACCTGATCCTGTTCCCGGTCAATCCTTCTGTCCGGCCTCTTCTCTGTCTGCCCGTTGACCGCGGCCCGGCCTCTCTTAACTCCTTCCCGAATCTGAGACCGGCTTCCCTTGCCCATGTCCGCCAAAAACTTATCCAGACGCATCATCTTTCCCATTACATCCACCGCCATCCCGGATAATATTTGTTTTTCAGACTGCCTCCCGCAGCCTTTGCCCATCCAAGAGGAAAACCGTCCACGCAGACCAGCACCCATCCCTTTGAAAAGTCTTCCCCTTCCTTTAAAAAAACAGTCTCCCCCTTCAGATACCGGATCACCCGCTCATCCTCCCGGTCCATGGATAAAGCTCTGGCAAACTCCCCGGACTTAAGAGCCATAGCCGCGGCCTGAGAGGGCTCAAACCTTCCCCGCCTTAAGCTTCCCACCAAAAGGCCGGTCCGCAGATACCGAAATCCCCAGTCCCTCCGAAAATCCTCCGGAAGAAAATATACCTGCCCAAACTGTACAGTCAGGCGATGCCGATCAAAGGGCCGCGCTAAAAATCGCTCCCATTCCAGATAATCACTTTGTTCCAAAAGCTCCAGCTCTTTTTCGTCTTTGCGACAGACGCCTTCTCCCGGCGCCTTCCCGCCTTCGCTCCCACCGTCTTCTCTTTGCCTCTTTTTAAGCTTTGCCACAAAATGCCCTTCTCCCCGGATTCTGTGAGGAAAAAGACGAATCACCGGTTTTTTGTCTGCCCCCGGCCGTGCCCCTTCCCACAGGGCTAAGGGAACCAGCTCCATATCCGGCTCCTCTGCCAAAATCCAGTCCACCGCCCCCTCATCCTCCTCCACGGAAAAGGTGCAGGTAGAGTAGACCAGCTCTCCTCCCGGCCGCAGCATCCTCACCGCCTGCTTAAGAATCTCCCTCTGAACCGGCACATATTCCTTTGGCCCCCGCTCCTGCCAGCTTTTTATAAGCTCCGGCTCCTTTCTGAACATCCCTTCCCCTGAGCAGGGGGCATCCACCAAGATCTTGTCAAAAAATCCCGAAAACACCTGGGCCAGCCGCTTTGGCTCCTCCGCTGTCACACAGATATTTGCCACCCCGGCCATCTCCAGATTCTTTAGCAATGCCTTTGCCCTGGAAGCGCTGACATCATTGGCAACCAAAAGCCCCCTTCCCTCAAGCCGCGCCCCCAGCTGCGTGCTTTTCCCCCCGGGGGCGGCACACAGATCCAGCACTTTATGCCCCGGCTTTACTCCCAAAAGCTCCGCGGGTGCCATGGCGCTTGGCTCCTGGATATAGTAAAGCCCTGCATAGTAATAAACATCTCTGGCCGGGCGGCTTTTCTCCTGACAGTAATAGCCGTTCAAATTCCAGGGAACTCTCCTGATTTCCCACGGACTGATCTGTTCCCACTGCCCCGGCGTCAGCTTGGCCGGATTCACCCGGATTCCCTGAACAGGCATCTGCCCGCAGGACTCCAGCCAAAGCTCATATTCCTCACCCAAAAGCTCCTTCATCCGTTCAAGAAACAACTCCGGTAATCTCATTCTCACACCTTTTCCTGCCTGTTTATCCCAAAATCCAGGGAAGACGCCATGTTTTGACACAATAATCTACATCATATCACAAATCCGCAACAAAAGGAATCTCCATCTGATGTAAAATCTGGCATAAAAATCTGCTAATATACAAGCCTGTCGCAGATTTTTATGCCAGATTTCCCTGTCCAAAGCAATTGCAGGTGTCGGAATATCGCAAAAGTCACTTACTTCCCTTTACCCTGTTTTTTCTGTTGCTTCCCATGCGGAAGGACACCTCCAGGGACGCATGGTACAAAACCGGCTTGATGGTTTCCTCCACATATTGATCCGTCATTCTGTCCACAGAGCCAAAGCAGCTGACTGCTGCCACCAGCCTTTCCGTATAATCATAGATAGGATAGGCAATACACCTTAAATTTCTCTCACATTCCTCATTGTCCATGGCAAATCCGCATTGCCGTACCTTCTCGATCTCCTCCATCAGCCTTTCCTTTGTCCGGATTGTGTTGGGTGTCAACTCCTTTAGCTTCTTTTCTTCAATCATCCGGTCAATCTCCGCCTCCGAGTACCCTGTAAGGAACAGCTTGCCGGAGCTGGTGGAATATAAGGGTGACTGCTTGCCGATTCGCTGAAGGGTGGGCCCCATCATGTCCGGCTCATACACACAGTCCAGATAGACACACTCCATGTCATGCTCCACCACAATACTGCAGCCTAAGCCCAGCTGCCTGGACAAATCATTGATCAGCTCTCCGGTCAAGGTCCGAATAGTCAGATGATTCCGAACATTGACCCCGATGCTGCAGATCCGCCACGTAAGCGCGTAACGTCCCAAAAATTCGTCCTGATAGGCAAACCCCTCTTGAATCAGCGCGTTCAGATATCTGAGAACCGTTGGTTGGGGAATCCCTGTACCGGCCGCTATCTCCTGGAGCCGCAGCGGCGCCTTACTCTTTGCAAGAAAGGAAATCAATTGAAACAGCTTTACTACTAATTGATTAGACGGCTTGTCATTTCCGCTGATCTCTTTTCCATCATCTGTCATAAACAATCCACCCCGATATTTTTTATTATGTCTAACCATTTTCGTTCCCAAAAACTCCTCCTAATCTTATCATATTTCCAAAACCATGTCAATTTCGCAAACCATGTGCAGATAATCAAAACATATTATTTCCGCACTTTAATTACATTTTTAAATATATAATTTCATTTATATATTTTTTTATATTTTTTTGAAATTAAATTCTGTTTTTATTGACTTCGTTTCCACGCAATGCTATAATTACCATGAAAGCTGTGAAATCGTAACCGTTCAGACGGGGATCTTCTTGCCCGTCTGGCCGAACAAAAACAAAGGGGGATACTACTTATGAGTGAAGTCAAAAAAATGCAGTATTTTGCCGGCGGAAGATGGCTGGATACCACTACAGGAAACTACACGCCTGTCTACAATCCCAGCACTGGTGAGGTCCAGGCCGAGATTCCGTGCTGCTCCTCTGAGGAGGTGGCCTATGCCATTGCCTGCGCAAAAAAGGCCTTTCCCGCATGGCGGGACACTCCGGTGATGAAGCGGGTTCAGATTCTCTACCGGTTCCGGGAGCTTCTTACCGAGCACTGGGATGAGCTGACCGAGTGCTGCGCCCGGGAGCACGGGAAAAACTGGGCCGAGGCCTCCGGAGACATTGCCAAGATCAAGGAACCGGTGGAGCTGGCCTGCGGCACGCCGTCCCTGATGATGGGTGAGTCCCTGATGGACACCTCCAGAGGCTACAATACGGTTTCCTACCGGGAGCCCTTAGGAGTATTTGCCGGCATTGCGCCCTTTAACTTTCCCGGAATGATTCCTATGGGATGGATGACTCCTCTCTGTATCGCCACCGGCAACACCATCGTCATCAAGGTGGCCTCAAAAACTCCCCTGACATCCATTCTCTGCGCAAAGCTGTGGCAGGAGGCCGGACTGCCGGACGGCGTGCTCAACTTAGTGCCCTGCAGCCGCCATGAGGCCGAGCTGTTTTTGACTCACCCGGACATTAAGGGAATCTGCTTTGTAGGAACCACCGGCGTGGGCAAGCACATCTACAGCCTGGCAGCCACCTACGGCAAGCGGGTACAGGCACAGACCGAGGCCAAAAATCACGCTCTGGTCATGGAGGACGCCGCTTTGGAGCGCACCGCCCGGGGTCTTATCAACAGCGCCTTCGGCTGCGCGGGAGAGCGCTGTATGGCGCTGCCGGTGGTGGTGGCCCAGGAAAGCATTGCCGATAAGTTGGTCCGTCTGGTGGTTCAGTACGCAAAGGAGATGAAGATAGGTCCTGCCTATGACAAAACCACAGATCTGGGTCCGGTGGTGGATGCCGCCCACAAGGCCAGAATCATCCGGTGGATTGAAAAGGGCATTGAGGAGGGCGCTGACCTGATACTGGACGGACGCCATGTGACGGTCCCCGGATACGAAGACGGATTCTATTTGGGCCCCACGATCTTTGACCATGTGACCGAGGATATGTCCATTGGCCGGGATGAGATCTTCGGTCCGGTTCTCTGTATCAAACGCTGTAAGGATTTTGAGGAAGGCCTTTCCATCATGAATGCAAACCCCTTTGCCAATGGCTCCGTCATCTACACCCAGAGCGGATACTATGCCGATGAGTTCGTCCGCCGCACTCACGGAGGCATGGTGGGCGTCAATGTGGGCATCCCGGTGCCTGTGGGCATTTTCTCCTTCAGCGGCCACAAGGACAGCTTTTTCGGCGATCTTCACTGTCTCGGCAAGGACGGCGTGCGCTTCTTTACAGAAATCAAGGCCGTCACCTCCCACTGGTTTAACGAGGAAGAAAAAAAGGCCGTCCGGGTGGATACCTGGGAGGGCTCTGTGGGCGGAAGCATTTAACCTCAGAATTTATACAGGATATGAAAAACCCGCCACCAGTGGCGGGTTTTTCATGGATTACTTTAATATGTTTTTCAAAATAATATTCTTCGGCGCCGTCACCTCCCGCAACGTACAGCTTACACCCTCGGCTCCGATGCCGCTCTTCTTGCGTCCTCCAAAAGGCATTTCCCGGGAGCGGAGACGGCCGCCTCCGTTAATTACCACCGTACCGGCCTCTATCCGCCGGGCAATCTTTATGGCCTTTCCGATATCTCTTGAACACACGCCGCTTGACAGTCCGTACATGGTATTGTTGGCAATCTCAACGGCCTCGTCAACCGTGTCAAACCCGATAATGGGGAACACCGGTCCGAAAACCTCCTCATCCCGCATAATATCCATGTCCTTCGTCACATCCACCAGCACCGTGGGAGTGTAAAAGGCTCCGTTTCTTTCTCCTCCGTACAAAAGCCGCGCCCCCTGCTCCACAGTCATGCGCACTTGGCGGTCCACCTTCTTTGCCGCCTCCTCGTTAATGAGACATCCCATCTGGGTTTTCGGATCCGAAGGGTCCCCGATAATATAGGCGCTGACCTTTTCAACCAGCTTTCTGGTAAATTCCTCCTTCACCGAATTATGGATAATAAAGCGTTTGCTGGCAACACAGATCTGCCCCGCATTGACCAGACGCCCCAAAACCGCCTCGTTGACCGCCATATCCACATCTGCATCATCGCAGACAATAAAGGGATCGTTTCCTCCCAACTCTAAGGTAACCGGGGTAATATTCTGACCAGCCAGGGCCGCTATCTTTGCCCCCACGGCCGAGCTTCCCGTAAGGCTGACGGAGCCCAGCTTTCCGTTTCCTACAAGCCATGCCCCTACCTCAGAGCCCTTGCCGGTTATGATATTGACCGTTCCGTCCGGGAAGCCTGCCTCCACCAAGAGCTCGCAGAGACGAATCAGAGTTCTGGGACAGTCACTGGCCGGCTTTACCACAACAGAGTTGCCTGCCACCAGCGCCGGCGCAACCTTGTGGGTAAACAGGCTGACCGGGAAATTGTAGGGAATAATGCAGGCGATCACTCCCACCGGCTCCCGGATGACAATCTGCATCCGCTCCTCTGTATTGGGCTCCATGCCTACCGGATAGCTCTCCTCATACTCATGCTTGGCCTTCTCTAAAAATCCTGTGAAGAAGGCAATCACATTGTTAATCTCATTGGCAGCCTCCGGAATGGTCTTTCCCACCTCCTCCGACTCCATTCTTGCCAGCTCGTCCTTATGAGCCTTTACCAGCTCCACATATTTCTCCACAATGGGACCGCGCTTATAGAGAGGCACGGCTCCCCACACCTTTTGGCCGGCCACGGCGCAGTCCACAGCATAATCCACATCCTCCTTGGTGGCCACAGGCACCGTATCAATCACCTTGCCGGTGGCCGGATTAATTACATTCATTGTCTTCCCGTTGGACGAATCGGTTTTCTTCCCGTTGATGATCATTTGCATAATAAAATATCCTCCTATTTATTTTCCAGTCTCCGCACCCTTGCTTTCATGGGAAAAGGGCTCCACCACCACTCCGGCCTCATCCTCTGTCAGTCGGACCACACAGCTGCAGTCATCGCCCTCAAAGCCCCGGTTCTGAGCAATGCGGATATTTTCCCGCACCAGATTGGAAAGCCGCATAGGCACCTGAAGATTTCTTCCCATATTCAGGGCAATGTCCACATCCTTGGCCATAAGCTTCAAGGTAAAACCCGGCTTGAAATTGCGCTTAAAGGTAAAGTTTGCCATTTTCACACGCCCTGCATAGCTCTCCCCGGAACCTGTGTTGACGATGGACATTAATACCTCCGGATCCAGCCCGGCCTTCACGGCAAGGGCCAGCACCTCGGACACAGCCGCAATGTTGAGGGCAAACAGCATCTGGTTGCATGCTTTTGCAATATCTGCCGTTCCCACCGGGCCCACGAAAACGATTTTCTCCCCCATGGCCTCAAGCACGGGGCGCACCTGCTCTAAGGTCTGAGTGTCGCCGCCCACCATAATCGTCAGCGTCCCCTCCTTTGCCCCCTTGGAGCTGCCGGTCACCGGGGCATCCAGCATGACCGTCCCCTTTTCCTTTAATCTCTCGCAGATCCTCTGATTGCTTGCATAGTCAGAGCTGCCCATGTCTATAAAAATTTTTCCTTCACCCATTCCCTCATAAAGCCCGTTTTCGCCGAACATTACCTCCTCGACAATCCCGGAATTGGGAAGCATTGTGATAATCACGTCACTTAACTCGGCCACCTGGCGGGGGCTTTCTCTGGGAAATGCCCCTTCTCCCAAAAGCTCCTCTAACCGGGCCTCTGACCGGTCATAGATGTTTACCGTGTAGCCTTTTCTCAAAAGACATCGGACCATGGGGCTTCCCATGATCCCCAGACCTACAAATCCCACCTTCTGCATTTTATCCTCCCTCTCATCCTCTCAGCATCACCTTGCATGCGTGATCATCGCGGGAGGCAATGTCAAACGCCTCCTGACAATCCTCAAGATCGTATGTATGGGAAATAAGCGGCTTAATGTCAATCATGCCATTGGCCACATTGCTGAGGGCCTTCTCGATCCACCAGAACTTATCATTCATGATCCGGTGCATCAGAGCCAGGGTGCGGATGTCAAATCCGTTGTTGTGCCAGCGGTTCACATAGATGGTGATAGGGTTGATGATCCAGCTGTAAAGTCCTAAAATTCCTCCGTGCTTTAGGATTTTGCTGCAAAAATCAATGGAATCGCTGTTTCCCGCCACTTCCAGGGCCACGTCAACCCCATACCCCTTCGTCTCCTGGATGATCTGCCCCAGCGCCTCCTTGGGATCATTGGCGTCAATGGCAATATCCGCCGCCATTTTCTTTGCCAGCTCCAGCTTTCCGGGAATCAGATCCACGGCAATGATCTTTTTCGCGCCCATGCGGCGGGCCACCTGCATCATAACCTGTCCCGCGTACCCGGATCCCACCACGGCCACTGTGTCTCCCAGCTTGATTCCTGAATTCATCCCGGCAAAGATGGCGCAGGCCGTAGGCTCCGCCAAGGCCGCCTCCTCCCAGGTAAGTCCCTCTGTCATGTGCATCACCCCGTAGCCGTCATGGGGAAGCTTCTGCACAAAATAGTCGGACATGGTATTGCACCAGCCAAAATTCATGACCGGATCCCCCACCTTAAAATCCGTCACATGCTTTCCCACTGCCACCACCTCTCCGGCTCCCTCATGGCCCACCTTCAAAGGATAGGCATACTTGGCCTCCGTGTTGCTGTGGGACGGGTCGATAATATGGGTCACCGGGGGAACAATTTTCTTAAAATAATTCTTGTCCGTGCCGCAGATGGATGAAAATTTCGTTTTCACCAAAACCTCATTTTCCTTCGGCTCCAGCTCCTCCTTTGTCAGCTGTACAATCCCCTTTTCCATAATCGTCACAACTCTTGCTTCCATTCCTCTTCCTCCTCAGCTCTTTGATGTGCACTCTTTTATCACATCTGTTTTGAATTTGATTGTGAGAGCACATGATAATTAAGTCATCTATATAAGCCGGCATGCCGTAAAACACATACCGGTTATATACCCATTCTTTGACTGCCTCTGCGGATGCTATCCATAGCAGACCGCCTCAAATCCCCTTTCACGAAAGCAGGCGATGTAGGCCTTCATCTCCTTCCCGGAAGGGCGCTCAGCCCTTGTGCAGCCATAGCTTCTTCCCAGCTGCTCGTATTTCACGGAGCCATAGGCATGATAAGGCAGAAGGTGAACCTGTCCCTTGTACCCGCAGCCATAAAGCACAGCCCCAATCTTTCCCAGTGTCTCCTCATCGCCGTTGCATCCCTTGACGATGGGAATCCGCACAGTCACCTTTTTCTCCAAAGCCAGAAAATTCCTCAGATTGTCAACAACCGGCTTCATAGACGCCCCCGTATATTTCCGATATCCCTCCTCATCCCCATGCTTGATATCAAAATAGATCATGTCCGCCAGAGCCGCCGCCCCCAGTCCGGCCTCCCAGGAAAAGCAGCCGCAGGTCTCCACCAACGTGTGAATCCTCTCCCTCTTGCAGGCTTCCAAAAGCTCCCTGAGAAATTCGGGCTGGGCAAAGGCCTCCCCTCCGCTGACTGTCACGCCGCCGCGGCCCTCATAATACCCTTCGTCCCTCAATATCTCATCCATAACCTGAGAAACCGTTACCTGACTGCCCATAACCTTTAAGGCCCCCGAATAACACTCCCCGGCGCACAGCCCGCAGCTTTTGCACCGGAAAGGATCAATGATTCCCCCCTTGCAGGCATTTTCCTGGCAAACCGCCTCACAGGCTTTGCATCCGATGCACCGGGCTTTTACATACATGTATTCCTGCTCAAAGCTCTGGGACTCCGGGTTGCAGCACCACTCACACCGCAGGGGACAGCCCTTGAAAAACACGGTGGTCCGCAGGCCCGGGCCGTCATGGACGCAGTGTCTCTGAATATTCAAGATCGTTCCATAAATCATCTATTCCACCTCATCATGCTCCTTTAATATCCGCATGGTCTCGCTGCGCTTTGACAGGGCTGACCGGATAATGGGCATCAGAAGAACCACAATGCTCAGCGCATAAAACACGTTTCCGATGGGGCTGGAAAAAAAGTATCCCGCCCTGCCTCCGGAGATAATGAGCGCCTGTCTCATGCTGGACTCGATAGATCTGCCCAGCACAAAGGAGATGACCATAGGCGCCACCGAGATTCCCCAACGGCGCATCAGACAGCTGATAACGGCCACAAACACCATCACGCCCACATCGCTCATACGCCGGTTGACGGAATAGGTTCCTGCCAGGGAAAGAATCAAAATCGCCGGATACAAAAGCTTTAAAGGAACCACTGTAATATAACCGCTCAAGCGCACAAACACATATTTTCCCACCAAAAACATGCCGATGGTGGCCACCACCATGCAGATAAACAGCCCGTACAAGGTATCCCCGCTCTTCTCAAACACACTGGGCCCCACAATAATGCCGTTCATCAGCATGGCCGCCCCAAAGAGGGCCGCGATGGGATTGCCAGGAATCCCCAGCGTAACCAAAGGCAAAATATTGGCCCCGCACACCGCATTGTTGGACGCCTCGGGAGAGATGATCCCCTCCTCAATACCGGTCCCAAATTTCTCCGGACGTCTGGAAAGGCTTTTGGTCAGGGCATAGGAAAACAAGGTGCCCACATTGCTTCCGATACCGGGTATGATTCCGATCACGGCCCCCACAACACTGCCCTGAATCAGCACGTGCCAGTACTTTGTAATAAGCTCCCGCCAGGTCAGGTCCTTGTTGGCATTTTTGATGGATTCCCTGGCAATCAGAAAAGCCCTGGCGTCCTCCTCCTTGTCTGCCTTTTTCTCCTTTTCCGTCATTTTGCGGAAACGGTCCTCCTTATGTTTCACATGGACCGTCTGCTCAAAGACCTCCGTCAGGGCAAAGGCTCCCAAAAGAAATGCCACCGTGTCAATCTTGTCAAATTTCCCCAGGCCGAACACGTCAAACCGGGGCAGCCCGATCACCGGATCCATTCCCACACACGCAAACAGAAGTCCCAGCAGGGTGCTTAAAAATCCTTTCACCGCCGACCCTCCTCCGGCCAGGGTTGCGGTAATCAGCAGGGAAAACACGTAGATTCCCGTAAACTCAGCCGCGCCGAATTTCAAGGCAAAGGAGGCCAGGGGAATACACAGAAAGATCAGCACCAGGTTGCTGAACATATCTCCAAAGGTGGAGGAATACAGAGAGAGCATCAGAGCCCTTCCGGTTCTCCCTCCCTTGCTCATAGGATATCCGTCCCAGCAGGTAGCCACATTGGCCGCTGTGCCTGGCGTATTGATGGTGATGGAGGAAATAGAGCCTCCAAAGGTACAGGATTTATAGATGGCCATCATAAAGGGCAGGGTAAACAGCGGGTCCATACCGTAGCAAAGAGGTATGGCAATAGCCAGGGCCGTGTTGGGGCCAAGGCCGGGAATGGCGCCGATGACAGCTCCCATCAAAAGCCCCAGAATGATCCCCAGCCAGCTCTGCCAGTTCAAAAGGGCCTCAATACCAACAGTAATCACTTCCATTCCATCCCCTCCTCTATATCAGGATTCCCGCCGGAAATCTCACGGACAGCAGGATCACAAACACAAACCAAAGCAGGACCATAAACACAATGGGAAACAGTACCACCCACTTTAATTCCCGGTTTCCCAGATAAAAGGCCGCCCCTGTCATAATCAGAAAACCGCTGGAAAAGAATCCCAAAACAGGAGCCAGAACACAGAAAATCACGCTTAATCCGGCAAAGACGAGAAGAGACGGGGAATCCAGAAGAAATAGCCGCGCCAATTCCTTCCTGATATTTTCGCCGCTGACAAATTCCCTGTATCTCAGACACTCCCGGATCCCCGCAAAAATCAGAATCAAGGACGCCGCGGCCAGACAAACGGTAAATATTGCCGGAAACATTCTGGGATTGTTGGCAATATTTCTGCCGGCTGACCCCCTGATGGTGTTGGGGATCATATAAAACCCCACCACCGCCGAAATAAACAGAAACATACTGCCTGCCAAAACCTTTTCCACTCCGGACGATAATTCCTTGTTATATTCGGACTTCATTTTCGCACACCCCCTGTTGCGTACAATCTCCGGAAGGCCGGGACCGCCGGACCCGGCCTTCCGGGCTGACAGCTATTCTGAAAATTCTGCCGCGCTGTCGTAAATCTCGTGATAGATTTCCGTTAAGGTATCCCCGTCAATATAGTTGATCAACATTCCCTGCACCTTTACATTTTCCATAAAATCCGGATCCTCCAGGGATGCTTTAAATGCATCGGACAGCGTCTGCCTTACGTCATCCGGAGCCCCTGCCGGCAGGCAGATTCCCCACTTCTGAAGCCCTGTCACCTCATACCCCAGCTCGTTGGCAGACTGGAGATCCGGGAAGCGCTCATCCCGGTCAGCCCCCGCCTTAAATGTCCCAATAAGCTTGATATGGCCGGACTCAATCAGAGACCGGTTGGGAGAGAAGCCGGCCACATGACCTGTGATATGACCTCCGGCCACAGCCGCCGCAGAGTCACTGGCGCCTCCGTAGGCGATGGAGGAGATATTTAACAGACCGGTCTCCTTCATCAGGCTCTTGATAGTGATGTCATGAATCCCGCCAACACCGGAATTGCCCAGAGTAATATTCTCCTCCGGATGGTCCTTGGCATACTGGATAAATTCCTCCAGTGTGTCATAAGATGCATCGGCTCCCACTGCCAGAAGGTTAAAGTTCTCCACCCCCTGACAAAGCACATCCAGCTGGCCAAACAGATCCACACTGTAATCTCCCATGTATCCTGCCGCATAGTAGGGCGATTCCGTGATTCCTCCGATGGTATATCCGTCCGGATTGGCATCGGCAATGGCCGACATAGCCGGAATAAAGGCGCCGCCGCCAATATTCTCAATGACAACGGAAACCCCCAGCTTTTTCTCTGCCGCTGCCGCCCATGCCCTAAAAATCGTGTCCGTGCCGCTCCCCGCCGCATTGTGGACAATCAGGGTAATGGGCCCCGAAGGCTTCCAGGCCTCTGTCCGGGAAGCCGCCTCTGTCTCTTTTGTCTCATCCGGCGTCTTCTCTGTGGATGCCATCTCATCAGACGCCGCCTCGGCGGACGCTTCCCCGGCCTTTGTCTCCCCGGAAGAAGGTAGCTGGCTGCCTCCCCCGCCGCCTCCCCCGCCGCAGCCTGCAAGCATGCCCACAACCAAAGCTGCCCCCAGTATCCCTGCCATCATCCTGTGATTTCTTCTCATGTTTCATTACCTCCCAATTTTTATTCTTTTATTGTAACAGTCTAGTATCAATGTCATATATTTTAGCTCTGAGAATACTCGGCCTCTTCCCTCTCCCTTTTCCATGGCGTACCCTCTGAAAAAATCAAAAATACCGCCTTCTACTGATACACCCCGCATCGGCGGATAACATCCATCTGAATATCATAGCTCAGCTCTGTAAAAAAAGCACAGTACCCTGAGATACGAACCACCAGGCTCCGGTATTTTTCCGGATGGGCCTGGGCATCCCGAAGAGTCTCCTCCGTGACCACATTAAAGCAAAGATGCATAATCTTCTGATCCACAAATTTCCGCAGCACATCCGCCATCTTCTCCTCATCCTCCTTTGTTCTCAGCAAGGTGGGATGAATGTTGGGATTTAAACTTGTCCCGTTAGGAGACATGGCCAGGTCCAGTCTGCCTACGGAATTAAAAATAGCCGACAGGCCTTTCCTGGCAGAACCGTATACAGGGGAAACCCCGTGGGCCAGACTCTGGTTGCGCTTCTTCCCGTCAGGGAGAGCCCCGGCCGCATTTCCTAATGCCACATGCCCGGCCACCGAGTACAGCCCCGGACGGTAACCTCCCCCTCTGCGGTTTTTTAAATCCTTAAACAAAAGACAGTAATGCCTGCCGATTCTCCGGGCAAAGGCATCCACCTCCGGGTCGTCATTGCCGAATTTTTCACACATGTTCAGCAGATATTGGTGCATCCGTTCATCCTTGTGGTTCTCCTTCATGGCCGTCTTTATGTCTTCCAAAGTATATCTGCGCTCCTTAAACACAGCCTGCCGGATTGCCAGCAGAGAATCGGTCACATCGGCAAGGCCGATCCCCTGGGGGCCCACATAATTGTATTTTGCTCCTCCTAAGGTTATATCCATCCCCTTTTCCACACAGTCATCCATAATGCTGGAAACATAGGGAATGGGCATATTTTCCGCCTGAATCTTGTCCAAATTGTTTAACATCACGGTCATGTGAAACACATAGTACTCCACCTGTTTTTCATAGGCAGCCACAATCTCCTCAAAAGAGCTGGCCTCATCAATGAAGGTGATATCATTGACCTTTTTCCCGCTTACCGGGTCCGTGCCGTTAAAAAGCGCCAGCTCCAGACATTTTGCCAGATTCATCATGGCAGCGTTGCACCAGGTGAAGCTGTTGCCTGAGGGCGCCGGCTCCACACAGCCGATCACCCCGTAGTCACGGGCATCCTCCAGGGTCACGCCGTCCTTTAAAAGGCTTTCGATAATCACCTCGTCATTAAACATGGACGGCTTTCCGCAGCTGGTTTTGGCAAGGCTGACGATTTCCAAAAGCAGCCTTCTGGGAGTTTTGCTGTGAAGGCGCGCTCCCAACGCCGGCATGGGAAATCCCGTGTGCTTCTGGGCGGTGAAAAACATGTAGGTGAGAAGATTTGTGGCATCGTTTCCCCGCTTATCCTGACCTCCCACAATCACCATCTCGGACATGGAATTGGCATTGACATAGGTAGAGGCATTTACCGGAACATTGGGCACCCGGTCCACCTCATTAAAGCGGATAAAAAGATTGTCAAGAAGCTCCTGGGCAAACTCCTCATCCCAGATACCTGCCTCCTGATCCATTTTGCAATAGGGATACAGATACTGATCCATCCTTCCGGGAGAGGTGGAGGGCCCCTCGGTCTCAATCATGATGATCACGTGGGTAAACCAAAAGGACTGGATGGCCTCATAAAAGGAAGAGGCCGGGTACGCGGGCACCCTCTCACAGATCCGGGACATCATGGCAAGCTCCTTTTTTCGCGCCGGGTCCTCACATTCCTCTGCCATCTTCCCCAGCAAAACGCTGTAGCGCCCGGCAAATTTGCATGCCGCCTGGCAGACAATCTCCACAGCCTCATAAAAATCCAGCTTTTCCTTTACAAAAGGATCCGTCAAATCCAGCTGCCTCTTTTTCTCCCGCGCCTCCTCACAGATGCCGTTGAAGCCTTTCTTTAGAACCTTCTCGTAGTTCACCGTGATGTGGCCGGAGGTTCCCCGCAAATGAGAGCCCAAGGTGATGACCGCAGGAGACATCTCAAACACCCGTTGGGTCTCCTCTGGTATGTTGACCAATCCCTTATCCTCCACGGTCCGTCCCTTCCAGAAGGGAAGAAGCGCTCTTAGCTCCTCCTTGTCCTCATCCGATATCTCCACCGGAAAAATCTTTCTTGTGGCAAAATCATCCAGCTGCTTTCCAATCCAGTTTGCCTGGACCTCCGGGACCACCGGAAGACCTCCTGTCCGGCTTGCATTGTGCCCCACAATCAGCTCATCCTCTTTTATGTAAATGGTCATCTCCGACAAAATCCTGTCCAGCACCTTTGCACGCTTCAAAATAACCGGCTCCTGTGTAAGCTCCTGATAGGCTCTTGTCACAATCCTGGCGCGTTCAATACAGATGCTCTTCTTTGTATTCAGAAAAAGCTCCCTCAAACGTCTTATCCGCTCCGTCACACCCATCCCTCCTCATCATCCGTTATTCTCACCGTCAGAAAGAATTTTCTGCTCCCCCAGCTTTTCTGCCACTTGAACCACCGATGTCACATCCAGTTCTCCGTTTCCCATAGCCATGGCTGCCGTAAACATCTGCATCACCGTGCCGGAGACAATACTGGGAACCCCTAAGGCCCTGGCTGTCCGCATATACAGATCAATGTCCTTTAACATCATCCGCAGAGCAAACCGCGGCGGATCAAACTTGTTCTTAAAAACCGTTTCCGGGAAAAAATTCTCCAGCATCCAGCAATTGCCGGAGCTGGCGCGGATCACATTGGCCATATCCTCCAGACCGAGCCCTGCCTTGATGCCAGTCACAAACACCTCCCCCATGACCGCGCTCTGGGAGGCTGAGATAGCCTGGTTGCAAAGCTTCACCATCTGCCCTGTTCCAATCCGCCCCATATAGTTGATATTGCCGCCGATACATTCAAAGATCGGCAGACAGGCATCAAAATCCTCCTTATCCCCGCCTGCCATAATCGTCATGGTGCCGTTTCTCGCGCCGGCGGGTCCGCCGCTGACAGGAGCGTCCAGAGTCCTTATGCCCTTGTCCCCTGCAATGGAATGTACCCTACGCGTGGTCTCCACATCGATGGTGCTGGTATCAATGATATAGCTTCCCTCCTTCATACTGGCAATCAGCCCTTCATCCCCTGTGCACACAGCCAGAAAATCCTCCGGCATAGGAACACTGGTGATCACCACCTGAGAAAACTCCCCCACCTCCCTCAGGGTTTTAGCAACCCGGCAACCCTTCTCCATCAGCGGTCCAAACGTCTCATCCCTCTCAGGCTCAAACAGCGGATCCCCGCATCTTTTTGAGTAAAGGACCACCTCAAACTTCCCTTCCCTCAGATTATGGGCGATCCCCGCTCCCATATTTCCGATTCCAACTACCCCGACTCGTCTCATAAATACCTCCACCTTTCTTGAAATTTTTATATGTCAATAATATTGTTTCCATTATCAAAAAATGAAATTACATTATTATTTTCGGAATTAAATTTTATTTTATGTAGATAATAACACATAATGTCAATTTTGTAAATATATTTATTATAATTGAAATCACTTTTGTCTAATATCACATATTTCTATTTTTATAATTATAATATATATTATAATTTTGTATATTGGAATATATTTCCATAAATATAAATTTTTGCTATTTCTGTTTTTGTTTTATAAATATCATCATGATATGATACCAGGGTCAAAAGGTCTAAAATCCGATGCAGGCTTGCTTGCAAGAGGATTTTTGAACTTGGAGTCCGACAGATGAGAGATAATGGGAGTATGACCTTCTTGAAAATATCACACCCCAGGCTCATCCCATAAAATAAAAAGGCCCCACAAGCCAAACACCATAGCCTGTGAAACCTTTTTAGAACCTCATCAAAATTATAGAAGAAAAATTCTCAAAACTGTGGTACAATAGTTACGGTTGGCAAAACAATGTAACCCATTTAGCCGACCGACCGAAATCTTAGAGACAGCAGCCCCGAAACCCTGAGCCGGCTCCTGTCCTCATTCCCCGGCACTTCCGGTACAGCCCCCTAAGGCTGCGGTCCCTCAGGAAAACACTCTTCCCAGCAAAAAAGGAGTAACACAATATGATCAAACGACCAAAAACCCACCCCCTGATTTTTTCTTTTTCCCTTATTCTCACCTTGGCTGCGGCTCCCATCCTGCCCATGCCTTCCTTTACGGCCTCCACAGTCCAGGCTGCCATCTCCTCCCGCGGCAACACCTCCGGGAATTTTCAGAACGGAGGCGCCGCCGCCGAGGCAGATGGATGGATCTACTACTGCGAAAACGGCGACCTGTGCAAAGCCCGCTCCGGAGAGGACGGCACGGTTCTCGTGAAGGATATCAATTCCATTCTCCCTGATCCCTTCTGGGGAAATATCAACCTGGCAGACGGTCAAATTTTCTTTAGAACTCTTCACGGAGCTATCTACAGAGTCTCTATGGACGGAGGACGTCCGGAGGTGTTTTTCCCCGCAAAAACCGACTTCGGCATCGGCACCTGCGAGATGATCCTCTCCGGAGACTGGCTCTATTTTAATTATGAGACCACCACCGGAATGGAACGCACCAGCATGATTTGCCGAATCCATCCGGACGGCACCGGAGGGCAGATTTTAAAGGACGGGACAGGGGACGAGATGTACTGGCTTTTGGATGTGACGGAGGACACCATCTATTATACGGGAATCCGTCATGAAGAAAATAAGTTTTACAACTACCAGATGGCCTTAAACGGCCAGGGCTCCGAGCGGATTGAGTTTATGCCCTACACCCCCATCCTTCAGGTTGTGGACGGATGGATCTACTTCAGGGATTCCACCGATGATGCCATCAAGAAAATCCGGACAGACGGCACCGGTCTTCAGACGATCCACAGCCGCCCGGCTGCCATGAGCTTCAATGTGACGGCAGACAGCCAATGGATCTATTTCTCCTCCCTGGCTCAGGGAGATGAAAAGGCAGCCTATATGCGGGTAAGAACTGATGGCACCGACTTACAGCCCTTAGGTGAGTTCACCATGTATCATGCCTCCATAGCCGGAGACCGGATCGTCTCCCTCACAAGCGGCAATATGCGCATGATTCCCCAGGATTCCGGCATCCCCCGGCTGGAAAAGACAAGCAAAGGCTTTATGGATCGATAAGCTTTTCATCGTCTGGAATATTTTCCATCTGGAATGTCTCCTCCCTGTTTCTCATACAATTAAGAAAAAAGAGAGTTTTCCTCTCTCCGGCAAACCATGGGAGACAGACATGACCAATAACACCACTGACCATCCATATGATTTTGGAGCGGCAGGCCGTCCCATCCTGTACAGCCTGCCGCTTCTTCCCATCCTGCTTTTGGGGCTGCTGCTTTCCTTTCCCGACCTGTCCGTCCGGGGAGCCTCAAACGGACTTCTCTTGTGGTTCAATGTGGTTCTCCCCACTCTGGCTCCCTTTATCATCTGCACCCAGATGATCACGGTTCTCGGAGGGGTGGAGCTTCTCATGAAACCCTTTGCCCCTCTGCTTAACCGGCTCTTTAAGGTAAGCTTAACCGGCTCCTATGTTCTGCTGTGCGGCCTTCTCTGCGGCTATCCACTGGGAGCCCGGATGTGCGCGGATTTTAGAAAAAACGGATCCCTCTCCCCGGAGGAATCCGCCTATCTGCTGGCTATCTGTAATCATCCCAGTCCCATGTTCCTTTTGGGATATGTAAGGGCGCAGCTTCCCCTGCCTGTGTCTCCTCTGTGGCTGATCACATGTCTTTACCTTCCCATCCTCCCCCTGTCCCTCCTTGCCAGACATTTCTACGGCATAGACAGGCCGATTGCACACACATTTCCCTGTCAGAAAAAAAACGCCTCAAAGGAATCTCTCAAAGCCGCGGCATTAAACCCAGTTACAACCACCACAAAAAAGCCGTCCCTGGAGGATACCATTGCCTCCACCTGTGAAACCATGGTCATCATCGGCGGCTATATCATGCTATTTTCAATTCTCGCGGCATGGATCGGAGAGCTTTCCTTCCTGCCTGCATCCCTTCGCGCCCTCTTAGCCGGAGGCGCGGAAATCACCACCGGCGTCAGCAGTCTCTGCCATACCTTTCCGGCCTCTAAGTGCCTGCTTCCGGTCACAGGCGCCGTGGCCTTCGGAGGATTTTCCGGAATCTTCCAGACCCGCAGCGTTATCCGGGACTCCGGTCTCTCCATCGGCCATTATGCAGGCTGGAAGCTTTTTCATACCTGTATGTCCTGTTTTATTGTGCTGCTCCCATGTCTTCTTCCCCGGTGACTCCCGCCGACAGCTCATTGCGGTTGGCTGTCACAATGTCATAGGTAGACTGCATGGAGGATAAGTACTCTGCAAAACGTCCCTGGGCCCCCTCCATGGAATGGCTGATGATCATCTGCAGACTTTTCAGCATTTCATCTGTATAGTTGATAGAACCCTGCCGGATACTGTTGGCATCTGCCACCGCATCGTCAATGATGGCCTGGGCCTGAGCCTGGGCCTCCTCCACGATCTCATTGGCCCGGGCATAAGCCTGCTGCATGATCTCATGCTCATTGACCAGCTCATTGGTCTGTTCCGTGGCCTGAGCCAAGATTGTGTCAGCCTGGGTCTTTGCCTCCGATATAATGGCATCCTGATTGCTTATAATCTTCTGGTACTTTTTGATCTCATCGGGAATCCGCATGCGAAGCTCCACCAAAAGCTCCTCTAGCTCTTCCTTATTGACCTGTATCTTTGTATTGGACAGCGGAGAAAACTTGCAGCTGTCAATATATTCCTCTATCTCACCGATCAATTGTTCAATTCTACTCATTCTTCCCTCTCCTTATTTCTAATGAGTATCCTTCCCCTGTATTTCCTCCACTCTTTTTCTCACCTGTTCCGCCACAGACGGATGGAGAAATGCCTCCAACGGCCCGTGAAAAAACGCAATCTCCTTCACGGTTGTGGAGCTCAAATAGGAATAACTCAAATTCGTTGTCAAAAAAATCGTATCGATATCCGGCGCCATAACCCGATTGGTCTGGGCCATCTGAAGCTCATACTCAAAGTCTGTGATAGCACGGAGCCCCCGAACCACCACATTTGCATTGCACTGGTGAACAAAATCCACCAAAAGTCCGTCAAAGGACCGGACCTCCACATTGCCTAAATAGGCCACTATATCCTCTAACATCTTAACACGTTCCTCAAGGGAAAACAACGGAGTTTTGGAATTATTCTTCAAAACCCCGACAATCACATGATCCATCATGTGGGCTGTCCGCTCAATGATATCCATATGCCCTAAAGTAACCGGGTCAAAACTCCCCGGATAAACTGCTACTGTCATCTCTTCCTCCGTTCTGCCAAAATCCGTTTATCCGGATCCCTCACGCCTTACCCTTTTGGTCTGTGCTTCACTCTTCCATGCGGTCAGCCCGGCAGGCGCTCATACACTGCCGGCCCCTGTTCTGGCAAGGCCTGTCCAAACTGTTATAATAAAATTACTCCCGCTGTAAAAAAATATGTTTGTTCGTCTTATAACGTTTTTCCTTAGTCAGGATATAACCCATTGTCTCCAGATAAGAAAAATCCTCATCAAGCCTCGCCTCCACAATCACCTGGCTCTCCCGGTCAATCAGCTTAGAATCCCTTAAGCAGGAAAGCATCTCACGCTCCAGTTGCTGCCCGTAAGGCGGATCCATAAAAATATAGTCAAACCGGTATTTTCCTTCAAGACGGTGAAGGGCTGTCAGAGCGTCACAGTTCATAACCACTGCCTGATCCTTAAGCCTGGTGGATTCAAGATTCTGCCGGACACACTCTGCTGCCGCCCGGTTCTGCTCCACAAAGACACATCCGGCCGCCCCGCGGCTTAAAGCCTCGATTCCAATCCCTCCGCTGCCGGCAAACAGATCCAAAAACCAGCAATCCGCCAAGTTATACTGCAGTATATTAAAAAGGGTTTCTTTGATCCGATCCGTAGTAGGTCTCGTCTCAAGGCCTTCCAGGGTTTTTAGTGAAATCCGTCTTGCACTCCCGGCAATCACCCGCATAGATGCCTCCTCTTATCTGACAAACACTCTGTGTCACGTTCCATTATAGTATCAAATTTTCCGATACACAAGTATTTCTTCCCGAAATTGAGGAAGTTTTTTCCTTCATAAATAATCGTCCATACGAGTACCCACCTCTCTGCCGCAGCGCGATCCTAAGCGGAGGTTTTTACCTTACAGGACGTAATTTTCTATAAGGCAAAAAAGCCCCCTGACGAAGATTCCTTCGCCAGGAGACCCTTTTTTACAGCTACTATTTGTTTTCAGGCTTATTTTACTTGCCAGCCATCTGCTTCTCCTGAGCTTCGATCATCTTTTTAACCATATAGCCCCCTACGGAACCATTCTGAGCAGAAGTCAGGTTGCCGTTATAACCGTTAGATAACGGAACTCCCAGCTCCTGTGCAACTTCCATCTTGAAACGATCCAGTGCCTCTTTAGCCTCTGGTACTTCAGCTCTGTTAGAAGATCTGTTAGCCATGATTAAGGCCCTCCTTTTCTTATTAGCCTGCCCTGAGGCAGGCCTTTTATTTTTTCAGAAAAGTTCTGCCTCACGACATGTTTGTTTTTTGTTACGACCTTAGTATATGCCTTCAAAAAGATAATACACTAGAAGCTTCTGTGTAATCTGTCAAAATTTTGCAGTTCAATACCAAGACAAAAAATGCCGCAGACAACCTTCTGTCATCTGCGGCGCAAATTCTTTGTAACAAATAACCCTTGAGCTGTTACAATTCTTTTACAAATTATAAAACGGTAAAATAATAAATGGTGGTAGTCTTATACTCCTCCCCTGCCTTTAAAAACGGAGACGGGAACTGAGGCTTATTGACTGCATCCGGATAGTGCTGCGTCTCAAAGCAGTATCCTCCCCGGGCCTTGTACTCCACTCCGTCCTTGCCGATTCCGTCAAGCATATTGCCTGTATAAAACTGCACTCCTGGCAAATCCGTGTAAACCTCCATCACACGGCCGCTGGCTTCATCGACAGCCTTCACGGAAAGGGACAGCTCTCCTGCCGGATGATTCAAAACCCAGTTGTGGTCATAGCCTTTTCCAAAGATCAGCGGCTCATAGTCCGCCCCGATCTCCTGTCCGATTGCCTTTAAGGATGTGAAATCCATGGGAGTTCCTTTGACCGGCACCAACTCTCCCGTGGGAATGGAATCCTTGTCCGTGACCGTGAAATAATCGGCATCAATCCATACCTTCTGATCCAGCACGCTGCCTGACTCATGGCCGGCCAGGTTAAAATAGGCGTGGTTTGTAAAATTGGCCACCGTATCCGCATCTGCCTTCATGTAATAATCCAGGCGGAGGCCGTTGTCCTCTGTCAGGGTATAACTCACAGAAATATCCGCATTTCCCGGATATCCCTGGTCTCCGTCCGGGCTAAACAGAGAAAAGATGATTTTTGTACCGTCATCGGTATCCTCCACCTTGGTGTCCCACAGACGGCTGCGGTAATAGTCGGGCCCGCTGTGAAGATTGTTCCGATTGGCAGAATTGATTCCCAGAGCGTAGGTGACACCATTTAATGTGAAGGTGGCATCGCCGATGCGATTAGCATTTCGTCCGACAATCTCTCCTAAATGTCCCGATAAGGTCAGGCACCGATCCACCGTATCCCTTCCTAAGAGAACATCCCCCATGTTCCCATTCTTATCCGGCACGATCATGGACAGCCAGATACCGCCTAAATTGGTAAACGCGGCAGATACGCCATTTTTATTGGTCAGAATGTACTTGTCCGCCTGAGCACCGTTTTCCAGAATGCCGAACACCTCTTTTTTCCACACCATAAGTCAGAATCCTCCTTGGTTTTTGCTTTCCCAGCCATTATACCACATAAGGAACTTTGTCTGCAATCAAAATGTACTTTCCTAATTATCCGTAAAAACTTCAATCCTTCGCCTTAATATACCCCTGGGCCACCAAAAGCTCCGCACAGAGCACAGCCCCGCCGGCGGCCCCCCGCAATGTATTGTGAGATAAGCCTACAAACTTGTAATCGTACACCGTATCCTCTCTCAGCCGTCCCACTGAAATGCCCATACCCTTCTCAAAATCCACATCCTCCGTGATCTGCGGCCGGTTATCCTCCTCCAAATACTGAATAAACTGTACAGGCGCACTGGGAAGCTTTAACTCCTGAGGAAGTCCCTTAAAGCTTATGAGCCTCTCAATCAGCTCCTCCCTGGAAGGCTTTTTGCGGAACTTTACAAACACCGCCGCCGTATGGCCATTGAGAACCGGCACCCGGATACACTGACAGGTGATCACCGGCGCGGCCGCCTTGACGATCTCTCCGTTCTCAATCTTTCCCCACAGGCGCAGAGGCTCCTGCTCGCTCTTCTCCTCCTCGCCGCCGATATAGGGAATAATATTTCCCACCATCTCCGGCCAGTCCTTAAAGGTCTTTCCCGCACCGGATATGGCCTGATAGGTGGTAGCCACCACCTCATAGGGCTCAAATTCCTTCCAGGCAGTCAGCACCGGCGCATAGCTCTGAATGGAGCAGTTAGGCTTTACCGCAATAAATCCCCGCTCCGTTCCCAGACGTTTTCTCTGGAAGGGAATCACCTGAAAATGCTCCGGATTGATCTCCGGAATCACCATTGGAACATCCTTTGTCCAGCGATGGGCACTGTTGTTGGAGACCACCGGAACCTCCGCCTTTGCATAAGCCTCCTCAATGGCACGGATCTCGTCCTTGCTCATGTCGACCGCACTGAACACCATATCCACCCCGGCGGAAACCTTCTCCACCTCATTGACATTCATTACAACCAGATTCTTTACACTCTCCGGCATGGGAGTATCCATCTTCCAGCGTCCTCCCACTGCCTCCTCATAAGTTTTCCCGGCAGAACGGGGGCTTGCCGCCACCACGCTCACCTGAAACCAGGGATGATTTTCCAAAAGGGTAATAAACCTCTGTCCTACCATCCCGGTGGCGCCCAGTACTCCTGCCCTTAACTTCTTTTCCATAACTTTTCACTCCTCATTTACATTTTAATGATGTTGGGGTCAAAAGGTCTTTTGACCCCTCTGATACCAGATTGCTCCGCACTTTGAGCCCCTGGTATCATCAGACTTTGACTATCCTATCTCATATCGCCTAAAAAATCAATACCTATTCGCCAGAAAAATACATTTGTCCTTGTTATGCGGACATTTGCAGAATACCGTATCCACGCCGATAACACAACCGCCCCTGTTCTCTGCCATAGAAAGGCGGCTGTCTTTTTGATTTCGGTCAATGCGCAGACCTATATAAAGGGTAACTCTGCTTTTTTAAATCGTTCCGTCAAAATATTTCATTGCCAGTATTTTATCCCCAATTGAATCACCGGACGGCATTTCTAAAGAATCGCAGGGAAGGGAATCTTCATATTTTATTCTTTCCGTTATCAGCTCTTCTATGTCAGAACAAGAATTTAAAATCTCATCAATATTCTTCATATCACACCCTCTCTTATAATTTTCATTACATTCTGTTTGCTTTTGTAGGCTTCCTCGCAGAATGTCCGAAACCTCTCCTTATCAAAATCCAGTATCCGGAGGAATCTCACGTATAACTCCTTTGTAAGCTCTCCTCCAATCATTTTTTTCACCTCATCCTTCCGATCAGAAATCCAGAAACAGAGAAGCTTCATCCTTTCCGAGTTATCTCCTGTATAGATCATTTCTCTCACTTCCTCCCCCATCTCATCCGCTTTGATACGGATCCACCCTGCCTCAATGAAATCCGTCCCCAAAAACCGGTGTTCCTTCTCATCGTATCTTTTCAGCCTTCCCATCTCATTTTCCTTTTTTTCCACATAAAGATAGTCCCTGGATTTTTTGATAAAATTCCTTGTGAGCCTGGATTTGCTGTTTTTCTTTATATAATCTGTGATATATTCCCGTATAATCTCCCCTCTCAGATTCAGTGTGACATCTGCCTGCCTTCTCAATTGTTCCCGAACATCATACTCCTCCATTCCCTTCTCTTCATCTATCGAGCTATGAATCGCGTAGTTTTCCAGTTTCTCTAAAATATCCGGCAAAGCTTCCATTCCGCTTCTGTCCTTTTCGGATGACTGCGTTTTTGAAAGCCTCTCCTGAAGTCTTTCTCGTATTTTTAAAATTCTTCGGTGTTATTCTCCATCCTGGCGCAAACATATAAAATTTTTCTCACGATCTCTCCGGGCTTCTTTTCCATATGTTCCAAAAAGTTCAGATATCTTACGTAATACACACTTGCTTTCATCTTTTGGTCTGCAATATAATAATAGTAATCTCTCCCTGCAATTTTCCCATCTTGATTTCCCCGAAACCCTTTAATCCGGCTAATCTCATAATAATCATCCTTATACTTTTTTACAAACCTTTCAATGATGTCAATTTTTTCATCAATTTTCTTTCTCTCATCACATGCATTGGGGGATTCGTGGGATATTTTATCAAGTTTTATCTGAGCAATATATTTTATTCCTTCCAAAAAGGAGCTCAGATCTCTGTCAAATTCATTTCCTGTCAGATTCAGCTTATTTAAAAATCCATCCCATAGTTTTGTCCATAAATTTTCTTCCATTGGTATAAAACTCCTGTCATTTGGCTCATAGCGGATTGGATATATGCCAAAGCTTTTTCACATTCTTGTTTTACTTATATCTGTACACTAGTGTACTGACTCATTTACTTTCAGCCAAATGGCGCAGAATGAATTTTCAGTCTGCAAGGCGGCGGAGGGAGGCGATGCGGTGGCATCGTTGACCGACAACAACGCAGCAGATGGAAATTCAGGCAAGTTATTTGGCGAAATGTAAATGAGTCAGTACACTAGTATATACTAATCTTAATCAATACTTTAAACATCCCACAAAGTGAATTCAGGAAATATTCACCTGAAAATAATATAATTGTGGTAAAGATCTTTCGTGTGGTGATTGCTAATCAGACAGTATACAAGGGGAGGATAATGGGTAATTTTGTCCTCCCCTTTCTCCTTATCCTCTCACCTTACTCCCCTTCCCGTCCCGCTTTCCCATTTTCATCCGGTTTAAGTGAACCTCCTTATTTTTATAGGTAATAACCGGCTGTTCTCCCACAAAATATACCTGTTCCAGAGACTCCTCCGCACCCAGCTTGATTCCCCGCACTCCCCGGGCATTTTTCTTCATCTCCGGAATCTCTTCCATGGCAAACCGCAGGAATATCCCCTCGCTGGTCTGCAAAACAATCTCACTCTCGTCCCCCACAGGCCGCACCACTGCCACCTGATCATTCTCCGACAGCTTGGTGGAAGCCACGGTCCGGTTGTTGGTGACAAATTCCTCTGCCGGCACAAGCTTTACCAGTGCCTGCTTCGTGGCAAACAAAAACCTCTTTCCCGCCATAGTCTCCTGACAGCTCATGAAAACAATATTTTCCTTTGCCCCGTCAAACTTGCTTACATTGTCCAGGGGCGTCCCCTTATCCCTCAGCTTTCCAAGGGGAATGTCCGTCATCTTTACCTGATGCAGATTGCCTTTGTCCGTAAACACACACAGCTTATCCGTACTCATGGAGGGAACGATATATTTGTATTCCCCGTCAACGGTTTCTCTATTTCGCTCATATGTAGTCTTATCCAGAACCTTGCAGTATCCGAACCGGTCCATAACAAACACGATCTCCTGGGCCTTTTCCGGCGTTTCCTCGTAAACCGCTTCCTTTCCGTCCTCAATCAGCGTCCGCCTGGGTCTGGCAAATTCCTTCTTGATGCTTTCCAGATCTTCTAAGATCACCTGATTCATATTGGCCCTGTTTTTCAAAATCTTCTCATACCGGGAAATCCTCTTTAAACACTCCTTGTACTCCTTCTGGAGCGCCAGTATTTCCAGGCCAATGAGCTTGTAGAGCCGCATCTCCAAAATAGCTGACGCCTGCTTCTCCGTAAAGCGAAGGGCTCTGGCATCCTCCTCAAAGCCCGGATGGCGGAACTTAATATTGGAGATATCCCCGTTCATCAGGCATGCCTTGGCATCCTTGAGATTTTTAGCTCCCCGCAAAATAGCGATAATCAGGTCAATCACATCACAGGCCTTAATAAGGCCCTCCCGTATCTCCTTTCTCTCCAGCTCCTTTGCAAGCATAGCCTGATATTTTCTGGTGGTATTCTCATACTGGAAATCCAGATAATTCTTTAAGATGCCCCGCAGGCTTAAGGTCTCCGGCCTTCCCTTGGCAATGGCAAGCATGTTGACCCCGAAGGTGTCCTCTAACTTTGTCTTTTTGTAGAGAATATTTTTGATCTTCTCCACATCCGCGTCCCGCTTAAGCTCCAGCACAATGCGGATCCCCTCCTTGCCTGACTGGTTGGAGATATCCACCACATCCGGCAGTTTCCGGCTCTCCACCAGATCCGCCACATCCATCAGAAATTTGTTGATCCCTGCGCCGATCATGGTGAAGGGGATCTCGCTGACAATCAGCTTATCCTTGTCGCTGCGCCGCCGTCCTAACTCCACCTCCAGCTTGCCCCGCAGCTTGATCTTTCCCACGCCGGTCTCATAGATCTCCGCAAGACCGCTCTTGTTGGCAATGATCCCTCCTGTGGGAAAATCCGGGCCCGGAAGATACTCCATCATCTCCTGGGTAGTCATCTGAGGCTTTTCTATGTAGGCCTTAACCAGGTCAATCACTTCCCCCAGATTATGGGGAGGGATACTGGTGCTCATGCCCACGGCAATTCCCTCAGAGCCATTGACCAGAAGATTGGGCACCCGCACCGGCAGCACCTCCGGCTCGCTCTCTGATTCATCGTAATTGGTCACAAAATTGACCGTCTTGTCCAGGTCCTTTAAATAGACCTCCTCCGCAAACTTCTTAAGCCTTGCCTCCGTATAGCGCATGGCCGCGGCTCCGTCCCCCTCGATGGAGCCAAAGTTTCCGTGGCCGTCCACCAAAGCCATGCCCTTCTTAAAATCCTGGGAAAGGACCACCAGGGTTTCATAGATGGAGCTGTCTCCGTGGGGATGATATTTACCCATGGTGTCGCCTACAATACGGGCCGACTTCCGGTGGGGCTTGTCATGGCCTAAACGCAGCTCGCTCATATCGTAAAGCACCCGCCGCTGAACCGGCTTTAATCCGTCTCTGGCGTCCGGGATGGCCCGGGCGGTAATCACACTCATGGAATAATTCAGATAGCTTCGCTGCATCTCCTCGGAAAATTCCGTTGTCAATATTTTCTCTGCCATATGTTCTCCATTCTGTTATATCGATTATTGTAAACGTTCAGCCTTCAATGTCATGCTCTCTCTTACGCATCGATCTCCGCCTCATCCGCATGGTCATGGATAAACTTCCTGCGGGGCGGCACCTCGCTGCCCATCAGCATCTCCGTCACCTCTGAGGCCAGCCGGGCATCCTCGATTTCCACCCGCTTTAGCACCCGCCTCTCCGGGTCCAGGGTAGTCTCCCACAGCTGCTCCGGATCCATCTCTCCAAGACCCTTGTACCGCTGCAGCCGAAAATCCCCCTTGTGGCTTTTCCTATATTTTTCCAGCTCTTTATCGTCATAGAGATACTGCTCCTGCCCACGGTTTGGAATAACCTTGTAAAGGGGCGGCATGGCGATAAACACATGGCCGTTGTAGATCAAGTCCGGCATAAACCGGTACAAAAAGGTCAGAAGAAGGGTATCTATATGGCTTCCGTCCACATCCGCATCTGTCATCAGGATAATCTTGTGATACCGAAGCTTTGCCAGATCAAAATCATTTCCATATCCTTCGGAGAACCCGCAGCCAAAGGCATTGATCATGGTCTTGATCTCCCCGTTGGACAAAACCTTGTCCATGGATGCCTTCTCCACATTGAGAATCTTTCCCCGGATCGGCAGAATCGCCTGGTACATCCGGTTCCTGGCCGTCTTGGCCGAGCCTCCTGCCGAATCTCCCTCCACGATAAAAATTTCACACTTCTGGGCATCCCGGCTCTCGCAGTTGGCCAGCTTTCCGTTGCTGTCAAAGGAGAATTTGGATTTAGTCAGCATGTTGGTTCTGGCCTTTTCCTCCGCCTTGCGGATCTTTGCCGACTTTTCCGCACAGGCAATGATCCCTTTTAAGACCTCCACATTCCGGTCAAAGTAATGCTGCAAAAGATCTCCGCTGACAGAAAACACCGCCCTGGTGGCATCGGCGCTGGCTAGCTTAGTCTTGGTCTGGCCCTCAAAGATAGGGTCCGGATGCTTGACCGCCACAATAGCCGTCATGCCGTTGCGGGTGTCCGCCCCTGTAAAGTTGGGCTCCTTCTCTTTTAAGAGTCCCAGCTCCCTGGCGTAGGAATTGATCATCTGGGTAAAACGGGTCTTAAACCCTACCAGGTGGGTGCCTCCCTCCTGGGTGAATATATTGTTGCAGAAGCCTAAAAGATTTTCCTCAAAGGTATCTACAAACTGAATCGCCAGCTCCACCTCAATCCCTTCCGTCTTATCCTTCACATAGATGGGATCATGGATAGCATTTTTTCCGTTGTTTAACTCCTTCACATAGGCAATGAGCCCTTCCGGTTCCCGGAAGATAACCGTCTCCTCCTCCCCCGGCCGCCGGTTCTCGTAGGAGATGGTCAGCCTCGGGTTCAGATAGGCTGTCTCGTGAAGCCGGCTTTTCAGCCAGTCAGCCTTAAAGCGGGTCTTCTCAAAAATCTCTCCGTCCGGCAGAAAATTGATCTCCGTGCCGGTCTCCTTCGTCCTTCCGATCACCGGCAGAAGACCATCCACTAACTCCACCACCGGAATTCCTCTCTCATAGGCGTCATGATGGATCTTCCCGCCCCGGTGAATCTTAATATCCATATGGACTGACAGGGCGTTGACCACCGAAGAGCCCACGCCGTGAAGGCCGCCGCTGGTCTTGTAGGCGTCATTGTCAAACTTCCCCCCCGCGTGAAGAGTGGAAAAGACAATCCGCGCTGCAGACATCCCCTTCTTGTGCATCTCCACCGGAATCCCCCGGCCGCTGTCTCTCACCGTGCAGGAGCCGTCCGCCTCCAAGATCACCCGGATCTGATCACAATAGCCTGCCAGATGCTCATCCACCGCATTGTCCACGATCTCGTAGATCAGATGATTCAGGCCCTTGGTGCCCACTCCTCCTATGTACATGCCCGGCCGCTTCCGAACAGCCTCCAGGCCTTCCAGAACGGTAATGCTGTCCGCATTATACTGTGTCTTTGCCATTAATACTCCTCTCTTCCCGGCTTCTTTTTGCCAGTCCTCTCTTTTATCCGGACATTACAGTCTGCCTGATCCCGGCAAACCATAATCCTGTTTTCTCCCTTCATCCCTCTTTGGAGAAAGCGCACGTCCCCATTATACACAAAAACTCCGGCAAAAAGCAAGTCATTTATCGAACTTACTTTCGATTTTTCGTTTAACAGGAAGCGCCTTCCTGATCATCTATTGCCGGATCTCTAGAAAAACAGATCCTCCCCAAGATACCGGACCTCATTTTTCTGAATCCTTATGATCCCGTCCCGGCTCATTTTGCTCAGCTCATTGGACAGGGCGCTCCGGTCCACATTCAGATAATCAGCCAGCTCCTGCCGGCCAAAGGGTATGGTAAAGCTTTTTCCTCCCTGTCTGGCCATCTGTTCGGAAAAATAGGATAAAAGTCTCTCCCGAATCCTTTTGGGAGATGTGTGCAGGCTTCTTTTAGACAATGCCAGATTTTTTCTGGCCATTACAAAAAGAAGATTTTGAATCAGCTGTGCATGATACGGACAATTGCCCGCACAAGTCTTCAATACCCGGCCCCCATCAAAAAAGAGAATCTCCGAATCCTCGGCCACCACAACATTAACCATCAATTCCTCTTCCTTAATACATGCATAAGCTTCCGCAAAAATTCCTCCCTGCAGAATCTGGCTCAGAATGCTCTTATTCCCCAGAAAATCATTGTTCTCTATGTGTACACAGCCAGAAAGAACCAGACCCATAGCCACGTTCTTTACTCCTGCATGATAAATAATGCTTCCTTTTTTGTAAGTCCTGTGCTCCGGCCTCAGACAAGTCATCAGCTCGCTAAGCTCTTTTAGGGACATCCCCTGAAACAGGATGGAATCTAACAGGATTTGCCAATCCATTTTTCTCTCCATTTACTTTTTGTTGTTATAACAACATACTTTTCTTCCGGATTATAGTACACTGCCAGCGTAAAGTCAAGATTATCAACTATCCTGTAAACAATAATGCCCAGACAATAGGAGGATAAATTAATGATTCGCAAGATTATTCAGATTGATGAAGAAAAATGCAACGGCTGCGGTCTTTGCGCCCAGGCATGCCACGAGGGCGCCATCAAAATCGTAGACGGCAAGGCCCGGCTGCTGCGTGACGATTATTGTGACGGGTTAGGAGACTGTCTGCCTGCCTGTCCCGAAAATGCCATCTCATTTGTGGAAAGAGAGGCAAAAGCCTATGACCAAGCTGCCGTCCTGAAAAGCAAAAAAGAGAAAAGCATCTCTGCTTCGGATTCCCAGTTAAGACAGTGGCCTGTCCAGATCAAGCTAGCTCCCATAAACGCGCCATATTTCCGCCAGGCCCGGCTATTGGTTGCCGCTGACTGTACGGCCTACGCCTATGCTGATTTTCACCAGGATTTTATCAAAGGGAAAATAACCTTAATCGGATGTCCGAAGCTGGACAACATTGATTACAGCGAAAAGCTGACAGAAATTTTTCGAGCTAATGAAATAAAGGATGTAACTGTCGTCCGCATGGAGGTTCCCTGCTGCGGCGGGATGGAGTATGCTGTCATGACGGCCTTAAAAAACTGCAAAAAATCCATTCCCTGTCAGGTTGTCACAGTAACCACAGAGGGAAATATATTGTAAATAAGTGTGGAGGAAGAAAAACCGCCAAGGTGCAAAACTCACCAAGGCGGTTAAATTTATTTTGGCTGCTTTTTCTTTTCTACTTCACAGCCCCCGACACCACGCCGTTGATAATCTGCTTCTGCAGCCCGATATACAAAGCCAGAATCGGAATCACACACAGCAAAAGCCCTGCCATGATGGTACCGTAGTCAGCGGAATAAGTGCCGTAAAAGCTGTATGTGGACAGAGGCAGGGTCAAAAGCTTCTTGTCCGTCAGCACCAGGGACGGCAAAAGGAAATCGTTCCAGAAGGCCAGCGCGTTTAAAATCACCATAGTGGAGATAATGGGCTTTAAAAGGGGGAACACAATCTGAAAAAATGTCTGCCAATGGGTGCACCCGTCAATATAGGCCGCCTCCTCCAGGGCGATAGGAATATTTCCATTGATAAACCCATGGAACATAAACACAGACATAGCCATGGAAAAGCCTGTATGCATAAAGATGAGCGTGGCCCTGTGGTTCAGGATATTTAAGGTCCCCCCGTAAATACTTACCAGAGGAATCATAATTGCCTGAAACGGAATAATCATGGACGCAACCATTAGGGCAAAGGCCATATTGGAAACCCAGTTTTTATGGCGGACAATATAGTAAGCCAGCATAGACGCCAATATAGTCACCAAAGCCGTGGCCGAAACCGTCACAATCAGAGAATTTTTAAATGCATTCAAAAAATCCATCTGCACAAAGGCCTTCACAAAATTGTCAAAGGACAGGCCCTTGATGGTAAAAAGCCAGGAAAAGGGGCTTTTGATAATATCTCTTTTCTGCTTAAGAGAGTTAATCACCACCATGACAAAGGGAAACATGTAAGCCAAAAATATAACCACAAGACCGGCCATTGCCAGAGCATTGTTTATCTTTTTCTTCTTTCCTCCAACCGTTGTCTGCGTCATTATGCCTCAACCTCCTTCTTCTTTGTCAGATACACCTGAATACCGCTGATGCAGGCCGTGATCAGAAACAGCACCAGAGCCTCCGCCTGTCCCGCTCCAAACTGCCGGGACGTAAATGCCTTTTCGTACACATGCATGGCCGCCATCTCCGTGGTTCCGTAGGGCGCCCCCGCTGTCAGAGACAGATTCACATCATAAACCATAAATGCCCGGGAAAGGGTGAGAAACAAACAGATGGTCACGGACGACATCATGAGCGGCATAATAATATGCCTCATCCTGACCCAGCCTGACGCGCCGTCAATGCTGGCCGCCTCCATCACATCCTCACTGAGCCCCATAAATCCTGCAACATAGATCAGGATCATATATCCGGACAGCTGCCAGACCGACACCAGCACCAACGCCGCAAAGGCCTTTGACGGGTCAGAAAGCCAGGATGCCTCAAACAGGCTCCAGCCTGTAGAATCCCCGATGCTCACAAACACTCTTGAAAATACAAACTGCCAGATATATCCCAGCACGATTCCGCCGATCAGATTCGGCGTAAAAAAACCTGCCCTAAAGAAATTCTGCCCCTTTATCCCCCTTGTCAGAAGATAGGCAATGCCAAATGCCATCACATTGACAATCACCACCACAAAAATCACGTACTTAAAAGTCAGCAGCAGGGAGGTCCAAAACTGCACATCCTTCACCACGGCTCCAAAATTCGTAAGCCCCACAAAATTCTTCACCCGGGACACGCCGTTCCAGTCGGTCATGGTCAGGTACACGCCGTAAAGGAACGGGACAATCATCACCGCTACAAAACAGAACAGCCCCGGCAGTGCAAACATACAGAAATCCTTTCCGTTACTCTGAGATTTCATAAGGTTATCCTCCTTTTATCCTCTCTTTTATTCCTGTTCATCCCAGTACTTCTGGATGGAATCAATCAGCTCCTGCCTGTCGCTGCGCCCTGCAAGATATTTCTGCATGGCCGCTCCCAGCACGGACCAGTGATCATTGGGCACAATGGCTGAGGCATTAAACGCCTTTCCCTCATGGACCTTTTCATAAATATCCCGGCTTAAGGGATCCCCGGGCTCATAAGGATTATTCTTAAAGGGCGGAATCAGGTCGCAGGTTTTCACCAGCATCTGCTGTCCGATCTCGCTGTAAACCATCCAGTTCAAAAATTCCTTAGCCGCCGCCCGCTCTTTGTCCGTGGCCATCTGCCCGTCCAGCATAACCTGCTTGGAGGGAGAACCCTGAATCCTCTGATTCACAAAATCATCTGGGTCATTATTCAAAAAATAGGGCAGGAATCCGTACTCGTCCTCATTTTCTGCTCCCGCCTCTGCCAGGTTGGGCCATGCCCAGTTTCCGTTGAACCAAAAGGCTGTCTTCCCGTCCGCTAAGTCAATGGCCATCTCGTCATAGTCGGCCCCCAGCGGATCCTTAAGAGACACATTATATTTCTTTAACACATCAAAGGCATCCAGAAATTCATTGACCCTGTTGTAGGAAGCCATGTCCAAGGTCCCTGTCTTAATCTGGTCAATCACCTCCGCGGCTCCCTCGGAGGTTCCGTCATAGGTCTCATATATGTACTGAAGATGATGGGCGCCCAAGGACCAGTCCTCCTTTGCCAGAGACAGAGGCCGCTCCATGCCTGCCCCGGCCAGTCTGGCCAAAAGTGCTTCAAATTCCCCCAAGGTGGTAATCTTTTCAGGATCAAAAGGCTCCCCCAGGGTCTCCTCAATCACTGCCTTGTTATAGATAATCCCTCTTCCCTCAATACACAGAGGCAGGCTGTATACCTTTCCGTTTACCTCAGTCAGATACCCTTCTGCCTCCCCGGTCCACGGCTCGCTGCTTAAATCCGCCGCCTTCTCCTCCGCTAAGGCAATGACATCCGTGGTATCCAGAATGGATATGGTCGGCGGATTGCCGGAGTTGTAGAGACTGACCACCCGGGTATAGGGCGAATCGTCCGTAACCGGCATAACATCAATGTGAACCCCGGATTTCTTCTCATACTCGGCCCCCATCTTCTCTAAGGCCACCTGAATCTCCGCCTTGGAATTTAAGAGCGTAATCTTCGTCCCTCTCAGAGAGTCATCGTACTGGAAGGTATCCACCGAGGTATCGATCGGTTCCTCCGCGACCTGCTCATTGGGATCGTCCGGATCGCTTGCAAAGCCGAATCTGCAGCCTGTAAGACCTGCTGACACAAGCGCCAGGGAGAGCCCCAGCAAAATACATGATGCCGCTTTTCTTTTCATTGCTCATTCCTCCTTTTTATATGCTTTCAGGTCTTTACCTCTGAAGCATCTTTCATTTCTTCCGGAAATAATCAATTGAGTAACTAGTTACGTAACTAGTTAAGTAACCGGTTATTTTATGTGTTTATAATACCACATGATTCTTGTTCCGTCAACTGTATTTTTAAAGTATCTCTTACTATTATTCTATGATATTAGAGTCAAAAGGTATTTTGCTCCCTATGATATCTTCTTGTCTGCTGTCTGAGCCATCACCGGATAGTTACTGTTCACATAACCGATTATCTCTTGTGCTGTACAAAGGTTTCTGATATACTATAATAAATGATTTTTGAGAGACAGATTCTGCGTTTATGCACAGCAAAAACGGCGCGGGAAACTGATTTTATCCATAAAGAGAGGCTCCATCCATGGCACCAAAAAAAAGCGTTACCTTCAGCGACATTGCAAAATACACGAATTTTTCCAAAACCACCATATCCCGGTATTTTAACAATCCCGACTCTCTCACTCTGGAAAACCAGCAGATTATCGCTGACGCACTTATAAAATTAAACTATAAAGAAAATAAAGTGGCCCGAATCCTGGCCAACGGAAAAACAGAGTTTGTGGGCATCATCATCCCCGACCTCTACCACCACTACTATTCCGAAATGCTGAACCAGATTTTATCCACCTACGAGACCTTTGGCTATAAGTTTCTTGTATTTATCGGCAACAAGGACGAGGAGACAGAGCGGAACTATATCCAGGAGCTTTTATCCTACAAGATTGAGGGCATGATTATTTTAAGCCATACCATTCCCTCCAAAGAACTGGCCGGCCTTCCCATACCCATTGTCACCATTGAGCGGGAGGATGAATACATCTCCAGCGTTAACACGGACAACTATATGGGCGGATACCAGGCTACCGGCCTTTTGGCCCGGCACCGCTGTGATGTCTTCATCCATATCAATTCCCCCACATCGGAAAAAATTCCGGCCTATGGCCGTATCCGGGGATTCTCTGATTTCTGCACAGAGTATAATCTGGCCCATGAGATTATCCTGAGGGAGTTCGGCCACTCCTACGAGTCCGCCGGACCTCAGTTCGTCACCATATTAGAACATCTCAGCTCCTGCTATGCCGGCAAAAAAAAGGGGATCTTTGTCTCCAATGACACCCATGCCAATGTTCTGCTGAACCTTCTGATTCGTCAGTTCGGACAACTGCCGGATGATTATCTGATTGTGGGCTTTGACAATTCCCCCATATCCAGAGAGGCCGTTCTCCCCATCAGCACCATAGGCCAGCAGATTGACAAGCTTGCCTACGAGGCCACCTCACTCCTTGTGAACCAGATGAACGAACGAAAAAAGAGAAATCCCGTTCCTCTGGAGCATCCCATCCACAAAATCATAACCCCGGTGCTGTTCCGCAGGGAGACAACGGAACGGTCTGTGCCCGTCTAAAATATGTATCTTTGGCATATTAACAAACAAAAGGCGCATGCCTGTATAAGCATGCGCCTTTTGTCATTAAAGCACTTATTCCCAAAGCTCCCGGCCGGACTCGAACCGGCGACCCACGCATTACGAATGCTTATGCCGTTTATTATATTTTTCTTGTATTTGCGGGGGGAAATGGGCAATGATCATGCATCAGAATTTCTTTTTCTTTTCCCCCACAATATAGCACATTTTCCCCCACTTCGCAATATTTTTTAAAAAAATAGTATTCTTTGGATTTTTATGATAGTCGCCTGTCTCCATCTTTTTCAAACGTATTCATCCATTAAGAACTATCATTTTTCCAGATTTTAGGCAGGACAAAAATTCCAACATGATGTCTCCCAGCAGCGTACACTATGCCAATCCAACATAATCATAAGAATTATCATCATGTAACCATATATCATGCAAGATATTGACTATTTGTTCTTTTTATATTCCTCAATCACACAAGTATGGCCCTTTTTCTTGTCATAATTGATTCCTACCAGCAGGATCTTCCCTGTATACCCCTCCAGCCAGTCTATATACTGTTTATCCTTAATCTGAGCTATCGCTCCTTTGGCTGATTGATTCCACTTCAATTCCACTACCAAGGCTGGTCTGTCCATACCCCGCTTGGGCAGATACGCCACATCCGCAAAGCCTTTTCCAGATGGCAGTTCCAGAAGCGGATTCATATAATAAGCTTTTGCGCTGTAATATGCCATCAGAACCGTGCAGGTAAGAGAATTCTCATTGTTGTATTTGAGCATGGAGGCCGTCTCGTTGTGAATTGCGGCCACTCCCTGGGCAACTGCTTCCCCATCCAGTTCCCAGGTTTTTTGAAGCAGTCCGTCCGAACGCCGAAGCGCCTGTACAAGTCCATCCCATCCTCCTGCTTTTACGGACCTCATAAACTCTCTGGCAATCTCCTGGTTCGGGATAAATACTTCTGAAGTCTTTTCATCAAAGGACAGATATCCAAGGTGCAGCAGCAACGTAAGCACATCATCTTTACTTTTAAAAGTCGTCATATCATTTTGGCTGGTTGACGGGTCGATTTCGCAGCGCACATCACTGAGCATACCAATGATTGATTCCTTTAATCCGTCAAAATTCATGTCAATATAAATCTTTAAAGCCTCATATGTCTCCGTCCCGGTCCAATAACTCCGAAAGGCTCCGCTGTCCATCAGTTCTGTTACAGCCTGAGGGTTGTAAATATGAAAATCTCCAATCAGATAGCCGTCATACCATTCCCTTGTCTTTCCATAGTCTATGCCATACTTCCTGCAAAGACTTTTTACTTCCTCTTCCGTAAAACCGAAGTATTCCGCAAAGGACCCTGGATTTAGCATGGAATATTCCTTAAAAATATTAATAGCGGAGTGTTCTCCATATTTTTTAACAGGGAGTATCCCGGTCATATACGCCAGTTCCACATATTCCGCGCCCTTAAAAAGCCCTCGGAGGAAATCCAGATAACCTTTTTGTATCTCCTGCCGCGCTTTCGCGAACCGAAACACGCAGTCCCATTCATCAATAATAAATATAAATCCTTCTTTTGTATGAGCGTATATTTGCCCTAACACGCCAGGCAGTCCATATTGATCCGCGACAAAGCAACCCCCATATTCCGCCTCCAGTTCCCGGATCACTGCTTCCTGTATCTTGTCGATAAAAATATCAAGATGTGATTCGTCAAAGAGGAAACGCTGAATATCCAGCCGTATTACATTATGCCGGTTTAAATGTGTCGGAAAAGACTCTTCTTTTTCAATTTTTCTGCCTGCAAACAATTCTCTGGAATCGCAGCCCTTCCCATAATAGGCAGCAAGCATATCCGCTGCCATAGACTTTCCAAAACGGCGGGGGCGGCTTACGCAGATATATTTTACTCTTGATCGATTGATCCTCTGGTTTATGAGGGCAATTAACTTTGTCTTATCAATGTAAATGTCATCAGTCACTGCCTGCCGGAACGCTTCGTTTCCCGGATTCAGATACAGCCCCATAAGTTCTACCTCCCGCTCTGGCACTCCAATTCTCCCCGGACTGGTTCTTGTCATATCTCCCTTGGACGGGTATTCTCACCTGTATGCTATTTCTGGTTTCATCTTACCATAAAACTTGTGTTTGTGGCAAGACAATATCAAAAACCCACTCTGGTTTCTCTGCGTTCTTGCCCACGTCCGTGCATTCTATCCTCTTTTAGCCCTTTCCATGTCATGTTCAAGAACTCTTCCACTCATAACTAAGATCACTTCTTCGCCGCAATATAATCAAGAAGCATTTCTATAAGCAGCCTTAACTCGGAGACATCGTACTGAGTAAGGCTCCCTTCCCTTTGCAGTTCCATAAGATGTCTGTAAATCCACTGGCACTCCATCTGCACCATGGACTTCCAGTCCTCCCTCGTTTCGTGGTGGATACATCCGTCCATCCCTGCCTCCGCATAGGCCAGGAGCGAATCATGGAAGGACTCATAGATGCGCAGCAGCTCATCCTGCGCCTCCCGCTCCCCATTAACCGACCGGCGGATCAGTGCCACTGTTAATTGCATTGTCTGTTGGTTTTTCTCCATAATAGTCCCTTACCGCCCGGAACGCCCGCTGCCGCTCTTTCAGGGATAAGCGCATAGTATGAAGTCTCGTTTTCGACCATGCAGGCATACCCGTCCACCTCCAGCGTGAAGGCATGAGAAGGGTAGGCATCCTCATGGCCTAATAATCCAAGCAGATAGTCTGCCGGTTCATGGGAAACGTATTTGCCCCGGCGTTCATTCTTACGCACCAAATCTTTGATATAATTCCTCGACACCTCTTTGCAGTAGGAATCGAACATGGCTATAAGCCGG
>CAJUHR010000018.1:69972-90786 GCA_910586255.1 uncultured Lachnospiraceae bacterium | reverse complement strand
CCAGCGCCACATAATCCTTATCCTTTAACCAGGCACGAAGGAAATCAAGATATTGCTTCTGTGCTTTCACATCGTGACGATATTCCCGGAAGAGGCAGTCCCATTCGTCTATCAGGATTATAAAAGGGCGCTTTGTATAGGCAAATATATCCTGCATTACAAATACCAAATAACTGCCATCTGCACACTCTGGATATTTCTGTTTTAAATCCAAAATGATTCTGGATTGCAGCATTGACAGCATCTCGCTCACACTGCCTGCCACACTCAAAAAATCCTGCATATTAAACTGAATCACATCATACTGGTTCAAATGCTTTTTGTAAGATTCCATCCCGCTGACCGCCAGTTTATCAAACAGCTCTGAGGAATCCACATCCCGCCCATAATATGCAGCCAGCATGTCCGCTGCCATTGACTTGCCGAAACGTCTGGGACGGCTCACACACATAAACTTCTGCCTGGTATTCAGAACGCTGTTTGTCTTTTCAATAAGCGCCGATTTATCTACATAGATAGCAGAGTTCAGGCTTTCACAAAAACCTTTATTCCCCGGATTCAAATAACTTCCCATTCTTTCTGCCCTCCGTTTTTCTGCAATGTCTGTAAAATCTCCATATCAACCTCATATTTTTCATCAATCCATATCATATTTGCCTGATGGCGGCGACATTGTTCTAATATCCGGCTGTTTTCCTCAATCACTGCCTCCATAGTCAGCCATTCATCGTCCACACGTTCTTCTATTACATTAGCAAACCTTTTTATGTCGTCAAAATGATTTCTGATATACCGTTCACTCATAACCAGACAATGGTATCGGATTTCCTTTAAATATGTCTCCTCAAAATCCTTTTTCCAGTCAAAGGGAATATAACAGCCCTCCACAATCAGATTCTGACGGTTCTCAATCACGGTTTTTATGATTTCCGCAGCAACCGGCCACAGATAATCCGTCAGCGCCTGATTATCACTTACAGGGGTAAGCGCTGTATTCCGGCTGCGGATCAGTCCCATTTTTAAATGGTCAAGGGAAAGATACGGAAAATGATACTTTTCAAGCAGCCTTTGGGCCAGCGCTGTCTTTCCTGTGTGAGATGCTCCTGTTATCAAAATCACCATATCTTGCCTCCGATTTTCTGGCCTTAAAGCCTCTTTCTTTGGTGTAGGAGCAGTTCCTTATCCGTTCTCATTTTTGTACAAGGTATAATAGTCCGAATCAAGATTTTCCATCATCTGATTAAACCATCGCCTGGTATCATCAAGGGCTCTGTTGTAGATAATCGGCGCCATTTTCTCCTCAAATAATTCCAGCAGCTGAATCTGCTCAATCATTCCGATTTCCTCTCCCCGCACGTCCAGATAAAATGCTTTTATTTCCTCCTTCAGCTTTTCTTTCTGGGCATCTGAAAGTTTAATTTGGGACAGGTTTTCTCTTTTTTTCATTGTATGTTGTCCTCCCTTTAAAAAAATCACTGAACTCCTTCACCCAATTTTCTTGAACATAACGTTCTGTCCCTTCATGGATATTTTTCCCACTTCATATCCGTATTCCGTAAGCTCCTTTTTATATTTTAAAAACGAATGGTCAATGGGTATCCCTGCTATATTCTGTATTTCTTCAAAGGTGAGAGTAAAGGACGGCTGTCCGTTTTTCTGTACATACTCCCATAAGGCATCATATTTGCTCATTGCTTTTCACCTTCTTTTCTTTGCTTCATCCAATCATCACGTTTTTCCCCTCAAACGCAAATCCATAGCTTCGGATTCGTTCCGGGGCAATTCCTCTTGCCTGCAAAACCGCACGATAATCCTTATCCTTTATCTGCTCTAATGCCACTTTTACCGTATCCTCCAGGGTATTTTCCCGTTTCGGGTTATATACCTTAAATTCCAGAATAATGGCCGGATCTTTTTCCTCTAGCGGCTCTAACATCACATCATACCGGCCAAATCCGCTTTCCCGGTTGGAGGTTATCACATAACGGCCTGTCAGCTCCACCATCAGACCTAAGACAAATCCGTGATAGAATCGTTCCGGCTCTGCTTCCTCCGAAGGCTTCTTTCCCGTATCAAAATAGCTGAAAATCCTTTTTGTCACCTGATTCATATAATGATTCATTGCTTCTACATCCCCCAAAAGCAATGCCTTTATAAAGTCATTATAGGCTGTCCGATATTCCGAGAACCACCCCTCAATCATTTCTTCAAACATAATCTGAACCTCTAAATTCGTCAGGGACAGTTCATAAATATTCCGCCTCCGCACCGGATCCGGCCGGCAGGCTTTCACCTTGAGATATCCGCTGGCCAGAAGAAGACTCCAGATGGCATTTTCCTTTTTTCCCAGCTGATTAAACACAATCTGCTCGTCAATCCGGACACACAAAGACTCCCCTTTAAGCAGAGCCTCCATGGCAGTCTTAACATCCCGATCTCCTTCCCGAATCAGCTTTCCCACCAGGCTGTTGCTGCTGGTATTGGCCCAATATGCAGAAAAACGTCTTTTGTCTAAATAGTTAATAATCGACCAGGGATTATATATATCCTCTCTCTTTCCAAAGGTAAATCCGTCATACCAGTCCTGCACGGACTGCTTCTGTTCCGAAAGGCCGTATTCCTCCAAAGCCTCCCATACCTCCTCCTGAGTAAACCCAAAACACGTTTCATATTTTTCCGAAGTAGTAGTCACTACTTCCAGATTATTCAAATCAGAAAATATTGACTCCTTACTCACCCTTGTAATCCCTGTCATAATCGCCCGGTAAAGATCCGGGTTTGTCTTAAAGGCGGCATTAAATAATCCACGGATAAAATCCGTCAGCTCTTTCCAATATCCGCCCACATATGCCTCCTGCAGCGGTGTATCATATTCATCCAGCAGAATAATTACCTTTTCCCCATAATACCGCGCAAGGTAATGGGACAAGGCTTTCAAAGAATGGGTTGCCACCGCATCGGACATTCCCAAAGACACCTGATTATAGTACTCTAATTCTCCCTCCTTTAATACTCCTTCGGTCCGCAGAAAATCATATTGATTGTATAAATCCTTGATCAGAATACAGATCTTTTCTCTTGTCCCTGCAAAGCTTCTCTCTTTGATATCTGCAAAACTCAGAAAAATCACCGGGTATGTCCCCTGCAGCCGGCGGTATTTTTCCTCTTCCCATATGGATAATCCCTGAAACACTTCCCCTTTCTGCGCATAATCAACAGAGAAAAAACGCCTCACCATATCCATAGTCAGGGTTTTTCCAAAACGCCGGGGGCGGGCAATCAATGTCACCTCATCATTATTTTCCCACCACTCTTTTATAAATTTCGTTTTGTCAATGTAAAAGCTATTGCTTTTTATCAGTTTCTCAAAATCCTGAATCCCAATTCCCACAGTCCTGGCCATCTTTTTGCCTCCTCACCTCGTTCTTTTCTATCAATCCTGTTCCTTTTCCACATCCAAAACAAATCTGCCGGTCGATCCTGTTCTTACCATATGTTCAGCCGCCTTAACCCCCTAAGGGTCCCCATCCATATCTCCAAAAAAGCCTTCACAGAGAACAATGTCAAAATCTCTTTCCTCGTCCGTAAAATACTCTCCCTCCAAAACAGCAAGATGGAAGCTATCCACATACCCGTCTTCATCCATCATGGTGGCTCCCACAGTGGCATTGAGTGTATGGTTAGTGAAAGAAGCCATTTCCTCTATCATCTGACGCATTTTTTGCTCTGTCTCCTGCCGCTGCCGGCTTCTTTCCTCTTCCCTCTCGCTTTCATAGTCCACATAGAGATACATCCTCAGTATATACGGAAATCTTTCAAAAACCTCCTCATATTGCAGTTGGGGAAAATAAATATTTTCTGCCAGAGAATAGCTCCTCATCCTCTCAATGATATCCGAGGCTTCCGGTATCTTCCGCAAATCAGAATCCGAGTACTCCTTCAAATCAAGTCCGTTATCATCCTCCCGAATCCCGGATATATCGGCAAGGGTCTTATCCCAGAAATTCTTTTTATAAAATTTCTCTGTCTGGCGGCAAAAATATCTCTCCACATCGTTTTCTATGCTGCTTTTGTCAAATTCCTGCCAGCGGTTATCAAATACAAATACGCCCTTCTGTCCCCGGTCATCCTGGTAGGAAAGTGTCCATTCCGTGTAATGTATCGTAACGTTTATCCGGTCATGATCGTTAAAATAGCTGTACTCCTTCTCCACCCCATCCGAAAGCATGGAATCCTCCCCAAAGCAGCTTTTAAGCATCTGCTTCCCCTCTTCCCGCAAATCCTGATCATAAAGAATGGTCTCGCTTCCCGGCGGCCACGCCAGAATCAATGCCCCGGGGAAACAAGATAAATGGAAATAGGATGTTTTGCCCAAAAGGTATACCGCAATGATCACTCCCATAATCGATATCGACTTCCCATTTCCCGAATTTCTCAAAAAGAAAAAAAGCAGAACAGAAAAAGCAATCATGCAAATAATAAAAAGCAAAAGTATATTTCCTCCCTGGTTATGATAATTTCTATTGTACATGAAACATACCGCAAAGGAAAGATATTTATACAGCAAATAATAAATTTAAAATAAATCTTCCAATTACTATAAAAAATGTTATCCATGTGCCTTTTTAGACAACATGGATAACATCTTTATTTTATCTGCCCATTGATACCTTTTCGGGTATCATATTGCTTATAATTTCTTTTCATACAAAAATTTCTCAGGAAGCGTCACTTTAAAATCCTTAGCCAGCGAGCGGAACTCATCCGGCCGGATCGTCTGCAGCTTATACGGCTGCATGGAACGCACCTTTACTAAAATCTCAGCGGACTTTTCAATGGTGTGGGCCAGTCCGAATGTCAGGTCGAAATCCTCGCCGGAGCAGAACAGGCCATGGTGTGCCCAGATTGCCGCATCATACTCCTCCATCAGCTTCGATGTCTCAACCGCAATTGCCCGGCCCCCCGGAACCATCCACGGCACCACGCCCACGCCGGAAGGAAATACTACCGGACATTCCGTGGCCATCTCCCACAGCTCCCGGGTAAACGCCTCTGCCGTCAGCGGCAGCACGAAGGTCAGCGCAATCAGGTTTGTGGCATGACAGTGGTATATGACCCGGTGGGCGCCGTCTGTCACACGCTTTTTCACCTCATGGTTCATCAGGTGGCTCGGCAGCTCAGAGGTGGGGCGTCCGCCGTTTACAAGTCCCCAGAGAATCCGGTAATTCTCCCCTTTTTCATCGATTTCTATGATCGCTGTGGTATCCGCAGGGTCAAGAATCACATTCCGGAAATATTTGCCGGAACCAGTCACCATGAAATATTCCCCGGCCAATCCGGGGACGCTGGTACCGATAGGCTGGAACGGTTTTTCGTAATCAAAAAACCGCTGTACCTCTTCCACCTCCGCCGGCTTGATACGGTAGGTCAGATTGCCGCCGTTGCGCTCATGCCATCCCAATTTCCAGCCGTCATCTGCCATACGGATAAATCCTTTTACAAATCCTGTCTCTAAAATATTCATCCTATCCTCCTTACTATCTTGTGACAATGTCCACCGGGACATTGAAAATCTTTGCAACCTTTAAGATTGTATCAATATGTCTTCCCACTGCCGCCGCCATGTGATGAGTGGGGCCGGCCTCGCTCCAGCGGTTGCAGAACTCCCTGGCCCCGCAACTAAAACGGGTTCTCATGTTGGTGTCGCCAAAGTTGAAAATCGGACCTTCCTCATTGACGCCTTCCGCAACAACAAACTTAAAGTTTCCGTCCTTGTCCTGGGTAATACCCAGATAGGTAATATCCCCTGCAGGCGGATAGAACTGGGTCAGATACCCGCCGCCGGTCTTTCCGTGGAAAACAGGGACAATCTTCATTGTGGGCTTTTTGGCGGAGATATCGGCATCTCCGGAGCCGCTGTGCCCGATGATACAGATGTCCTCATTGAAATCAATGGAATACATTTCCGACAGCTGACCGGTTCCGGAGATGGTCTTTAAAATGCTCATGGCCATGGCAACTTTGATGTCACCCTCCACAGCGCAGGCTGTCCCCTGTTTGATCAGCATGGAAAAAGCGGGAATCAGCATACTGTCTAACACACCGGCCTTTCCCTGGGCAAATCCGTCATAATGGGATGCCACAAAACCAATCTGCTCCTTATGGCACCACTGCTCAAAGGCAACCACATATTTTGCCATCTCCCATACCTTTTCCACCGTGCCTCCGCCCTCGATCTCAAAGGTATCTAAGATATCCTGAGCCTTTCCGCGGATGGCATCCTCATCGATAATATCATCCGCAATGGCCCACATCTTTTCCCAGTCAAACTGCTTGGTGTACACAAACATCCGATGATACAGGTTAGTTTCATCGATGTACAAATCCATCATGCCCGGATAGGGCCTTCCGATCTGCGCTAAGTTCGTATCACGGAAACGCCTGCGCACCTGGGCCGCCTTGCACCAGTCATTGATTTCCGCCGTCACAGCCGGATCACCGCCTTCCGCCACGCCGGTGATGACTGCGTGACGCTTTCCGGCCCGTTCCAGATCCGCCACCATCTCCCCCACCGCACCGCAGGCATAGAGCTGGCCAAGCCATGTGGGAACATCGGTATTCTCATAATCCGGCGCCTTTTTCTTCTGGACATTGACCAGAACAACCGGCACATCCAGATCCCTCACTGCCGGAAGCATATTATAAGAGGTAGCATAAGTGAGCAGCTGTAAAAATACCAGATCCACATCCGCCGCGCGGAACAAATCCCCGGCTGCCTGGGACTGCTCCTTGGTCGTTGCCATTCCTCCGTCAATGACCTCCACACTGTCGGGAATGGTCTTTTTAAACGCCTCATACTGCTCCTCAAATTCCGGCACAAGAGACGGAAACTGCGGCAGGTACGCGCCCAATGCAATAGAAAATACCCCTACCTTTGCCTTTGTGTTTACTAACATCATTTTCCCTCCAATCAATTTTATCTCGTTAACTATTTGGTCGATAGTGACTGATCCGGAACGAATCAGCTACGCATTTTCTCGCATCTGCCAGGTCTTTCAGCTCTCCCGCCCGGATCATCTGCGCCATAATATTCCCCACTGCAGTTGCCTCTCCCGGCCCTGCATAAACATCCATGCCTGCCGCATCCGCCGTCAGCTGGTTTAAGTAAGCTGCATTGGAACCGCCTCCGATGACAAAGATGCCGTCATACGTCTTTCCTGTGTTCTCCTTAAGCTGCTCTGCGGTTTTCCCGTAGCAGTCTGCCAGGCTCTGATAGATAACCGCCGAAAGCTCTCCCACCGTTACCGGAACAGTCTGGCCGGTCCTTCTGCAGTAATCCTGTATCGCTTCCGTCATGCTGTCCGGAGCCAGAAACACATCGTCATTGACATCCACCCGGGAAGGAAACTCCCTGCTTTCCGCCGCCATCTCACAGAGCTGTGCAAAGGAATAAGCGTCTTTTTGTTCATGCCGCACGGACTGGATCATCCACAACCCCATAATATTTTTCAGATATCGGAAGCGGTATTCATACCCGCCTTCATTGGTGAAATTGCCCTGCCTGCTCTGCTCCCTGCAGTCCGCCTGCTCCGCTTCCACCCCCATTAGGGACCATGTGCCGGAGCTGATATACAGCCCTTCTCCCTTGGCAAGGGGCATAGCCATAACCGCAGAAGCCGTGTCATGGCTGGCACAGAGCGTCACCCTACAGTCAAATCCCGTCTGCTCCCGGATTTTCTCTGTCAATGATCCCACCTCCGTCCCCGGCATCTTAAGCGGCAAAAACATTCCCTCCGGATATCCCAAAAGACGAATTAACTCCTTGTCCCACTGCTTTGTCTGCGGGTTTACCAGCTGGGTTGACGTGCCGTTTGTGTACTCAGAAGCCTTCCGCCCCGTCAGCAGAAACTGGAAATAATCCGGCAGCATCAGAAACGATTTTGCGTTTTTTAACAGTTCCGGCGTCTGCTTTTTCACTGCCATAAGCTGGTATATGGTGTTGAAGATCTGCTTCTGGATGCCGGTCCTTTGGTACAAATCCGCCTCGGATATGAGCTTATATACCTCTGCATCCATCCCTGCGGTACGCCCGTCACGGTATCCGTATGCATCCCCCAAAATCTGATCCTGCTCATCCAGAAGCACGTAATCCACGGCCCAGGTATCCACGGACATACTGACCGGGATTTTATTTAATTGTCTGCACATTTTCATGCCGTTTACAATTTCCGCAAACAAACGGCCCGTATCCCACAAAAGCTTTCCGTCCTGCCTGTCCATTCCATTTTCAAAACGGTAAATTTCTTCCAGAACCATCTGGCCGTTCTCCAGATGTCCCAGAATATGACGTCCGCTTGAAGCGCCGATGTCCACTGCCAGATAATACGTTTCCATGGTTTTCCTCCTTTAGTCCAGATGAAATACCGGGGTTAAATCTGTACAGACGGGGCTGTTATCCTCATTGGTATCCATAATATCCGCCATATAGTCCCACCACCTCCGGTTGATTTTTGTATCCGCCGACTTTGCCCATGTTTCCTCATCTTCGATTTCCAGATATCCGTAGAGGACATTCGTCTCTTTATCCAGAAATATGGAATAATTGCTCCCCCCATGGGCATGGATCATCTCGATCATCTCCGGCCATAATTGATTATGCCGCTTCTCATACTCCTCTGCCATGCCCGGATATAAATGCATTTTAATCCCTTTCCTTACCATATTTTCTCCTTTTCTCCCCGATACTTTCCGTCAGTCACGCTTTTTCGGTTAAAGCAAATTTAATCTATGTATCCATCCTTAAGTGCTTTTATCATAAACCAATAACGAGATTTTCATAACGTCCCTGTTTGACAAATTCACTGTCCTTTTTTGCAGGGTTCAGATTCTAATCTGCGGATCATTTTTATGCTCTGCCCGGTACCGGCTGGGGGTTACCCCATAATGAGCCTTAAACTGCCGATAAAAATAACTCAGGTTTTCATAACCGATATTTGCCGCAATCTGCTCCACCGGAAGCTCCGTTTCCACCAGAAACATGAGCGCCTTCTGAAATCGTTTACGCATCAACAATTCCACAAAGGTAAATCCCGTATTTTTCTTAATCATCCTGCTGACGGCTGATAAAGACAAATTAAAGTCCTCTGCGATGCGGCTCAGGACAGCCGTGCGGTACTGGGAGTCAATATACCTTAATGCCGCCTGGATTACCACATCCTCATAGCTTTGGGATGAATTGTGGGCCAGCTTATTCATATTGTTAAGCAGATACAAAAAAACCAGTCCCATGGAATACTGATTGATAACATCCTCATTCTCCGAATCGTAAACCACAGATGATATCATATTTTCCATCAGATTGGATATATATTTCTGGTCTTTCAGTTCAAACAGCAGGTATTGAGGCACCGTGTTATTCTGCTGCAGCGTCCCAAGGAGAAAATCCGCGATCACATTCTGCCTGCGCATCATCTGAAGCGGTATGTCAAAAAATTCCGGAAGAGCGATAAAATTAATCCCGATATCAGTCATTTCCGCCCTTTTTACACTGTGCTTTACATTCTGGTTCATAAGCAGGAGATCTCCTGCCTGCATGGACAGCACCTTGCCGTCAATATAATGGACGATCTCCCCGGTGCATACATACACCATTTCGATATAATTATGTTTATGCTCCGGAAATTCAATAAAACGGCTGTGCTGGCGGACGGTTAGCAGCTTCCCCTGTTTTAAAAACAGCTGGCAATCAATTTCAAAACTCTCTTTTCTCGTATAAATTTCCCGGTTTACCTGCTCCTTTCCATCCAGATAAGACTGTTCCTCCGGTGTGATTTTCTGTATTTGTTCCAATAGCCATTTATCCATAATCGTCCCTCTGTTTTTCCTGCCAAAAGAATTGGCAAACAAGCGCTCCAGGTTCCCTTTTTATTATTATACTGTATTATTGCTGTTTTTTTAATGTCCCGATTTGACAAAAAACTGTCTTTTTTTCACAAGGCCGTACTCCATTAGATCATGCAAGCCATGTTTCCGGCTGTGATGCCTGCTCTATCTTCTCCGTTGTCTTTTCCGGCGCCGCCTGCCTTGCGGTTATCCCGCTTTCTCTTACTGCTTCAAATACATTCATAAATCCCTCCATACACGCAAAAAGGGCAACTACAAACCCTTTACAGGTTCATAACTGCCCTTGCGCTGTTTCTTTATAAATTTTTTACTCTTAACAAAACTGCCATACCCACTTACATAATTTCCTTTGAAAATCCATTAAAAGCAATGAACCTGGTAAAAGCCCTGTATACTACAGAGCTTTTCCTTTTTGTGTATTCTCTGATTCAGAGTGCTTTTTCCTCTAAAACTTACTTTACAGGCTTCGCTTCGGTAAACATTGTCCCGATAAACTCCTTAAGCCTCTCTGCCTCCTCCTGCTCCCTTTCCCCCTCCAGCAAAAGCTCCAGCCTGTCGCCGGCTTTTGCGGAAAGGGAAAGCACATGGAAAATCAGCTTGGCATCACCGCTTTTTTCACCCTTTCTGATCTGCACCTTGCTGGTGCAGCAAATCGCCTCTTTCACCAGCTTTCCGGCAGCCTCCGGCAAAAGACCGGCCGGATCCTTTACCAGAAAATCCAATTTTACCATATATCATATCTCCCCTTTTACTTCACATCCAGATAGCGGTTCAGCGCAGAGGCAATTCCTGCGTCATTGTTGCTCCCTGTGACAAAATCCGCCAGCTTCTTTAATTCCTCAATGGCATTTCCCATGGCAATGGCCGTGCCTGCTTTCCTGAGCATGGGAATATCCAGCTCCTGGTCGCCGAAGGCTATGGTCTCCTCCCGGCGGATATTAAGCGCTTTGCAGATGGCTTCCAACGCCTCCCCTTTGTTGGCGCCCTCCGGGAAAATTTCAAGATAAATGTCTGCCGAACGGGCCATATCCACTCCCGAAGGCCCCTCAACCTTCATTCTGGCCTGGATTCGGCTGACCGTCTCCGGTTCGGCGCCCACCAAAAGCTTGTTAGGGCCGGTTCCCTCTTCCTTCCATATTCTTACAAGCTCTCTCATATCCGCCAGCTCCGGCTTATGATGGATGATCCGGCTCTCCCGCTCCACATAATAATCCACCTCGGTCACATACCATTTCCTCCCCTTAAATATCCAGAGGGGAAGATGGCTGCGGTCCATAAAATCCTCATAGATCCGCCAGGCCGCCTCAGGAGGCAGGCATCTGCTGTGAATGCACTCATCCCCTAAAAGGATGTAGGTTCCTGCATTGCAGGCCTTGATGCAGGGAATGGAAAGCTCCCTCTCCACCAGCTCGGTTGCCGCCGGCATTCTCCCCGTGACAAGGGCGATCTGTATTCCCCTGTCATGTGCCCTTTTCAGGCTCTCCCTCACCGGCTCCGGAACCCTTTTTTCATCATTCAAAAGGGTTCCGTCCACATCTAAACAAATCAGCTTATATGACATGATGTATTCCTCTCAAGCAGATTTAATATCTTTTCCACATTGCGTTTTCCGTTTCGGATACCCAGGTTAAAAACCGCCGCGCTTCCGGCGCCTGCAAGAATCAAAAAGATACCAAAAATGCCGAAATAAAGATTTTCTGTCTCCCCTGCAAATCCTGCGTAGGTAAAAGCCACACCGATTGCCGACAGGGCAAGAGCTATTTTTTTCCATCTCTCAATGCGTCCCAAAGCCTTCGTCTGAAGGGCTGCTTCCGTTGACAAACGGTTCCTTTCCCGGATATTCATCTCATTACCTCCTGTCGGACAAACCGGAATCCTCCGGATTTTAGTTTAGTATACCAGTTCTGACTTCTTATGTAAATCTCTGTGTTTTAGTATACCAGTCCCGGATTGAAGAATCCTAAAAGCACGCCCACAAATGCAACTACCACCAAAAGCAGCATCACCTTGATGGGGGACATCCGCTTCTTTGCCATCAGATACCAGCAGGCGATGACAAAAATCGCTGTCAGAAGACCGGGAAATACTTCGTTTAATTTATCCTGCAAAACCAAATACGGCTCTCCCGCCTCATTGAGAAGCTTAAGGGAGGTAGTGACGCTGACCCAGGTTGCAGACACCGCGCCGATGACCATTCCGCCAAGGATGGAAACCGATTCACGGATGGCATCGCCCTGTGCGCCGATGAGAAATTCCACAGCCTTTGTACCAAGGCTGTATCCCTTAAAATACAGAAACCGCATCCCGAGATAAGCAAACAGGTTCCAAACTACAATGTAGAAAATCGCGCCCAGGGGAGAACCGCCTGTAGACATACCCATAGCAATGCCCAGAAGAATGGGAATCACCGTTCCTACTACCAGGGAATCACCGATTCCTGCAATGGGCCCCATCAGACCGGCACGAAGACCGTTGATGGTCTCGTCATCCACATCCTCAGCTCCGCCGGCTCTCGCCTCCTCCAGACCTGCGGTGATACCCACAATCAAGGTGCCCAGCTGGGGCTCCGTGTTAAAGAACGCCGTGTAGGTATTCATGGCTTTTGCCTTGTCGTCTTCATTATCGTATAAATCCTCCACTAAGGGAAGCATGGAACACAGATATCCGAAGGTCTGCATGTGTTCCTGGGAAAAACAGGTCAGATGTCCATAAAACCAGTTATGGAATGACTTTGTGAGAGCCTTTTTTGACAGCTTCTTTTCCATATCAGATATCCTCCTCTTCATCATCGTATCCGCCGGCAACTGCCACTCTGCTTACGGACAGCATTTTAATCTTGTAGTTGATGACAGCAAACATTCCGGCAATTACGGTAGCCGATACCAGGTTGATTCCCATTGATGCCGCCAGGGTAAATCCAAACAGGTAGGGAATAAAATCTGTCACCTGCTTTACGATCTGCTTCAAAAGAATGGCAATTCCGACACAGGGAAGAAGGGAGCCTACCGTAAACAGGGTCTTCATGGCAATTCCGTCCATGGGAAGGGTGGTCTTAATAAGTTCCACCACGCTGGTTCCCATTTTACACATGATCAGTGTGGGAATAAAGGAGCAGATGAAGTGAGAGATCCACGGCAGAACCATGTCAACCACATATAATTTGTGATAATCTCTCTTTTCCACGGCCTGCCAGCCGATATGCTGCCAAGCCAGGTTGATGGTGGCGGTTCCATAAAACAGCACGGTTCCCAGGGTGCCTACCATGGCGCCGAAGGAGGTGGCCAGGGCAGCGCCCTCTGTGGATGTGGCTTCCAGCCCGTAGCTTTTCAGTGCAACCATGGCCAGGGGAATCCCGATGTAGCTGACTGCCCGGACATCGGCCGACACGGTTCCGCCCGGGGTAACCAATGCGATATAAACCACCTGCATGGCACATCCCACCAGGATGCCGGTTGTCATGTCCCCCAGAATCAGGCCGCAGATAAATCCTCCGATTAAGGGTCTTCCAAATGTATAGTTACCAATCGATGAACCGCCCATGCCGGGCATACTCGACAGACACGCAAACAGGCCAAGCAGCGCCGCCTGTAACCAACTGATTGTCATGATATCCTCCATTCTGTGTCGGTTTTCCCGCACATTTTCTTTAAGTGTTCCTTATGTAGTACATCAAAAAATGTTTGAACATTCATCCCCGTCATCTGCGTGCTCTAATGAAATCCAAACTGGCCTCTGAATTTTTTCCAGTTGCCGATGGCCTCATCCTTCAAAAGAGCAAACTCCACGTTATATCCTGCGTTCATGATATTCTCCAGAGCCTGGGCCTCCTCCTGGGTGATAGACTGGTTATTGCCCAGCTTTGTTGTACCCGGGCGGTCGTTGCACGGCCCGATGATCACGGTGTCAATACCCGGTTTTAATCCCTGCTCCACCAGAATGGTCTCCATATCCAGAGGATTTTTAGTGATAAGAAAATAATTGTCCTTGCTCTTTAAGACCTTCTCACTCTTCTCCTTAAATTCCTCCAATGACCACACAAAGGTTTTCTTTCCGCTGGCGCTCTTGTAAGCGGATTTTAAAACCGGATTCTTTGCCGCCGCATTGTTGACTGCAATAAGTCCGTCACAGGGATACTCCAATGCCCATCTGGTACAGGTCTGTCCGTGAATCATTCTGTCATCCACACGAATAAATGATATTGCCATAACTATTTCCTCCTGATAATTTTTTATTTTCTTTTTTGATCTCTTATTTTTTCGGATGCCTTTCTTACTTCGGCTTTTTTCACAGGCTCTATTTTCTCGATTTCCTGCTGCCTCTGTCACATTCAGATTTCCTCTTCCCCTTCACTGACTGCCACCGTAAACTCCCGAAGAGCTTCCCTTGCCTCCGGAATCAGCATATCCACCAGCTGTTTTCTGTCCACGCTGTCCTTGGAAACCACGGCGCTGACAACCAGCGGCAGATTCATGCCTCCCACCATGGTGGTGCGGTTCAAAAGTCCCTCCTGTGCCAGCACATTGGCTGTGGTGGTCAGGGGAGAGCCTCCGATCATATCCGCAAATACCAAAAGCTCATCCTCCTCCCCTACCACAGAAACACATTTCCGCACGTTCTCGGCCAGCTCATCGGCACCCATCCCGTTTTTCAGGCTTGTGGAGAGAATATCCTCTCTTCCCTCCCCCACCAGCATTTCCAGTACACTGTGTACCCCCTGTGCCATAGTGCCGTGGCTCACCAGTAATATGTACTTCATTTCTGCTCCCTCCATATGAAAATTTTTTGTAACGGCTCCTGTTCTCCGGACCGTTATGTACTTGCTTATCGTGATTTCAGTATATAAAAAAAGCGGCACATGTTCACCTAACATGTGTCACTCCTTTTGTCTGCCATGTGTCATATTTTCTCATGACATTTGTCATATTCTTATTTAACCCGAAAATCCGCAACCGCCCGGAAGGCCTCCTGATGTCTTACGAAAATCCCTCCGGTCTCCGGTATATCCCCAAAAACAGCCAGATTCCTTCGTTGGTGCGGATTCCATAGAGAAACGGGCGGTTCAGAATCATATCCACGTGTACGGGACGCTCCTCCTCAATAGCAGCCGCTTCCGTCTGCATTATGGTGTAGGCAGCTCCCTCCACCCCGTTTTCATCAACACTGATAAAGGTTTCCTGCACCATGTCAGAAATCCATAAGGGATCCCTGGATATGCTGTCAAATTCCGCTGACTCTCCGAACATTTTCTCTATCCCCATAGCCTGAAAAAGGCTCCGCAGATCCATGCTGCTCTCAAAAGAAAATCTCGGTATCTGCCAGGTTATCTCCCCCTGCACCCACTCCCCCCTGTCCGGACTCATCACAGCTTCCAAAAGCTCTGACGAACCCAGAAAATCCTCCGGCCTTCTCCCCTCATCGGGAAGAAGGAAAACCACCTCACAATCTGCCGTCCTCAGACAAGATAAGGTGAATCCGTCCTCCTTACGGAAACTGCCTGATTCAATCGTTTGGTTCAGAAAAAGACAAGACTGCCTGTCACCATCCGCCAGGGTAAAAATATCCTCCTTTGTATCCTTTTGGGCAAACCGTTCCCGCCAGCCTCCATAAAAATATAGAGTATTCAGAATACTCACCCGATTCTCCGAATCAGGGAAAATCGGTGCAAAGACAGCTCGATTGGTATTTTGGGCAATCCATTCCCCCATATTCTCGCCGGTCTTCGGACTTTTAAAATCCACAGACAGACAGGGGGCAAAAAATTGCCCGGACACCAGCTTTTGATATTCCCGTTCCAGCTTTACCGATTCCGAGACCCAGACAGAATTGCCTATTTTTACGGCATCTCCCCCGTCCGTTCCTGTCCCGCCATAATATTCACCTCGCCTTTGCGCCCACTGACCTGAATAATAAAACCATTGGTAAAGCTTTTGGCACTGTCTTATTAGTTCCTCCCTGCTTTCTGCCTGCAGCAGCGAAAAAATCTCCTTTGCTGTCTCTCCCTCCGCCCCGCATCCGGCCAACGTCAATGCATAATAAGCGCTCAGGGGACTGTAATTGATATTCCCCTGACCCTGCCTTAACAGATGGGCTGCGCTCTCAAAGGCAAATACGCCTAAGCCTTCCCGAAACTCCTCCGAAATTCGATTTTCGTGCAAAAGCTCCCGCCATTTTTCTTCATCAAGGGTATCCGGAATATCCTTGCGGAGCGTCTTTTCTTCTGCAAGGACTGTATCGCCGTCTGTCCGGCTATGGGGATATCCAAAAAGGATGCATGTTGCCGCCAATAATGCAAGAAAGAGACAAAAGGAAATACCGTATCTCCGCCCCCATAATCCTTTCCTTGTTTTTCTGTGGCGGGATCTTCCCCGAATCCTTGGCTCCTGCACTGCCATTACACCTCATTTCCAAAAAAGACTCCGCACAACAGCTTCAGCGCTTGCCCTTCAAATACCGATTCACATTCCTGTTCTGAATAATGGTTTCCATATTGATGTTGGAATTTCCTTCTAAAATCGCTCTCACTGCCCGGTCAGCCTCCGCCACCGCGCCGTCATAATCATGGAATCGGGGAATCACCACCGCCTGTTCCACCGCATCGCTCAGCATGGAAAGCTTTTCCCCATTTCCCGAATCGGAATTTTCCACAAAAAACCGCTGATTTTCTTCTGATTCCACAACCGCTCTCAACACGGGAACTCCCTCGGAGTAGTAAAAAATCTCCGACTGAAGCTTCTCATCTCCGGTCAGAAATTTCATCAGCTCCCATGCCTTTTGTGAGTGAACGGTGGATGTGCTCATGGCAAGGGTAAGTGTGTCCAGCCGGGAAATATTGCTTCCCTGCGGGCCGGCGGGCATGGGCACACAATCCCACTCAAATCCGGAGTATTTTTTGATACTTAAAGGGTAGGATTTGTACGCCCGGTATTCGGAAAACAGCATGGGCTGAAAAGCCACATTTCCCAGTGCAAACTCCCTGCTGGAAACGTTGTAGCCCTGGTTCAGCTCCTCCATTTTCCCAATAAAGGAAATAGCGGCTTTTGCCTTCTCATCGGTAAGATAGCACTCTGTTCCCCTCTCGTCAAACAAGGTGACTCCATTGGAATCAAAGGCGTCCTCCCAGGTATAGCCCACGGTTCCAAACTGGTCAACCGTGCCATTTCCGTCCGTGTCCTTTGTCACTTCCCGGCAGATTCGGTAAAAATCCTCCCATGTCCACTGATTATCCGGCATGGCAAGCCCCTCCCGCTTTAGTATGCTTTTGTTGACAAACATCAGCTTGGGGGCACATTCATAGGGCAGAGCATACTGCACCCCTTCATAATTTCCATACTCATAGGCAGAGGTGTAATATCGCTCTGGGGAAAATTCCCCATCCTTCTCTATAAAGGGGGTAAGATCCTCCAATACCCCTGCCTCCGCAAAATCATTGAAATGCTCTCCCGGCACAAAGAAAAGATCCGGTGTCCTACCCGCCATCATCTGGCCGGACAGCCACTCGGGATAATCCTCCTTGATGATACCGCTCACATATTCCACCCGGACGCCCGGATGCTGCTCTTCAAACTTTGCGATGGCATCCTCCAGAAGCTTGTATGAATAGCCGTTCTGCACGCCCCAGTAGCTGTCGCTGAATACGCCGATCCGTATGACGTTTTCATAAAAGCCCGGAAGCATTTTGTACGTATCGCTGGCAATCATCCAGATAAGAGCCAGCAGGAAAGCGCAGAGCCCTGCCCGGACGGTGTATCGCTTCTCCCCTTTGTCTTTTCCTGCTTTTTTCCTGCCTGCTTCCCGCTCCATCAATTTTCCTCTCCAAAGACCTTATGAATTGCGCCGGTTTGTACCGCCCATATGGCAAGCTGCGTCCGATCCCGCAGATTCAGCTTGCTAAGGACCGTGCTGATACAGTTTCTGACGGTTCCGTCAGACAGATTCAGCTTTGCGGCTATCTCCTTGTTGGACAGACCGCTTCCCACCTGGACAATGACCTGCCATTCGCTGTCCTTTAAATCAGCCGATTGCCTCTCATCCACCTGAATCGCAATATTGGACTGGGCCATGCGGGAAAACAGCCTCACCACCTTGGAGGCAATGTCCTCATTAATCATGGCTGTTCCATGATAGACCTTGTGGATGGCCTCTGTCAGCTCCTTCATGGAAATTCCTTTAAGAAGATAGCCGCTGGCCCCATATTTCAGCGCGTTAAACACGTACTCGTCATCGTCAAAGGTGGTCAGAATAATGATTTTAATGTCCGGATAATTCTCCTTTATAATCTGGGTACAGACCACCCCGTCCATCTCCGGCATCCGGATATCCATCAGAATCACATCCGGCCGCTCCTTCCGCACAGAGCGTATCACCTCCACCCCGTTAGCAACCGCATCGGTCACTTCAAAGCTGCTCTCACTGTTTAAGATGATCATCAGGCTTTGGCGAATCAGCTCCTGGTCATCGGCAATCAATATTTTAATCATTTTCTTCCTCCGTCCCCCATCTGATAGGAATACCTGCATCTATGACGAAGCCATGGTCACCGCAATAGGATAAAGAGCCCTTAAGCATTTCCAGACGCTCCTCCATGTGATGCAAACCAAATCCCTTTTGCACCTTGCCGCAGCCCACCCCGTTGTCCTCAATGTGTATATTCAGCATATTAAAATTCCGGCTGATCTGAACCTGCACCCGGTCTGCCTTCCCGTGGCGGATGGCATTGGTAATGGATTCCTGCACAATCCGGTAGATCACATCCTCCTCATCCTTATTAAAGCCCTTAAGCGCCGGCTCGATCTGATAGGCGATCTCCACTCCCGTGGACCGCTTTGTCTCCTCCATCATCTGAATCAGCGCTGATTTCAGATTCAGGCTTTCCAGCGCGTCCGGGCGAAGGGCCTTTACCGACCGTCTAACATCCTTGATTCCCTGCCTTGCCACATTGGCAATGGCCCGCAGCTGCTCCTTGGTGGCCTCCGGGGCGATATCCACCAGCATGACACAGGCATCAATTCCCGTAATAATCCCTGTCAGGGAGTGGCCCAGAGTGTCATGGATCTCCCTGGCCAGGCGGTTCCTCTCCCTGGTCTCCGCCGTTTTTTCCGACTCTCTGGCATATTCCTCCAGCTTTTCATTGGCCAGCTTTAATTCCTGATTGGCCATATTCAGCCTTTCATTCAATCCCAGCACTCGTTCCTTCTCTCTGACCTCCGTCAGAATCATCACAATGGCATAGCTGATGAAAACAATCGTATTTAAGGAGTTTAAAATATTGCGGACTCCCAGCAGCAAAGACTGCATCTCCCTGCTGTAGTATGCCCAGCAGTCCTCCGTGGAAATGATGGCATATCCTGCCGACAGCAGATCATAGTCCAGCAAAATATAGATCACACAGACGGAAACCACCAGAAGCATTCTCCGCTTCATATCGGAAAAATAACTCATGGTATCTGCAATAATCAAAAGGGCCATGCCCGCATATCCGAAATTCAGCACATAGCTGATGGCAAATACGATTCCCAGCTCCAGGACCGTTTTAAAAAGGAAACGGGTCTTGCTTTTACAGCGGATGGAAAGCAAAATTAGCAAGCAAAGATACAGACCTATGGATAAAACCGGAAGCTTCCACGGCTCCATAGGCAGCCGTTTTACCCGTATCAAAAAATCCATCGCGGAATTTTCATAAACATATCCAGACAGACTATGCACCGTCACCATGGTCAGGTACAGTATGATGACCATATTCAAATTTTTCATGGTACCTAGCACAAAATCCGGAAAACGCTCCCTGTTCATCCTCAAGCTCCTCCATCCTCACTGCCAGCGGTCGATACTGTACTGCTCCACATTATCCTCCGTCACCAGCTCCACCGGCACCCGGATCTTTCGCTCCACTGTTTCTCCATTAAGAAGGCGGTAGATGGTATCTGCCGCTATCTGGCCGATTCGGGAGGGAAACTGCGCCGCCGAGGCGGACATCATCCCTTCCTTGATCAATGCCTTGGCATCCGGGGAGGCATCAATGCCGTACACCTTCACCTGCTCTGACATTCCATGCTCGTCCAGAGCCGCAGCCACCCCCACAGCCGCCAGATCATTGAGACAGAACACACTGTCAAAGGCGACCTTCTCCTCAATCGCCTCCTGCATTTTCGGCATGGCGATCTCCAGCTGGCCGTCACAGTTAATGCGTTTCACCACATGGATTCTGTCGTTTTCCTCCACCGCGTCCAAAAATCCCTGCACTCTGTCCTGTCCTGATTTTGCCGCGTCATGGGTCATAACAATCAGATTTGATTCCCTGTTTTGCTCTGCAAAATACCAGCCAACCAGCTGACCGGCGCTGTAATTGTCAGAGGTAATGGTACAGTCCACCGCGCTGTCCTCCTCCAAATCCGTATCCACTACCACAATATAAACCCCCTGCTCTTTCGCCCTTTTCAGGATATCGGACAGGCTTTTAAAGTCCACCGGCGTCACCACTAAAGCATCAATCCCCATCTGCAGCATTTCTTCAATCTGCCGGATCTGCCTGTCCACATTGAGGGCAGGATCCCGCAGCACCATCCTATCCCCCCGGATTTCCACCTGATTGCTGATCTCCTCGTTGAGGATTTTATAGAACTCGTTATTCATCGTCATGTAGCTTACACCAATAAGGCGGCTGTTCTCCTTCTGTTCCAGAGAATAGTCCCTGCCGCCCAGCCGGGTGATTGCCAGAAAAAACACCGGCAGATACAAAAAAATATTAAATATAATAAATATTCTTCGGATATTCGTGTTCATTTTATCCCCCGGGAGCCTCTCTATTCCTTCAGATTTCCCTTCCGTATATTTTCCCGAATGATCTCATCCGCCGCCTGATACAGTTTTTCCGAGCCGGACCTGGTCTTCTCATGCCTTCCATACACCTGCTTA
>CAJUHR010000018.1:0-69962 GCA_910586255.1 uncultured Lachnospiraceae bacterium | reverse complement strand
CGCTCTTCCGATCTCCTGCTTAGAGGTAACGCCATGCTCCTTCCAGTCGCCTCCGCTATTGCTGTTATTCAGCAAAAGCGGCTGGAGATTATCCATGGCATGGGCAAATCTTGCCTCTGCCGTCCGGTTCTCCTCGAATTCGTCAAACAAGGCAATCAGCTCTGCTTTTTGATCCTCAGGCAAAAGGGAATAGATCTTTTCCTTTGCCGCGTCCTCCCGCAGCTTTTGGGTCTTTAGGTTTTCCTCATCATAGGCATAGGTATCACCGGACTCGATCTCCACGATGTCATGAATCAGACACATAATCATCACCCTGGCAATATCAATTTCTTCGTTGGAGTATTCCTTCAAAAGATAAGCCATCACTGCCATATGCCAAGCATGCTCCGCGTCATTTTCATTTCTTCCGTGGCCGGATAAGTGGGTCTGACGGAAAATATTTTTTTCTTTATCGATTTCCAATGCAAAATCCAGCTGCTTTTTTAACCTTTCCTCCATGAAACAGGCTCTCCTTTCCAAATCGCTGAAAACTTCTTCACTCCAGGAATGTAAATAAAATCCGAGTCTGCGGCGCAAAAAAGCCAATCAGGGGATACGCCATTCCCACGCCGCACAAAAGCACCGCCCGGGGGTTATCGTGTTTTTGCATAACCGGAGCAAAAAATATCAGGGTTTTCCGGGGCATAATACAGTTCCACCTGCTGTCCTTCTTTCACATAAGAACGGCTGTAACCGCTGGAAGCTTTCACATGGCATATGGTCTCTTTGGCATAAAATTCATATTCGGGAAAATAAATTCTCGTATTTCCCTTTCCTATTTGCACCTTGCTTCATCCCGCTTATGAATGAAAGCGCCAAGCTTACCACAGCGATCTTCCAAAATCCTGGTTCCATGGGGGCGCCTCTCCATAAAAGTCAAATTATCAGAATACCTTCTCCTGCCGTTTTTTCAGCTGCTTCTTAAGATACTCATATCGCTGCCGCTTCTCTTCCTTGGCAAAGTGGTTTTCGCGAAATTGCTCCGGGTTGTTCTCGTAGCTTAACACCTCCCCCGGAAACTGTTCGCTGGTCAAATCGAAAACCCAGTCCCCCACTATATTGTAGCAATGGTAGTTTCCTCCGGGAAGGGGAATTCCGTAAACCTTGCCGCCAAATATGTCCTGGGCCAGAAACGCCGTGACGGAGCACTGACCTGCCGTCCGGTTCTCCCGGCTCCATTTCTCACGCAGCCTGGGAGCGCAGGTATATTCACACCAGATATCACACAGCGCGTCATATAGCTGACAAGGCGTATAAATCCCTTTGTATTCATCGGTAATCGCCGGTACAGCTTTGTGGTTCCAGCCGTAAAATGTATAGTTCATTTGTTTGTTCCTTCCCTTGGATTTATCTGGTTTTTACAGTTCCCTCTTATCTTTTGGGGGACGTCAAAAAACGGCAGCTCCGCTGCCGGCTAAGCTGTAGCAGGAATTGTAATGCTGCAATTATAACATTCCTCAAATATATTTGCAACACGCCACTAAACCGATTCATTATTCGTTACCGTTTAGGGGTTACCGTTCATAGGTACCCTGTGAACAGTAACCATGGGTTCCCCATAAACTAAATCATCCAAAAAACCAGTTGAACTTTTCTGCTGTTTTGTGTAAACTGAAATCAGAATGGAAAGGAAAAGGAACTCATTGATCTCAAAAATTATAGAAAGGACCTCTGCACAACATGAAAAAAGCAATGGATCAGTCAAAACTAAATATGATTTTAAACGGTATTTCCCTGACGGCTCTCTTTTTGATGATTGTCCTTCTGTTCGCCTACGGCAATATCAAGGGAAAATTAAATGATGCCACTGAGGACAGGTTCAACCTGACCTACAATGCCAACCGTTTTATGAACGGCTCCGCCTACCTTACCAATGAGGTGCGGGCTTATGCCTCCACCGGAAATCAGGTACACTATGACAACTACTGGAATGAAATCAACAACTTAAAAAACCGGGATCTGGGCGTTGCCGCCATGCAGGAAATCGGCATTACCGCCGGCGAGCAGGCCATGATCGATCAGATGTCCTCTCTCTCCAACAACCTGGTTCCTCTGGAGGAGAGCGCCATGGAGCAGGTGCAGGCCGGGCAGATGGAAGAGGCGCTTGCCTACGTATACGGCTCTGACTACAGTTCGGTTACAACAAAGATCAACGCCTTAAAGGAAGAATTTTTAAACGCCCTGGAAACCCGCTCAAAAGCACAGGTAGACAAGCTGGCTCTGGTATCAGATATCATTATGGGAAGCCTCTTTCTTTTCATGATTCTGGTAGGAATCATACAGTTTTTTGTCATGACGATTACCAAAAAACGGATTCTCACTCCTGTGATCGCTGTCCGCGATCAGATGGGCGAGATTTCTAAGGGCAATCTTTCCTCCCCCTTTGCCCTGGAGCCGGACACCTCGGAGATTGGGATGCTGGTGGCATCCATCCATGAGACCAAGACAGAATTAAAAAAATACATTTCCGATATCAATACAAAGCTGAATCAGATGGCACAGGGAAAGATGGATCTGTCCATCGGCAATGATTACCGGGGAGAATTTCAGCCGATTCAGGTAGCTATGGGTCAGATATTAGACTCCCTTAACCAGGCCTTGTCCCGGATTAACCAGACGGCAGAGCAGGTCTCCACAGAATCTGAAAAAATGGCCTCTGATTCCCAGACGCTATCCACAGGCGCGGTGGCTCAGGCCTCCGCAGTGGAACAGCTTTCCGCCAGTATCCAGGATCTCTCCGTCCAGGTCAACAACACCTCCTCAGATGCGGACGATGCCCGCCGGTTATCTATTGACACGGCATCACAGCTGGAGGCATGCAATCAGAAGATGGCAGATCTGACCACTGCAATGGAAGATATTTCAAAATCCTCCCAGCAAATCGGAGGCATCATCAAAACGATTGAGGATATCTCTTTTCAGACAAATATTCTGGCTCTCAATGCAGCTGTGGAGGCCGCCCGGGCCGGCAGCGCGGGAAAAGGCTTCGCTGTGGTGGCCGATGAGGTGCAAAGTCTGGCCAACAAAAGCTCCGAGGCAGCCCAGGATATCACCACCCTTATCCAGAATTCTCTCAGCCTGGTAAAACGCGGTACAACACTGTCCGCCGACAGCACCAAAACCCTGGATGAGGGAGTCGCCAGAGCCAGAAAATCCACGGAGCTGGTAGAGCGCATCGCCCAGTCTGCCAAGGAGCAGGCAGAATCCTTAAGCCAGCTGACTCAAGGCATGGAGCAGATCTCTGAGGTGGTTCAGACCAATGCCTCCACTGCGGAAAAATCATCCGACTCTGCCCAGGAGCTTCACCTTCAGGCAGGGGAATTAAAACAATCCGTTCAGATGTTCCGGCTCCGCAGATAATAACTTTCTCATCTGCTAAAACAGCGGAATATGCCATGAATGATGCCCTTTAGAGAAAAGCAAAAAACAACCCGTCACATTCGCTTTTTCTCTCTCAAAACAAGATATAATGACAAAACCGTTGCCAGAAGATCACTGATCGGCTGCGCAAAGAATATTCCGTTGATCTCCAAAAATACCGGCAATACATAGATAAACGGCACCAGAAAAACCACCTGCCGAAGCAGGGTTATGGCAATCGATGGGCCGGGTCGGTTGATGGACTGAAAAAATGTGGTCGCCAGCATCACGAACCCCAAAACCGGAGTGATGCAGAAATTGATTCGCAGCCCGGTGATTCCGATCTGAAGCATTTCCTTTGTCCCTCCAAACGCCGCCAGAATCTGTCCCGGAAATACCAGCACAATCAACCATATTAGGCAGGTAATGCCCATGGAAAGGAGAGTAGCCAAAAGGAGGGTAGACATTACTCTTTTGTAATTGCCAAAGCCATAATTATTTCCCAAAATCGGCTGAATCCCCTGACTGATGCCGCTGGCTGGCATGATCACAAAGGTCATGATGCTGGACACTACCGCATAGACACTGATGGCAATATCCCCGCCATACTTTCCCAGCTGGCTGTTGTAGACAAGACTGATAAATCCCATAGCCATCTGGGCCACCCAAAAAGCAAAGCCGCAGGAGATAATCTGGAAACAAAATCTCCTCTCCAGGCGGAAAATTCCCTTTGAGACACGCACCTGCGTCCGGTTCCCAAACACCAGACATGCCCCGAAAATGGCGGAAGCAACCTGCCCGGCTACGGTTGCTGCCGCTGCCCCCACCACTCCCCAGTCAAACACAATAATAAACAATGCATCCAGGGCAATATTGGTCACTGCACCCAGCCCTGTCACGCACATTCCCATCACCGGCTTTCCCGAAACCCGCACAAAATCACAGAACAGCTGAGACAGACCCTGAAACAGACACCCCAGCGCCACAATCCGGTAATAGGCAATCGCATAAGGATACGCTGTCTGCGTAACCCCGAAAATCCGCAAAAAGAAATCAGGAAAAATCAGCAGCAACACACTCAGGCCAATCTCAAATCCACAGACCATCACCATGGCACTGCCAAAAGAGCGGTTCATCTTCTCCTGCTCCCCCTGACCGGAGAAAAGGCTGAAAAAAGTGGAACCACCCGCGCTGCAGGTCAGGGCAAATGCCATCATCATAAAGGACAGAGGAAAACAAACCGACAGCCCCGCTAAGGCAGAAGTCCCATTAAAGTTCCCCACAAACATCCGATCCACAATGTTGTAAATGGCTGTAATCAAAAGGGAAATCGCCGCCGGAATGGAAAACCTAAGAATCATGGGAAACAGCCTTCCCTGCAAATAATCAACACTCTTTGTATTCATGGTAATACCTCCAAAATATTAGTTTACTAAGTATTTGCAATAAAATGCAGCCGCCCTCTTTCAGGCAGCCTGCACCTATTTTCAGGACATATTATGCATCATTTTCTCAATGACCTTAAAAAACACCTCCATTTCCTCCCTGGAAATCCCCCGGGTCAGCTCCTCGTCCAGATTGGTAATGTCCGCCATCACCACGTCCTGATACTGTCTGGCCTTCTCACTGACAAGGATCCGTTTCATCCGCCCATCCTCCGCTGTCACCTCCCGGCGAATCAAACCATTCTGCTCCATCTTCTTTAAAAGCTGTGTGGCCGTGGGAGGACGCAGGCTAAACTCCTCCTCAATATCCTTCTGAAAAACATCCCGATTCTGAGCCAGAACAAAATGCAGCACCTTCCCCTGAGACCCGCTAAAGACCGCCCTGCTGGGAAAAGCATCAATCCTTCTCCGAAGCTTGTTGGACAGATTATTAATATAACGCGCCGCATGCCTGTTAAAGCTCATATAGCCTCATCCTCTCAAAAATTGTTTAGTATACTAAGCATATATCAAATACATACAAATGTCAAGCCTAAGTAGTTATACACTCACATCCACATTGTCCCCGATCTCCAAAGCCATCTTTACAGCTCCTCCCGGCTCATCATACCCTACAGCTGGTACACTGTCCGCCGATGCCGGCACAGCAGAGCCGCTCATCTCCACCTGGGCCCTTCCTTCCTCACTGATCTCCACCGTATCCGGATCCGCGTCTTCTTGTCTCTTAGCCTCGATCCTCTTTTCCTGCTCCTCGCGCTCCTTGATCCGCGCCTCAACAAGCTCCTTTTGCTGCAGCTTCTCCTTTTCCTTCGCTTCCGTGGCATCCAGCTTCATTCCCTCGCTGGCCTTCTCGCCGTAGTCCGCCGCCTGCTCCGTCAGCCCTGCCGCATAGCCCAGCGCCCGCTGCATCTTGTCCGTGTCGCCCTTGCGCTCTGCCTCATCTGCCACACTCATGGGAGTGGAAATCATGCGGATACTGGCGCTGGCTCCCGCCAGGCCTTCCATGGTCTTTACATTCATAGGATATCCTCCTTCTCCTGAATCGTTTTTCCGAATATTTACACGGGCCATAAACATCCCGCCCTGTCTCTTGTTTCGGCGCATATAAAAGAGAAGCTAAGCATCCTGTAACATAAGGATTCTTTGATGACATGTATGGCCGCATGATTTAATTTTCCCGGTACATTGGCAGCAAAACCGAGATAACAAAAACCCCGTTTTCCACCGACCTGTGCACCGCCCCGTTATATCTGGCTACCGCCGCCTGAACATTCCCCAGCCCCAGGCCATGTACCCCCTGTTCCTTCTTCCTGCTCCTAAAATCCTTCTGGCCCTCCGCCAGATCCGTGCTGTTTCGCACCTCCAGCAAAAGGCATTTCCTCACGGCCCCCATATAGATCCGGATAAACGGCTTATCTCTCTCTTCCTCTCCTTCCCCAGTCTTTTTCCCGGCCTCTTCCGTCTCCCTCTCCCGGATCCGAAAGCATGCCTCCAAGGCATTATCCAATATATTTCCCACAATAATGCACAGATCCATTTCCTTCACCGGACAATCTGCCGGCAGTCTCGCGTCACACTGCCATCGGATATCTCTCTCTGCGGCCTGTCTCCTTTTGTGGTAAAAAAGGGCATCGATCACCAGGCTTCCGGTGACCTCATCCTCCGCCTCCACGCCCCCGGCCCCCGCCATCTCTCTGAGATAGCTGCTGGCCTTTTTCCACTGCCGGTTCTGCACCAGGCTTTCCAGGGCAATCACATGGTTTTTCATATCATGCCGCAGACGCTCCATTTGGCTGTACTGCTCCTCCATCATCTGATAATACATTACCTGTGAGCAATATTCCTCTCCCGCTCTCTCCTCCCGAACCATCCGCTCCATGCCAAACACTAAAGCTCCTGCCGCCGCCATGGCCAGCCCGGTAAAGATACACATGGCACTGTGGCTGATCAGCTGATTTTCATACAGCCCGTATTTCCTCCAATCCTGAACCAGGATCCCATTGCTGGCAGCCCAGTTGGCCAGATCCGTCACCAAGATAATACAAAAAAGAGCTACAGACAAGCCAAGATACCAGCTTTTTCTCTTGTCCGTAAAAACCGGTTTCAGCGCCCCGGACAACAGCATAATGGCAGCCAGGCCAATCCCATGGGCTATCAGTGTGATGATTCGGGCAACCCGCGCCCCCATGGTGACACCCTGCCAGCTGCCAGCTGCCGCACGAATCAAAATCAGCCCCAGACAACACAAAAGAGATTCACTGAAATTCCAGATCAGACTGGTCATCACCATCAAAATAACGACTGCCAAAAGCTTCTTTTCTTTCTCTCCCCGAAACACTGCCATGGCCAGCCCGGCAAGCACCCCATGGCTGCACATGGCGTAAACAATATAGGGAATGCCCCCGCTCTCCAGATATACGGCTGTCAGTCCTCCATAACAGCCAAAAAGAAGCCCGGCAAAGGCTCCCTCTTCCCTCTGTGTTCCCTCCAAATGTTTTCTTAAAAACCAGGAAGCACACCAGACATATAAAAGATAGTCAATCAGCGGCAAAAAAATATCCCATATCCATGCTGCCAGTCTCATAGGATTCCCCCGTTCTCCTTCATTGAGGCCAGAATTGCCTGACAGAATGCTTCATACCTGCGCCTGGCAATGATGATCCGCTCTCCGTTTTCCAGTATTGCCTCCTGCCGGTTGTATACCTCCACATGCTTTAAATTGATCAGATAGCTTTTGTGGCACCGGAAAAATCCCTTTCCCTCAAGCTGTTTTTCCAGCAGCCCGATCTGTTCATAGTAGGTAAAAACTCCCTTTTCCTGATGGACATCGATCTGCCTGCCTTTGATCTCAAAATACCAGACAGAATCCAAAAAAATCTTTCTCCTCTGCCGTTCCCGGCTCACCACGATGTAGTCCCCACAGGCACATTGTTCCCGCTTTACCGCACGTCTCAGGACAGTCTTAAGCTTCTCGTCTTCCACCGGCTTTACCAGATAGTGAAATGCCTCCACGTCATAAGCATCCCATACATAGCTGCGGCTGGAGGTAAAAAAAATCAAGGTCTTCTCAAAGGCAAGCTCCCGGCACCGCTTGGCCGTCTCCATGCCGTTCATCCCCGCCATGAGAATATCCAGAAAAATAATATCAAACCGTTCCAGCGCCTTTAGCAGCTCCTCCCCGCTGCCAAACCGCTCCACACAGCAGGATATTCCCATCTCCTCCATCAGGCTTCGGATCCTTGCCGATATCTTTAAACATTCCAGAAGCTCATCGTCACAAACCGCGATTGATACCATGATTTTACCTGCCCTCTTCAGGCTTCTTCCCTTCCGCGCCGGGATTTCATTAGCTCTGCTATGGTAATCCCGTCAAAATACGCATTTGTCATCCGATAAAACTCTTTCCACATAGGCAGTGTCTTACAGTGTTCAGCCCGCTCACACGCATCCGCCCCGCAACCGAGACAGGCCACCGGCGCCAAATCTCCTTCCGTAAGCCGCAGGATATCACCCACCCGGTACGTATCCGGCGCGGCAGTCAGCCTGTACCCTCCGCCCTTTCTCTGCAAGCCTTCAATCATACCGTTTTTGGCCAGGGGCGGAAGGATCTGCTCTAAGTACTTCAGGGAGATATTCTGCCGCTGGGCAATGATTCTCATAGGTATATATCCGTCCCCGGCATGCTCCGCCAGATCAATCATCACACGCAGCGCATATCTCCCTCTTGTTGAAATCATCATCTCACTCGTTCTCCCCGGCAAACAGCGGCGTGGACAAATATCTGTCGCCGGTATCAGGCAGCAGGGCGACAATGGTCTTTCCTTCATTTTCCGGACGCTTCGCCAGCTCGATGGCAGCAAAGGCAGCTGCCCCGGAGGAGATACCCACAAGGATCCCCTCGCTCTTGCCGATCAGCTTACCGGCAAAGAAAGCATCTTCATCAGAGACCGGAATAATCTCATCGTAAATATCCCTGTTGAGGACATCGGGGACAAAGCCGGCTCCGATTCCCTGAATCTTGTGGCCTCCGGCCACACCGGTGGAAAGTACCGCGGAAGTTTTCGGCTCCACGGCAACTATCCGGATATCCGGATTCCTGGATTTGAGATATTCTCCCACACCGGTGATGGTTCCGCCTGTTCCCACGCCTGCCACGAAAATATCCACCTTTCCATCGGTATCCTCGTAAATCTCGGGGCCGGTGTATTCTCTGTGGGCTTTCGGGTTGGCAGGGTTCACAAACTGGCCGGGAATAAAGCTGCCCGGAATCCCGGCCGCAAGCTCTTCGGCCTTTGCAATGGCCCCCTTCATCCCCTTAGCTCCTTCCGTGAGCACAAGCTCTGCGCCGTAGGCCTTCATCAGCTGTCTGCGCTCCACAGACATGGTTTCCGGCATGACAATAATGATGCGGTAGCCTCTTGCCGCCGCCACGGATGCAAGGCCAATCCCTGTATTGCCGCTTGTAGGCTCAATAATCACCGTGTCGGCTGTAAGCTTTCCCTCCGCCTCCGCCTCGTCTATCATCTCCCTGGCCACACGGTCCTTCACCGAGCCGGCCGGATTGAAATATTCCAGCTTTGCTACTATCTTTGCCTTCAGCCCCAGGGCTTTCTCTATATGTGTCAGCTCCAAAAGAGGAGTTTTTCCGATCAGCTGATCGGCAGATGTATAAATATTGCTCATAATTTTATGCCTCCTTCACTGCTTCAAAGCCTTTCTGCAAATCCGCAATAATATCGTCAATATGCTCGGTACCAATGGACAGGCGGATGGTATTGGGCTTAATATCCTGCTCCGCCAGCTCTTTTTCGCTCAGCTGGCTGTGGGTGGTGGTGGCCGGATGGATGACAAGACTCTTCACATCGGCCACATTGGCAAGCAGAGAAAAAATCTGCAGACTGTCAATAAACCTGTGGGCCTCCTTTACGCCACCCTTGATTTCAAAGGTAAAGATAGAGCCCCCTCCCTTAGGAAAATATCTCTCGTACAGCTCGTGATCCGGGTGGTCAGGCAAGGACGGATGATTGACCTTTTCCACCTGAGGGTGGCTGCTTAGAAACTCTACTACCTTTTGGGTATTCTCTGCGTGGCGCTCCAGGCGAAGCGACAGGGTTTCAATTCCCTGCAAAAGCAGAAACGCCGCAAAGGGAGAGATCGTGGCCCCGGTATCCCGCAAAAGGATTGCGCGGATGTAGGTCACAAAGGCGGCAGGACCAGCGGCCTTTACAAAAGATACGCCGTGATAGCTGGGATTTGGATCTGCGACAGCCGGGTACTTGCCGCTTGCCGCCCAGTCAAATTTGCCGGAATCCACGATCACTCCGCCAAGGGTGGTGCCGTGACCGCCGAGAAATTTTGTGGCGGAATGTACAACAATATCTGCACCATGCTCAATGGGGCGGATCAGATACGGCGTGCCGAAGGTATTATCCACCACCAGGGGCAGTTCATGCCTGTGTGCCAGCTCTGCCAGGGCGTCAATATCCGGAATATCACTGTTGGGATTGCCCAGCGTCTCAATGTAAATCCCCCTGGTGTCCTCCCGGATGGCAGCCTCCACTTCGGCCAGATCGTGAATATTTACAAAACTGGCTGTAATGCCGAATCCCGGAAGCGTATGGGCCAGCAGATTGTAGCTGCCGCCGTAAATCGTCTTTTGTGCCACGAAATGGCCGCCGTTTAAACCAAGGGCTTCCAGAGTGTAGGTGATCGCCGCGGCGCCTGAGGCGAGGGCCAGCGCCGCTGCGCCTCCCTCCAGAGCCGCCACTCTCTTCTCCAGCACATCCTGCGTGGAATTGGTCAGTCTGCCGTAAATATTTCCCGCATCAGCGAGACCGAACCGGGCGGCCGCGTGTTCACAGTTATGGAATACATAGGAGGTGGTTGCATAGATCGGCACGGCCCGGGAATCGGTTGCAGGGTCTGGATTTTCCTGTCCGACATGAAGCTGCAGTGTTTCAAATTTATAATCTGACATTGTTGTATCTCCTTTCGTTATCGAATGTTTTTGGGCTTCACTTCTTCATCTACCACAACATTCGTCCGAAACGGAAATTTTCTCTGACAAGCTTTTCAAAATAGTATGCCATAAGGTTTACCTTCTTTGAGAACAGGAAAAATCCGTATCTCCCTTCCATTTATTACCTATTGTTATGATATGTGTAATCATAGCACCTATTACCTACTGTGTCAATAGGTAATGGATAAAAAATTATATACCTGGGCGTACAAAAAATGCCCCTGACAGAATACTGCTTTCTGTCAGGGACACTTTACCCTTATTTCACCAGATTTTTCATGCTGTTCAGCCCAATCATCAGAGTGGAAACATTATGAGCCATGGCAGATGTGGTAGGCCGTATTCCTCCCGCAGAGGATCCTCAATGCAGATGACTGCCGCCAGCTGTCCTTCTATAGCCAGCTTTAAGGCACAGGAAAAATCCACCATCAAAACAGACAACGCCTTTGATACATTCCTGGCCAGAAGATACACAAGAGCCGTGCCGGCCAGGGTATAGGGCACCAGCCGGTCAGCCAGCCGCGCTGCCTTTCCCTCCGCAGGCGCTCTGGCATGTCTTTGCCAATGTTCTTTGCGATCTGTGCCATGCTCATTCCCTGCTGAAGCCCTGCCTGGATTGCCAGTCTGTCATCGAATGTAAGATGTTTTTTGCTCATGTTATCCTCCAATCGGAAGACAGGGCAGATATGATTGCATTGCACTCCTGGCCTTTATCAGCGGCAGCAGGTAGAAGTAGTAAAAGCTGTCCACAAGGAACTCACCGAAAACCTTTCTCAGCGGTATACGGTCGAACCGCTGAGCTTTTAAAGGAAACGGAGCTCAATATTGAAGATATCTCATTCGGGCTGGGTTACCAGAATACAAGTAAATTCAGCGCTACTTTCCGGGAGATCACGGGTCAGTCTCCGACCTCCTATCGGCGAAGCCTGCACAACGGCCATCCTGAATTTTAAGGTTATCCGATTTCCAAAGATTTCATTTCTTCCGCCTTTTCTTCCATACGAATTGAAAAAGCAAACGGACAGCCATTCCGCACAGGGACATCAGAAAACCATCCTTTACCAGTATTTCTCCAATCCCCATATTGACGGCATACTGTATCTGTAGCTCCAACGGCGGATCTTGATAAGGGATACCTGCCTTGATAACACAATAATATATGCCTGTGAACAGCATAATTATTCCCGCTAATAAAACGGCGTTGGTTGTCTGACAGAAACAGGATTCCCTTTTTGTCAGCCTCGTATCATCCATAGGCTTTCTTAACCTCCGATTTTTATGCTGCAGCCGCTCCAATACAAATCCCGTATTGGACTGCTGTTGAAATCTGTACAGCCACTCTTTTTGATAAATGCATACCCAATCTTCTGGATCTCAACATTTGCCAGGCTGTCGTCCTCCAGCTGCACGATGATATCCGTATACAGCAGGGAGGACTCCGCTCCAAGCGCACCAAATCATTGGGCATCTCCTGTTTGATCGAATGTCCAATTCATATTCGCCATGAGATTCTTAATCATCTCCATTACAGTCTCCTGCGCCTCTTCCCTGACTTTTTCCTCTACCTCTTTCTCGACCTTTTCCTTTACTTCTTTCTCGGCTTTCTTCTTTGCCTCTCTTATCTCTTCTTCGATCTCTTCCTAAAAAAAGTCCCTCAACACGCCAGACCTTTATAAAGGCATGCATATCCGACTGTCTTGTAGTAGTCGTCAATCGTCAGCCCGTCATCCGGGCTTTTATATTCAACAACATTGTACTTTTTGAAAACATAACCGATCTCGCTTTTAACCGGCACATCCCGCAGCTTCCGGATGATTAGCAAATCCATCCGAACCGGCTCCTTGCTTAAATTATATTCCCTCTGAAATTCAAACGCCCCTTTGTTTGCAATCAGTTCTATTTCCATGGCCTTGCAATTTGCCTCGCAATTTTTTCCTGTCTAAACAGAAGTGGTAAAACGCGACTGATTTTTTGAATCCAAAGCCGTGTAGAGACGAACCTTGCTGGTAATATCCTGATAAGCCTCCGGCTTGATCTTTTTTTCCTCCTTCAGCTCCTCCAATACCATATTGACATTACAGCTAAAGGTCAGAAGGGTATTGGCCAGATTTCGCATGATACTGATAGCGTTAGCGCTGTTGTTTCTGATAAACTCATCAAAATTTTCTTCCGGAATACGCATGACCAAAACATCTTCGTAGGCTACCACCGTATAGATGCTGGGTTTATCACATAAAATCGATAACTCGCCAAAGCATCTCTGTTCCGAGAGCATGCCCACCATGTACTCGTCTTTCTCGCCATAGTTGAAATAGACAATGGCTTTTCCATGTATGATTTTATACAATGCTTTTTCTGTAGAACCTTGTCTGAGAATCACCTCATCTTCGGCAAAATGTATCATATTCGATTCATTGGCTCCCATGGGCAGTCCCTCCTTTTGTCTGACTTTTGCTTTAAATCCTGTTTGCTTTTTGTAAGTTTAACTGAATATTTTCAGGAAGTCAATGTTCTTTTTACTCTGATCATTCCTCATCATCAAACAAAAGCATGCAGACCCCGGAATCCTCATCCCCGGCCTGCATGCCTTGTCTTACATTATCTCACCTTATTGGATTTTCATCAGCAATGAATCTTAATTCCTGTCTCAAACTTCTCATCATCCACAATCACACGCACATCATAGTCGCCGGAAAGTCCCGCCTTGTTGACGCTCAGCATAATGGCGCGTCCGTCCTTGTTGATAAAGGTTCCGCAGCAGAGAGCCTCAAATTTGTTAGCGGCCGTGGAGATATAATAACGATGCTTTTCCTCCCCCTGCTCTAACATCAGCATAACCAGCTGCCCTTTCTCAAAGACTGCCCGGTAGGTGAAGCGGTCATCCTCCTCAACCAGCTCGGAACCGTACTTCTCCGGAATCAGGACACCGGAGGACTCCAGAGGAATATCCGTATCAAATTCCTTGGTCACTCCCATGGAGCCCAAAAATACTCCCTTGCCCATGGTAAGATTCTCCTGATCATGGTACAGATGAAGCTTCTCTGCCCGATAGAAGTTCCCCTCCACCTCCAGCTCCATCATCACCTGGTCATCTAACACCTCCACCGTGATGCTTCTGGTGGACACATCCGGATCGTCCTGCATCAATGCGGCGAACTGTTCAGAGGCCACTCCCTTATAATACTGAATACCGCCGGAATGAACCATATAGTGGCCTTCCTTATAGTATTCCACATTACAGATATAGGAAGAGAAGAACTCCGCTCCCCGCTCCTTGCCATACTGCCATACCTGGCGGATGGTCATATCATCCGTATTGATCTTGTAGCGGACGCCCCGGGAGAAATTGTCCTTGTTCAGGCGGTAATGCTCCCGGATCTTGGAACGGAAATGCCCATTGTCAAAACACATCACATCCCCGTCCGGGGTAATCAGGTTTGCATGCTGCTCATACTGCCAGTCAAACTCACCGTCTCCCACAGGAGTAAAGAAATATTTCTGATACTTTTCCGGCCATCCGGTGGGGTCGCCGATAATCCAGTTCAGCTTGCCGGTATCATAATCAATATTGACCATGGAATCAATATGGCGTCCCGAGAAGGTCAGGGAATTGGTATTCTTGTCATACCACACGGCATTGTTATGAAACCAGTCATGGGCAGACCAGCTACCTGATTTGCTGCAGCCCGGATCCAAAAAGTCCTTATAATCCCAGGTCTTTAAAATCTCGCCCGTGTTCCGGTCTACCAGAACACACATATCCTCCACCGTATCGCTTCTCAGATCCTCCGTCAGAACCAGCAGGTTGCCATCTTCCATCTCAAACTGGTCATGATGGTATCCGCCCGGAATTCCAAATTCCTTATAAACCTTACCTGCCATGCTCATCTCGTAAATTCCGGACATATAGTAAGGAATCTGCAGCAGGCGGTCTGTACCCACACAGATATTGCCGTTCTTTAAGCGCTTTAAGTCAAATACTACCGGAATATTCAGATACCAGCGGATCTCGCCCTGATAGTCAAAGCCGGTAGCCAGCTGCGTCAGAGCCGGTGTAATGATAATAATCTGATCCCGCAGATAACCGGCTGTAGTATTCATATGAATCAGTTTCGGCACATCTTTGCCCAAAGGCTCTGTCTTGATATGGATGGTTTTCTTATAACCCCGATACAGTTCGATCTCGACCGTATTGTCATAATCTGCATACAGGCCCAGAATAGGCAAAATATGAGTCTTGGCCTTCGGGAACGTATGGCGGATATCTCCCAGGGGATGCTCCTTACCCAACACCGTCACAGTCACAGCCGTCTCCTTCTCTGTGTTAAAAAGCACCACTGCAGCCAGCGGGTTGATCAGATAGGGATTATACTTGACAAGCGGATTCTCAATGGTATAATTACCAGCCTCAAACTCTGCCAACATGGCTTCCTCTGATTCTGCCTGACGGGTCAGGATGGAAGGCAAAAATGAATACTTAATGGTTTCCATAGCAAACTCCTCCTTCATTGAAATAAAATATAGTTGCCCGTAACTGCCAGATACCCTTACAATTACGTTGTACCCAAAGAAATCAAACAAACACTAGTGAATCAGCGCTGATGCAATCGGGATACCCACCACAATCACCAAAATAAGCTCAATAACAGCAAACATCATGGTATGCTTATAAATCTCTCCGGATTTCAGCCACTCCTTATTGCCGTGAATCATGGCCGCAAAGGGTGAGGCCGAGGGCGTCACGGAGGCGCTGGCCAACACAAAAATGATGATCAGCGATGTGATCGGTGCCGAGTTAATCCCGCTTGACAGACAGAACGAAGCGATCACCGGCTGCATCAGCATTCCCACTACCAAGCTGTTGCAAATGTTGGTCAGCAGCAAAGTGATCACCAACAGGGTCACATAGAATGCCACCAGAGACATGCTGCTGAATATGGGCCGCAGGATGGTATTTAAAAATGCTGAAATCCCTGTGGACTCATTGGTCAGCACGCTACCCAGGAGAATCGCTGCTGTACAGAGGAAAAAGGTTCCCCAGGCAAAGTTGTTCAACACCTTGTTAAAGGGCAGAACCGGCTCGTGCTTCTTTCTGTCAAGGCTGACACAGCAAAGGAGCGCTGTATAGCCCAAGGCAATGCCGTAATTGTTGGCGCTTAAAAATTGCATGATCCCCAGCTTGGGAAAAATACTGGGCAGCAGCATGGCCATAATATAAATCACAAAAGAGATGGCCATGAACTTCTGATTGCCATTCAGCGGAGGAAGGGGATTCTTTTTCAGCATATCCACATCCAGATTCTTAAGCTTGGACACATCCGGCCGCAGCACATACTTGCAGAATAGCACGATCACTGCAATGGACACAAAACTATAGATCAAAGCCACCGCCAGGTAAGCCGCGCTGTTGATCATCACCTTGTTCCCCATATTTTCCGTAATGCCGGCATAGTTGCCGATCAGGGCCAAAGAATTGCCGCTGTAGGGCGGCACCGGAAAGCCAAGCAGCGTGGCGATAGCTACCAGAATCAGCATAATGGTGGGATATTTCTCCCCCTTCTTGATGCCGATCTCCTGGAAAATGTCGTAGAGCACCGGCCAGAACAGAAAAATCGGCGAAAACGGCCCCACAAAAGCAGCCATCAGCATGGCGCCTATCATCAACATGGCCGTAAACACCCAGGGACGGCCACTGTTGATCTTCATGGTAAGAAAAAAACGACCGATGTAGGCTGTCAGCTTGTTATAAACCATTGCATTCATAACAATCATCAAAAACAGCATCTGGATCACTACCGGATTTCCAAAGGCGGCAGACAGCACCTGATTCATCGGTGCATAACTGGACACGCCAACCATAAAGATGCTGAGAAGACTGGACCAGACCGGATCCACCGTGGTCCACAAATATAAGGTTCCGATAAATACCCCTATAATCTCCATGCCAATGGGAGTCACCTCCGGCAGCCGCAGGGGAAGATGACAAAACAGCAACATAATCGCCACTCCCACCAGGGAATGAATTGCTTTGCTGCTGACTGAAACAGAAGAATTGCTCATTGATAAATACCTCCATTCCTTTTTTACTGTTATTATTTTAACATGCGTTTGGCTAATATAGTATAACATATGTTAAGTTTTTTTAAAAATATGGTAAAATTTGATAAAAAGTGATATACTGTATTCAGAGCCATCACACAATTCCCGTTTTGCCTGAGAAAAACGGTTTCTCAGACAACTGTGTGGATACAACACATGATACATCAAGGACGGTAAGAAATCTATGGAGACAAAAAACGAATTATTTGATTGTTTTTTTACCTATGGGGAACGGATTGTCGTAGAAAAAAATAAAATTATCTATGCTCCTGACAATAAGGCCCAGAGCGATTCTCTCTACTATCTGGAATCCGGTCTGGTGGCCCTGATGAGCTACTCCCGGAGTGGAGAGGAACGGGTATACCTCTATATGAAGGGGCCGCGGATCATCTCCTTTATGGCTTTGCTGCTCAGTGTCACCAACAGTCAACAGATCACTGGCAATGTGGTTCCCAGCCACTTAGTTCAGATGACCAAGACCCGCTGCATCCTTCACCGGATGTCAGGCTCTGTTTTCCGCAAGCTTCTCGATGAGGATCTAAAGTTCAACCGTCTGATTTTGCAGGCAACCGCCGCCAATTTTCAGGAGGTTTTAAGTCATTTTCAACAGGCCTTAGAGGACAGCGCCAGCGTCCGCCTGTGCCGTCTCCTCCTGGACTTTCACATCATCAAAGACGGAAAAAAGGTTCTCCCCAAAACCATGAGCTTTCTGGAGATGTCCAAGTACTTAGGTACCCATCCTGTAACGGTTTCCCGGATCGTGGCCATACTTAAAAAGGATGGCTGCATTGCAAAAGAACAGGGCTTTGTGGTGATTCGCAATGAAAAGCGGCTGCTGCAAATGATTGAAAATGAGATTGATATTAAATAAGATCCGGCGCCTCCATATCAGGGGGCATCGGATCTTATTTTGTGTATCAGTTTTTGCTGCCTTTAATCTAAAATGCTATACCCATAGCTGTTGACAATCGCGTCCAGCTTGATACCATTGTTGCAATCCGGACAGTCCGCAGGGTCCGAAAGCCGGAAATCAGGAAGATCCGATACGCCAAACACAGAGTTTACCGGATATCCATCGATCTCATCCACTGATGAAAAGATCACGGAAATCCCCTCAATAATGCCGCCGTAAGAATTGATGCAGCGAATACTCTTGGCAATGGTTCTTCCGGACATGGCAGTTGCCAACACCACCAAAACGTGCTTGTCCTTTATCATCGGGCGGATATTGTCCCGAACTACCATCTGGCCGGCGGAATCAAACTCCGGTGTGATGATATAGCTGGTGTGGTGACTGTTCAAAGTGGTGACACCCACATTGGAAAGCTCCTCTGCCACGTAAGCCCCGATCACCTCGCAACCGTCCATACAGATAATGGTATCGATGGGGGTCTTTGTAGCCAGAGAGGCCATCAGCTGCTCCATTTCTCCGCCTACCAGGGACATACTGGCTGACAGATTTACCCGACTGACATAGCGGGACACCATGGCCTTTGCCACCTCCTGAGCATCCTTGCGGCGCATCTTTAAAGAGGTCATGTCAATGTAATAATTAATATGAAAACGGTCAGAGGAAAAATGGCCTTTCGTAACCTTCAGTGCTACCTCCGGGTTGTCCTTTGCGTAAATTTTCGTTGGCTTTCCCATGCTCATAGTCGATACCTCCTGTGTGATTGATGTTTTTATCCTTCACTATCAGAGTACCTTAAAATCCTAAAAAAATCCATAACCAAGGTTAAAAATAACAAAAAATATCAGAGAATCTGTTCCAGGACCTGCCGGGGATGGTCAATAATAAATGAAGGATGAAATGCTTCCAGCTCCTTTCGGTCGCGAAATCCCCAGGTTACCCCCACGGTTGTCAGCCCGGCTCCCAGGCCTGTCCGCATATCTGTGTTTGTGTCTCCAAAATACAGGCATTCAGACGGTTTTACCTTCAATGTGTCCAAAATTTTAAGCACGCCTGCCGGGTCAGGCTTTTTGGGCATCCCCGGTTGTTCGCCGGCTATATAGTCAAAATACCCTTTTCCGAAAACGGTCTCTATATTCTCCAATGTCCGCTCATGGGGCTTATTTGACAGCACAGCGATCCGGATATTTCGCTCCTTCAGTCCTGTCAGAAGCTCCGGTATCCCCTCATAGGGCTTTACCTGATACAGGCAATATCTGGCAAACAATCCCGTATAAACGGGAAAGCTCTCCTCCAGATGCTCCAGCTTCTCATCTCCGCAAAAGCGCAGCGCCCGTTTAAGCTGCATCTTATAGCCGTCTCCCACAAATCTCCTCATATGCTCCTCATCCACCGGACCCAGGCCAAAATGCTCCATCACCAGGTTTGTTGTATAGGTCAGCGCCTTCAATGTATCAAGCAATGTACCATCCAGATCAAATATACACAAGCTTATCATCCTTATCCTCCATTTCCCTTTATTTTCCTGAATTATACATCCCTTTACCGATTCAGGCAAGGGGCAAATTCCTGCGGGGTAACAGTTCAGATAACCATTGAACTGTTACCCCGCAGGAAACAATAAAAAAAGATTTACTTTTTTCCTCCGTTACGATATATTTATAGAAAACGTTCGCCCAAAACATTATCGGAAAGGAAATTTTATGCTGACAATCGGATGCCATCTCTCCTCCTCCAAAGGCTACCTGGCCATGGGCAAGGAGGCCGTAAAAATAAATGCCAACACATTTCAGTTTTTCACCAGGAATCCAAGAGGAGGGAATGCCAAGGAGCTCAATCCCTCGGACATCGAAGCGTTCCTGGCCTACGCCGGGAAGCAGGGAATCCATCGGATCCTGGCCCATGCCCCCTACACCTTAAATGCCTGCTCCGCCGATGAACATCTGCGGGATTTTGCCTGTCAGACCATGAAGGATGATTTAAGGCGGATGGAGTACACGCCTGGCAACTGCTACAATTTCCATCCCGGAAGCCATGTAAAGCAGGGCGCAGAGACAGGCATCGCATACATTGCCGAAATGCTGAATAAGATTTTAGAGCCAACGCAGACCACTACCGTGCTGTTAGAGACCATGTCCGGCAAGGGAAGCGAGGTGGGAAGGACCTTTGAGGAACTGCGGGAAATTTTGGACCGGGTAAATTTAAACGACCATATGGGAGTCTGTCTGGACACCTGCCATGTGTGGGATGGCGGCTACGATATTGTGAACCATTTGGATGAGGTGATCCATGAATTTGATCAGGTGATCGGCCTCTCCCGCTTAAAGGCTATTCATTTAAACGACAGCTTAAACCCCTTGGGCTCTCACAAGGACCGCCATGCCAAAATCGGCGAAGGCCATATTGGAAAGGAGGCCCTCGTCCGGGTTGTGAATCACCCGGCCTTAAGGCACCTTCCCTTTTATCTGGAAACGCCCAATGACCTCAATGGCTACCAGGCGGAGATCGCCCTGATGCGGGAGAATTACTGCCGTCTGCCGATCCCCGCCGGGCAGCAGTACTAGGAACTCACCAACATCAATCATCACAGGAGGTAAATCATGAACGAACGCACAACCCCTTTGGAAAAACGCTTTGACAAGTTGGGCCCTAAAGTGGCGGAGGCTTTAAAACGCCGCCATTTTGAAGCCTTTTACTGTCCCACCGGCCAGGAGGCCGTAGAGCAGGTTCTCTCCCTGATTCCTGCCGGGGACACGGTTTCCTGGGGCGGCTCTGCCACCTTAGCCCAGTTAGGGATTATCGAAAAGGTAAAAGAGACTAACCCGGTCATTGACCGGGCCACCGCCGCCACGCCGGAGGAAGGCCAGGAGCTGATGCGAAAGGCTCTTCTCTGCGGCACCTACTTGATGAGCAGCAATGCCATCAGCGAGGACGGACAGCTCTACAACATTGACGGCAACGGCAACCGGGTGGCCGCCCTAATTTACGGTCCCAAAAGCGTGATCGTGGTGGCCGGCATGAACAAAGTTACAAAGACCATTGAGGATGCCTGTGTCCGCGCCCGCTCCATCGCGGCCCCAATCAACGCCCAGCGATTTCAGAATGACAATCCCTGCACCGTCACCGGAACCTGCGCCGATTGCTTAAGCAAAACCAGTATCTGCGCCTCCATGGTCCGCACCCGGATCTGCCGGCCGGCAGGGAAAATTAAGGTGGTGCTGGTGGGGGAGGAGCTGGGGTTCTGAACAAGGAGCCAGTAACGTTATGGGGCCAAGCATATTCCCCAGTCTACATGACCTTTCGGTCGGTTCTGAACAAGCGCCACTGGCGCTTAGAACCGCCGCAGGTAATTTCGGAATTTATCCGTATAATTAATTGCAGCACTTTCCATGTTCCTTTTTGTTTTAATTAAAATGCAACCGAAAAAAATGTCATTTTATCTAATTTTAAAAGCCATTCAAAAGGAAATATCACTTCTATCCAGGAATCCGGAATACGACTTGCCATGGTTGATTTTCTCGCATCCCTTTTAAAAAGTCCTTATGTATACACCAAAGAAGAAATTCTGCAGCTTTTAAACCCGGCAACAGAATTGTGTCGTTCCCTATAAAAACCTGCACAACAAAAAACTGACGGGCAGCCATAAACCCGTCAGTTTCTGTCTATTTAATTATTATTTTATTATCTCCCATCCACAGCCAGACACGCCAGTATCATCTCCACACACCGCTCCACCCCCAGCTTTGTGCTGTTGAGGCTCAAATGATAATTCCTGGGGTTGCCCCATTCATTGCCGGTAAAATACTGATAATAATCCCGCCGTCTCTGGTCGATCTCCCGGATGCGGGCCTCCATCTTCCTGGCGCTCTCCTCCTTCAGCTTCTGCATGCGCTCCACTCTCTTTTTCATGCTGCCGCATATGAAAACATGAAAACCATCCTCCACGATGATGTCGGAACATCTGCCGATAATTACACAGGGGCCCGCCTGCTCCAGCCTGCGGATAATCTGAGACTGGGCCATAAAAAGCTGATCCTGTACCGGAACCTCATACAATACGGAGAAGGGGTTTACGGACACATACTCATGGTTCACCCGCTCCTGCTCCCGAATGATCTCGTCATGGGCATGAAATACTTCCTCCGCAATGTTGCTGTCCTCTGCCGCCATGGAGATGATCTCCTTGTCATAGAACGGAATCCCCAGCTTCTCCGATAAACGGAACCCAATCTCCCGTCCGCCGGTACCAAACTCACGACTGATCGTAATTACCTTTTTCATAACCATGCCTCCTCTTTTTGTGAGATCCAACCTCATCTGTGGTGCGAAACTCGTATATTCGTATACCATGTCCACTAACCTCACCGTTCACCTGCGGTTCCGGTTCGCTAAGTGGTCAGGTATGGCTCACACTAAGCTCAAAAATCCTCGCTAAGTGTTCACATTATATCATATCCTCTCCCGTCATTCAAGGAAACTTTCCATATACCAAAATAAGCCAGTTCCAGCTGCTTTTCTCCCCTTTTCCAAGGCGTGCCTCTCAGATTACTAAAAACTTGTGTTTACCATGAAGCCGGTTCAGCCCGCTATTTACATTCTCTTTATTCGTTGCTATAATGGTACACACACTGACAGAATAAGGAACCCGCTCAGACAAGGAGAAGCCCATGGAATACATTCCTGCAAAAACCATTGTCACTGCCACAAAGAGCCGGGAATGGTTCGGCATTGACTACAACATGAATATTTATCGGGGATGCTGCCATAGCTGTATCTATTGCGACAGCCGGTCCGACTGCTACCATATTGAAGAATTTGACCGGGTCCGGGCTAAGGAAAATGCCCTGCTCACCATCCGCAATGACCTGCGGCGCAAGGTCCGCACCGGTGTTGTGGGAACCGGGGCCATGAGCGATCCCTACAATCCCTTTGAAAAGGAGCTTCTTCTGACCCGCCACTCCTTAGAGCTGATCGATGCCTTCAGCTTCGGGGCCGCCATTGCCACCAAAAGCACGCTGCTTTTGCGTGACACGGACATTTTGCAGTGTATCCGGGAACACTCTCCTGTGTTGTGCAAGGTCACAATTACCACGGCGGACGATGGCCTGTCCAAAAAGCTTGAACCGGGGGTTCCCCCTTCCAGCGAGCGTTTTGCCATGGTAGATACCCTTAACCAGGCCGGTATCTTTACCGGCATTTTGCTGATGCCAGTGCTCCCCTGGCTGGAGGACAGTGAGGAAAATATTCTTTCCATTGTCCGCCTGGCTCACCAGGCAGGCGCCCGGTTCATCTATGCGGCATTTGGCATGACACTCAGAGGAAATCAAAGGGACTGGTACTATAGCCGGCTGGAGGAGCTGTTTCCCGGCCAGGGTCTTGCGGATCTTTACCGGCGCAGATATGGCTATCAGTATCAGTGCAGCAGTCCGGATGCCGCCCGTCTGTGGAATCTTTTTTCCCGGGAATGTGACCGGTACAAAATTCTCTATCGGATGAAGGACATTATCCCTGCCTACCAGAAAAAATATCAAATGACGCAGCTGGGACTATTTGATATCCATTAGCGGCCCTGACGCGCAAAAAGACCGGCAGTTGACGAAAACTGGCGATATATAGTAACCGCTGAAAGGGAATCTGAACTGTTATAGCATATAAATCAATCACGCAGAAAGGTAAAACACACATGGAAATACGAAAATCCACAATGAAGGACCTGGATACAGCCCTGGAATTGTACGCCATGGCAAGACAATTTATGAAGGATCACGGCAATCCTACACAGTGGGGCGACAATCATCCGCCAAAAGAGCAGGTTATTGACGACATACAGACAGGCCAAAGCTATCTGTGCACAGAAGACGGACAGGCCCTGGGAATTTTCTTTTTTTCCATGGAACCAGAGCCTGACTATGCACAGATCTGGGACGGAGCCTGGCTAAATGACAGGCCCTACGGCGTCATGCATCGGGTGGCCTGCCCGGGCATCCGCAAGGGCGCTGCCACATTCTGTGTCAACTGGTGCTTTAAGGAGAGCAACGGTAATCTGCGGATTGACACCCATCAGGATAATATACCCATGCAGAATATGTTAAAGAAAAACGGCTTTACATACTGCGGCATCATCCACATAAGAAACGGCGAAGAGCGGATTGCCTTCCACAAAACCGGGGCGATCCTTTAAATAGGCCCGCTTACGGTTCATGCCATGACGAATCACTCTGCTGATTCGTCATGGGCCAGTACCTGTATCTCCCCTGTGGCCACCCTCTTGGCAAAGGCCTCATCATGCTCCACCAGAATCATGGAGGGCCGAAATTTTAAGATCATCTCCTCAATCTGCACCCGAGAATCCATGTCAATGTAGTTTAACGGCTCGTCCCAGATATATAAGTGAGCCTGCTGACACAGGCTGCCTGCCAGAAGCACCTTCTTTTTCTGTCCCTCGCTGTAATCCTCCACCGGCTTCTCAAACTGCTCCCTGGAAAAATCAAGCTTTCGCAAAAGGGTCAGAAATAAGTGCTCCTCCACGCCCAGAGCCTTTCCGTAAGCTCTCAGATTCCCCTTAAGAAAAGAGGTATCCTGGGACACATAGGAAACCTTCAGTCCCCCCGCCTGCCATAAGGTTCCACTGCACAAGCTGACCTTTTCCTCTCCCAATATGAGTTTCAACAGAGTGGACTTTCCGCATCCGTTTTTCCCCTGCAAAAAAATCCGGTCTCCCTGACACACCTCCAGAGAAATCTCCCGGCACACAGGCTGAGGCGGACTTCCATATCCCGGCACCGCCTGATTTAAGGTCACAAGCCGTCTTGAATGATGGGAAAGGGCAACCAGCTTTAAATCCTCCGCTGTCTCCACATTCTTCAAAAGCTTCTGCTTTTCCTCAATGGCGCGGTTCTGCCGCCGTTCCAGATTCTTTCTCCTTTGCTGCATCCGCCGGGACTTTTCCCCGATATAGGCCCGGGTCCCGATAAAGGTCTCCTCTTTTACGGGATGCCGTCCGATCTTCATGGATTCAATCTGCTCTGCCCATCCCCGGGACTGGCGGGCTGCTGCCTGCAGGTGACGGATTTCCTTTTTCAACCGCTCATTTTCTGCCAGCTCAAAAGAATCCTGTCTCTGCCGGTTCTCCCGCCAGGAAGAATAATTTCCCCTCTGCACCTCAACCCCCACACGATTGATGGCCAGAATGTGATCCACACAGCCGTCCAGAAACACCCGGTCATGGGACACCAGAATAAAACCTTTTTTGCTATCCAGGTAGCGGCTCACCAGCCGTCTTCCCTCCTGATCCAGATGATTGGTCGGCTCATCAATCAGCAAAAAATTTTTCTGAAGAAATAAAGCCGCCAGCAGCACCTTTGTCTGCTCCCCGCCTGACAGAGTGTCAAACTGCCGGTACAACACCTCCTCCGGCACCTGCAGCTTATTAAGCTCCCGCAATAGCTCCCAGAACTCATACCGGTCACTTCCCGGCAAGCTTTCCAAAATCTCGTAGGTAAGCCGGCTTTTCTCTCTCACCGGGCATGGAAAATAATCAAACATTACAGAGGATGAGATGGAACCTGAATATTTCATCTCCCCCTGTAAAAGCCGCAAAAAAGTGGTTTTGCCTCTTCCGTTTCTCCCGGTCAGTCCCAGCTTCCAGTCCGTATCAATCTGAAACGACACATTTTCAAACACCGGATCAAAGCTTCCCTCATAGGTGAAGGAAAGATCCGAAACCTGTATTAATGACATATCGATTCCTCCTCTTACAGCCTCAAGGCCAATGGCATAATCCAGCAGAGGCAAATTTGTCCTCTGCTCGCCGCGCGGCCTGCATACTGCTTTGACAGCAAACCTTCCTATGCGGGCCTGCGCATACAAAAAAACAGCCGCAGGAATCCTTCCCACAACTGTTTTTATACCCGTGAGCCAAATGATTTTTGCCAACATAGTTTCCTTATTTTCAGGAAAATCACCCAATCATTTGGCAGATAAGTATGCTCGCGAGTATAGCCGAAAGATCAAATATGCATCGCAACGCTACAGACCGGCCGGACTTCTCCCCTTGCCGCATCTGTACGGACGTGTCTTCCCATAAACAGAGGTGAAAATGAAGTAGGATTCCTGCAAATAAAAAGCAACAAAAGAGAACTGCACGCCAATCCGCACAGACCTGAACCATTGTGCTGTTATTTTCACAGGAATCTTACTTCATCTTTTCACCCCTTCCGCTTCTTTTAGCAACTGCTAAAACCAACCGGCAAAGTTTCCCCAGTCATTTCCAAACCCGGACCGGCACAAATAGCTGCTAAATTTTGCTTTTGCCGCTCCGAGTGCTCCCATGATACCACAAAACATTCCTTTTGTCTACAGTATTACCGAATAAAATTGGTCCTCACCTTTGCCTCCGGCTTCGGACACTCAATGCCTGCCGCCCGCCCGGCCTTAATGCACTTGATTATCCAGGCCATATTCTGCCCGATGCCCCGCATAATCTGCAGCCCTTCCAGATCTTTACGAACCTCGTCCGGCGTATTGCCATGTACCATATTCCAATAATTTGACGAGACCACCGGCATCCGGTTGATAGTAAAATACTTGTTCAGCACGTCCAGTGACGCGGTGGTTCCCGCCCGTCTGGCCGATGCCACACAAGCTCCGGGCTTGCAGGCAAACGCGCTGCCGCCAGAATAAAAAGCCCGGTCAAGGAATGACAAGATCCGGCCGCTGGGATGAGCATAATACACCGGCGTGCCAAACACAAATCCGTCTGCCTTGCCGGCCTTGTCCACAAAGCCGTTTACCGCATCATCATCAAATACACAGCGCCCCAGCTTTCTGCAGCCTCCGCAACCTACACAATCCCTGATTGCCTCTCTTCCCAGCTGGAAAATCTCTGTCTCCAGTCCCTCCTTTTCCAGGGCCGCGGCCACCTCTGTCAGCGCCGTATAAGTACACCCCATCTCATTACAGCTCCCGTTTACCAGCAAAACCTTTGCCATATTTGCTCTCTCCTTTTCTGCTCATTCTTATCTGGCAACCGCCAGCACCAGATGCTTTGCCAGCACTGCCGTAGTCACCGCTCCCACGCCTCCCGGCACGGGAGTCGCCATGGAAGCCTTCTCCTGAATGCTGTCAAAATCCACATCCCCGCACAGCTTTCCGTTTTCGTCCACATTAATTCCCACATCCACCACCACCGCATCCTTTGCCACGTATTCTCCGTTCAGCATTTTCGCCTTTCCCGCCGCTGCCACCAGAATCTCAGCCCCCTGACAGGTTTCTATCAGATCCCTGGTTCGGGTATGGCAGATGGTGACTGTGGCATTTTCCTTTAACATCAGCATGGAAAGAGGCTTTCCCACCACCATGCTGCGCCCCACAATCACCACTCTTTTTCCGGTAATTGGAATATCCTTCTGTTTTAACACCTCCACCACTGCCTCCGCCGTGCAGGGTGCAAAGCCGGTGGCATCTCCGGCAAAAACCTTGGCCATATTTACCGGAGAGATGCCATCCACATCCTTGGCCGGATCGATCATTGTCTCAATATCCTTCTGGCAAATCTGTTTCGGCAGAGGCCTCAAAAGCAAAATTCCGTCCACACCCGGATCCTCATTGATCTTTCTGAATTCATTTTTGAAATCCTCATCAGAAATGTCTGCCGGATATACACAGGACTCTGCCCTCAGGCCAAAGCTTTCCAGCTTTTTCTTTGCTCCCCGCTCGTAGGACATATCATCCGGGTTTTCACCCACCCGGACAATAGCAAGCTTCGGCGCTTCCTTCTCCCATCCGGCCAGTATCTTATGCACCTCTTCTTTAATTCTGGCAGAAACCTCCGCCCCCTTAAGCACAATCATACAATCCCTCCTGTTGTCAAAAAGCTGTTATGAGACCAGTCCCCTTTGCACCTTTTCGTATATTTCGTCTGCCTGCCTGGTTCCTGCTTCAATCAGTCCGTTTGCCTTCGCATTCAACTCCTCTGCCCTTTCTCGGTTCTTCATGGACTTGGTGTTAATATAAACATTCATCACGGCTCCGGTCAGGGCGGCACGGGCAAACTGGACCCCCACTCCCACATCCGATATGGCCATGCGGCTTCCTTTTTCTGCAAGATATTCCAAAATATCCAGGACTTCCATGGCCTTCTCCATTACCTCCAAAGGAACCAGACTGGCGGCCAGGAGACGCTCCTCCATAATCCGCTCCTTCTCTTCTTTCTGCTCTCTGGTATCTGCGGGAAGCCCGTAGGCCTTAGAAAGCGGTGCGAACACCTCCGCGTCCTTATCTGCCAGCACCAGAAATTCTTTTTGGAGCTTTTCAAGCCCGGACAGCCTTAACTGGATTTCTTCCTCCACATCCTTATAACGCTTTTTCCCTATGGTCAGATTGGCAACCATCTGTCCCAAAGCTGCCCCCATGGCTCCTCCCAGGGCCGAAGCCCCTCCGCCTCCCGGCACCGGAGCCTTGGATGCCAGCTCCTCCGTCCATGCTCCAATTACTTTTTTCTCAATCATGGCTTTCTCCTTCTCTCATACATAACCGTTCTGATAACCCTTGAACTGTTACTCTCATGCATCCGCCAAAGATTCCTTCTTAAATCGTTACTGCCTCAATAGACGCAGCCAGCCGTCTCGCCATCTCATCCACATCCTTCTCCTCAATCACCAGAGGCGGAACAAAACGGATAATATTGCTCCCTGCACTGATCAGGATCAGCTTTTCCTCCAAAAGAGCATGGGTGACCAATGGCCCTACGGGCACTGTAAATTCCAGCCCCTGAATCAGTCCTTTTCCCCGGTGAGCTGCCAGGCAATCGTATTTTTCCACAAGCTCATCCAGCTTTTTCCACAAATACGCCCCCAACTTTCTCACATGTTCCACAATTCTTTTTTCCTCGAAGAGATCCAGCACCTTGGAGGCCGCCACGCAGACAAAGGGATTGCCGCCGTAGGTGGTGCCGTGGTCTCCCGGCACCATTGCCGCCGCTGCCTTGCCTCTGGCCAAAAACGCTCCCACCGGAACGCCATTTCCCAGAGCCTTGGCCACTGACATGGCATCTGGCTTTACATCGTAGCCCTGCCAGGCAAACATATGACCGCTTCTTCCCATTCCGCACTGAATCTCATCCAGCAAAAGCAGAGCGTCATGCTCATCACACAGCGCCCTGACTCCGGCAAGAAATTCCTCCGTAGCCGGATATATCCCGCCCTCGCCCTGGATCGTCTCCATGATCACCGCGCAGGTTTTCTCACTCCACAGAGCCTTTACGCTCTCCAGATCATTGAAATCCGCAAAGCGTATCCCCGGAACCAGCGGCGCAAAGGGCTCCTGATAATGATCATTTCCTGTCAGGGAAAGGGCTCCCATACTGCGCCCGTGAAATGAGTGTTTCATGGCAATGATCTCATAATCCGGCGCCATTCCCTTATCATAGGCATACCGCTTGGCAATCTTTAAAAGTCCCTCCACTGCCTCGGTGCCGCTGTTGGTAAAAAACACTTTTTCCATGCCGGATACCTTTAAAAGCTTCTCACCGGCCTCAATAGCTGGCGTGTTATAAAACAAATTGGATATGTGGCAAAGTTTGTCAATCTGTCCCTTCATGGCATCCTTAAGCTCCTTGCATCCATATCCCAATCCCATGACAGCGATCCCTGCGCCGAAATCCAGGTACTCCTGCCCGTCCGTATCGTATAAATGAACCCCCTCCCCCCGGTCAAATACCACCGGGAAACGGTTGTATACCTTATAAAATGCCTGTTCTGCCCGCTCAATATACTGCTGTTTTTCCACTTGCTCCTCCTTTTATTCCTCAAACGATCTCATTGCCGCTCACAGGCTGACAGCGCAGCCTGATGTCTCTCACGCCTCGGAGTGATAATATCTTTCATCCCCGTCTCTTAGGATTGCCGTCCCGATACCCTTGTTGGTAAAGATTTCCAAAAGCAGGCAATGGGGAATCCGTCCGTCCAGAATATGTACCCGGTTCACCCCGTTTTCAATGGCGTCAATACAGTTCTGAAGCTTTGGGAGCATCCCCCCTCCCAGTCCGCCGCCGGCCAGAAAATCCTTCGCCTCATCCACCGTAATCTCCGAAATCAGAGAGCTCTTGTCATTAAAATCCCGGTAAACGCCTTCCACATCTGTCAGAAATGCCAGCTTTTCCGCATTAACCGCCCGGGCAATGGCACAGGCCGCGTCATCTGCATTAATATTGTAGCTTAAGAAATTCTCGTCAAAGCCTATGGGACAGATAATCGGAAGAAAATCTTTTTCCAGCAGATCATAAATCACCTTGGGATTCACCTCTGTGATTTCTCCCACAAAGCCGATATCAGCCCCGCCGGAATACCTTTTCTCACATTTTAACATCATTCCGTCCTTGCCGCTGATCCCCACAGCCTTCACTCCCAGCTCATTGACCAGCTGCACCAGACTTTTATTTACCTTGTTGAGAACCATCTCGGCGATCTCCATGGTAGACTCATCCGTCACCCGAAGACCATTGACAAAATGAGCCTCCATTCCCACCTTCTCCACCCATCTGCTGATCTCCTTGCCGCCTCCGTGAACAATGATCGGCTTAAAGCCCACCAGTTTTAAAAGCACTACATCCTGTATTACCCGGTGCTTCAGATCCTCGTCCACCATGGCGCTGCCGCCGTATTTTACCACAATAATCTTCCGGTTAAACCGCTGAATATAGGGAAGGGCCTCAATCAGCACCTCCGCCTTCTGCATGACACTTTTATCCATTTCCATAATCATTCTCCTCCTATGACCGGTAATCCGCATTGATCTTTACATAGTCAAAGGTCAGGTCGCAGCCCCAGGCGGTAGCGGTGGCCTCTCCCATCTTGATATCCGCGGTAGCCGTCACCTCCGGCTCTGACAGGATTTTCGTGGCCTCCTCCTCACTGTAGGGAAGGGCCACACCGTTTTCTATAATCTTTAACTTTCCTGCCCTGCTCTCAAAGAACAGGTCCACCTGTTCCGGGTCAAACCGAGCCCCGGAATATCCCATGGCGCAGAGAATCCTTCCCCAGTTGGCATCGTGGCCAAATATCGCCGCCTTTGTGAGATTGGATGTAATCACAGACTTAGACAACGTCACTGCCTGCTCCTTTGTCTCTGCTCCGATAATTTTTACCTCAAACAGCGCCGTGCACCCTTCTCCGTCTCCGGCCATCTTTTTGGCAAGAGTTTCATTAACCATATTCAGCGCCTTACAAAACGTCTCGTAATCCTGGTTTTTCTCTGTGATTTCCGGATTTCCAGCCATGCCATTGGCCAGAAGGAGCACTGTGTCATTGGTGGAGGTATCTCCGTCCACAGAGATCATATTATAGGTATCCTTTATATCCTCACTTAACGCCTCCTGCAAAAGCTCCCGGGAAATGGCCAGATCCGTGGTCACAAAGGCCAGCATGGTGCACATATTGGGGTGAATCATTCCGGAGCCCTTGCACATACCTCCCACAGTCACCGTTCTGCCGCCGATCTCCACCTGAACTGCCACTTCCTTTTTCTGAGTGTCAGTGGTCATAATGGCCTGAGCAGCCAATGTACCGCTTTCTACACTGTCATCCAGCTCAGGCACCATTTTGCCGATTCCCGTCCGGATCCGTTCCATGGGAAGCTGCATGCCGATAACGCCTGTGGACGCCACCAAAACAGCCTCCTTTGGCAACTTCAAAAGCTCTGATACGGCCTGGGCCGTGTCCCTGCAATATCCATACCCCTCAGCTCCTGTACATGCATTGGCAATCCCCGCATTGACCACAACCGCCTGAGCATAGGCGGACTCTTTTACCACCTGCTGATCCCATTTAACCGGCGCCGCCTTCACCACATTGGTAGTAAAGGTTCCCGCCACCCGGCAGGGCGCCTGGCTGAAAATCATTGCCATATCCATCCGATCCTTATACTTGATTCCTGCCGCCGTTGAAGCTGCCTGAAAGCCCCGGGCTGCAGTCACTCCGCCTTCAATGTGTCTCATCTGTCCTTTCCTCCTGTTTTCAATACAATGCTTCGTTCCCACTATACAAATTTTGTAATATTCTCCTCATTTAAAGTGTACTCGTAATAATTTAAATCCTCCCTCTTAGTCCAGCCAACCCCATTCCAGAATGCATTTCCCACTGCATTGCTCTTAAATGCAATCAGGCTCACCTTGTTGATCCCTTCATCCTTAAGGGCCCGCATACAATATTGGACCATCCTGTGCCCCACCCCGTGCTTTCGGTAATCCCCGGCCACGCACACATGGTAGAAACATCCCCTCCTCCCGTCATGGCCGCAAAGAATAGCTCCCACAATTCTTCCGTTCTGTTCTGCCACCACGCTGGTGGTGGGATTGCGCCTCAAAAATCTTTCCACACCTTCTTTGGAATCATCAATGGACCGGATCCCAAAGCCCTGGATCTCTGTCCACAGCTTGTATACCCTGTCATAATCATCCATTGTCATCTCCCGGATGATGATACTCATGGTCCCACCCATGACTTTATCCTCCTTCGTCCTGTCATCAGCTCCTTACCCCGACCGGCCTGAAATCCGATGCCGCGCCTGGACGTATATTTTCCCTCATCAGGGAAATACTGCAATCTGCTTTAGCCCTGTATTTTCCGGCAAGCCGAACATCAGGTTCATATTCTGTATCGCCTGCCCGGCAGCGCCCTTCACCATATTATCAATGGCTCCCATCATCACCAGCCGGTTGGTTCTCTCATCAATCTTAAACGCAATATCCACAAAATTGCTTCCCTCCACCCAGCGGGTCTGAGGCACCATTCCCGGCTCCATTACCCGCACAAAGTATTCCTCTTTATAATACTTATCGTAAATCTCTTTGACCTCCTCGGTCGCCATCGGTCTTGTCAGGGTTCCGTAGGCTGTCACTAAAATCCCCCGGTTCATAGGCACCAAGTGGGGAGTAAAGCTTAACACCACCGGCTTTCCCGCCGCATAGGAAAGCTGCTCCTCGATCTCCGGCGTGTGGCGATGGCTGGCCACCCCGTAAGGCTTCATGCTCTCATTGACCTCACAGTATAGGCTGGGCACCTTGGCGCTTCTGCCTGCCCCTGAGGTTCCTGACTTGGCATCTATAATAATGGTGCCTGTGTCAATAAGCCCTTCCTTCACCATCGGATATAAGGTCAGGAAGGAACAGGTAGGATAGCATCCGGGATTGGCAATCAGCCGGGCCTTTTTTATCTTTTCCCTATTCACCTCAGGAAGTCCGTAAACTGCCTCAGCGATAAACTGAGGGGTGGGGTGAACCAGCTTATACCATTTCTGATAAACCTCCACATCCTTGATGCGGAAATCAGCACTCAGGTCAATAATCTTCGTCTTTGACAAAATTTCCTCCGTCACCTGAGAAGCACAAAATCCCTGAGGCGTGGCTGTAAAGATCACATCCGCAATCTTAGCCAGCTCTGCCATATTGTCATCCTTACAAGGCTCCTCCACCAGATGAGCCACATTTCTATAGATAGAAGCAAAATCCTCTCCCACATAGCTGCGGGAACCGTACCAGACAATCTCCACATCCTCCCGCTGCAATAAAAGCCTCACTAATTCTGCCCCGGCATATCCTGTTGCTCCTATAATTCCAACTCTGATCATTGTGTTTTCCTCCGTCTGTTTTTCGTTTTCCCGCAACGCCTTTCTATAAACAGCTGCAGCGTCCGCCTGTCGCCATACATGGTTCTTATCCTCAATGGGAAGGGGTTTTCAGCTTTCTTTTTCACAAAGCTGTCTCCTAAGGATACATCCTACTCATTATAGGTGGTTTCCTCTTATAAGAAAAGCCTTTTTTCAAAAAAATTCGGCGGCCCCTCGGCCAGCGTTTCATAATTATACATTATAAATGAATATTATGCAATCCCTCTTTTAAAATTTATCTTTTTCCCTCTTGCATTTCCCGGAAAAATATTGTATATTTATGAACGTCATCTACCTTTTGCAAAAGAAGGTGGAAAAATTTGCGAAAAGCCTTAGGAATTGCTCGAAAATAAGCTTGTTAGCATTCAGCTTTACGACACAAAATCTCAGGAGGATATAAAAATGAAGGAAAAAGTAATTCTCGCCTATTCCGGCGGACTGGACACCACTGCCATCATTCCGTGGCTCAAGGAGCATTTTGACTATGAAGTTATCTGCTGCTGCATTGACTGTGGTCAGGGCAATGAGCTGGACGGATTGGAAGAACGGGCCAAGCTGTCCGGAGCCGCCAAGCTGTACATCGAAGACCTGGTAGACGATTTCTGTGACAATTACATTATTCCCTGCGTACAGGCAAATGCTGTATATGAAAACAAGTATCTCTTAGGCACCTCCATGGCGCGCCCGGCTATTGCCAAACGCCTGGTGGAAATTGCCCGCAAGGAAGGCGCCAGCGCCATCTGCCACGGGGCCACCGGAAAAGGCAATGACCAGATCCGTTTTGAGCTGGGCATCAAAGCGCTGGCCCCGGATCTTAAGATCATCGCCCCGTGGCGTATGACTGATGTATGGACCATGCAGTCCCGGGAGGACGAGATCGAGTACTGCCGTCAGCACGGCATCAACCTTCCCTTCTCCGCTGACAGCAGCTACAGCCGTGACCGCAACCTGTGGCATATCAGCCATGAGGGTCTTGAGTTAGAGGATCCTGCCAGCGAGCCCAATTACGATCATTTGCTGGTTCTGGGAGTGACTCCGGAAAAAGCTCCGGACGAGGGAGAGTATGTGACCATGACCTTCGAAAAAGGTATTCCCACCAGCGTCAACGGTCAGAAAATGAAGGTCTCTGACATTATCCGCACCCTCAATGAGCTGGGCGGCAAACACGGTATCGGTATTGTTGATATCGTAGAGAACCGGGTGGTTGGCATGAAATCCCGCGGCGTCTATGAGACTCCCGGCGGAACTATCCTGATGGAAGCTCACCAGCAGCTGGAAGAGCTGGTGCTGGACCGGGCCACCATGGAAGTGAAAAAGGATATGGGCAACAAGATGGCCCAGATCGTCTACGAGGGCAAGTGGTTTACTCCACTTCGGGAAGCTGTTCAGGCCTTTGTGGAATCTACTCAGCAGTATGTAACCGGAGAGGTAAAGTTCAAGCTGTACAAAGGCAACATTATCAAGGCAGGCACCTCCTCCCCCTACTCTCTGTACAGCGAGTCCCTGGCTTCCTTCACCACCGGTGATCTGTATGACCATCACGATGCGGACGGCTTCATCACCCTGTTCGGACTTCCCTTAAAGGTCCGCGCCCTGAAAATGGCCCAGGCAGACAAGCAGTAAACAACGGATTCTGCGGCGCTTAGCCGCAGAATCCGCCTTTCAAAAATCGTTCTCATTCTTTTTTCCTTTTTGTCAAAGCTTCCATTGGAAGCTGCGCCAGGATGATTCCTGCAAATACCAAACCGCACCCGGCCATCTCCTTTGCAGACAGTCTCTGTCCCAACAAAACCCATCCTGCCAAAACAGAAAATACGGATTCCAGGCTCATCAGCAGAGAGGCCACCGTAGGTGCAATATTTTTCTGTGCCACTACCTGCAAAGTGTAGGCCACTCCGCAGGACATTACCCCCGCGTACAAAACCGGCATCCACGCCGCCGTCACCCCTTTCCAGGACGGCTCTTCAAGTACCAGGGCAAGCACTCCGGAAACGATTCCGGCCGTAAAAAACTGCACACAGGAAATCACCACTCCGTCCGCCTGGGGCGAAAAATAGTCAATCACCAAAATATGCAGGGAAAAGCCAAGGGAGCAAAGAAACACAAGAAAATCTCCCTTTCCCACAGAAAACCCTTCCGTAATGCAGAGCATATACATGCCCGCTGCCGCCAGAGCCACACTGATCCAGACATTAAGTCCAACCCGTTTTCTCATAAACAGCCCCAATACTGGCACAATAATTATGTAGAGAGCCGTGATAAATCCCGCCTTTCCCACAGTAGTATGGGCGATTCCAAACTGTTGCAGAGAGCTGGCAATACAGAGAAAGCTTCCGCAGCACACTCCTCCCAAAATTCCCATCCGGGTCTGTTGTTCCTTTTCCTTCCGGGAAATACTTTCCCACTGTTCCCGATTCAATCTTCGCAGCAAAAAAATGCAGGGAATCAGCACCGTTCCTCCTATCAGGAAGCGGCTGGCATTAAAAGTAAATCCCCCCACATAGTTCATTCCCTCACTCTGGGCCACAAAGGCCACTCCCCAGATCAGCGCGGTCAGCACCAACATTGCACTGCTCTTTATAGAACTCTTATTTCCTGTTGCCATCTCTTGTCTTCCTCCTGTCATTCCTCCACATAGCTTTCAAACCCGGAACTATACGCCTGACTCCCGTCTTCAAAAACCCAAAAGGCCTCCGTTCCTGCCATGGAATTAATCATCTTCTGCCCCTCCTCAAAAGACATATTAAACAGCGCTGTGGAAAGGGCGTCCGCCATCCCGGCATCCGGGCATAAAACCGTTACCGATTCATACCCCCGGCTGGGCATAAGGGTTTCCGGGTCAATAATATGGTGATACCGCGCTCCGTCCACCTCATAATACCTCTGATAGGTTCCGCTGGTTACCAGTGCCATGTCCTGCAGATTCAATGCGTGAAGATATGGCTGGGCACCGGACAGCTCGGGATTCTGAATGCCCACCCGCCAGGGCTTTTTATTTTCCTTTCCCCCGATTGTCTGGACGTTTCCTCCAATATTGATCAGGGCAGAGGTGACACCGGCAGCCTTTAGCTTGTCACAGATCTTCTGAGATGCAAATCCCTTTGCCACTGCTCCCACGTCCAGACTCATATCCGGATCTGACAGATATACTGTCCCCTTTTGTCTGTCTATGACAACCTTTTCCATATCCGTGTGACCTGCCGCTTTCTCAAGCTCCTGCCTGTCGGGAAGACGGGCATCCGTTGGACTTTCCACCCCCTTCTGCCTGTACCCATGCCAGACAGAGAGCACGCTTCCCATAGCCACATTTACCTTCCCATCGGTTTTTTCATACTCCTTTCCTGCAAACTCCAGAAGCTCTATGATCTCATCCTCCACCTGAACCGGGGCGGCTCCGGCATTCTCATTAATTGTCTTTATATTGTTGATTCCGCTGTAGCTTTCGTATATATCAAACAGCTGATGATATCGTTTAAGCTCTGATTGAAACAATTCTTCATACTCCTGAAACTGCTCTTCATCCTCCGCACAGACAGTAAAGCTGGTAAAGGTATCAAAATAATCAAAGTACTGAGAATCAAATGTTCTCTTTCCCCCTGCCTCCATGCATCCCGTCAAAAGCCCGGCAAAAATTAGTATTCCTATCCATCTCTTCATATTTTCCTCGTTTCATCCCCGCCAAACTGCTGCCCCATCATTCCTATATTCCAAAAACACCTTCCTATCATAGCACAAAAAATATACAGTGCAAAGACCTGCCTCGATAATGTTACAAAAACAGCCCGGTGGCTTCCCACCGGGCCGGCATTGCTGCTGTGCAAATCCCATTTATTCAAAAGGCTTAAACCCTGTACTTTCCAAAAACCGGCCAAAGGCCTTTCGTCCCTCCGGAGTACATTTATACACACCTGCATCCTCCAGCACCCGGGCAAATACCTTTCCTACCTCATCCTGCAAAATCTCATGGACGTTCTCCCTGGTAATCCTTTCATATCCGGGCAAAAATTCATCTACCCAGTCTCCATGCTTCTTAAGCATCTCATTTTCCCGGACATTCTTTCCCTCAACCAGGTATTCGCCCAGCAGAGCCAGCTCGTCCTTCAGCCGGGAGGGCAGAACCGCCAGTCCCATAACCTCAATCAGGCCGATATTTTCTTTCTTAATATGGTGCAGCTCCTGATGGGGATGGTATACGCCCAGAGGAAATTCCTCTGTGGTTATATTATTTCTAAGCACCAGATCCAGCTCATACATCTCCCCATTTTTCCTGGCAATAGGCGTGATTGTATTATGAGGCTCTCCATCTGTCTGTGCATAGACAAAAGCGACCTCATCGGTATATTCTCTCCATGCTCCCAGTACCTTATCGCCCAGCTCAGTCAGTCTCTCCGGCTCCTTTCCCCGCAGCCGCAGAACGGACATGGGCCAATACACAATCCCGGCCTCCACATCCTCAAAGCCAGGCATCACGAATCTCTGCTCTATACCTGCCTTGGCCATGGCAAAGGTATAATGGCCTCCCTGGAAATGATCATGGCTTAAAATAGAACCACCCACAATGGGAAGATCCGCATTGGAACCCAGGAAGTAGTGAGGGAACTGCTTCACAAAATCAAAGAGCTTGACAAAGGCCGCCCGCTCGATCTTCATGGGCGTATGCTGGCCATTAAACACAATGCAGTGCTCGTTGTAGTACACATAAGGAGAATACTGAAATCCCCACTGGCTGTCATTGACCGTAATACGGATAATCCGATGGTTATTCCTGGCCGGATGATTGAGCCTTCCTGCATACCCTTCATTCTCCATACACAAGAGACATTTGGGATAGCCGCTCTGTTTGGCCAGCTTGGCCGCGGCAATCGCCTTGGGATCCTTCTCCGGCTTGGACAGATTGATGGTGATATCCAGATCCCCATAAGGTGTCTTTGTGACCCATTTCTCATCCTTGCTAACCCGGTATCTGCGGATGTAATCCGAATCCTGACTCAGCTTATAAAAATAATCGGTGGCTTCCCGCGGGCCTTGCTTTTTGTAAATCTCCCAGAATCTGTCCGTCACATCCGATGGCCGTGGCATCAGACAATCCATCAGCTTCGTATCAAAAAGATCCCGATACCCGATACTGTCCTGAATGATCCCCTGCTGGCAGGCATAGTCAAGAAGCTCCTTTAATGTCTCCTCCAGATCCACATCCTTGTACTCTCGGGCCGGCTCCTCATATTCGTCCATATGCAAAGCCTCCAGAATCCGGTTTGTCACATAGATTCTGTCTTCCTCCTCACATAGCCCGGTCTCCACACCATACTGTACCAGCTTTTTAATTCCATCACATACCATCTGTACCCCAACCTCCCGGTTTTTATTTTGCCGCAACCGCCGCGTTTCCCTTTAAAGCCTTCTCTCTGCCAGGCTCTCTGGCTTTTGCAGCCTCTTATCTGTTCCAGTATAACTCTTTTTGGAAAAAATTGCTATGGAATAATGTACTCTGTTATCTTTGTTATCATTTGTCTCCCCGCTTCAAAGCCGGTCCGATCCGTTCCGCCACCAGACCGCCCAAAAGCCCGATAATCCCTCCAGTCACCACCCCGGCTGCAAAAAGCAGGGGAAAATAGGCAAACACGCCCCATGTTTTCACCACCCAGGATGCCACCAACAGCTGCCCGATATTATGGAAAACTCCTCCCAAAATGCTGACTCCCACGGTTCCCAGCCATCCGCTTTTCTTTGCAGCCACCATAACCGCCATGCTCGCTGCTCCCCCGGCCAGCCCATAGAGCATGCTGAAGGTATTGCCAAAGGTAAAGCCTGACAGCACGATCCTTATTAGCGCCACCGCTATGGTTCCTGCCGCTCCCACGGTGTAAAGTCCCACCACATTGACCAGGTTGGCCAGCCCCAGCTTCACCCCGGGCACAGGCACCGGAATGGGGAACATAGCTTCCACGTAGCTGAAAATAAATGCCAGGGCAATCAACATCCCGTACAATGCCGGGAACTTTTGTGCTGCTCTCCCTTTATCCTTCATAGATCATAACCTCTGTGCTTCCCTGCCTGTTTTGTCCGCTTACTTTTCCTGGGATCTCCACCGGAAACCGGGAATCACATCGCTCCACTTTTGTATCCCGATAATCGATTTGGCAAACTCCGTAGTCTCCAGCGTTGCCTTGCGGTTGTCAATATTTTTATATACAGTCCATGACTTTTTCCGCATAGTGGGAACAATGTCATTGGGCTTGTTCATATCGCATTTCCACAAACCAAAATTCTGAGATGCCGCCGCCTCCGAAGGCGCATCCACCTGCCTGCTCATAATAAACGCGTCAATGTACGGATTGCTGTCCGCTATATAATAGGCATAGGCTATGGCCGCTGCCTGTAAATCATTATTCTCTCCTCTGGTAGCGCTGACGGAGGTAAAGCCCTGTTCCGACAGGATAATATGGCGCACCTTTCCGTCTCTTCCCCGCAGCTGCGGATTCTGCATATAATCTGTCAATACGCTCAGATTTTTAAGATTCACCACCGGCGATCCGGCATCATTTTTGATCAGGCCGGTCTGATCGTCATCCCAAAACTCCGGCTCGGTCAGAGGAATCGAGTAGGGATGGTAAGCCAGCCCCCAGTCCATCGATCCGCCGGCTCCTGTCTTGTCTGCAAATTTATCCACAATCTCCTTTGCACCATACTTTGTGGTTCCGTTGGCCTCATGATTCCAGTTGTAATCTGTGGAAAAAAACAGCCGGTCATTCTGATTGGTACTGCGGATGGCTGTGTAAAATACCCGAAATGCCCGCTCATACTCCTGAATATACTGATCAATCCCCATGGGACCCACATAATTCCACTGCTGATTGTTGATCTCATTGCCAATGATCCAGTTGGAAACCTTGCCGTAAGGGGAGGACAGGCTGCTGTATCGCTCTGCCAGAAATGAGGCAATGGCCTTGATCGTTTCATAGCCCTCCTTGGTTGACGCATTAAAACCATAGTAAAAAACCTGGTTTTCCGGCTGCTTTGTGACACCCGGATAGACCAGCTGAGGTGTATTCCCATTCCACCCGTTCAGAATAACCGCCGTGACAGTCATGCTTTTTTCCGACATACGCCGGATTGTATAGTCCAGATTTTCCAGCACCTCTTTGTTAAAGCTGTAATTTTTTCCGTCATAGGTATAGTCAATCCCCTGTCCCAAAATATGATGGAACGGAATATTGACAATCACGTGGTTTACCCCCAGTTCAAAAGCATCTGCCACCATACTGTCCGTATTCTGAATTAAAAGGCCCTTTTTGTTTTGGGCCGTCCGGTAAGGATCCGTGTGCTTTGCCAGCACCTCCGGATTGGTCACATAGGCTGTATTGCTAACCTGGGTATAGCCCTGCCCGTCATACACTGCCACAACGAACCGGGAGTAAAGGCGGTTCTTTTCCGTTCCCAGATTCAGAGGGATGTCAAAGGACAGCGCATCTCCTTTGGTTATCCACCCGCAGTAATCCGTCCTGCCATCTAAACTGTCCTGGTAGGGCTGCAATTCAAACAGATACAGATAATTATCATAAAAGACCGGATCTGACCAGGTTCCCTCCATCTGCCCGCGGATGGCAATCTGATTTCCGCCCTCAATGGCGCAGGACGTAATATGGGCAAACTCTGAGGGAGCCGGCTTTACTGCCTCCTCTGTCTCAGAAGCGCTTTCCTCAGGATTTGCCATTGTACAAATACTGCTCGTTCCGGCTAAAAACACTGCCAGGGCCAAAACTATCACACTTTTTCCAATTGGATATTTTCTCATAAATCGATTCTGCCTCCTTTTTAGGTCTATCCATTTGTTATTCCTAATTATATCCAATTGTCCGTCAAATACAAGTTCAAAGGCCCTTACGTTGTCTTACGTTTTCCTTAATCGATTTAATCCCTCTCAAACTTGCTGTGCTCAGGCAATTCCCACTTTCTCCTTTACCAGCAGCATATCGGACTCCAGCTTAAGAATGTGCACCTCCATCCACTCGCTTTTTAACTGCATGGTTCTGGCTTCCTCCACTCCCATTTTCAGAAAATCATGCCCCTCACCAATCGTTTCAACTGCTTTCCAGAACTTGTTTTCAAGAGTTATATCCATCCTTTTTATAGATTCCTCCACTCGATCCATTCTGATGTTTAAAGAGGCAACATTCACTTCCAGAGAACCAACGTTCTTTTCCAAAGAATCGACTTTCTTTTCCAAAGAATCGACTTTCTTTTCCAGAGAGCCAACCCTCTTGTCAAGAGAGTCAACCTTCTCTTCCAGAGAGCCAACCCTCTTGTCAAGAGAGTCAACCTTCTCTTTCAAAGAGTCAACCTTCTTTTCCAGGGAACCAACCCTCCTGTTAAGAGAATCAACCTTCTCTTCCAAAGCGTCAACCTTCTTTTCCAGGGAGCCAACCCTCTTGTCAAGAGAATCAACCTTTTCTTTCACTTCTTTTATATCACTCTGCATACAATCTAATTTGTCTAAAATCAATCTGGTTTCTTCACTCATTTTCATCCCTCCTTCATTGTTTTCTCGTCTTTGTTCTTCTCAATACTAACATTTTTTCCACTATAATGTCAGCGCGCCTCCATAGCCATCCCCCTCTCTGTTTTGCCGTTTGTGTTACTGTTCACAGATGAACATAACAGCATCTGCCAAAACGGCATCCATTCTTTTCCAAAAACAAATCCTATTCCTATCCTACCAAACATTGATTTCCCGATTGAGACAATCGGCACGGATGGCTTTCACCATACCAGAACTACTGAAAAACAGATTTTCTTTGATAAGCAATTTTAGAATAACATATTTTTTACTAAAAAGCAACATAAAAAAGAGAAGACATTCCGGATCCCACAATGGCCCCATAACTGTACTGGCTCATGACTAATCCGCGAAGTGATTAGTCATGGAGTGAACAGTAACAATGTCTTCCCTTTCCTGTGCCTCTATTGAGGCTTCTCCACCTGCACGACCGCCGCCTTCTGCATAGGAATTCGGCAATGACGGTCACTTCCAAACTCCACAATCACTGTGTCATCCGTCATATCAATGATGACTCCGTAAAATCCGCTGCTGGTCAATACCGTATCTCCAATTGCTATGCTGGCCATCAGCTCCTCGCGTTTTTTCTTCTCCTTCTGCTGGGGGCGAATCATCATAAAATACATCAGGACGATGAAAAAGATAATATAACCAAATAACAGGGAGACCGGCATCCCGCCAGTTTGTGTCGCTACTAACATAAAAATTCCTCCTCACAGCTCATCCCGCCGCCTTGCCGGGAAACTGTTTTTTCTTTCTTTTTAGTATTTGTTTCGTACCGTTTTATACCTGGGCCAATCTCCGGATTCTGTCGGATTTTCCCAAATTTTTCCGTCAATCCCGGGCACCTTCCTCCATTCCTCCAAGCTTTCTTGCCTTATAGTCCCCATAACGGTGTTCTTCGATTGCATCGCGGATCTCTTTCATCATTGTATTATAAAAATACAAATTGTGCAAGACACATAATCGCATTCCCAGCATTTCTTTTGCCTTAAAGAGATGGCGGATGTATGCCCTGGTGTAGGAACGACATGCCGGGCACTGGCAGCCTTCCTCAATGGGACGGGAATCCAGCTCGTATTTCTGGTTCAAAAGATTCAGCTTTCCCTGGTTTGTGTACACATGGCTGTGGCGCCCGTTCCGGGACGGATATACACAGTCAAAAAAGTCCACTCCCCGCTCCACTGCCTCCAGAATATTGGCAGGCGTGCCCACGCCCATCAGGTAAGTGGGCTTATTCTGAGGAAGATGAGGAACCGTCACATCCAAAATCCGGTACATCTCCTCATGGCTCTCCCCCACAGCCAGACCGCCAATGGCATATCCGTCCAGATCCATCTCTGCAATGGTCTTTGCATGGTCAACGCGAATAGATTCTATCACTCCGCCCTGATTGATTCCGAATAAAAGCTGATTCCTGTTCACTGTATCCGGCAGCGAATTAAGCCGCGCCATCTCCTTTTTGCACCTTTCCAGCCACCGGGTCGTCCGATCCACAGAATTTCTGATATATTCATAATCAGCCCGGCTGGAAGGACACTCATCAAAGGCCATGGCAATGGTGGAGCCGAGATTGGACTGAATCTGCATGCTTTCCTCCGGCCCCATGAAAATCTTCCTTCCGTCAATGTGAGAATTAAAGTAAACGCCCTCTTCTTTAATCTTGCGGAGCCCTGCCAAGGAAAATACCTGGAACCCGCCGGAGTCCGTGAGAATCGGCCGGTCCCAGTTCATAAACCGATGAAGCCCTCCAAGCCGGCGAATCAGCTTATCTCCGGTGCGCACATGCAAATGGTAAGTATTGGAAAGCTCCACCTGTGTACCGATCAGGCGCAGGTCATCAGTAGACACAGCCCCCTTAATTGCCGCCACGGTTCCCACATTCATAAAAACCGGCGTCTGAATGGTACCGTGAACCGTTTGGACCTCCGCCCTTTTGGCTCGTCCGTCCGTTGTAATCAATTTATATCTCATCCGCGCTCCTCTTTTTTGGGCTTTTATTTCTCTGTCTTTGCGCTGGTGCCCTTCTTTTTCGCAGCCGTTGTCATCACATACCAGAGGGCGCCGGTCACGCATACGGAGGAATAGGTTCCGCAGACAATACCTGTCATCAAAGGAAGAGCAAACTCTCTAATGGACGACACACCCAGAATAAACAGAGCAAATACCATAATGAAAGTAGTCAGAGAGGTGTTTATGCTCCGGGTAAATGTCTGGGTAATACTCTGGTTTACGATCTCATCCAGCTGTTGCTTGGGAGTTCTTGCTGCCAGATTCTCCCGAATACGGTCAAATATAACGATCGTTGCATTGATGGAGTAACCGACAATCGTCAGCATACAGGCAATAAATGTAGAACCCACGGACCATTTTGCCACTGCATAAAAGGTCAGCACCACCAACACGTCATGAACCAGGGCCAGAATGGCACTGGTGGCAAACCGGATATCCTTAAACCGGAACCAGATATAAAGAAGCATCAAAATCGTGGCAATCACCACCGCTGCCACTGCATCCTGCTTCATTTCCTTGCTGACTGCCGCGGAGATACTTTCAGCCGTGATCTTCTCCGCCTCCACGCCGAATTTCTCCACCATGGCATCCTCCAAGGCCTGCCGCTGGTCCACGGTTAATGTTTTTGTCTTGATAATCACCTCATTGGTGCCTTCCACCTTCTGAGTCTGAACATCCGCATCACCGGTAATCTCGGACACTGCCGGAACCACCCTGCTGGATATATCCTCCAAAGAGAGATTCTCATTAAAGGTCACATTGGTGGATGTCCCGCCGGTAAAATCCATACCGTAGTTGAGAGCTTTTCCCGTCTGCCCATTGTTAAGCAGCATTGCTCCCCATCCCGCCACAACCATTATAATGGAAATGGCAAAGCACACTTTTTTCTTTCCCAAAAAGTCCACCAGCTTCCCGTCCTTCTTTACACCGTAGAATTTGGGATCCTCGATTCCCAGATTAAACAGTCCGTACAGTGCAAACCGGGTTACAAAAAGCGCCGTAAACATGGACAGAATAATACCGATGGCCAGAGTGGTGGCAAAGCCCTTCACCGTACCCGAACCGCGGAAATACAACACAGCCGCCGCAATCAATGTGGTCACGTTGCCGTCCACAATGGCCGACAGAGCCTTGCTAAAGCCTGTCTTAATGGCAGACCGAACCACCTTGCCATGTCCTAGCTCCTCCTTGATACGGGTAAAAATAATGACATTGGCATCCACCGCCATACCCACTGACAGGATAATGCCCGCAATACCCGGCAAAGTGAGCGTCACCTCAAAGGCGGCCAAAAGAATCAGAATCAGTCCCACATACAAAGCCAGCGCCAGCACCGCAGCCAGACCCGAAACCAGATAGACGGCAACCATAAACACTGCCACCAGGGCAAATCCGATAGCGCCTGCCTTTAAGCTGGTGGAAATGGCTTCCTGGCCTAACTTGGCTCCCACCACATTAGAGCGCAGCTCCTCCAACTCCAGAGACAGAGAACCGATACGGATTGTGGACGCCAGATTATTGGCCTCATCATATCCGGCCATGCCATCGATCTGGCACTGTCCTCCCGTAATAGCCTCCCGGACCACGGGACTTGAAATAATCGCCCCATCGTAGATAATGGAAATATGCTTGCCCACATTCTTCGTGGTAGCATCGGCAAAGCTGCTGGTCCCCTCCGGGGTAAAGGTCAGACTGACCACATAGGAACGAATCCCGTTCTGCTCGGTCTGTCCCACCTTAGCCGTAGCCACCTGGTCTCCTGTCAGAATCACCTGACCGGCCTCATCAATAAATATCAGAGAGCCTGGCTTGCCCAGCTCCTGCAGAATCGCATTGGCATCCGAGACACCTGGGATGTCAATATTAATCCTGTTTGCGCCCTCTCTGTATACCTCTGCCTCCGTGCTGTAGTTCTGCACTCTCTGCTGCAGCTTATATACCGTATCCGCCATATCCTCATCGGACGGATTGGCCTCCACTGCCTGGTAGGTAATACTGACACCGCCTGCCAAATCCAGCCCCAGCTTGATGTTGTCCATGGTATCATAGCCTAAAAATCCAAACAGCCCCACTGCAATGAGCAGAACCAACAGGCTTATGATTCCTTTTACCTTACTGTTGTTCATTTTCTTTTCTCCTTACTTCTGTAGCCAATTTATATATAGGAACCGTCATAAATTTTTCTTTATGACGTTTTCCGCACCGATTTTTGCCGCGTGTAAGCGCGGAATCCACCTCACAAAAATCCTGCGCATCCCCCGAAAGGGGCTATAGTAAACGGCAAATTTATTTGTCGTTTACTATCACTGTCCAAAGCCTCAGCCGCTCGGTCCCGCTCTCAGCACAGAGAGCTGCCGTTTTGGGGATCGTTCCATTCCTTACCTCTGCTCCTCATCAGCAAGGGCCGCCTTGATCATAATGGCACACTCGATCCGCTTTTTCTGCATCTCACAGCCAATCTCATAGGCATCGGTGATTTTCCCGTGGAAATTGTAGGCATTGGCCGCACAGCCGCCGCTGCAGTAAAAACGGGCAAAACACTCCCTGCACTTTTCCTTGGCATAAACATTGCAGAGCTTAAATTCATCCCGAATATCCGTCCGGACAATCCCCTCGTCCACGCTTCCCATCCTGAACTCATCCTGCCCCACAAACTGATGACAGGGATAAAAGTCCCCCCAGGGCGTCACTGCCAGATATTCTGTTCCCGAACCGCAGCCTGAAAGTCTCTTTGCCACACAGGGGCCCTGACTTAAGTCAATATTAAAATGGAAAAAATTAAAGCCCCGTCCCTCTCTCTTCCTTTTAATATACTCCAAAGCCAGCTTATCATACTCCTCCATGATCTGAGGAAGATCCTCCTCCCTGATAGCGTAGGGCTCCTTGGGATCCGCCACCACCGGCTCTATGGACATCTGCTCAAAGCCCAGATCCGCAAAATGCTTTACGTCCTGGGAAAAATCCAGATTGTTTCTGGTAAAGGTTCCTCTCACATAGTAGTCCTTTCCCTTGCGGGACCTGGCAAATTTTTGAAACTTGGGGACAATGATATCATAGCTGCTGCCCCTTAAATTGCGGGTGGGACGCATATAATCATTGACCTGCCGCCGCCCGTCCAGGCTTAGGACCACATTGCTCATCTCCCGATTGCAGAACTCCATAACCTCATCGTCCAGAAGCATCCCGTTAGTAGTAAGTGTAAAGCGGAAGCGTTTGTTCCGTTCCTCCTCCTGAGACCGGCCGTATTCCACCAGCTCTTTGACTACCTTCCAGTTCATAAGAGGCTCGCCCCCAAAGAAATCCACCTCCAGATTGCGCCGGTTTCCCGAGTGGCGGATCAGAAAATCCAATGCCTTCTTCCCCACCTCAAAGCTCATCAGCGCCCGCCGGCCATGATATTCGCCCTCCTCGGCAAAGCAATACTTACATCCCAGATTACAATCATGGGCCACATGGAGACACAGCGCTTTCACCACGGTTTCCCTCTTTTTAAAGTCTGTCACATATTCCTGATATATATCCTTAGTGAACAGCTCCTCATTATCAATCAGCTCCTGAATCTCCTCCAGTGCCTCACCTGTTTCCTCAAAAGAATAGCCTCCGGCCCGGGAGACCTGAGTACTTTCCAGCTGCCGCCGGACCTGCTCGCACAGCTTTTCGGGAAGCTTTTGGGGCTTTTCAAGCTCCCCTACCTCCGATGCCAAAAGAGCCACCGCATCATAGACAATGTCATCCACCACATGAACAGAGCCGCTGGCAACATCCATGATTATATTGTAACCATTATTCTTATACTGATGAATCACTGGCTTTCTCCTTTATCCTCAACCGTTCAGTCCACCCAAACGATCCCTTTTATCCGTCAAAAGCAAATTTCATTCCTGCTCATAACGAAAAACCCCTACAATTTTAGAACTATAGGGGCTTTTCGTGATTGTTGTATATTCGTCAGAGAGACGGATATCCGCACCACCTAAATCCGATTACCGGTTCCCGTTCTCACAGCTCTGGTTTCCTACGGTGCAGGATGTCTTACACGCGGACTGACAGGATGTCTGGCACTCGCCGCAGCCGCCCTTCTTCATGGTCTCCTTTAGAGTTTTGTTATTTAAAGTCTTTACATGCTTCATGAAATTCTGCCTCCTGTAATTTTATTTTATGATTCCCTTTTATGCCTGCAAGCCAAAGGCTTTGCCGGCAAGGTTCAAGTGTTCCTAGTATAACACATGTGTTCAATTCCCGCAAGATTTTGTTATTCCAAAAGCTTCCTTTTTGGCCAGCTCAAGAAGGGCTTCCCTGTTATTTTTCTCCGGACACTCCAACACCTGCTCCAGCAGCAACTCAAGAATCCGCCCCAGCTCTTTTCCCGGCCGAACTCCCGCTTCTATCAGGTCCTGTCCCCCTATCGCCAGGCGCTTTAAATCCAGGCAGTCTCCTCTCCTCCGGATCTCATCCGTGAGCCTGGAAATCTCCTCCCCCCAGTCATTGAGCCGAACCAGCACATCCCACACCTCCGGAAGCATTCCGCTCATGGCCCGGCGCACCTTAGCCTCCTCAGGTTTCATCTCCCTGCCTGCATGCTTGGCCAGTATCTTCACCCTGCTGATGGTATCATTGTCCATTTTCAAATCCTTTAGCACCTGGGCTGCTGTCTCCTGGCCTGCCTGCCGCAGAAAGGCTCCCCAACGAGCATATTTTTCCGAGGGAAGTCCGGCAGGCACAAAAAAGCTCTGCCGGCAAAGACCGGCAAAGGCCGGAGAGATATATGGGCTGATTCCGGTATCGTACACCATGCTGATTCTCTCGGGATGATCCGACAAGAGAAGCTTTGTAAGCTCCGCCTGAATCCTCTCTTTGCTGACCCGGGCAATGGAGGGAGCTATTTGCACAATGGACGCGCAAGTCTTCTCCTCAATGGAAAAATCCAGCTGGGCACAAAAACGGATGGCCCGCAGAATCCGAAGGGCGTCCTCGCCAAACCGTTCCATAGGATCTCCCACACAGCGAATCACCCGGCCTTCCAAATCCTGTATACCTCCGAAGGCGTCCACGATCCCGGTTTTGTGGCTGTACGCCATGGCATTGATGGTAAAATCCCGCCTCTTTAAATCCTCCAACAGATCTGAGGTAAAAACCACCTGCTTAGGGTGACGCCCGTCCTCATACTCTCCGTCAATCCGATAGGTGGTCACCTCATAACCAATTTTCCCCATCATAACCGTCACGGTCCCGTGCCGAATCCCTGTGTCGATGGTCCGCCGAAAAATTTCCTTTACCTGCCAGGGAGAGGCCGAGGTGGTAATATCCCAATCCCCCGGTTTTCTCCCCAAAAGAGTATCCCGGACACAGCCTCCCACAGCATAGGCCTCAAAGCCCTTTTCGCCCAGCTTGTCTATAATCTGCTCTACTGGAGCCGGCATGGATATATGCTGTCCCCCCATATAACCGGCCGCCATTCTAATATGCCTTCCCCCAATACACCATCTTCACTGCCGGCTTCCCGCAACAGACGCAGGTGTCAGACAGCTTTTCCTGCTTAAAGGGCATACACCGGGAGGTGGCGCCGGTCAGCTCCTTTATCTTATCCTCACATTCCCGGCATCCGCACCACATAGCCTTCACAAAACCCGGCTTCTCCTCCACCGTCTTTGTAAAGGTCTCAAAATCAACGGCCTCGTAGGTGTGTGCATCCAGATGGGTCCGGGCTCTCTCAAGCATCTCTTTTTGTATCTGCTCCAAAAGCTCTCCCACCTTCTCTGTGATCTCATCCAGACACACCGCCAGCTTTTGGTGATTGTCCCTTCGCACCAGCACTGCCTGATTCTGAGCTATATCCTTCGGCCCGATCTCCACCCGCACCGGAACGCCCCGCATCTCCCACTCGCTGAACTTCCAGCCCGGACTCCTGTCCGAATCATCCACCTTTGCCCGGAAACCGGAAAGGGCCTCCCTGACGGCAAATGCCTTTTCCAATACGCCCTCCTTCTTCTGCTGAATCGGCACGATCACCACCTGGGTGGGTGCAATCCGCGGCGGCAGCACCAGACCGCTGTCATCTCCGTGAACCATAATAATGGCGCCAATGATCCGGGTGGACATACCCCAGGAGGTCTGATGGACGTACTGTAAAGAATTATCCTTTGCCGCGTACTGAATCTCAAATGCCCTGGCAAACCCGTCCCCGAAATTGTGGCTGGTGCCGGACTGCAAGGCCTTTCCGTCATGCATCAATGCCTCAATGGTATAGGTGGCCTCCGCCCCGGCAAATTTCTCCTTGTCCGTCTTCTGTCCCCGGATCACGGGAATCGCCAGCACCTCCTCGCAAAAATCTGCATACACATTCAGCATCTGCTCGGTTCTCTCCTGGGCCTCCTGAGCCGTGGCGTGGGCCGTATGCCCTTCCTGCCACAAAAATTCCCTGGAACGCAGAAACGGCCTGGTAGTCTTTTCCCACCGCACCACGGAACACCACTGATTGTACACCTTAGGCAGATCTCGGTAGGAGTGAATATCTCTGGCATAAAAATCACAGAAAAGAGTCTCGGAGGTAGGCCGCACGCACATTCTCTCCTGCAGCTCTTCCAAACCTCCATGAGTCACCCATGCCACCTCCGGAGCAAAGCCCTCCACGTGATCCTTCTCCTTTTGCAAAAGTCCCTCAGGAATAAACAGAGGCATATATACATTCTCCACCCCTGTCTCCTTAAACCGCCGGTCCAGCTCCTTCTGAATATTCTCCCACAAAGCGTATCCTGCCGGTTTGATTACCATGCATCCCTTGACGCTGGCATAATCGCACAGCTCTGCCTTCTTCACCACATCCGTATACCACTGGGCAAAATCCTCTCCCATGGATGTGATCGCTTCCACCAGTTTCTTCTCGCCTGCCATTGTAGACCTCCTTCTGCTAATTTTATTATGCTTGTTTCATAGGGGGGTGATTTTCCCCCTTCTCACCGCGCGGCCCGCATGCTGCTTTTGCGGCAAGCCTTCCCATACGGACCTGAGTATACAAAAACATCCGGTCTCCTGTCTGCCACGGACAGGGGACCGGATGATCAGATCATTCGGCGGTACCACCCCGGTTAGCTTTTATAAGGCCGGAACCAACAGCCCTTTGTATCCCTTCCTTTTCAAAAGCTCCCTTTCCTCTGTTAACGCCAGATAAACGCCTCAGTTTCCTGTTCCTCTTCCTCGTCATGGTTGATTCTACGTCATTTCCCGTGATTTGTCAAGCATTGCCTTAGCCGTCTCCATTCTTTCTGCCGGCAGGTTGGCCCCATCGCAGCTTCCATACCTTTCCAGATACCGGAAAAAGATATACTCGCATACCAGGCAAAGCTGCAGCCGGGAACGGATCTCAATGTTGGACTTTACAAAATAGGTGGAATTGACATAAATATTCTCGTCCGCCATGTCGCTTAAGGTATTGCTTCCCAAATTGGTGACGGACACTATAGTGGCGCCCCGGCTTTTGGCCATGTTGGCGGCGGCGATCACCAGGCTGGTCTCCCCGGAGACGGATATGACAATGACCAGATCCTCCCCTGTCATCTGCTTGGCGCTGATATTCATCAAAGAGCTGTCGTCATACCAAAAGGCCGGCTTTCCGATCACCTGCAGCCGTTTCACGAACTCGGCAGCCACTGTCCGGCTGCTGCCAGCGGCGTAAAATTCTACCCGGCGGCTGTTGTGAATCTTCTCCAAAAGCCAGTCAATGGTCTCCTCCTGGATCAGCTGAATGGTTTTATGGACATCTCTCAAAAAGTCCGTGGAGTGGTAAGCTTTTTTCTCCTCCTTCCCGTTTTGGGAAAGCTCCACCTTAAGCGCTGCCTTAAATTCCGAAAATCCGCTAAAGCCCAGTTTCTTGCAAAACCGGATCACCGAGGCGGGGGATGTGTACAGCTCATCTGCCACCTGTTGTACCTTCATTTCAGAAATTCTCTTATTATTCCTGATACAATAGGAAAGAATCTCGTTGTCGCTCTTGTTCAAAAGATGAGTATTTTCTGCAATCTGATTGTAAAAATCCATAACACAAATCTCCTAAAACAAAATTTTATTCACAAAATGAAATTTTTTCAACATCTGCACATCCTGCCAAAAGACTTCAAAGCTATTCACAAAAGTATATGCAAGGTTTATGATGTTTATAGTTATTATAACTAACAAAAAAAGCGCGCGCAACAAAAAAATGAAAAAAGCAACAATTGTTTGGTTTTAGAAAGGGGTATTATTATGGAAGGTTTTAAAGTAGTAATCGTTGGCGGTGGTTCCAGTCATTCTCCCGGTATTATCCAGAGCCTGATCGCAAATCTGGATCGGTTCCCGCTTCAGAAGCTGGTTCTCTATGATATTGACCCGGACCGCCTGGAGCTGGTTGACACCCTCTGCCAGTCCCTGATTGCGAAGCTTGACCCGGCATGCGTTTATTTCACCACCACGGATCCCAGGGAAGCCTTTACGGACATTGATTTTGCTTTTGCCCAAATTCGTCAGGGCGGCTTAAAAATGCGGGAAAAGGATGAGAAGATTTCCCTGAAGTTCGGTGTTGTGGGTCAGGAGACCTGCGGTCCAGGCGGAATGGCCTACGGGCTCCGTTCCATTCCCGGTGTATTCAAGGTGATTGACGATGTCCGCACCTATGCGCCGGAGGCATGGATCATCAATTATTCCAATCCTGCAGCCATTGTGGCAGAGGCTACCCGCCGTCAGTATAACAACTATAAGATTTTGAATATCTGTGATATGCCGGTGGCGATCATGCTGTCCTTTGCCAAGATGCTGGGGCTGGAAAAATACAATGACCTGGATCCTGTTTACTTTGGCCTGAATCATTTCGGATGGTGGACAAAGCTATTTGACAAGACCGGCGTGGATCGGCTGCCGGAGCTGAAGGAAAAGATCATGCAGTTTGGTCTGGCGGCCTCCCATGACAAACACCACTCAGATCCGTCCTGGCGCCACACCTGGGAGAATTTCAAGGAGATCCTCACCGACTTCCCGGAATTCCTTCCCAACACCTACTTACAGTACTACCTGTATGCCAAGGAGTGTGTGGAGACCAGTGATCCCAACTACACCAGAGCCAACATGGTCATGGACGGACGGGAGAAAGATATGTACGACCAGGTCCGCCTGATCAAGGAGAGCGGCGGCGCCCATGAGGTCAACTTAAATCTGTTCAACGCCTTCGGCGACTTTATTGTGGATGTGGCATGCTCCATTGCCTACAACAACGCGGACCGGTATCTGGTGATCGTGGAAAATAACGGCTCCATCCCGGCACTTCCCAATAATGCCATGGTGGAGGTTCCCTGCTATCTGCGCAAATGGGGGCCGGAGCCGGTAGTGATCGGTGAGATCCCTCAGTTCCATCTGGGTATGATGCAGCAACAGCTGGCAGCCGAAAAACTGATTGTAGACGCCTATTTTGAGAATTCCTACCAGAAGGCTCTGGAGGCCTTTGCCATGAACAAGACCGTTCCGTCAGCCAAGGTGGCCAGAAAGATTCTGGACAAGATGATCGAGGCCAACAAGGGCTACTGGCCGGAGCTGAGATAAGGAGGATCATATGAAAGAAAAATTTTCCTTCTCCCAGTTCCAGAAGCTAGGCAAAGTGCTGATGACGCCGGTTATGATCATGCCAATCGCCGGAATCCTGGTAGGTATCGGCTCTGCCTTTACCACCAAGAACATTGTGGAGCTGATGCCGTTTCTGGGCGCCACCTATGTGAAGCTGTTCTTTAACCTTTTAAAGGCCATGGGAAATACGGTCAACTCCTACCTTCCCATCATCTTTGCGGTCTCCGTGGCCGTGGGATATGCCAAAAAGGAAAAGGGCATTGCCGCCCTTTGCAGCGTCATTGGCTTTTTGGCCATGAACAACGTAATGAATATCCTTCTCACCAGTTTAGGCAAGCTGGACCCATCGGCCATGACCACGGGACAGTCCATGGTCATGGGAATCGCCTCCCTGGACACAGGCGTGTTTGGCGGCATTCTGGTGGGTCTTCTGGTAGCCTGGCTGCACAATAAATACTACAATATTCAGCTGCCCCCAATCCTGGGAATCTTTTCGGGAACGAAATTCGTGCCCATGGTCACCCTGCTTGGCTGCTCGGTGCTGGGCTTTGTGATGGCTTTTATCTGGCCCATCGCCCAGAACGGACTGACTCTGATGGGACAGTTAATCTACAACACCGGCGCTGCCGGAAGCGTGATCTACGGCTTAAGCGAGCGTGCTCTTTTGCCCTTTGGCCTCCATCACTTTATTTACACTCCCTTCTTCTTCACCAACCTGGGCGGGTCCATGACCATTGACGGGAACGTGGTGGAGGGAGCGCTGAACATTTACAATGCCATTCTGGCTTCCCCGGATGCCATGTTTGATATCAACATTTCCCGTTTCGTCATGAACGGAAAGGTGATCTTCGCCATGTTTGGTATGCCGGGCGCCGCTCTGGCCATCTACCAGACGGCAAAGCCGGAGAAAAAGCAGCAGGTAAAGGCTCTTCTGATTGCAGCCGTGATCCCGTCCATCTTTACGGGCATCACCGAGCCGATCGAGTATTCCTTCCTGTTTGTGGCACCCCTTTTGTTTGTGGTTCATGCCGGTTATGCGGGACTTGCTTATCTTTTGACCTATCTCTTTAAGGTAAATATTCCCGGCCCCAGCGCCTTTGGCGGTCCGTTCTTAAGCACCATTTTCAATGGTATCATGCAGTCGGGCAAGGGCTCCAACTGGATCTGGGTGTTTATCCTGGGCGCGATTTTCTTCGTGCTGTATTATGTGACCTTCCGGTTCATGATTCTGAAGTTTGACTACAAAACTCCCGGGCGTGAGGCTGACGAGGAGGAGGTCAAGCCTTTAAGCGGAAAAAAGGTCAGCGATGATATTTTGAATACCATCATCGCGGGTCTGGGCGGCGCGGACAACATTGTCAATGTGGACGCCTGCTTTACCCGTCTGAGAGTCAAGGTAAGGGATAAGGCTCTGATTATGTCCGACAATGAGTGGAAATCCCAGACAGGCGCCAACGGGGTGGTGAGCGTCAATGACGGGGTACAGATCATCTACGGCACCAAGGCCGATATCTACAAAAACAATATTAAAAATCTTTTGGGGATGGAGTAATTTATATACACACGCAACATATAATTCCGGCCCGGAGAATCACATTCTCCAGGCCGTTTTTTTATACAAACACATATTTTTCCAACCGCTCCAGGGCCTCCTTAACCCGAGAGAGCGGCAGTGCCAGATTCATCCGGATTGCATAGGGGCCGTTAAACATTCTGCCGTCCTGCCATGCCACTCCCACATCCCATCCTGCCTTTTCCAGCTCATCCATGGTCTTTCCATGCTCCGAAAGCCACTGGCTGCAATCAAGAAACAGCATATAGGTTCCCTGGGGCTTTGCCACCTGAACGCCGGGAAAACGCGTATGAATAAAATCACAGGCATATTCCACATTCCGGGTAATCACTTCACAAAGCTCATCCACCCACACATGGCCCTCCGGTCCGTAAGCCCCCACCAGCGCGTGCATGCTGAGCACATTCATGGAATTATAGTGGGACTTGCTGCTCTGGGCATCCACCCTTTCCCGCAGATACCGGTTATAAATAATGTGATAGGATCCGATAAGCCCCGCCAAATTAAAAGTCTTTGAGGGCGCGTATAAGGCAATGGTCCGGTTCCTGGCATCCTCACTGATCATCTGTACCGGAATGTGATGATTCCCGTCCAAAATAATATCTGACCAGATCTCATCGGAAATCACCACGCAGTCATTGGCCCTGTAAACCTCCATAGCCTTTTCCATTTCCCAGCGCTCCCACACCCGGCCGCAGGGATTGTAGGGATTGCAGAAAACTGCCACATGGATCTTATTCTCCTTGATCTTTTTATCCATGTCCTCAAAATCCATTCTCCACACTCCTGCCTCGTCCAGCTTTAAAGGACTGTGGATGATCTGCCTTCCGCAGTTGGAAATGCTTTTCGTAAATCCGATGTAGGTGGGACTGTGCAGCAGAATCCCGTCTCCTGGCGCCGAAAATGCCTCCAGCGCCGAGACCAGGCCTCCCAGCACCCCGTTTTCATACCCAATGCACTCTCTGGTCAACCCGGTGACCTGGTTGCGCCTCTGCTGCCAGTCAATAATGGAGTCAAAGTAGGCGTCACTGGGGATAAAATATCCGAAAGCCGGATGCTTCACCCGCTCTGTGATAGCTGCCTGGATTGCCGGCAATACAGGAAAGTTCATGTCTGCAATCCACATGGGAATCACATCAAAGCCATCCCTTGGCTTCTCCGGCGCCGAACCGCCTCCTCCCAGCCCGTCCACCGCCAGAGCATCCCTTCCCCGGCGGTCAATGATTGAAGTAAAATCGTATTTCATCTCTTCTTATCCTTTACGGCAGCCGTCCTATACGGCCGGCCGTCCTGTCCCTTTCCTTTTTATAAAAAGCTCTGATATTTTTTGCGGCAGTTCAGACAGGGCGCCTGTCTGTCTGCATTGGCACAATAGCAAAGGAATACTCAATATCCTTCTCCCCGTCAATATGCCACGGCTTCTCCACATCACTTCCCCAGCTGTCAATACCTCCCACTCCCCGGACCGCGCCTAAAATGCAGACCACGGTCCGTCTGGCAGGGGGAAGCTCCTCCTGGTGCGTGGCATTTTCCAGCTCCAATGCCGTGTAGGGCAGGCAGGAAAAGGCAAAGGGGGCAGCTATCTTCTCAAAGCGGAGCGAAAACTCCTGATTTTCTTTTTCCTGCTCCTTAAACCGATGCTCGTTTGCCAGCACAGAATACCGGTCAATCTCCACCCAGTCTGTATCCATGTGAACCCCGCAGTCCTGCGGAACCAGATACGGCGTCACCGGAAGTCCGCAGACCGACCACTCCCCCTTAACACCTCCTGCCATCCGATCCGGGTAGGTCTCGCCGGACAGTCCCAGATAGCGGTAGCCGTCTGCCTTCGTTGGCATGATAAACCGCATCCCAAAGACCGGTAGCTCCGGGAGCCCTTCTTTTCCGAAATAGTGGACATCCACCTGAATCCTTCCGTCTCCTGCCACAGTGTAGGACACCTCCACCAGGGTCTCCGGCACGGTGGCCGTAGCATAGACAAAGATCACCGTCAGAGTGTCCGCCTCCTTTTCCCCGCCGAAGCGGTTGTTGTCCGGAGCCATAAAGGAATGCATATCCTCCCCGTTAAGCAGCACCCGAATCTGATCGGTCCTCAAAAACAAATCCGCTCCCATCCACATGGCAGATTTAAAAGAGAACTTTGATCCTCGGTCATTGTCTGTGGTGGCCCGCCAGAAGGAAGGCTTCGGCGTCCGGTACAGCCACTCCCGTCCGTTTATAACCAAAGACTCCATTCCTCCCTGGGAATAGGAAAAAAGATACTCAAATCCCTCCCCCAAGACTCCCAGCACCACATCGCCAAATACCACCCGAAGCTTTTTCTTTCCGGCCAGGGAATCCCCGGCCTGCTGCTTACTCGTATAATCCATAATAATATTTCACCTCCTGCATGGCTGGCTTGGGCGTCCTGTCCGCAAACAGAATACCGTTTCCGGAAAACTCATAATCTGAGGGCCGGTCATCAAAATCGCCTCCGTAGCGCAGCACCTCTTTCCCTGTCACCTCGTCCTTCACAAAAACAGCCTGGTCAATAAAATCCCAGATAAACCCTCCCTGATACCGCTCATATTCATCCAGCAGATCCATATAAGATTTCATTCCTCCCAGAGAATTTCCCATATCGTGCATATACTCACAAAGAATAAAAGGCTTTGCTTCCCTGCTCTCCAGGTACTCTCTCACTTCTTCGGGAGAGGCATACATCCGGCTCTCCATATGAGAGACCACTGGCTTGTAGGAGGGGTTGTGGAACACGCCCTCATAGTGTATCAGCCGTCCGTCCTCCTTCTCCTGCAAATATTCCTGCATGGCCTGAATGTCATCCCCTGCATAGGACTCATTGCCCAGCGACCAGAACAGAATGGACACATGGTTTTTAAAGGTCTCAAAATTGGTCCGCATCCGGTCCAGCACCGCCTCCTTCCACTGGGGCGCACTGCCCGGCACATTCCAGCTGGGCTCCACCTGGTTCATCTTCTGCCAGGACCCGTGAGACTCCAGATTGGTCTCCGACATGACATAAATCCCCTCCCGGTCACAGAGGCCGTACCAGAAAATCTGGTTGGGATAATGACAGGTTCGGACGCTGTTGATATTATTCTCATGAAAGCAAGCCATGTCTGAAAGCATGTCCTCCCGGCTCACTACCCGCCCTGCGCGGGCATTCCACTCGTGACGGTTCACCCCGTTGACGATCAGACGCCGGCCGTTTAACTTCATAACGCCATCCTCCAAGGCGATTCGGCGAAAGCCGATGTCACAGGGCACCAGTTCCGCCGCCTTCCCGTCCCCGGACAGAACCCTCACCTCCAGGCGATACAGATAAGGATGCCTGTGATCCCACACCTGCACATTCGAGAGAAGCTCCGGCTCCATAGAAATCTCTTTTGCAGCCGGTAAGGTTTTCTCAAAAACCGTCTGACCCTCAAAATCTTTCAAAACCACCGAAATCAGGCAATCCCTTAAACCACATTTCCCCGCTGTCCGGCCCTCTCGCGCCATACCTGATTGGGAAGCATTTTGCTCCTCTGCCTTCCCGGAAAAGCCCCTTATCTGCCCTTCCGACATCTTAAGAGAAAGCCCCAGCCAGCCTGTTTTTCCGTCCACATCCAGCACCGGCTTTGCCCACAGATCCTCCACATGGACATCTGGTTTTGCATACAAGGTCACATTCCGGAAAATCCCGGAAAACCGAAAGAAATCCTGATCCTCCAGATAAGCCGCCGTGGACCGCTTGTGCACCTCCACTGCCAACACATTCCCCTTCTCCCGGATATAGGGCGTCAGATCAAAATCCGATGGAGTAAAGCTGTCCTCCCCATAGCCCACAAAGTGCCCGTTAAGCCACACGTACATAGCCTGTTCCACACCCTCAAAGGAGATGCAGACCCGTTTTCCTTTAAGCCCCTCCTCCAGGTCAAATTCCGTCCGGTAGGAGCCCACCGGATTATACTCTGCCTCCGAAAACTGCCCCGGCTGAGCCCCGACATTCTCCATTGAAAATGCCGGCCTGCGATACAAATGGCCCTCCCAGGGATACATGGTATTTATATAATGAATCCGGTCATATCCAGCCATCTCCATATGACAAGGAACCGGAATAGTCTCAAAGCCGGACAAATCAAAATCCTCCCTGTAAAAATCCGTTGGACGGAGAGCCGAATTTTTCGACCAGCAAAAGCGCCACATTCCATTCAGCGACTGATACAATGTATCTCTCTCATTGGCAAAATCTTCCTCCGACTCATAAAATCGGTGGTCCGAATGAGCCGGCAGTACATTTACCCGAAACACTTCCGGGTCATCCAGCCATCCAAGCTCCGGTTTTGTGATATCCATCATTCCATTCCTCCTTGCTTATTTTAAAAAACACATTATGGATATAGTTATATCATGTTTTCCGGGAAGTTTCAATGGAATTGCATGTGAGGCGAAAGGTCCGCGGCTGAGGAAGGGGAGAGCGCCTTCCTCCTTCCTCAGCCGCTACGATAGTCGCAACGGTGAACTATATATTTTGCGGGATGTTATTTATTGGCAGAATATAATTCTAATAATTCTATCTTATAAAAACTCTGTAAGATCCAGAAGCAGGGTAGATATATCGGAGAAAAAGAGCTTTGAGGCAAGCCAGCAAACAGCAGACCCGAAACCCTGAGCCGTACCCTGTCCTCATCCCCCGCCTCTCCTGTCATCCCCTCCCCAAGGCTGCGTTCCCCTCTGAAAAAAAGCAGATGGCCGAAAAATCTGCCACCTGCTTTTTTTATCTGACTTTCGGCGTCATCCTCTGGCCTTATCCCTCAGCCACACACTCAATCTCCACCAGGCCTCCTAATGGAAGCTTTGCCACCTGCACGCAGGAGCGGGCGGGGAAATCCCCCTCAAAGTAGGACTCATAGATCTTATTTACCGCCGCAAAATCGCTCATGTCCGTAAGGAAGATCAAGGTTTTCACCACATTCTTGTAGCTGCTACCTGCCGCTTCCAGTACAGCGCCCAGATTCTTCATGGAGCAGTGGGCCTGTGCTTCCACTCCCTCGGCCAGGTTGCCGCTCTCTACATTGATTCCCAGCTGTCCGGAGCAATACACCATTCCATTTGATTTGATGGCCTGCACATAGGGGCCTACGGCCTTGGGGGCCTTGGGAGTAAAAATAATTTCCTTTGCCATTATCGAATTACCTCTTTTCCTTTCATTCTCAGCACCACACCATTTCTCTTTCCGGTGTGCTTTCCTTTTTCCACAGTCACTTCCCCGCCTACAATCACATATTCGATGCCTTCCGGATACTGAATCGGCTCCACGAAGGTTCCCTTGTCAATGACCGTTTCCGGATTGAAAATACAGATATCTGCCGCATAGCCCTCCTTAATCTCTCCGCGGCCGGTCATGTTAAAGGTGGTGGCCGGCTTCTTTGTCATCTTGTAGACAGCCTCCTCCAAAGTCAGGGCCTTCTCCTCCCGGACATATTTTCCTAAGATTCTGGGGAACGCGCCGTATACGCGGGGATGGGGCTTTCCGCCCAGCAGCCCGTCTGTACAGGCATTCATCTCAGGCCGCTTCATAAACCGGATCACATGCTCCTCGGTTCCGTAGAAATCTACCATGCCCACGGCATTTTCTTCCTCGTACAAAAGATCAAAGGTGGCCTCGTAGGGGTCTTTTCCCCTCAGCTTCCCAAGCTCTGTAAGGCTTAAGCCAATGGCATCCTTATTTTTCTCTGTCTTAACACTGGTGACAAAGATTTGGTCCAGGCCTGCAAACTCCACAAAGTTGTCCCAGCCGGGGATCCCGTGCTCAATGTCGTAAACCATCTTTTTCCGAAGCTCTGGATCTGCCAGACGCTCTAAAACCTTGTCCGTCCCTCCGTCATGTACCCAGGGAGGAAGGATCACGCCTAACATAGTGCTGCCTGCCACATACGGATACTGGTCAAAGGATACCCGGATGCCCTCCTTTTTGGCTGTCTCCAAAAGCTCCACAACCTTCTCCACCTTGTCCCAGTTTTTCTTTCCGCACACCTTGAAATGGGAATAATGGATCTTTACGCCGGACTCCCGGCCGATTTTTATAACCTCCTCCATGGAATCTAAGATCGTGTCCGCCTCGCTTCTCTGGTGAATAACAAAGATTCCGTCATATTCTGCCACCACCTTGCACATCTCGATAATCTCCAGAGATTCAGAGTAGGCGCAGGGCATGTAGATCAGGCCTGTGGACAAACCTACGGCGCCGGCCTCCATCTCCCTTCTGGTGATCTGGCGCATTTTTTCCAGCTCCTCCTCGTTTGGAAGACGGTTTTCCAGACCCATGGCCTCCATGCGGATGTTGCCGTGGGGAACCAGATAGCACTCATTCAGTCCCGGCTTTACCGCGTCAACCATATTCAAATAATTTTCCGTATTCTCAAAGGTCCAGTCAATCTGATCGCTGTCACCGTCAAGGCCTGCCAGATTCTTTCTCCAGGGGCTGATGTACTGGGTGGGCAGAGGCGCCATGGAAATGCCGTCCTGGCCCAAAACCTCTGTGGTGATTCCCTGCATTACCTTGGGAGCTACCTCCGGCTCCACAAGAATCTGCAGATCACTGTGGCTGTGGGTATCGATAAATCCAGGAGCCACCACCAGCCCGGCGGCATCGATCACCAAAACACCGTCCGCCTCTATAGATGGGGCAATTTTTTCAATCACTCCTCCGTCTAACAGCACATCTCCCTTAAATCCCGGGTTCCCGCTTCCGTCTACGATCAGACCGTTCTTAATCAGCTTTTTCATTTCCTTCTCCTTTTTATCTATATTTTGTTTTCATATCCCCGCCCCTTTTAAGGGGCAGGAATGGCTCCGCTTCTTCCTTTTCTTTACTCTTCCTCAAACTGAATTGCAGGTGCCGCCGGCACGCCGTTCTTTCTGTCTATGGCAGAGACAAGGAAAATTACGATAAATGCCACGATTCCTCCGGGAACCATTGCGCTTAAGCCCCAGGGTGTATTCAGCCCGTAAATCCAAACGGCCGCCACAATCGTACCTGCCACAATGGAGATAAACCCCGCCCTCTGGGTCACATTCTTGTAGAAAATACCGCAGATAAAGGCTGCAAAGGGACCTGCGCTTCTCAGTGCGAAGGCGCCCATCATAACACTGATTACATTGGATGCAGTCAGAGCCACGAAAAGTCCTACCAACCCCACAATCACCATAGTCACCCGGGAAATCCACACTTCCTTCTGGTCGTCTTTCTGTCCCTTGTTGATATACGGGGTGAAAATATCATTGGTAAACATGGTTGCCGTACCGATCATGTTGCCGGAGGCGCTGCTCATGGTAGCTGCAACGATTGCCGCCAGCACAAGGCCTGCCACAATGGACGGGGCAAAGCGGATGGTCGCCTCGGCCAGGGCATTTTTCTGAGCTCCTCCCAGAGCGTAGCCGTCAATACAGGCGTAGGCCAAAAGACCAATGATGGCCGGAACAATGGCATACACAGCTGACAGGATGCCTGCAATCAGGGAACCGGTCATGGCTGCCTTTCCGTTCTTGGCGGAGCAGTAGGTCTGAACGATCTCCTGTCCTGTGGGGAAGGTCATAAAATACATGGCAATATAGCCGATCACGGTGGGAATTCCGATTTTTGTCATGCTGACAAGGTCAAGTCCCCCTCCCATGTCTGCCGACACCTGGCTGGCCCGCGCAAACAATGCCCCAAAGCCTCCTACCTCTTTGTTGTTTACCATGATGAACATGGCAATGGTCATACCTACAGTGATGAAAATCACATGCATCAGGTTGGCAGCCGTCACGGACTTAAATCCGCCCACCATAGTGTAGACAATGACAACGGCTGTGGTAACGATAGCAGCTGTCTGGAAGGACAGGCCCGTAACCACATTGATAATGGAAGCCGTGGCTATAATCTGGGCTCCCGTTGCCATAAACAGAGCCGCAATGGAGGTAAAGGCCGTAAAAATATGAGATGCCTTTCCATAGCGCTTGCTGATAATCTCGGGAACTGTGTTGGCCTGAGCCTTGCGGAAATAAGGCGCGATAAAGGATACCAGGACAAACCCCACGCCTGCCGCAATCACATACCAGCAGGCAGAGAGCCCGTAGGTATAAACATTGGTTGCGATTCCTGTAGTGCTGGCGCCTCCGGTGTTGGCTGCAAACAGAGTGCCGGCTAAGACTACCGGTCCTAAGGACTTGCTGGCCATCAGAAAGTCGTCATTGCTCTGCTTTGCCTCCTTGGACTGCTTTACCTTGGATACGATCAGACCGATGGCAACGGTAGCTGCCATGTATAAAAATATAATCACTAACGCTGTAATCTGGATGCTGTTCATTTTTTCCCCCTATGTTCTTTCTTGTGGTTACTATGAGAGCTCAGCGCTCCGGCGATGAGTTGTGCGAAAACGGGATCACGAAGTGCTGACATCTTCCACTCCCGTTTTCTGCTCATCCGCCGGAGGCCTAAAGCAAATCCTCTTTCATTCATGGTAGTATCTTCAAAGCTGATATGAGGGTTTACTTTAAGAGCGCCTCCATTACCCCGTAGTAGCACTCCTCTACTTTTGTAAGCTGTTCAATCTCAATATACTCATTTACCGTATGAGCCAGATTTTCTCTTGACGGTCCCAGGCCGAAGGTCTTGATCCCCGCCTCGCCTGCATAGTGACTTCCGTTGGTGCAGAAATTGTATTGGGTGATCTCCGGTGTAAAGCCCTTTTCTGTCAGCTTTTCATACACCGCCTTGACAAAGTCATCCTCCTTGTCATACAGCCAGCCCGGGAAGAACCGCTCTCCCTCGATCTCGTTGCCGGTATGACATTTTTCTCTGCCTACGGCGTAGGAGGCCTTAACTTTTAGCTGGGGATCCCCCGCCATCAGCTTATCAAGAAGCTCCTGTATGGGAGCCAGCACGCTCTCCTTGGTTTCTCCCACCAGAAGCCGTCTGTCATAGGTGGCGCGGCAATACTCGGGAACCACGGAAGCTCCCGGATAGGGGGCAGACTTAATATCCGTCAGCTCCAAAATCCCGTCCCCTAACACGGGATGATGGGTAGGCTCTAAGGTGCGGATCGCCTCGATTACCTTGGCCATCTTATACACCGCATTGATTCCTTTCTCCGGATTGGCAGAATGGCATGGCTTTCCAAAGGTCTCGATCACGATCTCGGCTCTTCCTCTCTGGCCGATCTTAATATTTAACTGAGATGCCTCACCGATTACCACATAGTCCGGCTGTACCTGTCTGCTGATCTCTCTGGCTGCCACACCCTCAAAGCACTCCTCATGGACTACGCCGGCCACATAGATTTCCCCGGCAAAATCCTTCCCTGTATCCTGGGCAAAGCAGGCCGCCGCGCTGGTCATGGCTGCAACCGCCCCCTTCATGTCGCTGGTGCCTCTTCCGTAGATCTTCCCGTCATGAATCTGGGCAGCGAAGGGCGGGTACTGCCACTCCTTCTCCTCTGTCACCGGAACCGTGTCAATGTGTCCGTCAAAAAGAATTTTTCTGCCCGGGCGTTTTCCTTTGATACAGCCAATGATATTGCCGTATTTGTCCACCGTCACCTGGTCAAAGCCCATCTCCTTCATGCGGCCGGACAAAACCTTTACCACTCCGTCCTCCTGTCCGGAATAGCTCTTCTGTTCCACTAACTCCCGGCACAATGCAACAACCTGTTCTTCTCTAGCCTTTTCCATGGTACTAACCCTCCTGTTTTTTTCATATTATTTTTATTTTCCGCAAAGAAATCAATCCCGTATGTAGGCTCCGTCCCAAACGATTGAGCGGTAATTCTCCTTATCCGTATCCCCCTCTGTATTGAAGAAAAGCACCCGGGAGGTTTCATTTAATCCCAGTTTCTCTTTAATATCCTGATACTGGGGATTTCGCAGAATCTCACTCACACAGCCAAAGGCCGCCGCTCCGCTTTCCCCGGCAATCACCCGGTCATCTCCCACAGCCGGATTGCCGAGAATCCGCATCCCCTGGGCTGCCATATAATCGGGACAGGAAATAAAATTATCTGCATAATCTCTCAGCACATTCCAGCCAATGCTGCAGGGCTCCCCGCACGCTAAGCCAGCCATGATTGTGTCCATATCCCCTGTCACAAAGTGAAGCTTGCCGTCCGCCTCTTTGGCCGTGCGGAAAATACAGTCTGCCTTGTTGGGCTCCACGATGGTGATGACAGGTCTCTCCTCCCCGTACACACCTGCAAAAAATCCGGTCACGGCTCCGGCCATAGAGCCCACGCCCGCCTGGAGGAAAATGTGGGTTGGCTTTTGGGGAAGTCTTGTGTAGGCTTCATAGCCCATGGTTCCGTAGCCCTGCATGATCCACTCCGGAATATCCTCGTATCCCTCCCAGGCCGTATCCTGTACCATGACCCAGCCCTTTTCTTCTCCCTGACGGTTGGCCAGACGCACTGCCTCGTCATAGTTGAGATCCGTGATGGAAGCATCCGCCCCCTCTGCCTGAATATTTTCCAGACGCTCTTTGGCGCTTCCCTTGGGCATGTAGACCACAGCCTTCTGCCCTAGCCGGTTTGCCGTCCAGGCCACTCCCCGGCCATGATTTCCATCGGTGGCAGTCACAAAGGTAATGTCCCCCAGCTCCTTTTTCACTTCCTCCGATACAAGCCTCTCATAGGGCATCTCCGAGATACTCATTCCCAGCTTCCTGGCCAGATAGTTTCCCATTGCGTAGCTTCCTCCCAGCACCTTAAAGGCGTTCAGACCGAACCGGTAGGATTCATCCTTCACATAGATGTTTTCCACACCCAAAATCCCTGCCGTCTCCTTTAAGGCGACAAGCGGCGTCTCCTTGTAGACGGGGAAGCTTGCGTGATAGGCCTGAACCTTTTTGGCATTTTCCAAGCTCATAAAATCCAGATTGTATTTTTCACCGGATTTTCTTGGATACTGAATTAATTTCAATTCCTCTTTCATACCATTCCTCCTTGTTTCATTGCTTTGTTGTTATCGCGTTCCTTTACCCCTATATACAGCACTTCCTGTGCCAAAATTTGAATATACTTAAAAATTATTTTTTTCTATCTGTTTTGTCCAATTTTTAATTAATATTTTGTGTGTTATGCACAAAAAAAGAGAGGATTTTCACAGATATAACTCTGTTCCTTTCTTTCCTCTCTTTTTCTGCTTCTTTTCGTACTTTTTATTAATTCTTATTTTGAGAATCTTTCTTGTTTTGAGAATCGTTATTTCTCATTTTGAGAAATCCCCTCCATCTTTCGATACAAGGTAGCCAGACTGATCCCTAGGGCCCTGGCCGCCTTTTTCTTTCCCTCTGTGTCACTTCCAAACAATTCCAGGGCCTTTTTAATCTCTCTGCGCTCTAACTCTCTCAGACAGGTAACGGCCTTGGAACCCCTTTTTTCCGCTGGTTCTTTTTCCTCCTCACCGGAATATTCCCGTATGGTCTCCGGCAGAGTCCTGCCGTCTAAAACCCCATCGCTTCCCATCATATTGATCATAAATTCCACCGAGTTTTCCAGCTCCCGCACATTGCCGTACCAGGGATAGGCAATGAGACGCTCCATGGTCTCGTCCTCAATCCATGTGACCTTTCTCTTAAAGAGTCCGGCATAGCGGTCTGCAAAATGATAAATCAGCTCCCTTATATCCTTCCGCCGCTCCCTCAAGGGAGCTATCCGCAAAGGAATCACATTGAGCCGGTAATACAGATCCTCACGGAACTGATTTTTTTCAATCATTTTTTTCAAATCCTTGTTGGTGGCGGCAATGATCCGGATGTCAAGGGGAATCAACTGATTGGAGCCGATGCGGACAAGTCTTCTCTCCTGTAAAACCCGCAGAAGCTTTACCTGTAAATACAGCGGCATATCCCCGATCTCGTCCAAAAAAATCACACCCTTGTTGGCCAGTTCAAATTTTCCCATGCGGCCATTGGGATCCGCCCCGGTAAAAGCTCCCTTTACATACCCGAACAGTTCGGACTCCAAAAGGGGCTCCGGAATAGCGCCGCAGTTTATGGCCACAAAGCGCTTGTCCTTCCGGTCACTGGCCTTCCAGATGGCCGTGGCCACCATCTCTTTACCCGTGCCGCTCTCCCCGGTAATCAGCACAGTGGAGGTGCTTTTTGCCACCCTGAGAATCTCCTCCTGCAAATGCATGGTCTTGGGGTCTCTTCCTATAATATTGGACACTCCCCCGTGGCTGACCATATTGGTCATCTCATAGTACCTCTCCTGAACCGTCCGGGTGCTCTCAAAAATCAGCACCCGGGAATACTGGCGGGGATCCTGCTCCAGATCATACAGATGACCCATGACAAAAAATTTCTTTCCGTCCAGCAGAATCTGGTATTCATTCTCATGGTTCAGGCTGTCTCCTGTAGCAGTTACAGTGGCGCTTTTTCCCTCTAACTCCTTAGCCGAAAGCTGCCGCCTAGCCGCGTCATTGGCCGCAAAGACCTGATCCTCTCTGCCAAAAATCAGGATTCCCCGCTCCACGTGATTGATCACACAGTCCAGGGTATTTAATAGAACCGTTCTCTTCTTAAGCTCTGCCACCTCCGCCGCCTTGACGGATATAAAATCCGCAATCTGCTCCAAAAGCTCTAAATACATAGATTCATTATCTAAGATCCTTTCCTTCTGTTCCCGGCTGCTGCCCACCAGGCCAATGACGCCGATGGTTTCCTTTCCCAGCCGGATCGGCATGGCGATCTCGATTTCCTCCTGGCATATGTTCTGCTTGGGACAGCTTTCACAGAGCCCGTCCTTTCCTGGATTGTAGATGATCTCCCGGCTTCCTGTACAGAGAATATGCTGATATACGTAGCCCTCCCGGGACATATCTTCATTGACATAGGCGGCAAAAAGTCCGGTTCCTGCCACCCTGAAAAGGTTTTCGTCCACCACCTCCACCTCTACCTGAGCCACCTTTGACATGATCTCCGCATATTTTTTTACGGTTTCCTGAATCTCTACCAGTATGCTGGGCATGGCTTTAACTCTCCTTGTTTCAAAAATCAAAAAGTTGTAAACTGGTACATTCTTTATTCAATGGCACTATAAACCTTTTTGCAATACAGTTAATGCTGAAATTGAGAAATCAAGAACGTGCTTAGCGCGGAAAGAGAAGATATTTGTCCTAAAGTACTATATTCAAATTATAGTCAACATTATATCCTATTTCGTTCATAGGGCATCTTCTTTTCTATAATACGCAAACATTCCCTATAAAGCATACCTCGTGAATCATGAACACATTTTCGATTTCCTGTATTTGAAAATGGTTGGCAAGGAAAACCTGCTGTCAAAATATCACAATCAGGAATATCCTCCTCTCCAACGGACAAAATATCCCTGCCATCAATTTCACCTATATTTAATCTGTAAACTGCTTGTGCATCTCTATCAAAGTCATTTGCCCACACAATATCAAACCCGGCAGTCTCAAAACCCAAATCAAGTCCTCCGCAGCCTGAAAATAATGAAACCATTTTAGTTTTTCTTTTCCTTTTTTCATCTGCCCAGTCTCTTCCTTTCATACTTGCTGCCACAATACATGCATTATCCATATTGTACTTTACTGAAAGCAATGTCATCTATATCGTATACCTTTTTATCCTATATACTTGCCCCCTCTGATACCGGATGGCTCCGCTTGCAACTTTTTTTATTATCGCAAAGTTAAAAAAAGGGCCTTCCAATCTCTCGGAAAGCCCCATAAAATCAAACTTCTTACAGATTACTCAACAATGGAGACAACTCTTCCGGAACCAACGGTTCTGCCGCCCTCACGGATAGCGAAACGAAGGCCCTGCTCCATAGCTACCGGATGGATCAGCTCAACGCTCATCTCCACGTTGTCACCAGGCATGCACATCTCGGTGCCGGCCGGCAGCTCGCAAACGCCGGTAACGTCAGTTGTTCTGAAGTAGAACTGCGGACGATAGTTGTTGAAGAACGGAGTATGACGGCCACCCTCGTCCTTGGTCAGAACGTACACCTGAGCGGTGAACTTGTGATGGCACTTAACGGAACCGGGTTTTACAATAACCTGGCCACGCTCGATCTCAGTTCTCTGTACACCACGCAGCAGAGCGCCGATATTATCACCAGCCTGAGCCTCGTCCAAAAGCTTACGGAACATCTCGATACCGGTAACAACGGTCTTTCTGGTCTCTTCCTTGATACCAACGATCTCAACCTCGTCATTCAGATGCAGAGTACCACGCTCCACACGACCGGTAGCAACCGTACCACGGCCGGTAATGGTGAACACGTCCTCTACAGGCATCAAAAACGGCTTGTCAGTCTCACGCTGAGGATCCGGAACCCAAGAGTCAACCGCATCCATCAGCTCCAGAACCTTATCGCCCCACTCGCTGGACGGATCCTCAAGAGCCTTCAAAGCGGAACCCTGGATAATCGGGGTGTCATCGCCCGGGAACTCGTACTCATTGAGCAGCTCACGGATCTCCATGTCAACCAGCTCTAAAAGCTCAGGATCGTCAACCATATCGCACTTGTTCATGAATACAACGATATAGGGAACGCCCACCTGACGGGAAAGCAGGATGTGCTCTCTGGTCTGAGCCATAACACCATCGGTAGCAGCAACTACCAGGATAGCGCCGTCCATCTGAGCAGCACCGGTGATCATGTTCTTAACGTAGTCAGCATGTCCTGGGCAGTCAACGTGTGCATAGT
>CAJUHR010000017.1 GCA_910586255.1 uncultured Lachnospiraceae bacterium | reverse complement strand
GAGAACCAGGCTGAAATCCATTATGCTATGCCTGTTAAGAACAATCTCTATGATGTGCTGGAATACGCAGGGCAGGTGTGATTGACTTTGACGATTTTTGGGATTAGAATGAAGGGGATTGAAAGCATTGGATGATACAGCAGACGAGGAGCGTGGCATATGAATAACGATAATATCCGGATTCGGACGGCAATGACGGAGGATGCCGCAGAATTGCTGGAAATTTACAGGCCTTATGTGGAGAAAACGGCCATTACCTTTGAATACGATGTGCCAACATCGGAGGAGTTCAGGGCGAGAATGGAAAAAACATTGAAGAGGTATCCGTATCTGGTGGCGGAGAAGGGAGGCGAGCTAATAGGTTATGCCTATGCGGGCCCCTTTGTGGGACGTGCCGCCTATGACTGGGCGGCGGAGGTGAGCATTTATCTGAAAGAGAATCAACGGGGAATGGGAATTGGAAAGAGACTTTATCAGGCAATCGAGGAGATCTCCAGAGCTCAGAATATTACGAATTTGAATGCATGCATTGGCAGCCCGGATCCGGAGGATGAATATCTGACAAGGAACAGTATTCAGTTTCATGAGCATATGGGTTACCGCATGGTAGGCGAGTTTTGTAAGTGCGGGTATAAATTCGGGCGATGGTATAATATGGTTTGGATGGAGAAGCTCATCGGGGCGCATGAGGCGGAGCCGAAGCCGGTAGTGGAGTTTGGGAAGATATATCAGATCTTATGGGCTGCTGATGAATGAAAAATAAGAGGGGAACCAAAACAAATGTTGAATCTGAGGGAATTTACGGAACGGGTGGACAAGTTTGGGGAGCTTATAACAAAGGAAGAGCTGCAGACGGTTTTTCACAGTATTGCCAGAAAGATTCCGGAAAAAAAGAGGGAGAGCTTTTTGGAAATCCTCAATCATGTGAGGAAAAAGAAAGACCCCAAGTCCGAAAACAGGGATGCCGTTTTCATGGCAAAGGCTCAGGACAGAGAGGAGATGTTTCCCAGACATACCTCATTTCATGAGGAACTGCGCAGGTATGGGATGCCGGATACCAGGAAAAAGGCCGGGAGAAGATGATTTTGAAAATTTTTTGACGTTTTTTGTTTCTCATGGTAGAATTTTAATATGAAGGACATACATTGGGAAGGGGGAGCATGTAATATGAGATTTTTTGTGGACACGGCAAATGTGGATGAGATCCGAAAGGCCAATGACATGGGGATTATCTGCGGAGTGACCACCAACCCCTCTTTGATTGCCAAAGAGGGCCGGGATTTTGAACAGGCGATCGGGGAGATTGCCTCCATTGTGGACGGTCCCATAAGCGGTGAGGTGAAGGCTACCACTGTGGATGGGGAGGGGATGATCCGGGAGGGACGGGAGATCGCGGCGATTCATCCCAACATGGTGGTGAAGATTCCTATGACCATGGAGGGATTAAAAGCAGTGAAGGTTCTGCATGCGGAGGGAATCCGCACCAATGTAACCTTGATTTTTACGGCAGCCCAGGCCCTTCTGGCAGCCCGTGCCGGAGCCTCCTATGTGTCGCCGTTTCTGGGAAGGCTGGATGATATCTCCATGCCGGGCATTGCACTGATTAAGGAGATCGCAGAGATTTTTGCCATCCACCATATCGGGACAGAGATCATCGCCGCCAGCATCCGCAATCCGATTCATGTCATCGACTGCGCCCGCGCCGGAGCCCAGATTGCCACGGTGCCCTATAAGGTGCTGGAGCAGATGACGAAGCATCCGCTGACGGATGCGGGGATTGAAAAATTCCAGAAGGATTATATGGCTGTTTTTGGGTGAAAAGAGTACTACGCCAGATTAAGAAGCATCGGATATTCATTGTGAACAGGAAAACAGATATCCTGGTATTTGAAGGGTATCTGTTTTCCCGTTTTTCCTGTTAATTTTTATTTTGCAGCATTGCCAGCTGTTCTTGCAGCCGGCGGATTAATATGGCCTGCTGGTCCAGCTGGGATTTTTGATGATCAATTTGAGTTTGCTGCTTGCCTGGCTGGTCGTCTGGGTCAGCTGGTTTTCCGTCTGGGTCAGCTGATCCTCCGTTTTCGTCAGCTGGTCCGCTATATCAGCCAGCTTTTCCTTTGTCTGGCTTAGTTCACGATTGCTTCCAGCTAATTCCGTCCGTTTTTCATCGATTTGTACCTGCATCTCATCAATCATGTACAATGCGGTATTGTGATCCAATTCCAACAATTCTTTTGAGTACATATTCATCACCTTGTTCGCCGGGAAAGGCATAACTGATTTTTTGGATCTCAATATTGGACAGGCTGCCGTCCCCTAACTGGACAATGATATCTGTGTAGAGCAGAGAGGATTCGGCTCCGAGACGCACAGAATCATTTGGAAGAATCGTCTTGATTTTTACCTTTTTTGAAACAACAAAGAGAGAAGACTTTCCAGACGTTCAGGGGCATATTCAGGATTGAAGATTTCTTTAAATACTCCAGCATAAAGCACCTTGACACCCCGGATGCCGGTACAGCAATCAAGAAAGGTTTCCTGATCTTTTTGGTTCCAGCTCAGGAACAGGGCAGTGAGATTCTGATGAGAATAAATATGATTAAGAATCTCCTGACGGGATCGTATTCCCGGAAAATAGTCGGCAAGCTTCAAAATACAAATACCTCCTTTGACAGATCAACATTGTCATCAGAAAATTTAAAAAGATAAAATAGGGTTAAAAGAAACCTATACCTGCGAAAAAACAGAACAGACTGTTGAAAAGATGGATTTACTTTAACATAGCCGGAATGAAAAAGCAAAATTATTTTCAAAAAATATTAATCGACCAATGTGTTACTGTTTACTCTTTTGAGTATGTGGTTGCATTTCCCATTATTTTTTTGTATACTATCCTAAGCAGAGAACAGGAGGCATGTATTTGTGGCAGCAACAATAAATAGACGGACTGCGGCAGATGAGAATGAGCACAGAGTCCAAAAGACCGGCGGCAGGGCAAAGAACTCCCAAGTCAAAGGGGGAGATATAAAGGGCAAAACAGCCGGCGCAAGGCAGAAATCATCAGGAACCGGCGGCACGGGAGCTAATGCCGGGGGAAAGGCCACATCCGGAAAGAATCAGAGGAATGTGGAGCCCGCGGTGGAGGAAGAGGATTTTATCGGCGCGGAGGTGCTTGTTATTTTGTCCTTTGCCATTGGGGTTTTGCTGTTTTTGAGTAATTTTCATCTGTGCGGGATAGCAGGAAAATATTTGCGGGCTTTTCAACTGGGGATTTTTGGAATCGTGGGATTCATTGCCCCACTTCTTTTATTTGTGGGAACATGTTTTTATCTCTCCAATCGGGGGAACCGGACGGCTATGCGCAAGCTGCTGGCTTCCATCGGAGCCGTGCTGGTGCTGTGTGGCTTTGCCCAGCTCTTGTTTGGAAAGGAGCCGGAGGCAAAGGCAGGGATTATGGAATATTACCGCCTTTCTGCAGAAAGCAGTGTGGGAGGCGGTCTGATCGGCGGATTGATCTGCAAGGGGCTTACATCTGTTTTGGGGAATGTTGGGGCATTTCTTGTGCTGGTGGTGGGATTTGCTGTCAGTGCAGTGTGTATTACGGAGCGCTCTCTGGTAAAGGTTATAAAAAAGCAGGGGGACGCTGCATACCGCTATGCCAGGGAGGATATGAACCGGCGGCGGGAGGCCCGGGCCGAACAGAAGGAGGAACAGCGCCGTATCCAGAAGGAGCAGAGAATCCGGGGAGTAAACTTAGATTCCACCGATCTCTCCGTGACGGAGGAGGATTACGGGGAACCAAAAGTTCAGGAATATCAGGAATACAACGCGGAGGAATCCATCTCGCCGGAAATGGGGCCGGAGGTGGCTGATTCCCATTCAGAGAACAGCCCGACTTTCCCAGAACCGGACAAGAAAAGCTCTCTAAATGGCAGGGAGAGCGGACAGGAGACAAAGACCCGGCAGGAGAAGGCAGAAAAAGCGGCGGAAAGGCCGGAAGAGCCTGCCGTGGATCCGGCCGATGTTTTTACCGGCAGGATTAATATGCCTTCCGATTATGAGGGGAAGGACCAGGCGCCTTTTGAGGCAGATGAGGTTTTGTCCCCGGCGGAGTCGGCACAGCGTCTGGTGGCAGAGGGTATTTCCCGTCTGAGTGATTCGGAGGGAAGCTTCGGCAGACCGGCAGAGCCTCCCGCCTTCCACAAGCCGGCCTCAGAGCCGTCCTTTCACGGTCTTTCATCTTCTCTGGATGAGAGGACAAAAAGCAGAGAAAACCGGGAAGAGATAATTAAGCGGGAGACAGCTCCAAAAGAAGAGGCATTTAAGAGGGAGATGGTTCCGGAGCCGGAGGATTCCTGGGATCGCCTGGCTATGGCGGACGGGATGAAGGAGAATTTGATGGAGGATCCGGGAGAGAGTGAAGGGCCGGGATTTATAGAAGAATCAGAGCCGGTTGCGGGAGCGGCCTACCAATCGGAAGCCTGGGAGACAGGAAAAATTACTCAGATATCGAGGCCGCCGGTGGTTCGGTATGAAGAGGAGCCGGAGGAAGAAGAGATCTTTATGGATGGCTGCAAGGAGAGCTCATCGGAAGACTTTGCGGCGTATTATGAAGAGGAGGAAGAGCCGGACGCTTACGTGGAAGCAGACATTGAGACAAAACGGACCCTGGACCGGGGAATTTATGAAAATGAATTTGTGATTCCCGAGGAGTCAAAGCGGGTAATTACAGCCTCCGGAAAGGTGATTGAATCGGACACGGAAGCCCTGGCAAAAAAGCTGGAATCAAAAAGACAGGAGGCCAGGGAGGCTTTTAAGGCCGGAGAAGCCAGTGTCCAGCAGCAGATTCAGACCAAAAAGGAGCAGCCTAAGAGAGAATATATATTTCCTTCCGTCACCCTGCTAAAGCGGGGGAATTTGCAGGCCATGGCCGGAACCGGTCAGGAGTATAAGGATACGGCGGTAAAGCTGCAGCAGACTCTGCGGGATTTCGGCGTAGGCGTGACTGTGACCAATATCAGCTGCGGTCCGGCTGTAACCCGGTACGAGCTTCACCCGGAGCAGGGGGTTAAGGTCAGCAAGATCGTGGGACTGGCAGATGATATCAAGCTGAGTCTGGCGGCTGCGGACATCCGGATCGAGGCGCCTATTCCCGGCAAATCGGCGGTGGGAATCGAGGTGCCCAACAAGGAGAACATTACGGTGTATCTGCGGGAGCTTTTAGAGTCGGAGGCATTCCGGAGTCACCCGTCCCGTCTGGCCTTTGCCGTGGGGAAGGATATCGGCGGTCAGGTGGTGGTGACGGACATTGCCAAAATGCCTCATCTGCTTATAGCGGGAGCCACCGGATCCGGAAAATCCGTGTGTATCAATACACTGATTATGAGTATTCTCTTTAAGTCCAGTCCGGATGATGTGAAGCTGATTATGGTGGATCCCAAGGTGGTTGAGCTCAGTGTGTACAACGGGATCCCCCATCTTTTGATTCCGGTGGTGACGGACCCCAAGAAGGCCTCCGGCGCCTTAAACTGGGCGGTGGCAGAGATGCAGGACCGGTACAAAAAGTTTGCGGCCTGCAATGTGCGCAATATAAGCGGATACAACAGCCGGATTGACAGTCTGGGGGATGTGCCTCAGGAGGAGAAGCCGGAAAAGATGCCACAGATTATTATCATTGTGGACGAGCTGGCAGATCTGATGATGGTGGCTCCCGGGGAGGTGGAGGACGCCATCTGCCGTCTGGCCCAGTTAGCCCGGGCGGCAGGAATTCACCTGGTGATTGCTACCCAGAGGCCGTCCGTCAATGTAATCACCGGACTGATCAAGGCCAATGTACCTTCCAGAATCGCGTTTTCCGTGTCCTCGGGAGTGGATTCCCGGACGATTATTGATATGTACGGGGCGGAGAAGCTGCTTGGAAAGGGAGACATGCTGTTCTTCCCGTCAGGGATTCCCAAGCCTGTGAGAGTGCAGGGGGCTTTTGTGTCCGATTCGGAGGTTCAGCGGGTTGTGGAATTTCTTGCGGAGCAGGGAATGACCGCTCAGTATGACCCAGATGTGGAAAAGCAGATGAGCGAAGCTCCGGCAATGGCAGGACCCGGCGGAGGTGGCAATAACAGCGGAAGAGATGAATATTTTGAACAGGCCGGCAGATTTATCATTGAGAAGGACAAGGCTTCCATCGGCATGCTGCAGAGAATGTTCAAGATTGGATTTAACCGGGCGGCTAGGATCATGGACCAGCTGGCAGACGCCGGCGTGGTGGGAGATGAGGAAGGGACAAAGCCCAGGAAGATTCTCATTACCATGGAAGAGTTTGAGGAACTGTTGTAACAGATTACCAATATCAAGAAGGAGGGCACAAAAAGGATGAAAACAGACATTCAGATTGCACAGGAAGCTGAGATGAAGCCAATCAAAGAGGTGGCGGCAGCCTATGCCATTGGGGAGGATGACTTGGAGCTGTACGGAAAGTACAAGGCAAAGCTGACGGACGAGCTGTGGCAGAAGGCGAAGGACAATCCGGACGGAAAGCTGGTTTTGGTGACTGCCATCAACCCTACCCCGGCGGGAGAGGGAAAAACCACCACCAGCATCGGACTGGCGGACGCCCTAAGCCGTCTGGGGGAAAAGACCCTTCTGGCTCTGCGGGAGCCTTCTCTCGGCCCTTGCTTTGGTATCAAGGGCGGAGCGGCGGGAGGCGGCTATGCCCAGGTGGTTCCCATGGAGGATTTAAATCTTCATTTTACCGGAGATTTCCACGCCATCACCTCAGCCAATAACCTGCTGGCAGCCCTTCTTGACAATCACATCCAGCAGGGAAATGCCCTTCAGATTGACACAAGGCAGGTTCTGTGGAAACGGTGTCTTGACATGAATGATCGGGCGCTGCGCAATATCGTGGTGGGTCTGGGAGCCAAGGCAGACGGGGTAGTGCGGGAGGATCATTTTGTGATTACAGTGGCCTCGGAGATCATGGCGATTTTGTGCCTGGCAGACGACATGAAGGATCTGAAGGAGAGACTGGGACGGATTATTGTGGCCTACAATTATGCCGGAGAGCCGGTGACAGCTGCCCAGCTTAACGCGGTGGGAGCCATGGCGGCTCTTTTGAAGGATGCAATCAAGCCGAACCTTATTCAGACTCTGGAACATACCGGTGCCCTGGTTCACGGAGGACCCTTTGCCAATATTGCCCACGGCTGCAACAGTGTCCGCGCTACAAAGACAGCCTTAAAGCTGGCAGACATTGTGGTGACAGAGGCCGGCTTTGGCGCTGATTTGGGAGCAGAAAAGTTTTTGGACATTAAGTGCAGGAAAGCGGGACTAAAGCCGGATGCAGTGGTTTTGGTGGCAACCGTGCGGGCGCTGAAATATAATGGTGGTGTATCCAAAACAGAGCTGGGAAGTGAAAATCTGGAGGCTTTGGAGCGGGGGATTGTCAATCTGGAAAAACACATTGAAAATATTCAGAAGTATGATGTGCCTGTGGTGGTGACGCTCAATTCCTTTACCAGCGATACTCAGGCAGAGTACGAGTTCATCCGCCGGTTCTGCGAGGAGCGGGGATGTGAATTTGCCTTATCGGAGGTCTGGGCCAAAGGCGGCGAGGGAGGCGAGGCTCTGGCAAAGAAGGTGCTGGACACCCTTGCTCACAAGGAGAGCAATTATCACCCCATCTATCCCGATGAGATGAGCCTGAAGGATAAGGTATACACGGTGGCCTCTGAAATCTACGGGGCGGAGGGGGTCAGCTATACGCCGGCGGCCGCCAAAGCCCTGGCCAGAATTGAAGAGATGGGCTTTGGAAAGCTTCCGGTTTGTATGGCCAAGACCCAGTACTCTCTCTCGGATGATCAAAATAAGCTGGGACGGCCCTCAGGATTTACAATCAATGTGAGAGACGTATACGTTTCGGCGGGAGCCGGGTTTGTGGTGGTGCTTACAGGGGCCATTATGACTATGCCGGGACTTCCCAAAAAGCCGGCGGCGGACGGGATCGATGTGAACGAGGAGGGCAAGATTACAGGACTTTTCTAGAGTGCAGGGAGGAGATTGTATGCTGAAGGATTGGTTGGCCGGACTGGAATATGAATTGGTCCAGGGAAGCCTTCTGGCGGATGTGGATGAGGTGGTTTTTGATTCCAGAAAGGCGGCGCCGGGGGCAGTGTTTGTGTGTATCGCGGGCTCCAGGGTGGATTCCCATGAGTTTATTCCCCAGGTGCTTGAGGCGGGAGTCCGGGTGCTGGTGGTGGAAAGGAAGATTTCGGCGCCGCCGGAGGTGACTGTGCTTCGGGTGAAGAAGGGACGGGAGGCTCTGGCGCTTTTATCGGCGGCCCGGTTCGGATATCCGGCAGAGAAGCTTTTTTTGATCGGGGTCACAGGAACCAAGGGTAAAACCACCACGGCCCACATGATTCGTGCCATTTTAGAGGCTGCGGGAAAAAAGACGGGGATTATCGGAACCAATGGAGTCTCTTATGGGGAGGAGCATTTTCCCACGGTGAACACCACGCCGGAGTCCTATGAGCTTCACCGGTATTTTGCCCGGATGGCAGAGGCCGGGTGTCAGTGCTGTGTCATGGAGGTTTCCTCCCAGGCCTTAAAATTGTGCCGGGTGGAGGGAATTATCTTTGACTATGCCTTATTTACCAACATTTCTCCGGATCACATCGGACCGAATGAGCATGAGAATTTTGAAGAATATCTGTATTATAAAAAGCAGATTTTCCGGCAGAGCCGTTTTGCCCTCATCAATATGGAGGATGAACATATCGGTGGCATTACCCGGGAGATTCCCTGTTCTTGGGAGGGCTTTGGAGAAGGGGAAATGTCCTGCTTTAAGGCGGAGGATATCCGCTATGTGTCCCGGCCGGATTTTGTGGGGCTGGAATTTGAACTTTGGCGGAAAGGGGATAAGGAACATCTGATTCCGGTGAGAGTCAATATTCCGGGCAGATTTAATGTGAGCAATGCCCTGGCTGCTTCTGCCGTATGCCTAAAGGCAGGGGTGGAGAGAGAAGCGCTGTGTCATGCTTTGGAGCATTTAAAGCTGGATGGAAGGATGGAGATCGTTTATACATCAAAAAAGTGCTGCGTGATTGTGGATTATGCCCACAACGCGGTCAGCATGGAGAGCCTGCTTTCCACTCTGCGGGAATACCGGCCCAAAAGGCTGGTATGTGTGTTTGGATGCGGAGGAAACCGGTCTAAGGACCGGAGATATTCCATGGGGGAGATTGCCGGGCGGATGGCGGATTTTACCATTATCACCGCGGACAATTCCCGGTATGAGCGGGTGGAGGATATTATGGCGGATATCCGGGGAAGCATCGAGAAAACCGGAGGAGAGTTTATCGAGATTGCGGACCGGAGGGAGGCCATTGCCTACAGTATCACCCACGCCGAACAGGGGGATATGATTGCCATTATCGGAAAGGGCCATGAGGATTACCAGGAGATTGCCGGGGTCCGGTATCCGTTTCTGGACCGGGCGGTGGTGCAGGAGGTAGTGGCTGGCTTGTAGAGATCCGGATGGGGAGTGCAATGACAGAAGCACCAAAAGATTTTTTGATGCTTCTGTCGTGCAATGCATATGCGGCTTTAAGCGGGAATAAGATAGAAGAGACGAAAAGGGAAGCATGTATGGAACAGATGACGGTAAGAGATATAGTTAAGGCCACGGGAGGCAGGCTTTTGTGCGGGGATGAGGGCCTGTCCTTAAGGCGCGTCAGTATTGATTCAAAGGATATTCAGGGAGGGGAGCTGTTTGTGCCTCTGGTGGGAGAGCGGGTGGACGCTCACCGGTTTATCGGACAGGCGTTTGAAGGCGGCGCGGCGGCAGTGCTCACCTCCGAACATGATCAGATGGAGGACACCCATCCCTGGATCCGGGTGGAGGATACCCGGCAGGCCCTGCAGGCGGTGGGCTCCTATTACCGGGACCGGCTCACCCTGCCCTTGGTGGGAATTACAGGAAGTGTGGGAAAGACTACCACCCGGGAGATGGTGGCGGCCGCTCTGTCTGCGGGCTTTCGGGTGTACAAGACCCCCGGCAATAAGAACAGCCAGGTGGGAGTGCCCATCACCTTGACAGAGATCACCCCGGCAGATGAGATCGGCGTGCTGGAGCTGGGGATGAGCATGCCCGGGGAACTGACCGTGATCGCAAGGATCGCCCGGGTAGACTTGGCGGTGATCACCAATGTGGGGGTGACGCACATTGAGCAGCTGGGCAGCCAGGAGAATATCTACCGGGAGAAGCTGACCATTCAGGACGGGCTGAAGGACGGAGGGATTCTTTTGCTGAATGGGGACGACCCCATGCTGAGGGAGACAAGGGCAAAGGAGGGCTGCTCTACAATCTATTACGGAACCGGGGAGAACTGCGATTACCGGGCAGAGGATATCCGTCTTGTGGAGGGCCGGCCCGTATTTACGGCTGTCTGCAAAGAGAGGAGGATCCCTGTCAGTCTGCAGGTGCTGGGGCGTCATCACGTGGGCAATGCCATGGCGGCCCTTGCAGTGGCCGATCTTTATGGGGTGCCCTTAAAGGCTGCGGCAGAAAGACTTAAAGAATATCAGGGCTTTCAGGGACGGCAGCAGATTTTCAAGCGGGACGGGGTGACGATTATAGATGATACCTATAACGCAAGCCCGGTTTCCATGATGGCGGCTCTTGAGGTGCTTCTCTCCATGAAAACTTCCGGGAAAAGGGTGGCTGTGCTGGCGGACATGAAGGAGCTGGGGCAGACGGCCGGAAGGTTTCATGAGGAAATCGGAAGCTGGCTTGGGCAGCACCCGGTGGATGTGGTATTTACCTTGGGAGAGCTGGCGGGAGTAATTGAGGCGGGAGAGCTGTGTCTGCATTTTGACGGGAAGGATCTGGACGGTCTCACTGAAAAGCTCATAGAGATGCTGCGTCCTGGCGATTGCGTGCTTTTGAAGGGCTCTAACAGCATGAAGCTGGGAAAGGTGGCGGAGCGCCTTTTAAAAGACGGATAAGAGCCGCGCGGCAGGCTTTTCCCAGTGAGAAGCAAAAGAAGCATCTGAGTCCGGAAGGAAGAGGCCGGGCTGCTTGCGCTTAAGGACAGGAGAGTGTATGGCGGTAAAATATGCCAGTATTATTATAGATATTTCCCACGAAAACGTGGATCGGATTTTTCAATATCGGATTCCCAAAGAGATGCTTAAGGATGTCCGGATTGGAAGTCAGGTCTGCGTTCCTTTTGGTTCCGGAAACCGTGTGCGCAAAGGGTATGTGGTGGATATAACAGAGAAGGCGGATTTTGACAAAGCCCGCTTAAAGGATGTGGCCGGGCTGGTGGATGGCAGTGTGACGGCGGATTCCCGGCTGATCGAACTGGCCTGGTGGATGAAGGAGCAGTATGGCTCCACCATGAACCAGGCGCTAAAAACCGTGCTTCCTGTAAAGAGAAGGGTAAAGGCCAGAAATCAGCAGGTGGTGAAATCTATGGTGGAAGGACCGTTTTCCTCTCCTGATAAGGAAGAGGTTTTTCTGAATAGGGAGCAGAAAAAAATCGTGGAGGAATTCTGCCGGGATTATGATCAGGGCATACGGACGCCGTGCCTGCTTCACGGGATTACAGGAAGCGGCAAGACCGAGGTATATATGGCTATGATCCGCCATATACAGGCAAAGGGACAGCAGGTGATTCTCCTGATTCCGGAGATTGCCCTGACCTATCAGACTGTGATGCGTTTTTACAGACAGTTCGGGGAGAAAATCTGCGTCATGCACTCCCGCCTGTCAGCCGGAGAGCGGTATGATCAGCTGGAGAGGGCCAGGAGAGGGGAGACGGATCTGATGATCGGCGCCCGGTCGGCGCTTTTTACCCCCTTTGAGCGGCTGGGCCTGATCATTATCGATGAAGAGCATGAGGGAGCTTACCAGAGCGAGGGGGCGCCCCGGTATCATGCCAGGGAGGTGGCGGAGCACCTGGCAGGGATGAGCGGCGCCAGTCTGGTGATGGGCTCTGCCACCCCGTCTCTGGAAGCCTATTCCAAGGCAGAAGCAGGAGTTTACAAGCTGTTTTCTCTGCATAACCGAGCCAGTGCCGGCAGCGCCCTGGCGGTCACGGAGGTGGTGGATCTGCGCCGGGAGATGGCGGCAGGCAACAAGTCGATTTTCAGCCGGAGGCTTCAGGAACTGATAAAGGATCGTCTGGAAAAGAAGGAGCAGGTCATGCTTTTTATGAACCGGCGGGGATATTCAAATTTTGTGTCCTGCCGAAGCTGCGGAAAGGCCATCAAATGTCCCCACTGTGACGTATCGCTTACGCTTCACAACAACGGCTCTCTGGTCTGTCATTACTGCGGCTACCGGATTCCCATGCCGTCAGCATGCCCCTTTTGCGGCTCCGAATACCTGGCCGGCTTTGGCATCGGCACCCAGAAGATTGAGGAGATGGCGGCTGGTGTCTTTCCCGGGGCCAGGATTCTCAGGATGGATTTGGACACCACTGCAAAAAAGGGGGGACATGAGAGGATTCTCTCTGCTTTTGGGGGAGGAAAGGCGGATATTCTGATCGGCACCCAGATGATTGTCAAGGGCCACGATTTCCCCGGGGTAACCCTGGTAGGGATTCTGGCGGCGGATGTGTCTTTGTACGCGCCGGATTTTAGGTGCGCGGAGAGGACCTTTCAGCTGCTGGTCCAGGCGGCGGGCAGGGCAGGCCGGGGAAGGAAGCCGGGAACAGCGGTGATTCAGACCTATATACCGGAACATTACGGGATCTGCACGGCGGCAAATCAGGATTATCAGACCTTTTACCGTCTGGAAATGGGATACCGGCGGCTTATGAATTATCCGCCTGCCTGCCATATGCTGAAAATGCAGGTGGCGGGCAGGGACGAGCAGCTGACCGGACACATGACGGATTTGATCCGGGATTCGGTTGTGCGCCATTTCGGCTCCTGTGTGGAGGTGATCGGACCGGTTCCGGCATCGGTTTATAAAGTTAATGATATTTACAGAAAAATTTTATATATCAAACAGGGAAATTATGATATACTAATAAGAATCCGGAAATATGTCCAGGACCGGTGGGATGAGACGGAGGATTGCAAAAAGCTTGTGATTCAGTATGATTTCAGTTGAAAGCAGCTTTGAAAAAACAGGACGGATGAATTTTTTGTCCCAGAAAAGGAGCATCAGAAAATATGGCGATCAGACAGATCCGAACGATTGGCGATGATATTTTAAGGAAAGAATGTAAGGCGGTAAAGGAGATGACTCCACGGCTCAGGCAGTTGATTGACGACATGTTTGAGACTATGTACGAGGCAAACGGCGTGGGCTTGGCGGCGCCCCAGGTTGGGATTTTAAAGCAGATCGTGGTGATTGACGTGGAGGACGGCAATCAGTATGTGCTGATCAATCCGCAGATTTTAGAGCAGAGCGGAAGCCAGACCGGACCGGAAGGATGTCTGAGTGTTCCGGGCAAGCACGGCACAGTGACCCGCCCGGACTATGTGAAGGTGCGGGCCCTGGATGAGGAGATGCAGGAGTTTGAGCTGGAGGCCAGTGAGTTTTTGGCCCGTGCCGTCTGTCATGAGTGTGACCACCTTCACGGAGGTCTGTATGTGGATGTTGTAGAGGGTGAGCTGATGGACAATGAGGAGGAGTCAGAGGAAGAATGAGAATTGTATTTATGGGAACTCCCGATTTTTCCGTTCCGGTGCTTGAGACCCTGATTGATTCCTGCCATCAGGTGGCGGCTGTGGTGACCCAGCCGGATAAACCGAAGGGGCGGGGCAAGGAGATTCAGATGTCTCCGGTGAAGGAGACGGCCCTCCGGTATGGTATTCCGGTGTTCCAGCCGGTACGGGCCAGGGATGCCTCCTTTATTGATGAGATGAGGGCGCTTAATCCAGATGTAATGGTGGTGATTGCATTCGGACAGATTCTCTCCGGGGAGCTTCTTAGAGTCCCCCGGTATGGCTGCGTCAACATCCATGCTTCACTGCTCCCTAAGTACCGGGGGGCCGCTCCGATTCAGTGGGCAGTGATCAATGGGGATAAGGAGACCGGCATTACCACCATGATGATGGATGAGGGTATGGATACAGGAGATATACTGGAGAAGAGGGTGATCTTTCTGGAGAAAAAGGAGACAGGGGGAAGCCTTTTTGACCGTCTGAGCCTGCTGGGAGGAGAGCTGATTCTCTCCACTCTGGACAAACTGGAAAAGGGAGCTCTGGTCAGGATGCCTCAGAACCATCAGGAGGCTACTTACGTAAAAAAGATTTCCAAGGCTTTTGGGGAGGTTGACTGGGCCATGGACGGGGCTGCCATTGAGCGGCTGATTCGGGGCTTAAATCCCTGGCCCAGTGCCTACACCTGGCTTAACGGAAAGCTTTTAAAGCTGTGGGAGGCAGACGTGCTGCCGGATGCAGGGCAGGCCTTTACGGAAAGGGGAGGCGGATTTGCAGCCGCTGACAGAGCGCCCGGCACATCGGGAGAGACGCCGGCCTGCGGCCAGGTGATCTCGGCCACAGAGGAGGGGCTTAAGGTGCAGACCGGGGCAGGGATTTTAAATATTACCAGCCTCCAGCTGGAAGGGAAAAAACGGATGGATACAGGCGCTTTTTTGCGGGGATTTGCGGTGCAGGAGGGCGCGCGTTTGGGAAGGAGCTGATTTATGATGCCTTATTATGGCGGTTACTATGGATTTGACCCCACCTATCTTTTGGTGATAGTCGGTGCGCTGCTTTCCATGTGGGCATCGGCAAGGGTGAACGGGACCTTTCAGAAATATTCACAGGTGAGGAGTCAGACCGGGATGACCGGCGCGGAGGTGGCCAGACGGCTTTTGCACTCCCAGGGAATCTATGATGTGACGGTGCAGGCCGTCAAGGGACAGCTGACAGACCACTACGACCCGCGGACCAAGACGGTCAATCTGTCGGAGCCGGTGTACGGCAGTACCTCCGTGTCAGCTATCGGGGTGGCGGCCCACGAGTGCGGCCATGCCATCCAGGACAATGTGGGATACGCGCCTCTTCGCCTGCGGGCAGCCTTTGTGCCGGTGGCTAACCTAGGGAGCACCCTGTCCTGGCCCCTTATTCTTCTGGGGCTTTTGATTGGACTCACTCCCTTTATTCAGGTGGGCATCTGGATGTTTGTGTTGGCTCTTATGTTTCAGGTGATTACTCTGCCGGTGGAGTTTAATGCTTCCGGAAGGGCAGTGAATCTGCTGGGGGAGATCGGTATCCTAAGTGGGCAGGAGGTAGGCTACACAAAGAAGGTTTTAGGGGCGGCGGCCCTCACCTATGTGGCAGCGGTGGCGGCCTCGGTGCTGCAGCTTTTGCGGCTTCTGATTTTGTTTGGAGGACGAAGAAGAGATGACTAAGACAGCGGCCGGCCCCGGCAAAGGGAGGACTTTGCCTGAGAAAAAGAAGGCAAAGGAACAGAAGGCCACCGGAACCAGGGAGATTATCCTTAATGTGCTTTTGGAGGTTTTAGAGAGAGAACGGTTTGTTCATGACACACTTCGGCAGGCTCTGGAAAAATACCAGTATTTTGACAAACCGGACCGGGCATTTATCACCCGCGTTTGTGAGGGAACGGTGGAGAAGCTTTTGACCGTTGATCAGGTGATCAATGCATGCTCCAAGGTGAAGGTGGCAAAGCAAAAGCCGGTGATCCGCACAATTCTGCGCATGTCTGTGTATCAGCTTCTGTGGATGGACCGGGTGCCGGATAGGGCCGTGTGCAGCGAGGCGGTAAAGCTGGCTAAGGGGCGCCGTTTCGGGGAGCTTTCCGGTTTTGTCAACGGAGTGCTGCGCAGTGTGGCAAGAAGACGGGAGGAGTTTGATTTTCAGGATTGGTCTCTGCGGTATTCCATGCCCTCATGGATTCTTGACATGTGGCGGCAGCAGTATGGGGAGGAGATTGTTAAGGGGATGCTAGAGGCATTTTTGGCTGAAAGATCCACAATGGTCCGATGCAATTTGTCCCGCGTCTCCATGGAGCAGATTTTAGAAAGCCTTAAAGGACAGGGGGTAGAGACATCTGTCAGCCCGCTGTCCCCGCAGGTTTTATGTCTGAAAAAATACGATTATCTGGAAGGGCTAGAGGCATTTCAGAGAGGGTGGATCTGCGTGCAGGATCCTTCTTCCTCTCTTGTGGCGGAGGCAGTTATCCCCCGCCCGGGAGATCAGGTGCTGGATGTATGTGGCGCGCCGGGAGGAAAGAGCCTACATATGGCAGATAAACTAAAAGGAACCGGACTGGTGACGGTGCGGGATCTGACAGAGGAAAAAATTCGCCTGGTGCAGGAGAATATTGACCGCGCCGGTGCAGAGAATATAAGGACAGAGGTGTGGAATGCCCTGGAGTTCGATGAAAGCTGGGAGGAAAGGGCGGATATTGTGATAGCGGATCTGCCTTGCTCGGGGCTTGGTGTCATAGGCAGGAAGCCGGATATAAAATACCGGGTAAGCCGGGAAAGGATCCAAGAGCTGGTTGGTTTACAGCGGCAGATTTTGTCGGTGGTGTCCCGGTATGTGAAGCCGGGAGGAATTCTAATCTACAGCACCTGCACTGTCAGTTCAAGAGAAAATGAAGAACAGAGAGCATGGTTTCTGAAACAATTTCCCTTTCTGCCGGAGAGTATCGAGGGAAGATTCGGCAAGGCAGTGACAGAGGATACCATGAGGGACGGCTACATTCAGCTTTTGCCGGGACGCTACCCCTGTGACGGGTTTTTCATTGCTGTGTTTCGCAAAAGGGAAAAGCTTTTCAGTGCGTCTGAATAGTTACAATAAATAAGAGGAATTTCATGGAAAAAAAGGATATCAAATCCCTGTATTTTCCGGAGCTTTGTGAAATGCTGCTGGAGATGGGGGAGAAGCCCTTTCGCGCCGGACAAGTTTTCGGATGGCTTCATCAAAAGCTGGTGACGGATTTCAGTCAGATGACGGATCTTTCCAAGGAGCTTCGCAGAAAGCTTTTTGACCAGTGCTTTCTGACGGTACTAAAGCCGGTTCAGGTAAAGGTTTCCCGGATTGACGGGACCTGCAAGTATCTGTTTAAACTGGCGGATGGCAATGTGATTGAGAGCGTGTGGATGAGATATCACCACGGCAGCTCCATCTGCATCTCCTCCCAGGTGGGATGCCGGATGGGGTGCCGTTTTTGTGCATCCACCCTTGATGGGCTGGAAAGGAATCTGACGGCGGCAGAGATGCTGGAACAGGTCTATCGGATTGAACAGCTTACAGGGGAGAGGGTTTCCCACATCGTGATTATGGGATCCGGGGAGCCCTTTGACAATTATGATCAGGTGGTCCGCTTTCTCAGGCTCATCTCCCATGAGCGGGGGCTTCACATCAGCCTGAGAAATATTACGGTTTCCACCTGCGGGATTGTTCCGGGGATCCGCCGCTTTGCAGGAGAAGGGCTGCCGGTGACTCTGGCTTTATCTCTTCATGCACCCAATGACCAGGTGAGAAAGACTTTGATGCCGGTGGCTGGGAGCTATCCTTTAAAGGAGGTTTTAGCGGCGTGCCGGGAATATTTTGAGGCAACCGGGCGTAGGGTGACCTATGAGTACAGTCTGGTAAAGGGAGTCAACGACAACCCGGGTGAGGCCAGGGCCTTGGCCAGGCTCTTAAAAGACATGCACGGCCACGTGAATTTGATTCCGGTCAATCCGGTTAAGGAGAGGGCTTTTGAGCGCTCAGATAAAAGGGCGATTAAAGAGTTTAAAGAGATTCTGGAAAAAGAGGGAATCGCTGTTACAGTGAGACGGGAAATGGGCAGGGACATCCAGGGTGCCTGCGGACAGCTTCGCAGAAGCTTTTTGGAAGGAGGTTGATGGCAATGCAGGCATATGCATTTACAGATGTGGGAAGATACCGCAGCATAAATCAGGACTATATCTATTCCTCAACAGCCCCAGTGGGCTCTCTGGATAATTTGTTTATTGTGGCGGACGGCATGGGAGGCCACAATGCGGGAGACTATGCATCCCGCTTTGCCGTGGAGAATCTGGTGGATTTTTTCGGCACTAAATATCCGGAGAAGGATATTCACGGCATTTTGAAGGAAGGGATCCGCAAGATGAACCGGGAGCTGTACTATAAGGCAAGCAGCGATCCGTCCTTGTTTGGTATGGGAAGTACTCTGGTGGTGGCTACGGTTAAGGGCAACGTGCTCTATGTGGCCAATATCGGAGACAGCCGTCTGTATCTTTTGCGGGAAAGGTTAGAGCAGGTGACCCGGGATCATTCCTATGTGGAGGAGCTGGTGGCTTTGGGAAAAATGAAGCGGGGAAGCCGGGATTATATGGAAAAGAGAAATATTATCACCCGGGCAATCGGAACCGATGAGACGGTGGATATTGATCTTTTTGCCTTAAAGCTGAAGCCGGGAGATTATTTTCTTATGTGTTCGGACGGCTTAAGCAATATGGTAGATGAGTTTGAGATTGAGTATATTATCCGGACGGAAGAGGATCTTAAGAAAAAGGCTCAGGCGCTGGTGGAGGCGGCTAACCGGGGAGGCGGGAGGGATAATATTTCCGTGATTCTTGCAGAGCCTCAGATCCGTGAGGTGGCCTTATGATGCTCAGGCCCGGCTCCTATCTGCAGGATCGGTACGAGATCTTAGAGCAGGTGGGCTCCGGCGGAATGTCCGAGGTTTACAAGGCGAAATGCCATAAGCTGAACCGGCTGGTGGCGGTGAAGGTGCTGAAGGAGGAGTTCAGCAATGACAGCACCTTTGTGGGAAAATTTAAGATGGAGGCCCAGGCGGCTGCACGTTTGTCCCATCCCAATATTGTCAATGTATATGATGTCATCGATGAGGGCAAATTCCACTATATTGTAATGGAACTGATCGATGGGGTCACCTTAAAGGTTTATATTGCCCGAAAGGGAAAGCTGGAGATAAAGGAGAGCATCGGTATCGCCATCCAGGTAGCCCAGGGGATTGCTGCCGCCCATGAACAGAATATTATCCATCGGGATATTAAGCCCCAGAACATGATTATTTCCCGGGACGGCAAAGTGAAGGTTGCGGATTTTGGAATAGCCAGGGGAGTCTCCACCCAGACCATGACCTCAGCGGCCATGGGATCGGTTCACTATATCTCTCCGGAACAGGCCCGGGGCGGCTACAGCGATGCAAGAAGTGATATCTATTCCCTGGGAATTACCATGTATGAGATGGTCACCGGCCGAGTGCCCTATGACGGGGACAATACGGTGTCCATTGCTCTGGCCCACTTAGAGGATGCCATGGTGCCGCCCAGTGTGTACAATCCGGAGATACCGGCAAGCTTAGAGAGGATTATTTTGAAATGTACGGCCAAGAAGCCGGAGAACCGGTACGGCAGCGCCAATGAACTGATTGGGGATCTGAGAAAGGCGCTGGTCCAGCCGGACGGTGAATTTGTCAAGGAGCCCGCCGGCATCCGGGCATTAAAGGGCCATACGGTGGAGATCAGCGGGAAGGACTTAGCCAGAATTAAGGAACAGTACAATCCTGACCGGGAAGAGCCAGTGCGGGAGTATGCCCGCAGACCGGTGGGAGAGACGGCTATAACCCGTCATCCTTCGGATAACCGGCGCTCTCAGAGAGCCCAGGACAGAAGGCCCAGAGAGCAGGAGGACGCGGTCAATTCCCACATTGAAAGGCTGTTGGCCGGCGCGGGGATTGTGGTGGCCGCCATTATTGTGATTGTGATGGTGGTTGTATTTTCCAAATTAGGAGGCGTGTTCCAGTCCGGCTCCGGGCTTTTTGGAAAGGAGACCACCAGTCAGACTCAGGATGCATCTCTTTCCACTAACGAGAACGGAGAGACCTTAAAGGATACGGAGGTCTACATGCCGGATGTGCTGGAGCTGCCGGAGGATCTGGCAGAGACTAAGCTTAAGGAGAATTTTCTCAGCATGAAGCCTACCTATCAGGCATCGGATGTGGTGGAGAAGGGATATGTGATCTCCCAGGATCCGGAGTACGGTGCAGTGGTCTCCAAATATTCCCATGTGAATGTGGTGGTCAGTCTGGGCTCCGATAAGATTGATCTGACCACATTGGATCTGGAGACTATGACGGTTGCCTCTGCCACAAGGCTTTTGCAGGATAAGGGACTGACCGTGCAGCTTACGGAGGAGGAAAGCGAGACCGTAGAAAAGGGAATGATGATTCGGTATGAGCCGGAGAAGGCGGCGGAGGGAAGCACCGTTACGCTCTATGTCAGCACAGGGCCCCATATGAGTATGGTGCCGGTGCCCGAGCTGGTGGGAAAGCCGGAGCAGGATGCCTTAGCGCTTTTAGGCGAGGCCGGGCTTTTGCCGGGGGACACCTCCACAGAGAGCAGTGACACGGTTCCCAAGGGAAGCATTATCCGCCAGGAAGGCGGCCAGAACGGACAGATTGAGGTGGGGGGCAGGATCAGCTATGTGGTCAGCAGCGGGCCGGAAGCCAGACAGCAGCGGTATGTTGCTTCCATCAATGATGTCTATGATCTGGGCAACCTGATCGGACCGGGAGCAGGAAGCGCCAGCGTGACCGTGTTAGTGCGCCTTCACCAGGTAGATGCGGACGGGACCCCGGTTTACCGGACCCTGACCGATGCCAAGACCATTACCGGCGCGGTGCTGCTGCCCATCAGTTATACCAGCATTGAAAGCCTGAACGGAAGCGACAAGGGGGAAGTGGAGGTTGTGGATGTGGAGTCCGGCGCGGTACTCAAATCCTACCCGCTGACCTTTTTTCCCATGGACTGACTTGCAGGAGCAGGCTTTTTGCAGATGGAGAGCAATTCCAGCAGGAAAGACACGAAAAGAGCTGCGGCAGATGAGAGGAAGTATGACAGGCAAAATAATCAAAGGAATTGCAGGGTTTTATTATGTTCATGACAGGCATGAAAAGGTATATGCCTGCAAGGCTAAGGGCGTGTTCCGCAAATGGGGAATCAAGCCATTGGTGGGCGATGACGTGGAATTTACCGTACTGGACGAGGCGGATATGGAGGGGAATGTGGAGAGGATCCTTCCAAGAAGGAATATGCTTATTCGCCCCGCCTCGGCCAATATTGATCAGGCATTGGTGGTATTTTCCGTGGCACAGCCAAAGCCCAGCCTGAATCTTTTGGACCGTTTTCTGGTAATGATGGAGCTGCAGCAGATTCCGGTTGCCATCTGCTATAACAAGATGGATTTAGGCGGGGAGAGGGAACGAGCTCTGTACAGTGAGATCTACCGGGACAGCGGCTGCAAGGTGCATTTTATCAGCACCTGTACCGGGGAGGGAATCGGGGAGATCCGGGAGCTTCTGCGGGGACACACCACCATTTTGGCAGGCCCCTCCGGAGTGGGCAAGTCCTCCCTGACCAATCTCTTGCAGCCGGAGGCAGAGATGGAGACCGGCGCAGTCAGCCAAAAGATTCAGCGGGGGCGGCATACCACCCGCCATGCCCAGCTGTTTTGCGTGGAGGAGGATACGTATCTGATGGATACGCCGGGATTTGGCTCTCTGTATCTGGAGGAGCTTGAACCGGAGCAGCTGAAATATTATTTCCCGGAGTTTACCAGGCACAGCGGGGCCTGCCGGTTTGGGGACGACTGTGTCCATATAGGAGAGCCTGTCTGCGGCGTCAAGGAGGCGGTCAGGGAAAAGCGGATCAGCCAAAGCCGCTATGACAACTACAAGCTTCTTTATCAGGAGCTGAAGGAGAAAAGGAGATATTGAGATGAGAAGGATACTGGCGCCGTCTGTTCTGGCAGCGGATTTTAAAAATCTTGGAAGAGCCGTGGAGCAGGTGGACGAAGCCGGGGCGGAGTATATCCACATTGACGTGATGGACGGAATGTTTGTGCCCAGCATATCCTTTGGCATGCCGGTGATCAAAAGCCTTCGCCCCTGTACGGATAAGGTGTTTGACGTGCACATGATGGTGGAGGAGCCGGGAAGATACGCGGAGGATATGAAAGCAGCCGGAGCCGATCTGCTCTGCGTCCATCAGGAGGCCTGCCGCCATCTGGACCGGACGATTCAGCAGATCCGGTCACTGGGAATGAAGGCGGGAGTGGCCGTTAATCCGGCGACACCCGTATCGGTGTTAGATTGTATTCTGGATCAGGTGGACATGATTCTGATCATGTCCGTGAATCCGGGCTTTGGGGGCCAGAAATTTATTCCCTACACTCTGGAAAAGGTCCGCCAGGTCCGCAGCCGTCTGGACAGTCTGGGTCTAGAGACAGATATCCAGATTGACGGGGGAATCACTCTGGACAATGTGAGCCAGGTGCTGGAGGCCGGAGCCAATATTATCGTGGCCGGTTCGGCAGTCTTTGGCGGGGATCAGGAGAAGAACACCCGGGCGTTTATGGAGAAATTGCGTATCGTTTAAATTCCCTCTCTCAGACAGTCTGAGGGAAGACAGGTTGGGAGAACTTTAAGGTGAAAAAATGTCTGATTGTGACGGGCGGCCGGCTGGATCTGGATTTCGCCCGTTCTTTTTTGAAGAGAGAAGTATTTGACAAGGTCATAGCCGTGGACGGGGGCCTTGAGACGGCAGAGGCTTTAGGGCTGATGCCCGACTATGCGGTGGGAGATTTTGACACGGTAAAGCCGCCAGTGCTTGCCCGGTTCCATCAGGTGCCCTACATTGTGTGGGAGCAGCACAGGCCGGAAAAGAATGAGACGGACACGGAGCTGGCACGAAGCCGCGCTCTGACCTTAGGCTGTGACCGTATCGTGTTTCTGGGGGCCACCGGCGGGAGACTGGATCATATGCTGGGCAATATCCACGTGCTGTATGCCTGCCTGCAAAAAGGGGTGGAGGCGTGGATCGTGGATAAACGAAACTGCCTTTATCTGCTGGATGAGGGAAAAACCTTCTGCCGGGATCAGCTGTGGGGCAGCTATGTGTCCTTTCTGCCCTACACGGAGCAGGTGACCGGTATAACGCTGACCGGCTTTAAATATCCTCTGAACAAAAAAACCATCCGCCGGGGGGAGGAGGCCGGCCTGTGCATCAGCAATGAACTGGACAAAGAGGAGGCAGTCCTGGAATTTGAGGACGGCGTGCTGATTTGTGTGGAGTCGAAGGACTAAAGCCTCTCCCGGAATAGTTATCAAAAACAAACTGGTATGGTTAAAAAGTCGCAAACTGGTTATTTATAACAATCCACTCCCGTGCTATGATGAGGAACAACAAGAAATACATAAATATTTAACAGAGTGTTCTTTCCGGATCAGAAAAGCTTTTGAGAGCACTCCGACAGCATGAGGAGGACAATTATGAATAATCAAAGAAACGACAAAGTATATAAGATCGCCCTGACTGCTCTGATGACCGCTCTGTGCTATGTGGCCTTTACCTTCCTTAAGATACCGATCCCCACCTTTGGCGGAGACTATGTGGCGCTGCACATCGGAAACGCCTTCTGCGTTCTGGCAGCATTGCTGTTGGGGGGGATCTACGGAGGTCTGGCCGGTTCTCTGGGAATGACCATTGCGGACCTTTTGGATCCGGTTTACATTACCAGCGCTCCCAAGACCTTTGTCCTGAAGCTCTGCATCGGTCTGATCGCCGGATTTGTGGCCCATAAGATTGCCCACATTACCGAGGATCATGATACAGGCTATATATTCCGGTGGACTCTGATCGCTTCCATCGCAGGCCTGGGATTCAACGTGATTATGGATCCAATTGTGGGATATTTTTACAAAAACTTTGTGCTGGGGATTCAGTCTGACGCCGCCAAGATCATGTCCACCTGGGCGGCCGGGGTGACCTTTATCAACGCGGTGGCCAGGACGATTGTGGTGGTAGTGGTGTACATGGCGGTGCGTCCGGTGCTTAAAAAGGCGGGGATGTTTTTTAAGCTGTAAGGGATTGACAGAACAAAGGAGTCAGAAAAAAGGGATGAAACAATGTCATGATGCCTTCTGCTATAGTATAGGGATGATTTTGTTCCGCTCCAAATAATATATAGAAACTCTGAAATACGAGAAATGCCCAGGAAGATTAACCATTATCCTGGGTGTTTTTTGTGTGTGAGATGCGCCGGATTTATACATACGGCAATATTGAAGACAAAGCTTTGCCGAAAAAGTAAGCCTGGTATTTTCAGGATAAACCAGCAATATCTCGCGGAAACATCCCGGTGTTGAAATTGGGAGAAGCCGGATATCGGAGCCGAATTCATTTGAATAGAGCGCAGACTCAATTGTAAAGGCTACATTCAGCGTGTTTTCTAAAAGTTTGGAAATTTGGGAAGGATAACATTCAATCCCAACATTAGGACTAAAACCAGCCTTGGAACACATGGCTTCGCACATTTCACGAAAGATATGTCCTTTGGGAAGCAAGATAAAAGATTCATCCTTTAAATTTTCAAGGAAAACATCCGGGATTGTGCGGTTTTTGTATTGCCTTTATTTTGGGTTTTTTGTGTACTTTGAAAAGGGTGAAAATATGTTGGCAGTATCTTCCATCAAAGGCGGTTGCAGTGTACTGTTTAGTGGCTTTAATTCTAAATTATGGATAAGAATTATGCTGGTATCCATATTCTTTGCAATTGGACAGATGGATGGAACATTAAATGTTTTGACAGCAAAGTTTGTCAGCCTGATAAAGGGAAAGAACAAATTGCTCCCGTGGGTATTTTATTTTCTTACACTAATTTTAGCAGCAATCGGGGCAAAGTACATAGGAGTTCTTATATTGATTATGCCGATTGCGGCGGCAATGGCGAAAGAACAGAAACTGGACCTTTTCCTTACGGGAATTGCAGTTGCTATTGGCGGTGCTGTAGGCGGCTACGGGGATTGTGGCTACAAGTGTTTCTGCAGAGAATGGGATTACATTGGGTAACAGTCTGTTTCTTCACCACCTACTGTGCGGAACAATTACAGTTACAATTTTGCATATCCTGTTTGGCGGTTGGAAATATAAAGCATCCGTAGTAGAAAGGCCGTTTACAGGAGATCTCACCCGGTATTTACCGCCTGGAAAGAATGGGGGAAGTACATATTTTGTAGGATGTAACAGAGGGAAAAAGAGTGTATTGATAAACTTAAAGGAGCCAAAGCAAAGGGAAGTATTTCTGACCATGGTGTCCAATGCAGATGTGGTTGTGGAGAATTATAAACCGGGGACCATGGAGAAATTCGGCTGTGGTTATGACATCTTAAAAGAGATAAATCCAAAAATAATCTATACGGCTATCTCAGGATTCGGACAGACAGGTCCTCTCCAGACCCAGGGTGGATTGGATCTGGTGATTCAGGCAATGTCTGGTTTGATGAGTGTTACGGGAGAACGGGACGGAGAGCCATTAAAGTGCGGTATATCGGTAGGAGATCTGGTTTCAGGAATTTATGTGGCTTTTGCAACCATGATTGCGCTGTTCCACAGAGAGCGGACGGGAGAAGGGGGCTATGCAGATATCTCCATGCTGGATTCGGTTATTTCAATTATGGACAGTGGCATTTCGAAATACTGCCTGACAGGGGAACTGCCAAAAAGAATCGGAAACCGTCATCCCAGCGGAGCTCTTTGCCCCCAGGTTAAAACTGTCAATGAACATTTCCGAGAACTCAAACGGGATTACGTCAAACTGTCCAATCCTCCTTTCCGGCCCATTTTTTTGAAGCAATCCCCGCAGCGCGCCGCAGGAAGATAAAACTGCCGGACATCAGCTCACCCGAAGAGATCCCGGCAGAAACAGCTGACCCGGAAAAGGCAAAGAAACAGCAGCAGCCCGCGGCTGAGATCGGGCTATGCTACCGTAACCAGCTTTTTTGCATAGAACGGACGCTGAAAGCCATGGACGCGCAGGAACGCAAGAGCAGGCGTAGAAGCAGTGATGCCATGGAGTGAATTCATAAGGGCGCGCTGTTCCGGGGTAATGAATACGGAAACTGAGACGCCCGAAAACCGGGGGCAGATACCAGTCTGATCATGCCCTCTATTTTGGCGATGAATTTTTTATAGCGATAGATGACGGTGGGTTATTCATCGCTTACAATGGAATGATATGTATCCTTTTCCCTTGTTTTTGCCCTTATCAGCAAGTTACAAGGGAAAGTTTTTGTTATTCAGTTCCTAAGACTGGCCCTGGCAGGAGTTTTGTTAAAAAGCAAAACGAAAAGAATAAGGGAACGTAGGATTTGTGTCTGATTTTTTTCTTTCAGCTTATCGGAAATAATATGCCTCTTTGTCATAAATGTGCTTCTAACCATTTTGCTGCTCCGTCAGCATTATTGCTTTCAATGATTACTGTAGCAATTTCTTTTAATTCACTCAAACTTCCCTATCAATCCCAATATAACATTATCATATGGCTCATTTGCTTATGGCCAGTTCGTTCAATGACTTTTGGATTCTGTTCCTCTTGTGTTACAATCCAAATACTACCGTTACCAATTTCATCACTATCTTTAACAAAAGAGATATCACTCGGTTCCGCAACACCGCTTTTTTCAACCAGTTCCTCTATTTTAGAAATAGGGAGAAGCGTTTCGATTCAAAGGGTATCTGCGTATGTTGATTTTTCTCCTTTACTATTCATGATTTCATAGCCATAAGTGCATACATAAATTGTACTATCTATATCCATATATCTAATTTGCTCTACGAAATTACGCAAAGCCCAAATATCTTCTTCATCTAAAGAAAAAGATTATAATGCCTGCTTTCTCTATCAAAATAATCATTAAACTCCATTAAAACATCATCATTCAAATCAAATTTTCTTGAATTAAGGACAGTTTCTAACACACCCATATTTACCCCTAACAAATTCTAATTTTTCGTTTCCTACATCTTCCCGACAAACTGAAAGTCATCGCTTTCTGATAATCCAATCGTCATCTTGTTTTTTTCTCTCTGCATAGTAACCGCAAGGCATATCCTTTAGGGTACTGACAGAGTTATCTAAATCAAAAACCCATTTTAAAGATACTAACTTTGCTTCATCTGTTTCGTGTGTTTCTCCGCATAGAAATTGCCACATTCCGTCATCTTCATCATGTGATACATATAGAATAGGTGCCTGACGCTCCAATATATGGCAACAGATAATCGTAGCAGTATCGGGTGAATCATAAAAAGGAAATTCCATGTCTGTTACTCCTTTCGTATTCGGGTTGTAATTATTATAATACTATTGTATGCTGAAAGCAAGCATATGTATTACATATAGGATAAGGGATAGGATAAGATGTGTTACTGCTCACACCCAATGTCAGTAACAAAGGTATTATGCTTTTGGCTCGTCCGAAAATTTTTAGTAGGAAGATTTTAAGTTTGGTGATATAATCATAGGCAAACGAAAGGACGGAAAACAGAGGATGAAAAAGCCAATCATAGGAGTAACCCCTTTATATGACATAGAACGGGAAAGCATCTGGATGCTTCCCGGATATTTGGAGGTGCTGACAGCCTGCGGCGGCCTGCCGGTGATTCTTCCCTTGGAGGCAGACGGAACGGACCCACAGCAGCTTGTGGACATGTGTGACGGAATACTGTTTACAGGAGGGCAGGATGTAGCGCCGGCCCTTTATGGACAAGAGCCTCTTCCCCTTTGCGGAGAGTGCCATGAGGGAAGAGATAAGCTGGAGCAGGCGCTGTTTAAGGCGGCCTTTCAGGCAGATCTGCCGATTTTCGGAATATGCCGGGGAATGCAGTTTATTAACGTGATGATGGGCGGCACACTTTATCAGGATCTGCCTTCCCAGCGGGGAGTGGGACTTTCCCATCGGATGAAGCCTCCCTATGATAGCCGGTGGCATGATGTGGAGCTGGTTGTAGGAACGCCCCTTAAAAGACTGTTGGGAGAACCACAGATCGGAGTGAACAGCTGCCATCATCAGGCAGTGAGGGATCTGGCGCCCGGCCTGGCGGCTATGGCCTATGCCACAGACCGGATTGTGGAGGCAGTGTACAGCCCGGACAAGCCTTTTGTGCAGGCAGTTCAGTGGCATCCGGAGTTTGCCTGGAAAAAGGATGAGCGGCAGAAGCAGATCATGGAGGCATTTGTGAAGGCCTGTGGATGTAGCCGCTTAAAGGGGAGCTGAGCGGCTGCCAGACCATAGAGAAAGGAATGTGGCTGCGAGGAGACCGAACAGTTACAAAGAGGCAGGGACATAGATGGAGAACAAAGACAAGAAGGCAATTCTGGTGGTCAGCTTTGGCACCAGCTATCAAAAAACCAGGGAGCGGACGCTGGATGTGATTGAGAGGGATTTGCGGGAGGCTTTTGCCGGCTATGAGTTTAAGCGGGCCTACACCAGCCCTACCATTGTGCGGATTTTAAGGGAGCGGGACAAAATCCAGATAGACGGAGTGGAGGAGGCTTTTGAGCGTCTTGTAAAGGATGGCTTTGGGACGGTTCTGGTACAGACTACCCATGTGATTCACGGCTTTGAATATGATCGGATGAAAGAAAGTCTTACAAAATACCAGCATTTTTTTGATCATTTGGCGTTGGGAGAGCCTCTTCTTACATCCGGGGAGGACTATCAGGAGGTGGTGCGGGTCCTGGGACAGGAGACGGAGGCCTTCCGCCGTTCCGGCACGGATCTGATTTTTATGGGACACGGCACGGAGCATGCGGCCAACAGTTCCTACGCACGCCTTCAACAGACATTCTTCCAGGCAGGCCTTTCCGACTGTCTGGTGGGGACGGTGGAGGCATCGCCCACTCTGGAAAGCATGGTAGATTTGGTGGGGAGACGGCGCTCCCACCGGGTGGTACTGACCCCGTTTTTGGTGGTGGCAGGAGACCACGCCTGCAAGGATATGGCTGGGGAGAATGAGGATTCATGGAAATCCCGTTTTTTGAGAAAGGGCTATCAGGTGGAATGTTTGATGAAAGGTCTGGGAGAATATCCGGGAATCCGCCAGATATATGTCCGACATGCAAAGGAGGCAGAGAGACGGCTATGACAGGTGTTTTGTACGGAATCGGTGTGGGGCCGGGGGATCCGGAGCTTCTGACGCTTAAAGCGGTTCAAAAGATTCAGGCCTGTGATGTGATTGCGGTGCCGGGGAAGGATTACCGCGAAAGCATTGCCTATGGAATCGCAATAAGAGCAGTGCCGGAAATCCAGGAGAAGGAGTGTATGGGAATTGTGATGCCCATGACCCGGGACAGGAAGGTACTGAGAGAGTGCCATGAACGGGCAGCCGGTCAGCTGGCCGGACTTCTGGATCAGGGAAAACAGGTGGGCTTTCTAAATCTGGGGGATGTAACCATCTACGCCTCCTATCTGTATATTCACCGGCGGGTGGCTGCCATGGGATACAAAACCGAGCTGATAAACGGTGTGCCGTCCTTCTGCGCGGCGGCGGCCCGTATGGGAATCGGTCTTGTGGAAAATTCCGACCAGCTCCATATTTTGTCTCAGCCGGAGCAGATTGAAGAAGGGCTGAAGCTGTCCGGAACCAAGGTGATCATGAAAATGGGGAAAAATATGGGTCAGGCCCGCAGCTGTCTTGAGAAATCCGGGCAGGATGTATGGATGGTGGAAAATTGCGGGATGCCGGGGGAGCGGGTGTGCCGGAATGTGGGAGAGATTTATGAGAATGCCGGATATTATTCGCTGATTATTGTGAAGGACAAGCCGGGGAATGGGCAGAAGGACAATCTGATGGAAGGGAAGAGGGACAAGCCGATGGAAGGGCAGGAGGACAAGCCAGTGGAAAGGCAGGAGGATGAGCCATGAATCAGGTGACTGTGGTGGGAATAGGACCCGGAGGCCGGGACCAGATGACGATTAAGGCCTGGCAGACCCTTGAACAGAGCGAGGTGATCGTGGGATACACGGTTTATGTGGAGTTAATCAAGGAGCTGCTGCCGGAAAAAGAGTACCGGACCACTCCCATGCGCCGGGAGGAGGACCGCTGCCGGATGGCCTTTGAGGAGGCGAGGAAGGGAAGGCGGGTTGCCATGGTCTGCAGCGGAGACGGGGGCGTGTACGGAATGTCCGGACTGATGCTCACTTTGGGGACTGAATATCCGGACATATCTGTGGAGATGGTGCCGGGGGTGACGGCGGCCTTAGCCGGAGGCGCTCTTTTGGGCGCTCCGCTGGTCCATGATTTTGCGGTCATCAGCCTCAGCGATCTTCTGACCCCCTGGGAGACCATTGAGAAACGGCTGCGCTGCGCGGCCATGGCTGATTTCGCAATCTGCATTTACAATCCTGCCAGCAAAAAGCGGGCGGACTATTTATATCGGGCCTGTATGATTTTGTTGGAGACAGTGGAGCCGGAAAGGCTCTGCGGTCTGGTATATCAGATCGGCCGGGAGAAAGAGCAGTGGGAGGTGCTGACCTTAAATGAGCTTAAGGACCGGGCGGCGGATATGTTTACCACTGTTTTTATCGGCAATTCCCACACAAAGGAAATCGGAGGGAAAATGGTGACGCCCCGCGGCTACGGGGCGGAGAAGGGAGACGAGCATGGAACGATATTACCGGCAGCAGCTGGACTGTCTTTGTAAAAATGTCCGCCCTGCGAACATACAAATCATGGAGGCCAGCAGGAGGCGCTGGGACGGCATCGCAAAGCCAATCGGGGGACTGGGGCTTTTGGAGGAGCTGATAACAAAGCTTGCCGGCATCGTCCGAGATGAGGATATCTGCCTGGAGAGAAAGGGCGTTGTGGTGTTCTGTGCAGATAACGGGGTGGTGGCAGAGGGAGTTACCCAGACAGACAGCAGTGTGACGGCAGTGGTGACAAAGAATTTTGCCAGAGGCTTGGCCAGTGTCAACCGGATGGCGTCAGTGGCCGGGGCGGATGTGCTTCCGGTGGATATAGGAGTAGCCGGGGATATTGAGGAGCCGGGGGTGCGTGTCTGCAAGATAGGTCCGGGCACGGCCAATCTTCTGAGAGAGCCTGCCATGACTTTGGAGCAGGCATTGGCGGCGATTCACGAGGGAATCCGCATAGCTGCGGGAATGAAGGATGCGGGCTATCACATTCTGGCTGTGGGAGAGATGGGAATCGGAAACACCACTACCGGAAGCGCTATTGCCAGTGTAATGCTGGGCTTGGAACCGGAGCTTGTGACGGGAAGAGGAGCCGGTCTCTCGGATGAGGGGCTGAAAAGAAAGCTCCAGGTGATCCGGGAGGCTATCGCCCTCCATCATCCGGATCCGGAAAATCCCCTTAAGGTTCTGGCCTCTTTGGGCGGCTTTGACATTGCCGGAATGTGCGGGCTTATGCTGGGCGGGGCTGTTTACCATATGCCGGTGGTGCTTGACGGGATGATCTCCGTGTCAGCAGCCCTGGTGGCTCAGAAGCTGTGTCCGCTGGTGACGGACTATCTGCTGGCGTCCCATGTGGGCAGGGAGCCTGCCTGTGTGGAGGGCCTTAAAAGGCTGGGATTGGAGCCATTGGTCCATGGAAGACTGGCCCTGGGGGAGGGCACCGGGGCCGTGCTTTTGTTTCCTCTTTTGGACATGGCCGAGGCCGTGTACCGGCAGAACAAGACATTTTCTGACATCCACATCGAGGCGTATAAAAGGTTTTAGGAATCAAAACAGCAGGTTATTTCTTGTTTCATAGGAAACTGCGTCCTATAAAACAAAAACGCTCCGCGAGGATGCGCACTTCGCGCAAAGGAAGATGGCTGCTGTCGCAGCCGCGCTCCGGCGCGAGAGTCCGGCAAGCCGGACTCTTTGTTCAAGATTCTTTAGAATAGAGAGGGGAGTAGGCAACATATGGTGTATTTTATCGGAGCAGGGCCGGGGGATCCGGAGCTTATTACGGTGAAGGCAAAAAGGATGATTGAGAAGGCGGATATCATAATTTATGCCGGCTCTCTGGTGAATCCCCAGGTGCTTCATGGGGCAAAGCCCCAGGCAGAAATCCATAACAGCGCTTCCATGACTCTTCCCCAGGTGATTGAGGTGATGGCTGAGGGGGAGCGGGCAGGAAAGCTGACGGTGCGGGTTCACACGGGAGATCCCTCTCTTTACGGGGCAATCCGGGAACAGATGGCGGAGCTTGAGAGGCTGGGGATCCCCTATGAGGTGGTTCCGGGGGTCAGCTCCTTTCTGGCCGCGGCCGCGTCCTTAAAAAGAGAATACACGCTTCCGGGGGTCAGCCAGACGGTGATTCTCACCAGAATGGAGGGCCGGACGCCGGTACCGGAGAGGGAGCAGATCGAAAAGCTGGCAGGCCATGGGGCAACCATGGTGATTTTCTTAAGCGCGGGCCGGATCCATGAGCTCTGTAGCCGTTTGCAAAGGGGCGGATATGAGCCGGATACACCGGCAGCCGTGGTCTATAAGGCTTCCTGGAAGGATGAGAAAATCGTGCGGGGAACTCTGGAGGATCTGGCAGAAAGGGTCCGGTCCGCGGGGATACAAAGGACTGCTCTGGTGGTGGTGGGAGGATTTCTGGGAGACGATTTTTGCCTGTCCAGACTGTATGACGAGAGCTTCAGCCACGGATACCGGACATCCGGAACGGGAAGTGATAAAGAATCATTGTAACTGTGGAGGTATCAAACCGTTACGAACAATCGGAGGGCCCAAAATGCCAGCAAAAAAAATCATGATTCAGGGAACCATGTCCAATTCCGGCAAAAGCTTTCTGGTGGCGGCGCTGTGCCGGATTTTCAGGCAGGACGGATATGGGACCGCTCCCTTTAAGTCTCAGAATATGGCGCTCAATTCCTACATTACGGAGGACGGGCTTGAGATCGGGCGGGCCCAGGCTATGCAGGCGGAGGCCGCTGGAATACGGCCAACGGTAGATATGAATCCGATTCTCCTAAAGCCGGTCAGCCATATGGGCAGTCAGGTCATTGTCCGCGGGGAGGTGGCAGGCAACTGGAAGGCCATGGATTACTACAAAAGAAAGCTCCGGTTTATCCCCGTGATCCGGCAGGCCTTAGAGAGACTGGAAGAGCAGTATGAGGTGATCGTGCTGGAGGGAGCCGGCAGTCCGGCAGAGATCAATCTGAGGGAGCATGACATTGTAAATATGGGGATGTCCAGGCTTGCGGATGCACCAGTGCTTCTGGTGGGGGACATTGACCGGGGAGGCGTGTTTGCGTCTCTCTACGGGACGGTGATGCTTTTGGAGCCGGAGGAGCGGGCCCGGATCAAGGGGCTGATCATAAATAAATTCCGGGGAGACAAAACGCTTTTGGAGCCGGGGCTGCGGATGATCGAACAAATGCTGCAAATCCCGGTGGTCGGGGTGATTCCCATGGGAGAGATCGACTTAGATGACGAGGACAGCTTGGCAGAAAGGCTGAACCAGACAGAGAGGAAAAGCAATGGGGTAAAAGAAAAAGCCCTTTCGGCATTGGACATTGTTGTAATCCGCCTTCCCCACATATCAAACTTTACGGATTTTAACGTGTTGGAAAGACACCCGGGCGTCTGCCTGCGGTATGTAACTCAGCTATCCCGGCTGAAAAAGCCGGATCTGATCATCCTTCCCGGCACGAAAAGCACCATGGCAGATCTGACCTGGCTGCGGGAGACCGGTCTGGAGGAAGCTATCTGCCGTCTGGCGGAGGAAAAAAGAAGCCGGGTGATCGGCATATGCGGCGGCTATCAGATGATGGGAGAGTGGCTTTCGGATCCGGACGGGGTGGAAGGGGAAAAGGGAAGCGTGATGAGAGGAATGGGGCTGATGCCGGCAGAGACCTTGTTTGCCAGACAAAAGACGCGCACCCGGATTGCAGGCGCCCTGTCCGGGGAGAGCCGGATGTTTGCCGGGAATGAAAGGGAAGCCGTGGAGGGCTATGAGATCCACATGGGGGAAACCAGGCTGACAGACGGCCGGGCCGGTGACGGGCAGACGGTTTACAGGATAACCCTCTCGGATGGCCGTCCTGACGGGATGGAGGGAAGAGACGGACGGGTTTTCGGAAGCTATCTTCACGGTCTGTTTGACAATAAAACCGTGGCGGAAGCCCTCCTTAAGAATCTGGCCGCTCAAAAAGGCGCGGAGTTTGCGAAGGCCTGGACATTGGCCGGAAACCGGAAAACAGAATCCCCGGAGGAGTACAAGGAAAGACAGTATGATAAACTGGCGGATTTGGTGAGAAATTCTCTGGACATGAATAAGATTTATGAGATATTGGGGATGCCCGCGCCCGGGGCTAAGAAGGAAAAGACAGAAGAAGCTTTGCAGGAGGGATAAAGATGCTAAAACATATAGAGTGGGCGCGCCCGGAGGACATCGAGAGCCGGAGCATGAAGATCATAGAGCAGGAGATGCCTGCCGGCGACTGGACACCCGGAGAGCTGGCGGTGGTAAAACGATGCATCCATACCTCCGCGGATTTCGACTATGCAGCCAATCTGTATTTTTCGCCAGAGGCGGTAGAGGGGGGGAAAAAGGCCCTGAGAGAGGGGGCGCTCATTGTCACGGACACGGCCATGGCGGCGGCAGGCATCAACAAGGCAGCCCTTGGAAAGCTGGGGGGCTCGGTGCGGTGCTTTATGGGGGAGGAGGACGTGGCACAGGAGGCAAAGGCCCGGGGAATTACCCGCGCCGTTGTCAGTATGGAGCGGGCGGCCTCCATAGAGGGCCCTGTGATTTTTGCCGTGGGCAACGCGCCTACGGCGCTGATCCGCCTCTGTGAGCTGATAAAGGAGCAGAAAGTCTCTCCTGCCCTTGTCATCGGAGTGCCGGTGGGCTTTGTCAATGTGACAGACTCCAAGGAGCTTTTGTGTGACATGAAGGTTCCTTGCATTGTGGCCAGGGGAAGAAAGGGCGGAAGCAATATTGCCGCTGCCATCTGCAATGCACTGCTGTATCAGCTGGTAGACAGACAGGGCTGACGGGGTATCGTAAGGGGGCAGCCGGCGGACAGGTCTGGAAAACGCAGCGCGAGAGCACGGTGAAGTCCCCTGAAAAATCTGTGAAATATGCAGAAAAAGTGAAACGGGCAGGGAGCCGCCATGGGCGGTTTTCCCTGTTTTTTGCGAAAAAAAGGGACAAAACAAGGCCTTCCGGTAGCTTTTCAAAGATTTTTCGGGGATTTTTGGAGAGATTTGCCCTGTATTTTCCGCGGCCGGACGGAATCCCCCCTTGCATTTTCCGACAAATATAATTATAATGTAGGGATAACATGCTCAGAAAAGGTGGCTGTTTTTATGGCGAATGAACGTACAGATAAGAAAATGGACATCGAGCTGGAGAATCCCGCGGATTTTACCAGTCCGGAGGAGTTGTACCAGAAGCTGATCAGAACCATCCGCAAATATCATCCGTCCGATGATATCTCCATGATAGAAAAAGCATACCGGATTGCCCAGGATGCTCATAAGGAACAGAAGCGCAAATCGGGGGAGCCCTATATTATCCATCCCTTATGTGTGGCGATTATTCTGGCGGATCTGGAGATGGATAAGGAGACCATTGCCGCAGGCCTTCTTCACGATGTGGTGGAGGATACGGCCATGACTTTAGAGGACACCACCCGGGAGTTTGGCTCTGAGGTGGCGTTTCTGGTGGATGGGGTTACCAAGCTGACCCAGCTATCCTGGGATAAGGACAAGGTGGAGATTCAGGCGGAGAATCTTCGGAAGATGTTCCTTGCCATGGCCCGGGATATTCGTGTGATCATTATCAAATTGGCGGATCGTCTCCACAACATGCGGACCGGAGAATTCTGGAAGCCTGCCAAGCAGAAGGAGAAGGCCAGGGAGACCCTGGAGATCTATGCCCCTATTGCAGACCGGCTGGGTATTTCCCGGATAAAGACAGAGTTAGATGATCTTTCTCTGCGGTTTTTAAAGCCGGAGATTTACTTTGATTTAGTAGAAAAGGTGAATTTGCGGAAGGATTCCAGGGAAGGCTTTGTCCAGGATATTGTGGAGGATGTAAGGAACCATATGATGGATGCGGATATCCAGGCCAGCGTGGACGGCCGGGTGAAGCATTTCTTTAGTATATATAAAAAGATGGTGAACCAGGATAAGACCCTGGATCAGATCTATGATCTGTTTGCTGTGCGGATTATTGTGGAGACTGTGAAGGATTGTTATGCGGCTTTGGGGGTGATCCATGAGCTCTATAAGCCAATTCCCGGCCGTTTTAAGGATTATATCGCCATGCCCAAGCCCAACATGTATCAGTCTCTTCACACCACCCTGATCGGCAGCACCGGACAGCCCTTTGAGATTCAGATCCGCACCTTTGAGATGCACCGGACGGCTGAGTACGGAATCGCTGCCCACTGGAAATACAAGGAGAGCGGCAGCGGCAAGATTGCGGCAGGAGATGAGGAAGCTAAGATGAGCTGGCTGCGGCAGATTTTAGAGTGGCAGCGGGACACGGACGATTCCAGAGAGTTTTTGAGCCTTGTGAAGGGTGATTTGGATCTGTTCTCTGACAGCGTTTACTGCTTTACTCCATCAGGGGATGTGAAAAATCTCCCCAGCGGCTCCACGCCCATTGATTTTGCTTATGCCATCCACAGCGCCGTGGGCAACAAGATGGTGGGGGCCAGGGTCAACGGAAAGCTGGTCAATATTGATTATGTGATTCAAAACGGAGACCAAATTGAGATCATTACCTCGCAGAATTCCAAGGGCCCCAGCCGGGATTGGCTCACATTGGTGAAAAGCACTCAGGCCAGAAATAAAATCAATCAGTGGTTTAAGACGGAGCTGAAAGAGGATAATATTATCAAGGGCAAGGAGATGATTGATCGCTACTGCAAGGGCAAGGGCATCAATTTTCCGGAGCTTAACAAGTCGGAATTTCAGGAAAAGGTTATGGCCCGGTATGCGTTTAAGGACTGGGATTCTGTGCTGGCCTCCATTGGTCACGGCGGCTTAAAGGAAGGCCAGGTCATCAACAAAATGCTGGAGGAGCGCAACAAAAAGCTCAAAAGCCAGGTTACGGACAAGAATATTCTGGACGGAATCAGCGAAATCAGCAGCAAGGTTCCGGTGCCAAGAAAATCAAAGAGCGGCATAATGGTGAAGGGGATTCATGATGTGGCGGTGCGCTTTTCCCGCTGCTGCAGCCCGGTGCCGGGAGATGAGATCGTGGGCTTTGTCACCCGGGGACGGGGCGTGTCCATCCACCGGACGGACTGTATCAATGTGATTAATCTGCCGGAGGACGAGAGGGTAAGGCTGATCGATGCGGAGTGGCAGCAGTCAGAGGGCGGCGATGACAGCAAGGAGCGGTATTCCACGGAGATCCAGATTTTTGCCAACAACCGGATAGGTATTTTTGTGGATATATCCAAGGTATTTACGGAGCGTCAGATAGATATTACTTCTATAAATGTGCGTACCAGCAAGCAGGGGAAAGCTACTATTATCATGACCTTTGACATTCATGGCAAGGATGAGCTGAACCGTTTGACAGATAAGATAAGACAGATTGAGGGAGTGCTGGATATTGAGCGGACTGCCGGGTGACGGCGGGGGAGCGCGGCCAGCGCTTTTCTCTTGTTTCATAGGAAATTCTGATTTTTATAGACAGGGAGGACAACATGAGTGATTTTCGGATACGGACTTTTGTGCTGGGAGATGTCAGCACCAATTGTTATCTTGTTTTTAATGAGAAAACCAGAGAAGCGGTGGTGGCGGACCCGGCGGACAATGCCCCTTACATCTTAAATAAATGCCGGGAGCTTCAGGTGACGCCAGTGGCGATTCTTCTGACACACGGGCATTTTGATCATATTCTGGCAGTGAAGGATATCTGCCGGGCCTTTCCCTGTAAAGTGTATGCAGGGCGTGAGGAGGACCGGCTTTTACAGGATCCCTTTTTGAATCTGACCGGAACCCTGGGCACGGATCAGACTACCATCGAGGCTGATGTGCTGACAAAGGATGGAGACACATTTTCCCTCATCGGATTTTCGTGGAAGGTGTTGGAGACGCCTGGCCATACCTGTGGTTCGGTGTGCTATTATATTGAATCGGAACAGGTGCTTATCAGCGGGGATACTTTGTTTGCCGATTCTCTGGGAAGAACGGATCTTCCTACAGGAAGCATGAGAGAGATCGTCTGCTCCATCCGTGAGAAGCTTTTCGTGCTTCCAGGGGATACCATGGTGTATCCGGGCCATGGAGAGCCCACCACCATTGCCCATGAGAAACGGTACAATCCGGTGGCAGCGTATCGGGGAATATGACAAAGCAAAAACAGGGACTTCCAGCCGGATATGAGTGAGCCTTAGCCGGACTGGCAGGATAAGACAAGGGGTCAAAACAGAGGGAGAACGGAAGACGAAAACCATGATAGGAATTATATTAAATGATAATGCTTACGAGCAGGATATACGGGAGCTTTTGATGGCCTTTTTTCCAGGAAGGTCTTTTGCATATGAGATGGTGGCGGGACAGGAGCTGTGCCTGATCGGAAAGCTGGATGAGAGCCGAAGGTGGTTTCGGATGCAGGTTGTGTTCTGGGGGGAGTATTCCCATCTGATCTGGGGCAATTCCCCGGCAGAGCAGAGGGAGCTGGATCATTTTGACGAGCCGATTCCCGTGGATTATGACAACAGGACGGAGACAAAGAACAAGATCAAGAGGCGGCTGTATGTGATATTAAAGGCTCTGACCGGCCGGGGATTGCCCTGGGGTTCCCTGACGGGGATTCGTCCGGCCAAGATTGCCCTCACCAAACTCAGAGAGGGGATGGCCGGGGAAGAGATCTGCCGGTATATGAAGGAAATGTATTTTGCCAGTGATGAAAAGGCCCGGCTGTGTGTGGAAATTGCCATGCGGGAGCAGAAGCTTTTGTCTTGTATTCCCTCAGAGGCAACAAGTGCGCAGGACTCTCGGGCAAAAGCCGGCTACAGTCTTTATGTGGGAATCCCCTTTTGCCCTACCACCTGCCTGTACTGCTCCTTCACTTCCTACCCCATTGCCAAATGGGAGGGACACATGGAGGAGTATCTGGCTGCACTGTTTCGGGAGCTGGACTATGTGGCAGACCGGGCCGGACGTCATCCCTCCTGTGTCTATGTGGGCGGCGGCACACCCACATCTCTGTCAGCAAGGCATTTACAGAGGCTGATGGAAAAGCTGACGAAAACCTTTGACTGCGCCGGGGCGGCGGAGTTTACCGTGGAGGCAGGACGGCCCGACAGTATTACCAGAGAAAAGCTTGAGGTGCTAAAAGGCTACGGCGTGACCCGTATTTCCATCAATCCTCAAACCATGAACCAGAAAACCCTGGATCTTATCGGGAGGCGTCATACGGTGGAGGAGGTAAAGGAACGGTTTTTCATGGCCAGAGAGCTTGGGTTTGATAACATTAACATGGATCTGATCGTGGGGCTTCCCGAGGAAAATGAGGAGGATGTCCGGCACACTATGGAGGAGATCAAGGCCCTGGCCCCGGACAGTCTGACTGTACATTCCCTGGCCATCAAGCGGGCGGCCCGTCTCAATACCATGAAGGAGGTCTACAAGGATTACCGGATTGTGGGCACTCAGGAAATCATCGACATGACCGCCCGGTATGCCAGAGAGCTGGGCCTTTTGCCCTACTATCTGTATCGACAGAAGAACATGGCCGGGAATTTTGAAAACGTAGGCTATGCAAAGCCTGGCAAGGCGTGTATTTACAATATTCTCATTATGGAGGAGCAGCAGACCATCATCGGCTGCGGCGCCGGAACCACTACCAAGCGGGTGATATCCGGGGAGAATAGGATCGAGCGGGCGGAGACGGTGAAGAATGTGGAGCAGTATATTGAGAGAGTGGATGAGATGATTGAGAGGAAAAAGAGGCTTTTTGGGGAAAAAGATAATTGAATTTTTTGAATCAGACAGGCTGTCATTTACGATGCAAAGGCGATTGGCGGAGCTGCTTGCGATCTTATCACCACAGAGGGTTTGATGGAGCAGGTTAAAGCAGAGTTTGCTGAAAAGAAAAATCAGTAGTGAGAAAGAAGGTGCATGACATGAAGGCCTCCTCAAAGTGGTATGTATCAGTCAAAGGAAGCATCTATGATATCGCCGGCTCCCTGCTTCAGGCTCTGGGCGTCTGGTGCTTTATTGAACCCTGTCACATAGCGCCGGGAGGAGTATCCGGTATGGCATTGATGCTTAACTATCTGCTGGGGCTTCCCATTGGTATTTTGACATTGCTCCTCAATATCCCGCTGTTTATTGCCTCCTATGTATCTCTGGACCGGGCAATGACCTGGAAAACCATCCGAACGGTTATCTGGATGAGTGTGATTCAGGACGCTTTTTCCTGGCTCAATGTTCCGCAGTATATGGGAGACCGGCTGATATCCTCAGCCTTTGGCGGCATTTTTGTCGGCGCCGGCATGGCATTGATTTTTATGCATGGCTCCACCTCCGGCGGAGGGGATATTCTGGCAAAGCTGCTTCAAAAAAGATATCCCTATATGCAGACAGGATACGCGATTATGTTGATTGATTTTCTTGTGGTGGGAGTTTCCGTTCTGGTGTTTGGCGGAATCGAATCAGCCCTTTACGGCATTATTTCCATTGTGTGCGTCACCCAAGCCATTGACATGATCCTGTACGGTATGAACCGGGGGAATATGATTTTTATCCATTCGCCGAAGAACCGGGAAATTGCGGATGAGATTATGCGGACCCTGAATCGGGGAACCACCTTTTATAAGAGTGTGGGGGGATACAGCAAGAGGGACTGTGAGACCCTCAGCTGTGCCGTAGACCGCAAGCAGTTTTATCTGGTGAAGAAAATCATCGACAAATACGATCCCCATGCATTTGTGATCGTGGCGCCGACCAAGGAGGTATACGGGGAGGGATTTCTGGAGGACGATCATGTGTAGGGAATCCTTTTGGGATATTAAATGATTTATGATGTTTTCCATAAAATAGCAAAAGTCCGGAGAGAGGGCAAGTGAGCCCAGGCTCTTTGGGCTTTTGTTGCTTTTTAGTTACTGTTCGCTCTCAATGTCTTTTGTCCGAAAGTTCTCCATTGCCATTTTGTAGATAGAATGGTAGAATAAATCCAGATATATTTCCGGAAAGCCAGGCCATGTGAGTATTGTCTGGCAAGAGCATCCCAACGGATGATTAGAACTGCCAAACGGGGAGAAGAGGAGTAAGTGGTATGAGAAAATGGAAAAAAGGATTATTTGTGGCAGGGGTTGTGGCCATGTCATTTCTGGCCAGCGGATATGGGTCTCATGAGGTGAAAAGTGGAGAAGCAGCAGAGGAAAACACGGATGCGGGGGAAGAAACATCCGAGACCTCCCCGGCAAATTCAGAGACAGGGGAAGAATCAAAAGAAGCCTCCCGGGAGATATCCGAGACTGTCTCAAGGGTCATTGAGGCCGGAAAAACAAGGGCGGACAGAGAGCCGGGCCATGTGGAAAGCGGGGAAGCTGCGGCAGATAAAGCGGCGGAGGATGGAAGCGCAAAGAGAGAAGTGGTCATCTCCTTGGCCGGCGACTGCTCCCTGGGGAATCTTTCCATCCACGGGTATGAGGGAACCTTCCGGGAGATGTATGACCGGCAGGGTCCGTCCTGGTTTTTCAAAAATGTCAAACCAATCTTTGAGGCAGATGATATGACTCTGGTAAACTTTGAGGGGGTTCTGACCAACTCCAACAACCGGGTGGAGAAGGCCTTCAATATTAAGGGAAAGCCGGAATACATTCATATTCTGCCGGAGGCCTCCATTGACGCGGTCAGCTTTGGAAACAATCACCGGATTGACTACGGGGCTCAGGGGGTGGCAGATACGGTGGCCGCCTTTGAGAGCATCGGCCTGCCCTATGCCTATGATGACAAGACAGGGATCTTTGAGACCGAGGACGGAATAAAGATCGGGATCATTTCCGTGGATGTGATCTATGGCGGAAGGAATGTGGAGACTTATGTGCAAAACGGCATACAAAAGCTGCGGCAGCAGGAGGCGGATCTGATCCTGGCCTGCTGCCACTGGGGCATAGAATCCACCTACAATGCCACCGGATATCAACTGGAGCTGGGTCGCAAGTGCATTGACTGGGGCGTGGATCTGGTGGTGGGCTGTCACCCCCATGTACTGCAGGGAGTTGAATATTATAACGGAAAGTACATTATCTACAGCTTGGGGAATTTCTGTTTCGGCGGAAACCGGAATCCGAAGGACAAAAATACCATGATTGCCCAGGCCAGATTTGAGATTGAGAACGGGGCGGCCACAAAGGAAGCGGAGCTGACGCTGATTCCCTGTACTCTAAGCTCCGTGGAGCATCGAAATGATTACTGTCCCACCGTGGCGGAGGGAGACCGGAAACGTCTGATTATTCAAAGGCTCAATGAGTACAGCAGAGCTTTCGGGGTGACGGTGGATGAGGAAGGGAGAGTGGGGCATCCGTGAGGATGCCCCTATGCATCAAGACAAGGTTTATAAGAATGAGGTGTACAGATGACGGGTGAGAATTTTTACGAAGCAGCGGTCAGGCATTGGATCGATGGAACGATCCTGCAAGAGCAGGAGGAATATGATAATGCCGTATGTATGCAGGGATTTGCGGCCGAATGTGCTCTGAAAAAAATTATGGAAAAGGTGCGTTCTGTTAAAATGAGTACTTCTGGGGAAATTGAAAAATACAAAAAACAATACAGTCATTGGGGAGAGACACTGCTTCAGGATATCCAAATAATGCTGCTGGCAGACATGGAGTTACTGACTATACTGGAACCTTCCTGTGCATTAAAGCTGTCAAAAACGGAATTGCCGTTAATCTTGTTCAAAGATCATCCCCAAAGGCGATACTTCAAAGATGGTGCTTATACAAAAGCAGATGCTGAGGCTTGTCAGAAGGCTGCAGGAGGTCTGATAAAAGAGATGCTACATATGCGGGTAGATGGATATTTATAAGGAGATAAAGTATGATTACGTTTAATAATTCTTTGGATGCGGCGGCGAGGAGTGTACATCTGTGGGACAAAAAAAGCCTTTTGTCAGAGGTTACGGTAATAAGAGATGTATACGGAAGACTATCTTTTTTGATGAACAACACAAAATCTGTTCCGGATTTGGATAAGCAAGAGCTTGCCACCATATTCCAACAGGAATTGGGATCATACTTTAGCGGGAAAATATATTGGAAGAAACTGTCCGATTCAAATAAGCAGAATAAAATCGAAGAACGCCAGAAACTGATTATAGATATCCTGGAGCAGGAACGAATAAACTGGAAAATGATGGACGATATCAAATTCTATCTATCCGAACGGCCTATCGCGAAGAAAGCGTGGGTGTGTCATCTAACGAACCAGGAATCCGTATGGTCCTATGACGAGGCAACAGGGATTGGCGGTAAAAAAGTGATTACATTTTATTCCTTTAAAGGAGGTATGGGACGAACGACAGCATTGGCGGCAGTGGCCCTGACTCTGATTGGGCAGGGAAAAAATGTGATGATGGTAGACACTGATATTGAAGCTCCAGGATTGGCAACCTTGTTTTTTGATGAAGAGCTGATTGCCAGAGGTGTATTGGATTACTTGATTGAGCATGAAATTGATAACAGAGCATCGGTCACCGACTATGTTCTGGATGTAACGGATCCGGCGCTGCTGGCTGAGAATGAGGGACATCTGTTTCTGATGCCAGCCGGAAAGCTGGATGAAAATTATCTTCAGAAGCTGGCCAGAATCGATTTTCAGGATAACCGGCCAGGTTATCTGAGGGAGGCACTGACTACATTACTGAAGGATATAAAGGAGCATTATGATGTGGACTATATCCTTATCGATGCCCGAGCCGGATTTCACGATATGGGAGGCGTAGCAGTGGCGCAGCTTCCCCATGGTTCGGTGCTTTTTGGAAATGACAGCAGACAGTCATGGGACGGCCTGACTCAGGTTCTGCGGACCATAGCGGAAGGACACAAGGCAGATTTTCCGGTAATGATTGTAGGCACTATGTGTCCGAAAATAGCATCCGAAGGTTATATGTCAGCCAGAAATCATTTTATTAATAAATCCTATACCGTATGTGTGGAGAATTATTATGACGATGAGAGCGGGATTCCCGGAGTGGAGGCAGAAGGAGAAATCCATTTTCCGGAGTTTCTCTCTTTTAATGATGAGCTTCTTATGGGAGTTGAACTTTACTCGGACGGAAGTCAGGAGAAAAATCAGAGGGTAAATGCTTTTAAAACCATACTGACAGGGGAAGGTTATAAGAAAATTACAGATCGTATTAAAAAATGGTTTGGAGAGGACTAGGCATGGAGATTGATAAGAAATATCGGATGCTGGAAGGGATTTCCCAGTGTGTTCCGGCCAATGGAGCGGGGGAGGATGAAAACAATCTTTTACAGAATTTTCTGCCCCTTCGCGGTTACAGCAAGCTGGCAGACAAAAGGATTTTTCTGATTACAGGAGGCCGGGGGGCAGGAAAAACAGAGTTGTTTCGCATTTTAACCTCCTGCGGCGGATTGGACCATGTGATGAGCCAGAAAGACAGGCGCCGTTATACGAATCTGGGGAAAAGCGAGTTTTTGGTTGGATACGCGGCAAGAGGGCCGGAGGCAAAAGTGTTTCCCACATCAAATGTCTGTGATGATTTACTGAAAAATGAAAAGACAGATCATCTCAGTTCCTTTTGGGGAGGTTTGTTGTGTTCTGTTATCTTAAGGGAGTATGGAGGCGAAGAGAAAATATGCCAACTGGCAGATCAATATTTTGCGCCGTCTGTGACAAAAAGCTTACAAAAAAGCAGCAGTGAGATTTCCAGGTGGTGGAGGGCTTTGGATTCGGAGAAAGAAAAGTGGGAAAGTTTTCTGGACAAGGCAGACAGTTTTTTCAAAGAGAAGGATCTGTGCGTATTTTTGGTATATGATGAACTAGACCAGATCTGCAGCAATTATGAAGATTTGTTTGCTTTTATAAGAAGCTTGTTGGACTTTTGGTACCGCCATAACAGCCGCTATACAAATCTGAAGGCAAAAATATTTTTGCGCACGGATTTATACAATGCAAAGGCTCTTCGGTTTGTAGATTCATCGAAAATGGGGGCCTATCGGTTTGAATTAAACTGGAATAAGGCTGCCCTTTATCAGCTTTTGGTGAAACGGCTGGCTAATCTGGGGATGGAAGAGCTGGTATCCTATTTAAAAGATGTGCCTGAACTGCTGAGGGAAGACGAAAATCAAATCCTGGGATACTTGCCCGGTGATTCAGAGCAGGCATTTGAAGCTTTTGTAGCGAAGATGATCGGGAAATATATGGGTAATACTGCGAAACAGGGTATAAGTTATACCTGGGTTCCAAACCATATTCAGGATGCAAATGGGGAGATGGCTCCGCGGGCTTTCTTAAAATGTTTTGCATTTGCGGCGGAAGATATGTTATCCCATCATGATGACATATCGAAGCTGGAAGCGGACAGGCTTCTTCTCCCTACAAGACTGCAGGGGGCTGTGGCAAAGGTTTCCGCTGACAGAGTACAGGAGTTGACGGAAGACGAGTATCAGTGGATGAAAAATCTCATTGTCCGCTTAGAAAAAAAGACAATGTTGATGAATCAGGAGGAATTTTTAGGCTATCTGATGCCGGAAAGCTGGCCGGAAGAGGAAAGAAATAAGCTGCCGGGGAAAACCAATACGGAAATACTGGATACTTTATTGACTTTGGGGATTGTGATGAAAACAACGGATGGCAGGATTAATGTTCCTGAAATATATTTGCATGGGCTTGGGTTAAAGAGAAAAGGAGGGATAAAGAGACCGAAATAACCTGAAAGGACTGCCAGCAGGATTTACCTGCTGGCAAAAATTTATTTTTAGTACCTTTTTCTGGAACGAAATCTATATTCCTTCTTTAACTGTTCCAGAATCTCAAAAGCCACCGGGCACACCTCCACTGCTTCCAGAACCGTGTACATGCTGGCTAATCGATCGGGTTGATCGGTATAGGGATATTTTTTACAATTTTCGGGTTTGGTGTCTCCCAGCATACAGGAGCCGTCTTTTTCCAGAAAATCGCAGGGAATATGTTTGGTTGAGTAGGTTTGCTCCACTTTTTCTTCTATAAGATATGTATCAATCAATTCTTTTACAGTCATCTTGAGATGGGAAGCTGCTTTTTCCAGTTCATTCTCCGGAATGGATCCATAGTACATTTTACAGCAGTTTCTGCATTTGCTGCAATCGTAATTTGCGAACAATTCACTGTGCAATCGGGCAAACTGTCGATCCAGTTTTTCAGGGTTCGCATTACATTTTAAAAAGGTACGGAATTTCATGTTTTCATTTTCTTTCTTTTTTGCTTCTGATTGGACTTTATCAGGATTTAACATAAGTAGGTCCCCCTAAAATATCTTTTTGAACAGATTGCCTTTTATTGATCAAGATATGCATTTAAAAAATGTGAAGCAAGACTATTTGGCAATATGTTTTTTCTTGCCTCCTCACTTGTAAACCACTGATAGCTGTCAACCTCTTCATTGATACAAAGCTCGCTGTCACTCTCAACATATGCAGTAAAATTACACATCAATGTATTGGATGGCTCAAAGAATCTTGTCCGGTTAAATCGGATGTGAGATACGGTCATGCCGGTCTCTTCTTTTATTTCTCTTGCAACCGCATGTTCTAACTCCTCGGTTCTGTTTACATATCCTGCTACAAGAATATAAGCAGCTTTTCCATATTGTTTGATCAGCAATATCTTATTTGTCTGCTTATTTATAACAATCATGCTGACGGCAACATTGTACGTGGGGAAACAATATTGTTTGCATTTGGGGCAAAAAGGAATCATTCCTTCATTTTCTAACTTTTTATCAATCAGCTTTGTACCACATTCCTGACAAAATTTTTGATTCATATATGCCTCCGGTTTTCAAGTGTCGATTTATGTACTCGATTATAGAATATTTATCTGATATTTACAACGTATATTTATAAGTCATTTCCAAAAAATTTGCACTGTCACGAATAGAGGATTACTGCTCGCCATCTATTTCCAGATGGGAAAGGGCTTGCAAAATATGTCGGATAATGTAAAATAATATTTAGTTTGAGAAAATCCATATGTGGCGGGAGGAACCAAAAATGGCAGATTATATTGACGATCTGTTGCGGGCTCTGGATGATAAGGGTGTACAGAGAAGAATACGAGAAATTGCCGGCGGGGAAGAGAAAAAAGGTGTTTTTGGCGGGGGGGAGGAGAAGGGAAAGAAGGAGGCAAAGCAGCTGAGGGCTGCTTTAAACGATAAGGAATCCGAATTGGAGATGCTCCGAAGAGCTCTGCAGGAAGAAAAGGAAGATAAGCATAGGGCCTTTAGGCAGGTGGAAGAACTAAAGCAGACCGTCAGCAATGGGGAGATAGAGAGTCAAAACATCCGGCGGCAGTTGGAGACTGTCCAAAAGCAGCTGGAAGAACTTCAGGAGGAGAATCGCGCCTTGAAGGACCGGGAAGGGGAATATGCGGGCTGTGTGGAGGAAGCCAGGATTGTCAGAAGCTATTATGAGGACGGTTTTCGCCAGCTGGATACTTATTATCGCATGTATATGCAGCTGGGGCAGGAGGTTCACGAGGATCTGACCCGGGTGCTCAGCGGCAAAAGCCCGGAGGCATTTTTGTGCTGGGGGGTTCAGTGGGGGAACATCGAGGCCTTGTGGGCATTTTTGGATATTAATCTGTCTTTGGGAAAATATGATTCGGATACTCTGGATGTGCTGAGTAAAATTTTTGACTATCTTTTTGAACAGTACCGGGAAATGAACGGGAATTATGAGCGGCTGGACACAAAGGCCGGGGATGAGTTTGATGAGGACTTTCACAAGAGAAGCGGAGACAGCCTGGTGGCAGGCCGGATTTCCCAGGTGCTCTTGCGGGGATATCGGGGTATCGCAAATAAAAAAATCAAAAAATCGGTTGTGAGAATATAGGGAGGAAGCTATGGAAGCTGTTGTAAAGACTAAGACGACCAATCGGATTTTGGCGGATTCGGATTTGATGAAGAAGCTGGTGGAGGCGGAGAGAAGAAAGAGAATAGGAGCGGCGCTTCGTTCTTTTAATGGATTAAAAAAGCGGTTTGATGAGGTGGCTGGATCTGCCTGGGTGAAAATTCATAATGAAGTGGTTTATTTCATCCCACAGTATAATATTTTAATTGTGGATCCAAGTCGAAAAAAGTGCTCATATGGGCAATTTAATCCTTTGATTTTTGGAAAAAAAGGACGAGATATGACCTATAATGAGGCTATAAATTTATTTTGTAGAAACAAGAAAAATCCATTATTGAATAAAGATTTTTATTTGGTGGATGACAAGAAAAATAATAGAACAACTCGGAACATAGGCTGTGTTGATAATAATAGAAACACAGGGTATGTTGATTCAACAGTAGGGGAATGCGATTTTTATAGGTCATTATATTGTTCATATGGGAGCTCAGATTCAATCGTCATTCCTGTCTGCGACTGCGACAAAGAATGTTCCCGGCTGGAATTATTTATCCGTGAAGATTTACTCCCGGAAGACTTATCAGACGATGAAAGATACCGCTTTGGACGTCTCCGGGCTTTATACCGGGACAAGGATTTAGTATTTTCATCCGATAAATCCTCCAATTATTCATTTACCGATTCATTCACGAAAAAGGTCCTGTCAGGAAAGTATGACGAGCTGAACGGCATCAGCTTCAAAGAATCCGACATTATTGAGCACATTAAGAATCATGTTGTGCCGTTAGACGACAACATTCTCCCGGCCATTCACAGCAAATATTTAAACAGCGACTACCTTCGGGCCGAGATTGACCCTTATGATCCCAAGCTTTTAGAAGACATCGAGCGCGGCCACTGGGATTTGTGGGAGGAGGACCCGGATGAAGGGATTCACATCGAGGTCAGCAAAAAGCTGGTGGCCAGGAATCCTCTTGCGGACATCCAGCGGGACGGAATCGTGGGAATTGATTTCGGAACAAAAAGCACGGTGGTGGTTTTCCAGAACGGAAATGACAAGATATGGCCCATGCGGGTGGGAAGCGGAAAATATAAGAAGGAAACCAAGAGGGAGGATTATGAGAATCCCACGGTCATGGAGTTTCGGAATCTGGAACATTTTATGAGCTGCTACCATGCAAAACAGGGGAGGCCGGATACTCTGTGGGAGGATCTGACGGTTTCCCACAAGGCGGCGGAGCAGTTGAAGGGGGAGAGCGACAGCAGCAGGTTCTATTCCTTTTTCAGTGACTTAAAGCAGTGGTGCGGCGATAAAAACCGGCGGGTAAGGATCCGGGACAACCAGGGCTATGAGCAGGAGCTTCCCATGTTCCTTGACATGGAGGAGGGAGCCCTCAACCCCATAGAGCTGTATGCCTACTATCTGGGTCTGTACATCAATAATATGCGGCAGAAGATTTATTTGAATTATATTCTGTCCTTTCCGGTTACATACGAAAAGCGGGTGAAGGAAAAGATTATTGAGAGCTTTGAGCGGGGAATCAGAAAGTCTCTTCCCCAGGCAGTTTTGCAGGATGAGGAAGCCATGAGCGCCTTTCGGGTGCAGCAGTGGTCCAGCGAGCCGGCGGCCTACGCCATCTGCGCCCTGAGTGAATATGGATTTAAACCGGAAGCGGGAGAAAAGATTTTCTATGGAATCTTTGACTTTGGAGGCGGCACTACGGATTTTGACTTCGGCATTTGGAAGCGGTCGGACAAGCGCAGATACAGCAATGTGATTGAGCATTTCGGGGCGGGAGGAGATCAGTATCTGGGAGGAGAGCACCTGCTGGAAATGATGGCGTACCACATTTTCCGGGAAAATAAGGAGAAGCTTTTGCAGGCGGAGATTCCCTTTTACCGGCCCCATGACTGCGAGAGCTTTGTGGGAAGCGAGGATCTTCTCTATGATTCCCAGGAGGCAAGGCTGAATATCCGTCAGCTGATGGAAAAGCTGCGGGGCCTGTGGCAGAACGACAATGAGGAGGATATCCAGGCCATCGGGGAGGGAAGCATCAAGCTTTTGCTGTTTACAAAATCAGGCAAATTGGAGCCCAATTTTGAGCTGAGCGTCAACAAGGATGACCTGCTTTCTCTGCTGAGAGACCGGATCGAGGACGGGGTGAAGAATTTCTTTGCCGCCATGGTGCAGACCTTTTCAAAAAGTGATTTGAAGGAGGCAAAGGGGATCCATATATTCCTGGCAGGCAATTCCAGCAAATCGGCCATTGTGAAGGAACTGTTTGACCGGTACAGTCAGGACTGGACCAGAAAAATCCAGGAGAGATTTCAGGATGAGATGCTTTTGGAGGAGGTATCCTCATTTTTCCGTGTGTATCCTCCTCTCGGCACCGAGGAAGCCAGAAAAATCCAGGAGGAAAGGGGCATCCACTCAGATGAGGAAGCCGACTGGCTTACCAGACCTACGGGAAAGACCGGCGTGGCTTACGGCCTGATCCAGGGAAGGCCCGGGTCAAGAATCCAGGTGATCTCAGAGATCAAGAACACAGATGAGGTAAAGTTTAAATATTACATCGGTTACGAGGATGACGGACAGTTTCGGACTGTGATTGACAGGGATATTGCTTACAACCAGTGGGTCTATTTTATCGATGCCCTGGAGACGGATTTTGAGTTTTATTACACCTCCCTGCCGGACGTGGCTTTAAATAAAAGTTCCATCACAAAGGCCAGCAAAAAGCTTTGCCGGATTGGGGAGGCCAATGAGGACGAGGAACAGGTTGGAATCTATATCCGGGCAGTGGAGCCTACGGTGGTGGAGTATGTGGTTGCCGACAAGGAGGGGCTGGAAAGGGGAGAATACATAGAGCAGCCGAAGAGAGTGGAGCTTCCGTAGAGGGTGTCCGTCAGATAACCCTTGAACTGTTTACTGTAAAGGAGACATACATGGAAAAAAGTCAATTTGAGATTGATTTTTTGGCAGACAAGGCCAATTATTATCTGTCAGGGAACCCGGAGCTTCGGATGACAGAGCTTAAAGAGATACCCTGGGAGAAGCGGATCCGGGAAATTGCCCTTTATCGGATCGATGAGATATCCTTTGAGGACAAAGCGCCCAGAAAGGAAGCCCTGGAGAATGTGCTCAGCGCCATGCGCATTGAAGGAGTGAACTTTATTTATCTGATTCTGGGAAATGAAGAAGGCGTCCACTTTTATTACGGGGTTGCCAGAGATTTTCTGGCAACCTCCGATGTGGATATGGAGCTGAGTATTCATGATATCGGCCAGTATATTTTGGAGCCTGGCATAAAGGGCAATTTCCGGGGAAGCCGTGCAAGGGAGGTGGAGCCGGAGGAAAAGCGGCAGATTATTGAGACCATCGATGGCATGAAATATTACAGCATGCTGGAGGGCGTTCCCGGATATACCAAGGAGGATGAGAGATTTCAGGGGGTGGACCGCCTGGTGGATGTGATGCTGGGGGACACCTTCGGATTTATGATCATTGCCTCATCGCTGAATTATGATACGATCAAAGAGATTGAAGAAAATCTCTACGAGATTTACACCAGGCTGACGCCCTTTTCCAAGCGCAGTGTACAGGATGGCAAGTCAACAAACGAGGGAGAATCCAAAAGCAAAACCACAGGAAGATCCACCAGTCTGGGGGAAAATCATTCGGAAACCAGCCAGAACAGTACAACCATAACCGATGGTACGAATAAAGGAGAAAATTGGGGAAGCAGTAAAAGCACAACAAAAGGTAAAAGCACCAGCGAGGGAGGCAGCTCAAGAACCACAAGCACCACGGAAAGCGGTCAGGAAGGCAGCAGTGACGGCGGAAGCAAGGGCAAAAGCCATTCGGAGGGAAGAACGATTGGCAAGAGTACGGGGAGTGGCACCACCACCGGAAGCGGAACCAGTGAGAGCGTCACTGAGCAGACCAGCTCAGGAAGGGGAACCTCCAGCTCGGTTACCATCGAATATATTGACAAGAAGTCTGAGGAATGGATCAAATATCTCAATGATGTGATTATTCCCAGGTTGGATTACGGGATGGGCAAGGGGATTTTCCTGACCACCTCCTTTCTCTTTGCCACCTCAAAGGCCAGGCTGAAGAAGCTGGAGAATACGGCGATTTCCCTCTACAGCGGGGAAAAGGGAAACAAGGTGCCTCTAAGGGCAGTTTCCCTTGAGAATAAGCCCGGAACCCCCCAATTGAACAAGTTGAAAAATTTCCAGATTCCCTGCGGAACCTTTAGGGAAAATCCCGGCAAAAGCGAGAGAATATCCCGTTCGGCCCTGTCCCAGTTTGTGGGATCCAAGGGAGAGGTCCATTTGGGAAACTGGATTACCACCAACGAGCTGGCGATGATTGCCGGTCTTCCTCAGAAGGATGTGGTGGGCCTGGGACTGCGGGAGGAGGTGGAGTTCGGTTTGAATTTTCCCCAGGAGATTGGGGAGGAAAATCGTATTAATCTCGGGAAATTAGTCCAGAGCGGCAATGTGATTGACAAGATTGATGTGTTTCTGGACAAGGAAAGTCTGGACAAGCATCTGTTTATTACCGGTGTGACGGGAAGCGGAAAGACCACCACCTGTCAGAATATTCTTGTTGACAGCAAGCTGCCGTTTCTGGTGATTGAGCCGGCGAAAACGGAATATCGGATTCTTTCCAGAGAATATGACGATCTTTTGGTGTTTACCCTGGGGAAGGATACGGTTGCCCCTTTCCGTCTGAATCCCTTTGAGTTTTTCCCTCACGAAAGCATCACCTCACGGGTGGACATGATTCTGGCCAGTATTGAGGCTTCCTTTGACATGGAGGCCGCCATTCCCCAGCTGATCGAATCGTCCATCTATGAGTGCTATAAGGATTACGGGTGGAATATTGCCACAAACAAAAATGATTTTTACAAAGAACGGGCATTTGATGACGGTGTCTACGCCTTTCCGACCCTGGAGGATCTGGTGGAGAAGGTCAATGTGGTGGTAGAGCGGCAGGGATTTGACGACCGCCTGAAAAATGACTATATCGGTTCCATCCGGGCCAGGCTGCAGGGACTTTTAATCGGCTCAAAGGGTCTTATGCTGAATACAAGAAGGTCCGTGGACTTTGAGGAGCTTCTGTCCCGGAGAGTGGTTCTTGAGTTTGAGGAGATCCGCAGCACTACGGAGAAATCCCTGATTATGGGATTTGTGCTGACCAATCTTATGGAGGCCATCAAGGCAAGATTTCTGAAAAAAGGCGTCTATGCCCATGTGACCCTGGTGGAGGAGGCCCACCGGCTTTTGAGCAAATATATGCCGGGAGACAGCCCCAACAAAAAGCACGGGGTGGAGATATTTGCCGATATGCTGGCAGAGATTCGGAAATATGGAGAATCTCTGATTATAGTGGATCAGATACCCAATAAACTGACCTCCGAGGTTCTGAAAAATACCAACACAAAGATTGTCTACCGGCTTTTTGCCGAGGATGACAAAAATGCCATCGGAAATACCATCGTCCTCAATCAGGAACAGAAGGAATTTCTCTCCAATCTGGAAGCCGGCCGCGCCATTGTCTTTTCCCAGGGCTTTTCAAAGGCAGTGCAGGTTCAGATTGCCCGGAGGACGGATACCACAGGGAGGGAACAGGTCAGAGAGGAAAAAATTTCTCAGCTGGCGTATCAGTATTATGCACGGCAATTTAAGCGGGGGATCGTTTGCGGGTCCCAGTTTTTTGAGGCTGTTCCATCCGTTGAGGAAATGAAACATCTTATGGAGTTTTCCAGAGACGAGATGCCAGTGACGGTGGTTGATGAGTTCTGCAAGAGCCTGAAATGTAAGGAAGAGCATGGAAAGTATCTGAAAGCATTGCTCCAAAAATATTCTGCGGATTTTTTGGGAAAGTATCTGATTTTAGTGCGCTACCTGGCCCAGCCGGGAAATGTAAATAAACAGAAGGCATATGACAGAGACCGATATGAGCTTGCGGCGGAATTTGTTCAAAAATATGCGAAGATGGCGATGGAGATTGAGGATTGGATACGTTTTAAGGATAGTTTGATGTAGAGGAAACCATAAGGCTTTAGGATAATACTGACGGACAAAATATTTGAATATTGACAGTATTTTGAGTTGGATGAGAATCAGGAGGAAAAAATGGGTTTGATTGGTGATTTTATAAGCGGTGTCGGAAGTGCCTTAAGTGCAGTGGGAAGTGCCTTCTGTTCCGCGGTCAGCGGCGTATGCTCCGCCATCGGAGGCGCCCTGTTTTCCGGTGCAGGCGGGGTGGCGTCCATTGTGACAGGGATTGTGGGGACGGCGGTGGGAATACCGCAGATTCTGTCCATAGTCGGTGCGGTGGGGACGATTGTTTCCGGAATCGCTCAGTGGCTGGGAATGAAGGAGCCGGAGGAAAAGCCTGAGGAGCTGGGAATGAAGGCGGAGGAATCCGAAAGAAAGCCGGAGGAATTTGACAGTACGGAAGCTTATATTGCATATCTGCGAAAGGAAGTGGAGATTGACCAGATGAAGGTAAAGAGCCTTTCTAATGAGGATCGGGCCAGATATGCAGCCATCGGAACCGGACTTTACATAAAGGGAATCGAAGAAAAATATGATATTGAAGCGCCGGGAGAGTTCTGGCGCACAGTGGCGGACCTTCATATGAAGGGAGACGAGGTAAGGAAATATATTGAGGCGTTTAAGGAAAAGGGCATTGGGAGCATGAAGGATTTGAGCGACTATATCAAGGGAAAGCCCCTGGAGAGCGGTACGGAGCCAAGGGAGGTTTCCGGTGCCATTATGGACGGGCTGAAGGAAATTTATCCGGAAATTTCGGATAAGGAGCTTATGGAGAAATTTACTTCATTGACTATGCCGTCTGCGGAGTAATATTTATTTCAGATAAAGGCATGGATTGAGTAAATGGTAAAAGGAGCAAAGAAAGATGAGTGACACGCCAGAGAAGGAGAAGCGTCCTAAGGAGTCTGTCTATCGGTATTTATTCTTTCTGTATAACGGAGAGGTAACAGTCATCAATTTTGAGAAACACGGTCAGAAAAAGTTTTGTTATGAAAAGCGGGAGGGAGAGAAATGTTTTCCGATTTCGGATGATTTCTGGGACTGGTGGAAAAGGGCGGCTGCCTATATAAACGGGGAGCCGGTTGATTTCTGTTTTCTTTTTGACAACAGGGAATATTCCGTTCTCTCCCATGACTTTGTACAGGCAGAAAGCACCTGTTGGACCCGAAAGGTGGTGGAGGATTTTTTTACCGGGATGCAGGATTTCTCCCATATAAGCCTGGTTTCTGAGGATGGCGGGGAGCTTCGGATTGAGAACACAGGCCAGATGTTTGCAGATAATTCGGTGACGGTTTTTTACACCAATATTTCCCTGGAATCATCTCCAAGGACGGTTGTCTCAGAGAGTGGGGATATGACGCCCTTTGCCCGGTATTTCAGAGAGCTTTTGGAGGAGCAGAATGCCACAAAGCTGTAAGAAACTGTCTGTAAAGCAAAAAAGAAAGAAATCATCATAATGAAAAGGGGGACCACAGATAATTATGACAAAAAGGGAACGGGTTATAGCAGCCATTGAACAGAGAGAGGCTGATGGGATTCCCTCATGCTTTTCGCTTCATTTCCTGGATGATAAAAAGAGGGGGGACGCATGTGTAAAGGCCCATCTGGATTTTTTCAGGGATACGGATACCGATATCTGTAAGATCATGAATGAAAATCTGGTGCCGGTATTTGGAGCCATTCACACTCCGGATGATTATGAGCGTCTGATTCCGGTAATGACAGAGAAAGAACCTTTTGTGAGGGAGCAGATTGAGCTGACAAAGAGAATCCTGGATGGATGTGAAGAAAATGTATTTACCATGGGAACCCTGCACGGAATCTGTGCGTCAGGGATTCATCCCATCGAGCAGGCCGGGGTAAACTACTATGCGGCCAGGCAGATGCAAGTGGATTTTTTGAGATGGAATGAGAAGAAAATGATGTCTGCCATGGAGAGAGTCACAGACGTTCTCTGCGCATTGGCAAAGGAGTATGTGAAGGCAGGGGTGGATTCCATCTATTATGCCGCATTGGGAGGCGAAAACAGTTTCTTTACGGACGAAGAGTTTGCCAGGTGGATAAAGCCTTTTGATCTTCAGATTATGAAAGCGATTAAGGATGCGGGAGGTTACTGCTTCCTTCATATATGTAAGGACGGCCTTAATATGGAAAGATATCGGGACTATGCTTCTTATGCCGATGTGATCAACTGGGGAGTCTATGAAGCTCCCTTTGGATTAAAAGAGGGCCGGGATTTATTTGCCGGAAAAACCATTATGGGAGGACTTGCTAATCATCAGGGGCCTTTGGTAAACGGAAGCGATGAGGAGATTAAGGCGGAGGTTTGCCGGGTCGTGGAGAGCTTTGGCAGAAAGGGCCTGATTCTGGGGGCAGACTGCACTATGTTTACGGATCAGGACTTAAGCAGGGTGAGGGCGGCGGCCAGAGCGGCCCGGTGCTGCTAAGGTCAGTGCAGGTGCCAATACTTAGTTTAGACGAAGAGATATTCGGCCTTGCTATTTAAACGGTTGCTTCCGCCGAGATTTAAAAAGGAGGAATTTCCCGATAAGTATTGATAATTGCCATTGACGATAGTATAATCGTATGGAAAATGGATTACCAAGTATGAAGAGAACGGAGAGAGCAGAATATGGCGCTGAAAAAGAAGCCGGTGACCGGCATGAGAGATATTCTGCCTGCGGAGATGCAGGTGCGGGAATATGTGATGAATCAGATCCGGGAGACTTACCGGGGCTTTGGATTTACCCAGATAGAGACCCCTTGTGTGGAGCACATTGAGAATCTGACCAGCAAGCAAGGCGGGGATAATGAAAAGCTGATCTTTAAGATTTTAAAAAGAGGAGAGAAGCTGAATCTTGAGACAGCCGGGGAGGAGAATGATTTGACTGACAGCGGACTTCGCTATGATCTGACCCTTCCTCTGGCCCGGTATTATTCCAACAACGGCTCCCAGCTGCCCAGTCCCTTTAAAGCTTTACAGATGGGAAGCGTGTGGCGGGCGGACAGGCCTCAGAAGGGAAGGTTCCGCCAGTTTACCCAGTGCGATATCGATATTCTGGGAGATGCCAGCTCCATGGCGGAGATTGAGCTGATTTTGGCCACCACCACGGCTCTGGGAAAGATTTGTCCGGACAACGGCTTTACGGTGCGGATCAATGACCGGGAGATTCTAAAGGGCATGGCCTTATACTGCGGGTTTGAGGAGAGAACTCTGGACCAAGTGTTTATCATTTTGGATAAGATGGACAAGATCGGTATGGAGGGTGTGGAGGCGGAGCTTTTAGAGGCCGGACATTCGGCGGACAGTGTGGCCCGGTACACAAAGCTTTTGGCTGAGGTGGGACATGATGCGGACGGAGTGAAAAAGCTGGGAACGGTTCTTGAAAAGGTCCTGCCAGTAAGCGTGACGGATAATCTGGCCTATATCATGGAGACCGTGGCAGATGTGGCGGAGACGGAATTTTCCCTGTATTTTGATCCCACGCTGGTGCGGGGAATGTCCTACTACACAGGGACGATCTTTGAGGTTTCCATGGAGGGCTTTGGCGGCTCCGTGGCAGGCGGCGGCAGATATGACAAGATGATCGGCAGGTTTACCGGCAAGGATACGCCGGCCTGCGGTTTTTCCATCGGCTTTGAGCGGATTATCACCATCCTGATGGATCAGGGCGGAAAGGTGCCGGGAGCCACAGAGAGAAAGGCCTACCTGGTGGAGAAGGGTGTGGATGCTGCCCGGTTCAGTCAGATTATGCGTCAGGCTATGGAGGAGAGAAGAAAAGGCGTTCAGGTTTTGGTCTCCCAGATGAATAAGAACAAAAAGTTTCAGAAGGAGCAGCTGGGAAAGGAAGGCTACACGGAGTTTGTGGAGTTTTACCGGGAAGGATTGAAGGAGTAAAAGGAATCAAGTATATGGCAGCCATTGGCGGCCGGGAAAGAGGAGAGATTATGGCAGAATCAATGCAGGGACTAAAAAGGTCCCACAGATGTACGGAGGTGAGCACTGCCCATATTGGCCAGAAGGTGACGGTTATGGGATGGGTGCAGAAAAGCAGAAACAAAGGCGGAATTATCTTTGTGGATTTGCGGGACCGGTCCGGTATTTTGCAGATTATTTTTGAGGAGGCAGACTGCGGCAGAGAGAACTTTCAAAAGGCGGAGAGGCTGAGAAGCGAGTTTGTGGTGGCTGTGACCGGACGTGTGGAAGCCCGCTCCGGAGCAGAAAACAAAAATCTGGCCACAGGGGCCATCGAGGTCCGGGCGGAGAGCTTGCGGATTTTGTCCGAATCGGAGACGCCTCCGTTTCCCATTGAGGAAAATTCCAAGACAAAGGAGGAGCTGCGCTTAAAGTACCGCTACCTGGATCTGCGCAGACCGGATATTCAGCGGAACCTGATTTTGCGAAGCAATATTGCCATTCTCACCAGACAGTTTCTGGCAGAGGAAGGATTTTTGGAGATCGAGACACCTACTTTGATTAAGAGCACCCCGGAGGGAGCCAGAGATTATCTTGTGCCCAGCCGGGTTCATCCGGGAAGCTTCTATGCTCTGCCTCAGTCCCCTCAGATTTTTAAGCAGCTGCTGATGTGCTCCGGCTATGACCGGTATTTCCAGCTGGCCAGATGCTATCGGGATGAGGATCTGCGGGCGGACCGGCAGCCGGAATTTACCCAGATTGATATGGAGCTGTCCTTTGTGGATGTGGACGATGTGCTGGATGTGAATGAGCGCCTCCTGCACAAGCTTTTTAAGGAGCTTCTTGGGGTGGAGATTCCTCAGCCTATTCCCCGGATGACCTGGCAGGAGGCCATGGACCGGTTTGGTTCCGATAAGCCGGATCTGCGATTTGGCATGGAGCTTAAGGATGTGTCCTCTGTGGTTAAGGACTGCGAGTTTGTTGTGTTTAAGGGAGCTTTGGAGAACGGCGGAACGGTTCGGGGAATCAATGCCCAGGGCCAGGGCGCCATGCCCCGGAAAAAGATCGATGCTTTGGTGGAGTTTGCTAAAGGCTTTGGGGCCAAGGGTCTGGCCTATGTGGCTATTCAGCCGGACGGAACCAGAAAGTCCTCCTTTGCCAAGTTTATGACAGAGGAGCAGATGGACGCGCTCACCCAGGCTATGGAAGGAAAGCCGGGAGATCTGCTTTTGTTTGCTGCCGATAAGAACAAGGTGGTCTGGGATGTTCTGGGAAATCTGCGCCTGGAGATTGCCAGGCAGCTTGATCTGCTCAAGAAGGATGAGTATCAGTTTGTGTGGGTAACCGAGTTCCCCCTCTTGGAGTACTCGGAGGAACAGGGACGGTTTGTGGCCATGCATCATCCCTTTACCATGCCTATGGAGGAGGACTGGCATTTGATTGACAGTGACCCGGGCGCGGTCCGGGCCAAGGCATATGATATTGTTTTAAACGGCACGGAGCTGGGAGGCGGTTCGGTCCGTATTCATCAGAATGATATTCAGAGCAAGATGTTTGAGGTGCTGGGCTTTACGCCGGAGCAGGCGGAAGAGCAGTTCGGCTTTCTTCTGACAGCCTTCAAGTATGGTGTTCCGCCCCATGCAGGCCTGGCCTACGGCCTGGACCGGGTGGCCATGCTGATGGGCGGCTGCGACAGCATCCGCGAGATGATCGCGTTCCCCAAGGTGAAGGACGCTTCCTGTATGATGTGCGAGGCTCCGGCCCCGGTGGATGAAAAGCAGCTTGTGGAGCTGGGGATTGAAATCAGCGATGAAGCGGATAAAAGTATGTGACAGGAATGAAGTTTCAAACACACTCCAGAATGAGATAATACAGGAAATGAGATAGAGACTGAAAAAGACAGCAATAAATATAAGACCGGCAGCAAATGTTTGTGGCGCCTGCTGCCGGTCTTTTCTGTGCCGGTTTTTGGATGCTTTTGTTCCGGATTTTTAGGAAAGCAACAGTTTACCATCAAAAATCAAGGAAGAACTTTTATAAAATATTTAATATAATATTAAATTAATTATTTCTGTTATAATTGTCCAGCAATTGATTCTTCATATGCCACAGCTCATTGGAGAGATCCACATGGACGCGGTGAGGATATTCCAGACGGAGAGATTCCTCCCAGAGAGTAGCCATCTCCTTGCGGCAGTATTCCCGGATGTCCATGACCTTTGGCGATTCATAGACACATTTTCCGTTTTTAAAGACAGGAACCAGCAGTTCACGAAGAACATAGCTTCCGGGAGCCAGGTGGGTCTTTTTCCAGGTCTCAATGGGATCAAACAGCAGCAGGGAATTGGAGGAATCAAATTTTTCATCCACCAGGCAGATCAGATCCGCGATAATTTTGCCTGTGTTCTTATTATAAATACGCTGAATAGTCTTGTTTCCCGGGTTGGTAATCTTTTCCGCATTCTCCGAAAGCTTGATCTTGGGGATGAATTTGCCGGTGTTTTTGTCCTGAATAGCAGCCAGTTTATATACGCCGCCAAAGGACGGGCAGTCCTTCGATGTAATCAGGTTGGTTCCCACGCCCCAGGAATTGATGGTGGCGCCCTGAAGCTTTAAGGAGGTGATCAAGGTTTCATCCAGATCGTTGGAGGCGGAGATGACGGCGTCCGGAAAACCGGCTTCATCCAGCATCTTTTTGGCTTCCTTGGAGAGATAGGCCAGGTCGCCGCTGTCTAAGCGGATCCCGTAGAAGGTCAGAGGAATACCATTTTCCCTCATTTCCTTAAACACCTTGATGGCATTGGGAACACCGGAACCTAAGGTGTCGTAGGTGTCCACCAGCAGGATACAGGCAGTGGGATACAGACGGGCATAGGTGCGGAAGGCAGTCAGCTCGTCCGGAAAGCTCATGATCCAGCTGTGGGCGTGGGTGCCCTTCACAGGAACATCAAACATTTTGCCGCAGAGCACATTGGAGGTGCCGATGCAGCCGGCGATCATGGCAGCCCGCGCCCCATAGATGCCCGCGTCAGGTCCCTGGGCTCTGCGCAGTCCGAACTCCATGACCCCATCGCCCTTGGCGGCGTAGACCACCCGGGCAGCCTTGGTGGCAATGAGAGACTGATGATTGATAATGTTGAGGAGAGCGGTCTCCACCAGCTGTGCTTCCATAATGGGAGCAATCACCTTGATTAACGGCTCTCTGGGGAAAATGACGGTTCCTTCCGGAATGGCATAGATATCTCCGGAGAATTTAAAGTCTTTAAGATAGCTAAGGAAATCCTCCCCGAAAAGGCCGGTGGAGCGAAGATAATCGATATCCTCCGCGTCAAAATGAAGATTTTTTATATACTCGATTACCTGCTCTAAGCCTGCGCAGATGGAGTAGCCGGCATTGTTGGGATTGGCCCGGTAGAAGGCGTCAAAAATGACAGTTTCATTGGCATCCTTTTCTTTAAAATAGCCCTGCATCATGGTAAGCTCATACAGGTCAGTTAATAAGGTAAGATTTCTTTCGTTCATAATGGTTCCTCCCAATTGTGTGTTGGCAGGATGCCGCGGCAGGCAGCAGAAAAAGCCGGTTACTGTCTGGCTCGGGGCATCTCTGAAATTTGAAATAGTATACCATTAAAGCGAATAAAAAGTAAATAGATTGACACGAAATTAACAATCAAAAATCCCGGGTAATGTTTTTCAGCCAGCGATAGCTTTTATAATGACGGTAAATAAAAGGGATTTTTACAAATTCATCCAGGCAGATGAGGAAATAGACCCACATGGGAGTCAGGTTTAAAGCATGAAATACGGAGCAATCTGTGGTATCATAGGGGTCAAAAGCCTCAACATCATCCCATTATACCCGTTATTTGTAAAATGTCCAACAGAAAATTCATCTTTAAACCGAACAACAAAAACCATCATATCTCTTCTTCCAGCCCTTGACAATTTAAGGATGAATCAATATAATATGGTGTGTGGGAGGGCAGGGGTACAGTCTTGTCCTTCATAGGGCCAACGGTAAGGAAGAAAAAGTCCTTTCCGGCGGTATTTAATAAAGAAAGACTTTGACGGAGACAGTAGGGCCGTAAGAGGCGAAAACAGCGATCCGGGGTATGGTGGAAGCCCGGAGCCTGCAGACGGATGCCGAAGATCACTCCCGAGTCGCAGGCTGAAAGATACAGGCAGGGCGTCCGCTGAAGGTATCCATTAGGTCGTGCCGGCAGTCCCGCCGTTACAGGGAGCGCATATGTTGGTATGCAGTAATAGGTGGTACAGCGAAGCCAGGCTTTCGTCCTCATTACGGGGCGGAAGCTTTTTGTTTCATGGGACAGACCATTTTGTGAGACAAAAGCCAGTGGGGAATGTGCAGCCAGCACTAATTTTGTATCCACCTTGCCACGAAAACGGAGGTAATGAAGAAATGTATGAGAAAGTATCAACAGATCTAAAATTTGTAGAAAGGGAAAAGACGGTTGAAAAGTTCTGGAAGGATCATGACATCTTTCAAAAGAGCATGGAAAGCCGGAAGGACGGTCCCACCTATACCTTTTACGATGGACCTCCCACGGCCAACGGCAAGCCCCATATCGGCCATGTACTGACCCGGGTAATCAAGGATATGATTCCCCGGTATCGGACCATGAAGGGCTACATGGTTCCCCGAAAGGCCGGATGGGATACGCACGGTCTGCCAGTGGAGCTGGAAGTGGAGAAGATGCTGGGTCTGGACGGAAAGGAACAGATCGAACAGTATGGTCTGGAGCCGTTCATTGGCCACTGTAAGGAAAGCGTGTGGAAGTACAAGGGCATGTGGGAGGATTTTTCCAGCACCGTTGGCTTCTGGGCGGATATGGATGACCCTTACGTGACGTACCACAATGATTTTATCGAGTCAGAGTGGTGGGCTTTAAAGAAAATCTGGGAAAAGGGACTCTTGTATAAGGGCTTTAAGATCGTGCCCTATTGTCCCCGGTGCGGCACGCCTCTGTCCAGCCATGAGGTGGCCCAGGGGTATAAGGATGTGAAGGAGCGGTCCGCCATTGCCCGGTTTAAGGTAAAAGGGGAGGACGCCTACATTCTGGCGTGGACCACCACACCCTGGACCCTGCCCAGCAACGTGGCGCTCTGCGTAAATCCCGATGAAGCCTATGTAAAGGTCCAAAACGGTGAGTACACCTATTATCTGGCAGAGGCCCTGTGCGACACGGTGCTTGAGGGAGGGTACACGGTGCTGGAGCGTTTTATAGGTAAGGATTTGGAATACAAAGAGTATGAGCCTCTGCTTCCCTACGCCAATGAGGTCTGCGAAAAACAGAGAAAAAAGGCTTTTTATGTGGTCTGTGACGGTTATGTGACCCTGACAGACGGTACCGGCGTGGTACACATCGCACCGGCCTTCGGTGAGGACGACTCCAAGGTGGGACGCAAATACGACCTGCCCTTCGTCCAGCTGGTAAACTCCAAGGGTGAGATGACAGGGGAGACGCCTTGGGCAGGCACTTTTGTGAAAAAGGCGGATCCGCTGGTTTTAGAGGAGCTAAAGGAAAAGGGCCTCTTATTCTCAGCTCCGGCTTTTGAGCACAGCTATCCCCATTGCTGGCGCTGCGACACGCCTCTTATTTACTATGCAAGAGAGTCATGGTTTATCAAAATGACAGCGGTGAAGGAGGATCTGATCCGCAACAACAATACCATCAACTGGATTCCAGAGAGCATTGGCAAGGGCCGCTTCGGCGACTGGCTGGAGAATGTACAGGACTGGGGTATCAGCAGGAACCGTTATTGGGGAACTCCCTTAAATATCTGGGAGTGCGAGTGCGGTCATCAACATTCCATCGGCAGCATTGAGGAGCTAAAGTCCATGTCCTCCAACTGTCCGGATGATATTGAGCTTCACCGTCCCTTTATCGATGAGGTGACAATTACCTGTCCCAAGTGCGGCAGGCAGATGAAGCGGGTTCCGGAGGTGATTGACTGCTGGTTTGATTCCGGCGCCATGCCCTTTGCCCAGCATCATTATCCCTTTGAGAATCAGGAGCTGTTTGACCAGCAGTTCCCGGCAGACTTTATCTCTGAGGCAGTGGATCAGACCCGGGGCTGGTTTTATTCCCTGTTGGCCATTTCCACCCTGATTTTTAACAAGGCGCCTTACAAGAACGTGATTGTCATGGGCCATGTGCAGGATGAGTTTGGCCAGAAGATGAGCAAGACCAAGGGCAATGCGGTGGATCCCTTTGATGCCCTGGCTACCTACGGGGCCGATGCCATCCGCTGGTATTTTTACATCAACAGCGCCCCCTGGCTGCCCAACCGTTTCCACGGGGAGGCAGTGAAGGAAGGTCAGCGGAAGTTTATGGGGACTCTGTGGAACACCTATGCCTTCTTTGTGCTGTATGCCAACATTGACAATTTTGACGCAACAAAGTATTCTCTGGAATATGATAAGCTGACGGTTATGGATAAGTGGCTCTTGTCCAAGATGAATTCCATGGTAAAGAGCGTGGATGACAATCTGGCCAATTATCGGATTCCCGAGACAGCCAGAGCCCTTCAGGCCTTTGTGGACGACATGAGCAACTGGTATGTGAGAAGAAGCCGGGAACGTTTCTGGGCAAAGGGCATGGAGCAGGACAAGATAAATGCTTATATGACCCTTTATACGGCCCTGGTGACCACAGCTAAGGCAGCGGCGCCCATGATTCCCTTTATGACAGAGGCCATCTATCAGAATCTGGTTTGCAGCATTGATAAGGAAGCGCCGGAAAGCGTTCATCTGTGTGATTTCCCGGCAGTGGAGGAGGGCCATATTGACCTTTCGCTGGAATCGGACATGGATGAGGTGCTGGATATCGTAGTTCTCGGCCGGGCAGCCAGAAACACGGCTAATTTAAAAAACCGTCAGCCTATCGGCAAAATGTACGTGAAGGCGGATCATGAGCTGTCGCCCTTCTATGTGGAGATCATTGAGGACGAGCTGAATGTCAAGTCTGTGGAGTTTGTGGAAGATGTCCGCGGCTTTACCACCTACAGCTTTAAGCCCCAACTTAAGACCGTAGGTCCCAAGTACGGCAAACAGCTGGCCAACATCCGCCGGGCGCTTGGAGATATTGACGGAAACATGGCCATGGATACCTTGAAGGCAGAGGGTTCCCTGCGGTTTGATTTTGGCGGAGAGCTGGTGGTTCTGACGGAAGAGGATCTGCTGATTGATATGGCACAGACAGAGGGGTATGTGTCGGAAAGCGACAATGGAGTGACCGTGGCTCTTGACACCAATCTGACGCCCGAGCTTAAGGAAGAAGGCTTTGTCCGGGAGCTGGTCAGCAAGATCCAGACCATGAGAAAGGAAGCGGGCTTTGAGGTGACCGACCACATCCAGGTATACCAGACAGGCAATGACCGGATTGCCGGAATCTTAGAGGCCCACAAAGAGGAGATCGGAAAGGAAGTACTGGCAGACCAGATCCGTACAGGAGAGACGGACGGTTACGTCAAGGAGTGGAATATCAACAGCGAGAAGACAACATTGGGAGTGAAAAAAGCCGCGGGTGCCTGAGAGTGCAGCGGTTAAAAGGAGAATAAGCATGAGCAAGGTTTTTGATAAGGAAGAATTTAAAAAGTCGGTTACTTATAATGTGAAGAATCTGTTCCGCAGAACACTGGATGAGGCGACCCCGGCCCAGATGTTTCAGGCCGTGTCCTATGCGGTCAAGGATGTGATTATTGATGAGTGGATCGCGTCTCAAAAGACCTATGCCAGGGAGGATGCCAAGACTGTTTATTATCTGTCCATGGAATTTCTCATGGGCCGTGCCCTGGGCAACAATATTATCAACATCATGGCCCGGGATGAGATCCGGGAAGTCCTTGACGAGATGGGCTTTGACTTAAATGTGATTGAGGATCAGGAGCCGGATCCGGCTCTTGGAAACGGGGGCTTAGGCAGACTGGCGGCCTGTTTTCTGGATTCACTGGCCACATTGGGCTATCCGGCATACGGATGCGGGATTCGTTACCATTACGGAATGTTTAAGCAGAAGATTGAGCATGGTTTCCAGATTGAGGTGCCGGATGAGTGGTTAAAGGACGGCAACCCCTTTGAGGTGCGCCGCTCTGAGTATTCCACAGAGGTCAAATTCGGCGGTTATGTCCGCGTAGCTCATGAAAACGGCCACGAGAAGTTTGTACAGGAGGGATATCAGTCCGTGATGGCTGTACCCTATGACCTGCCGATTGTGGGCTATGGCAACAATGTGGTCAACACCCTGCGTATCTGGGATGCCCAGCCCATCAATACCTTCAGCCTGGAGTCCTTTGATAAGGGAGATTACCACAAGGCAGTGGAGCAGGAGAACTTAGCAAAGACCATCTGTGACGTATTGTATCCCAATGACAACCACTATGCTGGAAAGGAGCTGCGCTTAAAGCAGCAGTATTTCTTTATCTCCGCCAGCGTGCAGCGCGCGGTAGCCAAGTATATGGAAAAGCACAAGGATGTGCGCAAGTTCTATGAGAAGAATGTGTTCCAGCTCAACGATACCCATCCAACCGTGGCGGTGGCAGAGCTGATGCGGATTCTTTTGGACGAATATGACCTGAGCTGGGATGAGGCCTGGGATGTGACCACCAAAACCTGTGCCTACACCAACCATACCATTATGGCGGAGGCTCTGGAGAAATGGCCTATCGAGCTGTTCTCCCGCCTGCTGCCGAGAATCTATCAGATTGTGGAGGAGATTAACCGCCGGTTCCAGAACCAGATCCGCCAGATGTATCCCAATGACCAGCAAAAGGTCACCAAGATGTCCATCATCTATGACGGTCAGGTCCGCATGGCTCATATGGCCATTGCCGGCAGCTTCTCAGTCAATGGTGTGGCCCGTCTGCACACAGAGATTTTGAAGCATCAGGAACTTAAGGATTTCTATGAGATGATGCCGGAGAAATTCAACAACAAGACAAACGGCATTACCCAGAGACGGTTTTTGCTTCACGGTAATCCGCTGCTGGCTGACTGGGTGACCTCCAAAGTGGGAGATGAGTGGATCACCGATCTCTCAGCGATCCGTAAGCTAAAGCTATATGTAGATGACGAGAAATGCCAGCACGAGTTTATGAATATCAAATATCAGAATAAGCTGCGCCTGGCTAAGTATATAAAAGAGCACAATGGAATTGACGTGGATCCCCGGTCAATCTTTGATGTGCAGGTGAAGAGGCTTCATGAGTATAAGCGGCAGCTGATGAATATTCTTCATGTGATGTATCTGTACAATCAGGTGAAGGAGAATCCCAACCTGGATATGATTCCCAGGACCTTTATTTTCGGCGCCAAGGCAGCAGCAGGATATAAGATTGCCAAGCTGACCATCAAGCTCATTAACGCGGTGGCAGATGTGATCAACAATGACCGTTCCATCAACAATAAGCTGAAGGTCGTGTTTATTGAGGATTACCGGGTATCCAATGCAGAGATTATCTTTGCGGCGGCAGATGTCAGCGAGCAGATTTCCACGGCCAGCAAGGAGGCCAGCGGTACGGGCAATATGAAGTTTATGCTAAACGGTGCTCTGACCATCGGCACCATGGACGGTGCCAATGTGGAGATTGTGGAGGAGGTTGGAGAGGAGAATGCCTTTATCTTCGGCACTTCCTCTGACGAGATTATTGAGCTGGAGAAAAACCGCTCCTATGATCCGATGCAGATCTTTAACAATGACCAGGATATCCGCCATGTGCTGATGCAGCTGATCAACGGATATTTCTCGCCCTATGACACGGAGCTGTTTAGGGATATCTACAATTCCCTTTTGAACACTCAGAGCAGCAACCGGGCGGATACTTACTTTATTCTGAAAGATTTCCGGATGTATGCGGACGCCCAGAAGAAGGTGGATGAGAAATACCGTGATCAGAAATGGTGGGCGCGGGCTGCCATGTTGAACGTGGCCTGCTGCGGTAAGTTCTCTTCTGATAGGACCATTGAGGAGTATGTAAAAGATATCTGGCATCTGGACCGGGTCCATGTAGAGCTGTAGAATAGAGGAATAGAAAAAAGAATCCTTTCATAGACTGATAGTAGTCAGGAGGGATTCTTTTTTTATGCGGAGATGGATGATTGCAGTGGCGGTGATGGTGATTTCCCCCTGGGCGGTAACAATGGCCTGGATGAGGGCGGCAGGAATGGAGAGAGCGTCTGCAGGGATAGAGGGGACGGCAGACGGAGCCGGGGAAGAACTCGGTCAGGAGGATGCAGTGAGGGCAGGAGCCGGATGGGATGAGGGGCAGGCAAAGAGCTCGGAAAATGATGTCAGGCAGGGGGAGGAGACAGGCCTGGGAGAAGGACAAAGAAGGGAGAGCGATGCAGGAGCCGGTCAGGCAAAAGCCCATGTAAAATTGGCGGCCACAGACGGGGGACAGGCGGCGGAGGCTGGTGTAGAGGCAATTGGCAGCAAAAACGCCGCTACAGGGGAGGAAGGGGACAGGATTCGCAGAAAAATTCTGGTGGAGCGGAAGGGGATTCGGACTTACATAGATCTGGAGGATTATCTGCCCGGAGTTATGGTGTGCCAGATGGATGGAGATTATACCATGGAGACGATGAAATGCCAGGCAGTAATCGCCCGGACTTATATCTACCGTCTTTTAAACGGAAGAACGGAAGTGTATGAAGAAGAGCTGGATATGGACTACTTAGGAGAGGAGCAGGGAGGCCTTCTGACAGACAGAGAAAAGCTTTTTGAACGGCTGGAAAAGTGCAAAAAGGCGGCGCAGGCTACCAGGGGACAGGTTATGAAATATGAGGAACGTTATATTTTGCCTCTGTTTCATGCCATAAGTGCCGGGAGAACCAGAGCCGGGGACATGGATTTTCCCTATCTTCAGTCCGTGGAGAGCGTATCGGACACAAAACGGGAAGATTACATGGCAACTCCTGAGTGGAGTTTAAGCTCTTTCGCCGCCGCTATCAGTCAAATTCCGGGAGCGATACCGGTTGAGGCAAAACAGCTTCCGGAACAGATTCAGACAGTGAAAAAGGATGATGCCGGGTATGTGATGGAGATGAAGATCGGGGCAGGCACCTATTCGGGAGATGAGATTCAGTATGCACTAGGACTGCCTTCACCCTGCTTCAATATAGAAGCAGAAAAAGACCGGGATGTAATACGGGTGAGGGTGCGGGGAAAGGGGCATGGATATGGTCTCAGTCAGGCCGGAGCGGATAGTATGGCGGAGGCTGGCTGGGGGTATGAGGATATCTTAAATCATTATTATAAAAATATATCTCTGATTTTTGAATAACTCCGCGCGCTTTGGTAAAACTACTACCGAGGTGATAAACGGTGAAAGAGAAAATCAATCTAATGTTCAAGGACAAACTATTCCTTGTCATGCTGGTACTGGGCCTGCTGACTATAGTAGCTGCGGCAGGCGTTGTCACAATGAAAAGAGGAGACGGACAGGAGCAGAACCCTTATGTGGAAATGCAGGGGGAGGAGAATCTTCTGGCTGGAGACACCATAACAGAATCGCAGGTGTCGGTGGCAGGAGAATCCAATGCGCAGCCTGTGCCGGATGAGACCAATGAAAAGATAGCAAAGCAGGGTACGAACCAGGATACGGCGGTCCGGGAAAAGGCCAGTCAGGCCGCGGGCAGCAAGCCTTCCAGGGAAGCTCAGGCAGTGGGAACCGGTGTGGATGCGGCCAAGGCTTTGGTGCTGGATTTTTCGGATACCAGCCGAGTTAGCTGGCCGGTGGTGGGGAATGTGCTTTTAGATTACAGCATGGATTCCACCATCTATTTTCCTACATTGGATCAGTACAAATGCAATCCTGGTCTGGTGATTCAGGGAGAGGTCAGCAGTCCTGTCTACGCCCCTGCCAACGGCCGGGTGACCCAGGTGGGAGTTAATGAGGAGATTGGCAATTATCTGACTCTGGATTTGGGAAATGAGTATACTGCCGTCTGCGGCCAGCTTAAGGAAGTGACTGCCGTGGAGGGAGAATATCTGGAAAAGGGCCAGCTTCTGGGATATGTGGCAGAGCCTACCAAGTATTATACGATTGAGGGAAGCAATGTGTATTTTCAGATGAATTATCAGGGAGCAGCCATTGATCCTTTAGACTACCTGGAATGAAAACCTTAGTCCGATATGAATTGGACGTAACAGACAATCAGAAAAACACAAGAGCGGTTGCCGGACATGGCAGATAGTCTGTCCGGTGACCGCTTGCATTTTGTGTGATTTACAAAAAATTACATATATATTTTAAGATTTTTTAATAAACTATTCACAGATATTTGGAATTAATGTGCTATACTTACTCTGAAAACAGCAATTGTAATAAATTTGATAGGGGAAGAAATGAATATTTTATTTTTTATCACACCAAAAAGTGAGGTGGCATGTGTGTATGAGGATGATTCGCTTCGGCAGGCGTTGGAACGGATGGAATATCACCAATATGCCTCCGTCCCCATGCTGAGGCGAGATGGAAAATATGTGGGGACGTTGACAGAGGGAGATCTTTTGTGGGGAATCAAGAACCAGTATAATCTCAATTTGCGGGAGGCGGAAACCATACCGGTTACCACCATCAACCGCCGGATGGATTATCTGCCTGTCAACGGAAGCTCTGATATGGAAGGACTGATAGACAAGGCACTGAATCAGAATTTTGTCCCGGTGGTGGATGACAGGGACTATTTTATCGGGATCATTACCAGAAAAGATATTATCCGGTATTTCTACGAGAAAAAGATGCCGGGGCATTTGCCCCTGCAGATACAGGCATAGAAGTCATAGGGCAGGGAGACCTGCCCTGTTTTTTTAAAGATATTTGTTATTGCAGGCAATGAGCCGAATGTCTTGTCTGTGCATATATTTGACTTTTTATCCGCAGCAGGAATCACTGCCTGGCAGGAGGCGTCTGCCGATCAAAAGCCGGATTGAAGGCGTAGAAATTGCGGCTGTCCAAGTGATCCTGCACGTCACGGAGGGCTTCGCCGAACCGCTGGAAGTGAACTATCTCCCGTTCCCTAAGGAAGCGGATGGGATCGCAGACATCCTGGTCCTTCACCATGCGGAGGATGTTGTCGTAGGTGACGCGGGCTTTCTGTTCTGCCGCCAGATCCTCAAAAAGATCCGTAATCGGATCCCCTTTGGACTGGAATTCGCAGGCATTAAAGGGGATGCCGCCTGCCGCCTGGGGCCAGATACCGGTGGTGTGATCGATATAGTAGGGACCAAAGCCAGATTCCTCAATCTCCTTAGGTGTTAAGTTGCGGGTTAGTTGGTGGACAATGGAGGCGATGATTTCCCAATGTCCCAGTTCTTCCGTGCCGATATCCGTCAAAATAGCTTTCCCTCTTTTGTAGGGCATGGCATAGCGCTGGGACAGGTAGCGCATGGCGGCAGCGCTCTCACCGTCAGGCCCGCCGTACTGGCTGATAATAAACTGTGCCAGTTTTGGATTCGTCTGTGAGATTTTTACGGGATACTGCAGGCGTTTTTCATATCTCCACATTTTACATACCTCCTTCCCAGGGCCAGGGATTGTTGACCCAGTTCCAGCCGTTGCCGATTACCTGGTTGATCATCAGCGGGCCGTAGACCTTTTCATAGGCGGCCATGGCTTCCTGATTCATTCGTTTTACATACTGATAATACTCAATGGCCTGATTGTCTGAGGGATGGGTATCCAGATAAAGGGTGACCTCATCCAGGGCAAAGCCGGTTTCGTATACCTTCTGAAGCAATGCATTTTCACACATAGTCATCGACACCTCCCCATCACAAATGGTAGATCCAGATCAGGAAAGAGAGTTCCCCTGGAAAATCCCTGTTCCATGGAATAAGTCTGCCCCCATTTCTGCCAGGGCACATAAGCCATACCAACAGGCATATTGTTTCCGTTCTTATTTGGAATCAAAGGGGAAGAAGTACTGCCGCATCCGCATCCGCCGGATGGGGTTGAAGTATGGGCCGGCAATGGAGTAAATGCCGGTTGCTTATCCGGCTTTTTTACGGGCCTGGGGGCTGGGGCGTTGGAGGAATTTTGTGGCGGCGCTGCCGGGCGGACAGGCGGAAGAGGCGGTCGGGCCGGCGCTGCGGGCGGCATTGGAGGAGGTGAAGGTATAAATGTCCCGTCACATATGTCGCATCTGTTCTGGCAGTCACATCTGCAATCAGTATTTATACAAGGCGGGGCGGGTATCTGCGGTCTGCAAAAGCAACTGCATCGGGAATTGCTGTTCTGATTCATAAATAAAAGGCTCCTTTCCTTACTGAAGGTTTCTAATTATAAAGATATGATAATAAAGAAAAAAGGTTCGCTAAGAAGGAGGGGAGCCGGGCTGTCAGGGAGCCTGGAAGAAAATTCCTAAAGGCCGTCACACTTGTCTGATACCCCACATAAGATACACTACAAAACAAAATAAAAGGAGATTTCAAATATGTGTGGATGTAATTGCAATAGATGTGGGATTAGTATCGGATGCTGCAGAAGATGCAGGTGCAGCTGTACTTGTAATTGTTCCTGCAACAACAGCGGGGTAGGAGGTTCCGGTTGCGGAAATAACAACTGCAATACAGGGAATTGCGGCTGCGGAAATAACAACTGTAATACAGGGAATTGCGGCTGCGGAAATAACAACTGCAATACAGGAAATTGCGGCTGTGGAAACAATAACTGTAATACAGGTGTCTGCGGCTGCGGGACCAACAACTGTAATACGGGAAGCTGCTGCAATCCCTGCGTGCCTTCCGGCTGCTGCAATAACAATTGCCGGCCCTGCGGCTGCAACGGCGCCTATCAGGCAGGCTTTCGTGACGGATATAACCAGGGCTACAACGATGGTTACCGGGACGGCTGCAATGCCTGCTCCAACGATGGCATTATGCCTTTAGGGGCAGCCTCTGCCGATGGGGATTGCGGATGTAGCGATAACTGAAATCATAGATAAGAAGCTGCAAAGCTGATAGATCTTTTTGGCGGCTTGGGACCGGGTGGTTCACCCGGTCCTAAGCCCGCCGGGGAAAGCCTCCAAAGGCCGGCGATATTTTTGTCGCCGGCCTTTGTGGTAAATGCCACAAAAAAGCCAAACTAAATTGTGAAAAGTGCCAATTGCATTTTAAATAAATCCATGATAATGTATACATATAAGAAACTTGTATACAATTATGAAAAATCGTATACTAAACATATTTGAAGAGTAAAAGGAGAAGAGTCACATGGATTACATCAAGAATTATTCCCTGGAGGGCAAGGTTGCGTGGATTACCGGCGCGTCTTATGGAATTGGTTTTGCGATTGCCAAGGCTATGGCAGGTGCAGGAGCCACAATCGTGTTTAACGATATCCGTCAGGAGCTGGTGGACAAGGGAGTGGCTGCCTATGAGGCAGAAGGGATCAAAGCCCATGGCTATGTCTGTGACGTGACGGATGAGGATGCCGTGAATGCCACTGTAGCGGCCATTGAGAAAGAGGTAGGGGTTGTGGACATTCTTGTGAATAACGCCGGAATTATCAAGAGAATTCCCATGATTGAGATGGCGGCAAAGGATTTCCGCCAGGTGATCGATGTGGATCTGAATGCACCCTTTATCGTATCCAAGGCGGTGATTCCGTCTATGATCAAAAAGGGAGCTGGCAAGATTATCAACATCTGTTCCATGATGTCCGAGTTCGGTCGTGAGACTGTTTCTGCCTATGCGGCGGCTAAGGGCGGCTTAAAGATGCTGACCAGAAACATTGCGTCTGAGTATGGCGAGTACAATATTCAGTGCAATGGTATTGGACCTGGTTACATTGCCACACCTCAGACGGCACCCTTAAGAGAGAAGCAGGCGGACGGCTCCAGACATCCCTTTGACCAGTTTATTGTCTCAAAGACTCCGGCAGGACGTTGGGGAGAGGCTTCTGACCTGGGCGGCCCGGCAGTATTTTTGGCATCTGCGGCCTCTGACTTTGTAAACGGGCAGATTCTGTATGTGGACGGAGGCATACAGGCATATATCGGCAAGCAGCCGTCTTAATCTTTTGCACAGACGAAACAGCAGCGATTCAGCCATAAGCTTTTTGGGGCTGAATCGCTGCAAAGATTGTTACCAGAAAACACCAGGAGGGCCGGAATGGACGGGAAAAACTACAAAAACCGGGGAGAGTACGTGTTTGAAACCCTGAAAAAGGAAATGCTGGATTTGGAATTGAAGCCTGGCCAGCCTATCAGTGAAAATGAGATATGTGCCCGTTTTGATGTTTCCCGTACCCCGGTGCGGGAGGCATTCCGCAGATTGCAGGAGCAGGGGTTTGTCCACACGGTTCCTTATTCCGGCACCTATGTAACACGGCTTAACCTGGAAAATATCCGGCATATGATTTACATGCGGGTGGCAGTGGAGTTGATGGTAATGCGGGATTTTATGAAGGAGGCCACCCCCTTTCAGCTGGAAGAGATCCACCATCAGATTCGCTTACAGGAACTTTTGATTGGCCAGCCGGATTTTCAGCCGGAGCAGTTTTACCGGATGGACGCTCAGATGCACGGAATCTGGTTCTCTGCCACAGGCAAGGAGAAGCTTTGGGACTTTATTCAGGAACAGCAGCTTCACTATACCCGATTCCGCATGCTGGATTTCGTTACAGAGACCGATTTTGGACGGATTATCAAGGAGCATACCCAGTTACTTTTTCTTCTGGAGCAGAGGCTGGAAGAGCAGCTGGAGGAGGTGCTGAAAAAGCATCTCTATATTAGTATGACTCGGATGAAGCATGCTATTGAGGTGGAATATAAGGATTACTTTGATTAGGAGGCGGGAAGCCTGCCATCCTGCATACGGTTGCTGAATAGTAACGTGGGCTATTATGAAATTAAAGAAATTGGCTGAAGTGAAAAGTTTATTTCCACTTTGAAAACGGTGGTTAAAGAAGTAGCGTTTAGTCTTGCAGAAAAGGGTAAATATTATTTTTTTCTTTTCTAAAGTGGAATTTAGTGTTACATTAAAAAGAATGATGAAAAAATTGAAAAAAGAGTTGCATTTTTTGAAAAATGTGGTAGAATAATTTACGGAGGCATAGCTCAGCTGGGAGAGCACATGCATCACACGCATGGGGTCGCAGGTTCGAGCCCTGTTGTCTCCATTTTTTCTGCCTTTTCCCATGGCAGGGCAGGATGGGGTTTCCATCCGTTATTTCAGGGGACATAGCTTAGCTGGGAAAGCGCTACGTTCGCAACGTAGAGACCGCGGGTTCGAATCCCGTTGTCTCCATTTTTTTGTGATAAGAAGGGGAGCTGTGAAGTGGAAGGATGCCTGCTTTTGGGTGTTCTTGCGTGGAAGGGCAGAGTTTTTGCTAGAATAGAATATTCGCCAGTTTCGGAAGGAGTATGGTTTTTGCTGTATCGGAGGTGTCCGGTCTCACATAGAAAATCCCGGGAACACGCTCCGGCTGGCAGAATAAAAGGGAGGCGGCCTTTGGGTCGCTTTTTATTTTTTTAACAGATAAAACAAAAACCGGACAGACCTGCAGAAAGCCGATCTGTCCGGTTTTTTTGTTTTGATTTTTTGCCTATAATCGTCAGTCCCGTCCGTGCGGAGAAAATGGCGGATTATTGAGCGGCGGCAGCTTCCTCAACTTCTCCCATGGCTTCGCTCAGAGCAGTGGCAACATTAGTCCAGTCATCCTGGATGGTAGCCATGGCTTCATGTTCCTCGCCTTTGATGCTGGCCAGAAGCACATCACAGTACACATCCAGCGTATCGGCATATTCAGCGGCAGCGGAAGCCAGCTTGGCGTGAGCCTCTTCCAATCCTTCCGGTGCGGTGTCAATAGCGGCGAAGTCCAGGAAAGCCTGCTTGGTGGCCCGGGTCTTTTCAATGGATTCCGACAGGGCGTCAATATTCTCCGGATCGTCCTGGGCAAGCTGCATAAATTCCATGCTGACGGTGATAAATTCCTCAGCAGCCTTGTTCATGGTGTCAACCTGCTCTAAATACTCACTGTTTTCACCGGAAGCTTCTGCCTCGGTAGCCTCTTCCTCAGCAGCCTCTGTGGTTTCTTCCTTGGTTTCCTCCTCTGTAGCAGCCTCTGTGGCAGCCTCCGTAGTGGTCTCGGCGGTGGTGGCATCGGCAGACTCGCTCTTGCCTCCACAGGCAGTCAGTGCAGTCAGTGCCATTGCCGCCAAAATAGCCGGAATGATGCAGCGCCTCATTTTAGACATTTCATAAATCCTCCCTTAAAATTAGATAGATAAAGTTCGTTACAGCCCATTTGGTCAGTCCATCGAATATAGCTTATCATATATTCGATGGACTGATGGAATCTGAATGGGTGCAACGAAAATTGACAGTGATTATTATAGCTTTCTTTTATGAAATAATCAAGGCCAAAATAAATAAAAGAGTGATTTTTATATATATTTAATATATTTTGTAACTATCTCAATGGCAGTGTTTTTAGAACAAAGATTCGGAAGAAAGGCTCTTGAATAACCTTGGATGATATGCTAAACTGACATATACCCACTCAAAAGCAGGGGGAACGACAGAATACATTTATCTTACGGATGTATCTGTCGGACAAGCTGCCGGTAAGCTTCTGCCCTGCTAGTATAACCCGATTTAAATAACCTTGCGTTTCGCTGGTCTGCTTTCCCGATAGCACACAGGAAAAATGCTCAGCGTAGCGCCACTACGCCTCCGCTTTTTCCTGTGCACTCTCGAAAAAGCATCCTCAGTGAAACAGCAAGGTATTTAAATTGGGTTATACTTGTATAGAATATTCGGCTTTGGATATGCTCTGATTGATATGCTTTGATTTGGCAATTCTGACATGATTTGATCCCATTTTACCATCACAAAGGAGGTAATATATGAATCTGCACAGCCAGAAACTGACACTGGATTATCCTGTGTCAATTGTTCCTATGGGAACGATTGCAGGATACCAGGTGCGGCCAGGTCTGTTTGATACCAATGGGGCGATTGCCTCAGAGGTTGGAGTGAATTTTACAGTCCATACCCAGAATGGCCATTCCTGCGAGCTTTTGCTGTTTCATAAGGGGGAGGAGGAGCCCTATGCAATCCTTCCCTTTCCCGATGAATATAAGGTCGGGGATGTGTATTCCATGATTGTATTTGGTTTGAAGATTGAGGAGTTTGAGTATGCATATCGGATTGACGGGGAATATCAGCCGGATAAGGGGCTTTTGTTTAACAAGGATGCCATTTTACTGGATCCCTATGCCCGTGCGGTGACCGGACAGGAGATCTGGGGAGAGAAGATGGTGAAGCATTACCATGCCCGGGTGGTGAAGGATGTGTTTGACTGGGGGGACATGCCTCAGTCCTCCCGCGATTTATGTGACTTGGTTATCTATGAGATGCATGTGAGAGGCTTTACTTATCATCCCTCCTCCGGCGTGAAGTTTCCGGGAACTTTTGCGGGAATCCGGGAAAAGATTCCTTATCTGAAGGATCTGGGCATCAACGCGGTGGAGCTGATGCCGATTTTTGAGTTTGACGAGACCATGAATTCCAGGGAGGTGGGAGGAAAGCTTCTCCTGGATTACTGGGGGTACAACACGGTGGGATTCTTTGCCCCCAACAGCAATTATGCCTCCACGGCCGAATTTAACCGGGAGGGGACAGAACTTAAGGAGCTTATCCGGGAGCTTCATGACAATGGCATTGAGGTGATTCTGGATGTGGTGTTCAACCACACGGCAGAGGGCAATGAACAGGGCCCCACCTTCTGCTTTAAGGGCATTGACAATAAGGTCTACTATATGCTTACGCCGGAGGGAAATTATTACAATTTCAGCGGCTGCGGCAATACATTAAACTGCAATCATCCGGTTGTCCGCCAGATGATTTTAGAGTGTTTGCGGTACTGGACCATCAATTACCGGGTGGACGGATTCCGGTTTGATCTGGCCAGCATTCTCGGGAGAAACGCGGACGGTTCCCCCATGAACAAGCCCCCTCTTTTGGAAAGCCTGGCCCATGACCCGCTTCTTGGCAACGTGAAGCTGATTGCCGAGGCCTGGGATGCAGGCGGCATGTATCAGGTGGGATGCTTTCCGGCAGAAAAACGCTGGGCTGAGTGGAACGGCCGTTACCGGGACGCGGTGCGGGGATATTTAAAGGGGGACTGCTGGGAGGCGTGGAATGCCGCCTGGAGCATCAGCGGCTCCGGTGATCTATACGGAGGCCACAGCTCTGATTATGACGGAAGCTATGCAGGCTACAATTCCTGCGTGAATTTTCTTACCTGTCATGATGGGTTTACCTTATACGATCTCTACTCCTACAATGAAAAGCATAATGAGAAAAACGGATGGAATAATACGGACGGGGCCAATGATAACCGAAGCTGGAACTGTGGGGCGGAGGGAGACACGGATGATCCGGAGATATTAAACCTGCGATTTAGGATGATCCGCAATGCTTGTGCCGTGCTTATGTGCAGCAGAGGGGCGCCCATGTTTCTGGCAGGAGACGAGTTTGGCAATACCCAGTACGGCAATAACAACAGCTATTGCCAGGACAATGAGATTTCCTGGCTGGATTGGAATCTCCTGGAAAAGAACCGGGAATTGTATGAGTTTTTCCGGTTTATGATTCATTACCGTCACAGACATCCGGTTATCCGCAGCAAGCTGCCGGATGCCATTTGCGGGATGAGTCCCATTCATACCCATGGGGTGAATGCGGAAAATGTGACCATTCCTCGTGATGCCAGAACTCTTGCCGTCAGCTTTGCCGGCTATGATAAGGATCAGGGAAGGGATGATCTGGTCTATGTGGCTGTAAATACCTACTGGGAGGATGTGGAGATTACCCTGCCCCAGCTTTGCAAAAGAGGAGCCTGGTATCTGAGTGTGAATACCTATGGAGACTGGAAGGGGAAATATTTTTACGAGGAGGGGGACGAGGTGAGGATAGACAATTCCTTTATCATGCGTCCCAGATCGGTGGCAGTATTTACAGGAAGAGCATTCCTGTCATCGGGGCGGTTTTAAGGAATTTTCCGGCATTGACCGGAGAGCTGTAGTAAGCGGCAAATTTTTTTGCCGTTTATTACAGTTGGGAGCAGATTATGTTTTTTGTTAGGAGGCAGGATTTATGGAACAATTGGAAAAAAGCGGGCTGGTATTGGAGGGAGGAGGAATGCGGGGAATCTACACAGCCGGTGTGTTGGACGTATTTTTGGAGAATGGGATCGGATTTGACGGTGTAATCGGTGTGTCTGCCGGTGTAGTTCACGGCTGTTCTTATCTGTCAGGACAGAAGGGCAGGAGCATCCGCTATTACAAACGGTATTGTAAGGATTGGCGGTTTATGAGCATCCGCAATCTGCTGCTGACCGGAGATATGGTGGGAATCAAATTTTGCTATCACGACCTGCCGGACCGGTTAGAGCCTTACGATTATGAGGCTTTCAAACGCTCAAAAACAGAATTTTATGCTACCTGCAGCAATGTGGTTACCGGAAAGCCGGAGTATCTGCGGATGACAGATATGAAGGAGCAGGTGGATATTATGCGGGCCTCGGCGTCCCTGCCATGTGTGTCCCGCATGGTAAGGATTGACGGGAAAAAACTGCTGGACGGGGCGTATACGGACAGTATTCCTGTGAGGGCTTTCCGAAGAATGGGATTTAGAAGAAATGTGGTGGTGCTCACCAGACAGGAGGGATATGTTAAGGCGCCGGAGAAAAGGATTATGGGAACCATGGCCCGGGTGCGCTACTTAAGATATCCCCGGTTTGTGCGGGCATTGGAAAGACGCCATCTGGTATATAATAAGACCATTCAGTATATCCGGCGGCTGGAGAAGGCGGGGGAGGTTTTTGTGATTTGCCCCAGCAGAAAGCTGGAGATCGGGCGGATGGAGCACAGCCCGCAAAAGCTTGAGACCACCTATGAGCTGGGACAAAGGGATGCTAAGGCTTGTCTGGACCGACTGATAAAATGGCAGGCAATGGGCCGGGAATGACTATAAACACATGTGAATAATAAGGATTTTCCTTAACAAATAGAAGGATAAGCCGACATACTTATTATCAGGTAAAAGCTTCCGGAAACAGATTGAAGAGGGGTGAGTGATATGAGTATGGAAGGTTCAGACGGCTTAAGCCGGTCCCTAAAGCCGGTTCGGGCTGAGTTTCGGCAGGGGATAAAACAGTTTAGTGCATCATCGCTGGCTTCCGGGGTGGATATCAAGCGGGCCAAGGGATTATTTGCCAAAGGAATCGGTTCGGAGAAAACCGGATTAAGCAGGTCTCAGATTCAGAGAAAACTGCAAAAGATCCGGCGCAAGCTTCTTTCCGGGGCAAGGCTTACAGGGGAGGAAAAGGAATTTCTCCGCCGGTACGCGCCGGAGCTTTACAGGCAGGCGATTGCCATAGAGAGAGAGCGGGCCGCCTATGAGGAGCAGTTAGAGAATGCAAGGACCAGAGAGGAAGCGGAGCGCATCCAGACGGCCAAGATGGCAGGCAGTGTGGGAATGACCGGAAAGAACAGTTCACTGCTCCAGCAGATCCGCGCGGCCCAGATCCAGGCCGCCAACCAGGAAATGCAGATAAAGGTGCTCAATAAGCCCTGGAAGAAGGACTTGGAGAGTAAGAAAAAGCGGATGAAAAAAGCTGCGGAGGAGCAGGCTCACCGGGAAAGACGGATGAAACGGCTCAGAAGGTGGGATGACGGGAAGATGGTTCAGGAGATTTCAGATGAAAGGCTTTTTGATGAGGACCAGGAGAGAGAACTGCTTGACAAGGAATTTTTCATCGGCGAGAGACTGGAGGAATTGGCGGAGGATCAGAAACTGGCCGATCAGGATGAGGAGGAACGAAGGGTGGATTTTCTGACAGAAAAACGGGCGATCATCTACGGAGACGGGGCGTCAACGGCAGCCAGTCCGGAGTTGGGCGGAAGGCCCTTGGAATTTAAAAAGGGCAAGGCTGCATACAGCGCGGCTGTCCGGGCGGAAAAGGAAGAGCAGGAGGAAGAAAAGGACGGAAAATATATCCGCAAGGCATAGAAGTGAGAAGTGGTACATCCGGTATTGCTCTTTGTACTGTGGAAAATCAGGCGGATGCGACATAAGATGCTTTTAAGAGCGGTTATTCCATAATGGGATTGTTTGAAACTAAGAAGCGGGCCAGGAAATTCATTTTCGGATGTTTTTCCTGGCTTTGTGTTTAAAAAGAGAGGAGATGTAGCGATGACGGTTTTGTGAGACATTGACAGATTTGGCAGAGTGATGGCCAGCTTTGGAGAACCTTGGCGGTTATGACGGGATGACAGTGATGTGCATGGATGGCATTGGATGAATTCCGAAGATATGGGAAATGTATTGGTTTTTATTATAGAATATATAATATATATAGTATTTGACTAATAGAAAGAATTGGCGCATAATGGAGGTATCAGAACAGGAAATACATAATTTCACGAGGAGGAAAGTCGAAATGGTAAAATTGTATGAGGGTGGCGCGTTTCTGGTAAACAAAACTGAACTGGTGCCGGAAGCCGAGGCGGCAAAGGTGGTTTCCCTGACCGGGAAGGAGGCCGATAAAGAGGATGCGAAAAAGGGGACGATCGCTTACTCAATCCTGGAAAAGCACAACATGTCTGGAGATATGGAGAAGCTTCGGATCCGCTTTGATGCCATGACCAGCCATGATATTACCTTTGTGGGAATCATTCAGACGGCAAAGGCATCCGGCATGGAAAAGTTCCCCTTGCCCTATGTGCTGACCAACTGCCACAATTCTCTCTGCGCCGTGGGCGGCACTATCAATGAGGACGATCACGTATTTGGCCTGTCTGCCTGTAAAAAATACGGCGGAATTTTTGTACCGCCTCACATTGCAGTGATCCATCAATATATGCGTGAGATGATGGCAGGCTGCGGAAAGATGATTCTGGGCTCAGACAGCCATACCCGCTACGGCGCCCTGGGAACCATGGCAATCGGCGAGGGAGGCGGTGAGCTGGTAAAACAGCTTCTATGTGATACCTATGATGTGAATTATCCGGGAGTCGTGGCCATTTATCTGGACGGAAAGCCAGGTCCCGGAGTGGGACCTCAGGATATTGCTCTGGCCATTATCGGAGCTGTCTATAAATCCGGATATGTGAAGAATAAGGTGATGGAATTTGTAGGACCCGGTGTTGCTTCCATGACCACGGATTTCCGCAATGGCATTGACGTGATGACAACGGAGACTACCTGCCTTTCCTCCATCTGGAGAACTGATGAAGATACGAAGGAATTTCTTGCCATGCACGGAAGAGGTGAAGAATACAGGGAACTGAATCCGGCAGATGTGGCCTACTATGATGGAGTAGTCTATGTGGATATGAGCACCGTAAAGCCCATGATTGCCCTGCCGTTCCATCCCAGCAATACATATGAGATTGACGAGCTGAATGCCAATCTAGGAGATATTCTCAGAAGCGTTGAGGTGGAGGCCACCAAGGTTACGGGAAACCCGGATATTCGTTTCTCCATGACTGACAAGATCGTGAACGGCAAGTTGCTGGTGACCCAGGGGGTAATTGCCGGATGCGCCGGCGGTAACTATACCAATGTGATGGAAGCCGCCCATATTTTGCGGGGAAAGAGCTGCGGCGCAGACACATTCTCTCTGTCTGTGTATCCTTCCTCCCAGCCGGTGTATATCGACTTGGTGAGAAAAGGAGCAATCGCTGATTTGATGGCAGCAGGAGCTGTTTTAAAGACTGCCTTCTGCGGACCTTGCTTTGGAGCAGGCGATACTCCGGCAAACAATGGCTTCTCCATCCGCCATACAACCCGGAATTTCCCCAACCGTGAAGGCTCCAAGCCGGGTGTGGGACAAATGTCGGCAGTGGCTCTTATGGATGCCCGCTCCATTGCGGCTACAGCGGCCAACGGCGGAATCCTGACACCGGCCACGGATATTGTGGATGATTATCAGGTGCCGGAGTACAGCTTTGACGACAGCGTGTACAAGGCAAGAATTTATCAGGGATACAAGAAGGGCGATGAGAACGCCCAGCTGATTTATGGCCCCAACATTAAGGACTGGCCGGAGATGAGCCCCCTGACGGATAACATTCTTCTGAAAGTCTGCTCCAAGATCCTGGATCCGGTGACCACTACCGATGAGCTGATTCCTTCCGGAGAAACCTCCTCCTACCGTTCCAATCCTCTGGGTCTGGCAGAGTTCACCCTGTCCCGCAGAGATCCGGAGTACGTGGGCAGAAGCAAGGAGGTGGATAAGCTGGAGAAGGCCAGAGTGGCAGGCGCCAGCCCTACAGAGGAAGAGCCCAAGCTGACCGCTGTCTTTGAGAAGATTCGCGCCATTGCCGGAAACGAGAACGTAAAGGCATCCGAGACCGAGATCGGCAGCATGATCTATGCCAGAAGACCCGGAGACGGATCCGCCAGAGAGCAGGCAGCCAGCTGCCAGAGAGTAATCGGCGGTCTGGCCAACATCTGTACTGAATATGCCACCAAGCGCTACCGCTCTAATGTAATGAACTGGGGGATGATTCCGTTCCAGATGGAAGGAGAGCCGGAGCAGTTTGAGGTGGGCGATTACATCTATGTTCCGGAGATTAAGAAAGCCTTAGACGGCGATATGAAAAATATACGTGCTTATGTAATCGGAGAGCAGGTAAAAGAGATCACTCTGTACATTGCAGATATGACAGACGATGAGAAAAAGATCGTGAAGGCCGGATGCCTGATCAATTACAACAGAAACCGGTAATATAAGAAAGGTATACCTGTAAACAAAAAAGGGCAGCTATACAGCCAAAAGCTGAATAAAAAGTCAGCATTTGGTTGTACAGCTGTCTCTTTGGGTTAAATCCGTTTTTTGTTTGCTGTCTGATCTGTTACCCAATAGTAACGAAAATGGAGAAAATCGTGAAAAAACCACTTGTCAATCAATGGAAGATATGCTATGCTTGAACAGTTGAAAAATCACGTCTGCTGATTCCAAAGGCGGTGCCTTTATAAGGTTCCGGCGGAAGCATAAGATGCAGACGGAAGGTAAAACCAAATGGAGGAAAGACACATGAGCGTTATTTCAATGAAGCAGCTTCTGGAAGCAGGAGTACATTTCGGACATCAGACCCGTAGATGGAACCCAAAGATGGCTCCCTATATTTACACGGAGAGAAACGGTATCTATATTATTGACCTGCAGAAATCTGTGGGCAAGGTAGACGAAGCGTACAATGCCGTATCTGATATCGTGGCCAACGGCGGTACGATTCTGTTTGTGGGGACGAAAAAGCAGGCTCAGGACGCTATTAAGACAGAGGCGGAGCGCTGCGGTATGTTTTATGTGAATGAGAGATGGCTGGGCGGTATGCTGACCAACTTTAAGACCATCCGCAGCCGTATTGACCGGCTGAAAGCTATTGAGGCAATGTCCGAGGACGGAACCTTTGACGTGCTTCCCAAGAAGGAAGTTATCGCGTTGAAGAAAGAGTGGGAGAAGTTAGAGAAGAACTTAGGCGGCATCAAGGAGATGCGGAGACTGCCAGATGCAATCTTTATTGTTGATCCGAAGAAGGAGAGAATCTGTGTACAGGAGGCTCACGCCCTGAATATCCCGCTGATCGGCATTGCGGATACCAACTGTGATCCGGAAGAACTGGATTATGTGATTCCGGGCAATGACGATGCGATCCGTGCTGTCAAGCTGATCGTATCAAAAATGGCAGATGCAGTAATCGAGGCAAATCAGGGAGAGGCTGAAGCAGATTTTTCCGAGGCATTTGGCGGTGGCGAGGAAGAGACTGAGGAAGCATAATCGTTGAAATAAGAGTGCTTCGGCCTGCGGTCTGCAGGCCGAGGCATTTTTTCGCATATGCCGTAAATACAGTGTACACGATGAATATATGTGAAATATAGCGTACCGTTTTGTAAAAAGAAGATTTTCCGGTAAGGCAGCAGATAAAACAGCTGTTTTATAATTATAATAATAAATGGAGGGAATAACAATGGCTATTACAGCAGCAATGGTAAAAGAATTGAGAGAGATGACCGGAGCCGGCATGATGGATTGTAAGAAAGCGCTGGCGGCTACGGATGGAGATATGGACAAGGCGGTTGATTTCCTGCGGGAAAAGGGCCTGGCGGGGGCTGAGAAGAAGGCCGGCCGTATCGCTGCGGAGGGTATTGTAACAACCGCGCTGTCTGAGGATGAGAAGAAGGCTGTAGTGGTGGAGGTCAATGCAGAGACCGACTTTGTGGCAAAGAACGAGAAGTTCCGCACCTACGCGGCTGATGTGGCAGCTCAGGCTCTCAAGACCACCGCAGCCGATATGGATGCATTTATGGCTGAGAAATGGGAGAAGGATCCGTCCCTGACCGTGAAGGAGGCGCTGTCCACGCAGATTTCCATTATCGGTGAGAATATGAACATCCGCCGTTTCGAGCAGGTTGAGGTGGCTGACGGTTTTGTGTCTTCCTATATCCATGCCGGCGGTAAGATCGGCGTGCTGGTGGCTGTGGAGACCGATGTGGTCAATGACGCTGTCAAGGAGATGGCCAAGAATGTGGCCATGCAGGCTGCGGCTTTGAAGCCCCAGTTTACCAGCAGAGATGAGGTAAGCGCCGACTACATTGAGAAAGAGAAGGAGATCCTGACTGCGGCTGCCAAGAACGAGAAGCCGGATGCCAATGACAAGATCATAAGCGGCATGGTTATGGGCCGGATTAACAAGGAGCTGAAGGAGATTTGCCTGCTGGATCAGATTTATGTGAAGGCTGAGGACGGCAAGCAGTCCGTGGATCAATATGTGAAGGCTGTGGCCAAGGAGAATGGGGCCAATATTAAGATCAAGAAATTTGTCCGGTTTGAAACCGGTGAGGGCCTGGCCAAGAAGGAAGAGAACTTTGCTGAGGAAGTGGCAAAGCAGATGGGGGCTATGTAAGATAGTTCGTTTGAATTTCATAGTTAGTATGGAAGGGCTTCAGAGAAATCTGGGGCTCTTTTTATAGTGTATAAGAAATTATTTTAGTTGATAAGAAATTAAAAGGGTGATAAAATATTTAATTGTGTAGATTGTTTTTCACAAATTATTCAACTTGGAAAAGGTGGGGGAGCCTACCCATTAGTAGATGAAATGAAAAAAGTATATTTTCCGTTTTTGGTTCCCAAATTAAATAAAACGCCAATAAGAACAAAAGATTTGGATTACGATTATACTAATACATATAAAGAAACTTATATTAGGCTATCCTCTCAAAGAAAAGAAGGCTTTCATTGTATGTTTATTGGAAAAAGACAAGACAAATTCCATTTTGCGTTATACTATTAAATAATGCGAAATATTTTGTGCATGTTAAAAAGATATCAGCAAAAGAAGGAGAGATTAATGCAGGATAAAAAAGGTAACTCCCCAATTATTGTAAGTTTTCATGATGTGCATTTGGATTATGATTATGTGCAGTGGATCCATGATATAAAGGAGCGCTTTAGGGGAGCGCAGATAAAAGCAGCTGTGAAGGTAAACTCAGAACAGTTATTATTCAATTGGTAACTGGGACGGGATCTTGTTTTACGAAAATCAGAAGAAAAATGGGGACGTGGTATTGTTGAGCAGTTAAGCCTGGATTTACAACAAGAATTTCCAGAAGTGAAAGGTTTTTCGGCGAGGAATCTTTGGAATATGAAAAAATGGTATTCTTTTTATGCATTAGCGGAAGATTCTGATGATCTGATTCAAGCAGTAGACAATAAATTCAATTTTGACAGTATAAAACTGCAGCAGATTGGTGCAGAAATCAAAGAAGATGATAGAGGAGAAAAACTGCACCAAGTTGGTGCAGAAATGGTATTTCCCGCTTTTTTTGGTTTTGTACCGTGGCGTCATCATGTAGAGATTGTTACAAAATGTAAATCTGTGGTAGAGGCGTTATTTTACCTTCAGAAAACGATTGAAGAAGAATGGAGTAGAAATGCCTTAATTGATTGTATGAAAGCTGATTTATACCACAACACAGGAACGGCAAATACAAATTTTGCGGAAAAGCTCCCTGGAATACAAGGAAAGATAGCACAGGAGATTGTAAAAGATACCTATGATCTCAGTTTTATTTCTTTGCCAAGAGGATATGATGAAACAGCGTTGGAAGAGGCATTGGAACAGAATATTACCAGATTTTTGCTGGAACTTGGAACGGGATTTGCATTTATCGGAAGACAGAAGGAAATTGTAGTTTCAGGAAAAACTCGAAAGATTGATATGTTGTTTTATCATATCCGTCTTAAGTGTTATGTAGTGGTTGAACTGAAAGCTGTTTCTTTTGAGCCAGAATTTGCTGGAAAATTGAACTTTTATGTAAATGCAGTGAATGATCTTATTCGGACTCCGGATGAAAATCCCACAATTGGATTGTTGATTTGCAAAGATAAGGATCAGACCGAAGTACAGTGGGCATTTCAGGGAATCCAGACGCCGATGGGGGTTGCATCTTATGATAATATTAAAATAGAGGAGATTAAGAAACAACTGCCTACAGAGGAACAGATTCAACAACGTATTGAATTAGCAGAGGAAGAATTCAACCTGAGCAAAGGAAAAAGAAGTAGAGATTAATTACTTGTGATTTATCCTGCAATCAAAGCAAGGAAAACTTCGCTTCCTTCTTCTCCATATAGAAGAAACGACATTTTACCAACTTTTAAAACCGCTTTACCAATTTCAAAATTTTCGTAATTTGATGAAGAAAACAAAAGGCAAAAAATCTTTACCAACCAAAAGACAGAGTCCCCCTCAACCCCGCATAAATCCGGCATTCCGTCAAAAAGTCCGCAAAGCAGATGGGAATGTAAGCCCGATTGCATCCTTTATCCCGGAACCCCTGATAGATGCGGGAAACCCGCATAAAATTAGGGGTTCCGGGGAATTTAACAAACAAGGCAGCGTTGTAGGTCATGGTTTCCACGATTTCCCGTACATGGTAAATAACGTTGGTTCACAAATATAACGAAATATAACCATGGGATGGCGGTTTATTCCCTTGCGACCGAAAAGAAATATAGGAATCAAAAGGAATAAAGACTTGTTAAGATATATAAATGAAAAAGCCTTTTGTTATATTTCTTCATATTGCAGTTTGTTATTATATATTTTGCTTTTTTAAGATACATTCTGGCTTTTTCCATACAGTCAGGATTCCTTAAGGTACGGTATCCTATAAGCTGCAACACTACCATATTGAGATGCGTGGACACAATACCATTGAGGGAGCTGACATCGGAATAATTAGAAAGAGCAATATTCATATATTCCTCTGCTGTATCCAAGTCTTTTTCTTTTAATAAGCGGCATAGGGCTAATGAACGATAAGCAGTATTTATCTGGTTTACATCCCTGACTTTATCATAGCTGTCCCGAATAATCATTTGGAAGCAGTGTATCAGCACGGACAAATCATACTGCGCCTGTGGCCTGCCTAGCAACGTTTCAACAGAATGAGGATATTTTAGAATATTCTTTACATATAGATCCCCGTAACATTTTAAAGGCGTAGAAATATCCCAGTCAATGATCTGGTTAAAAAGTTTTTTTCTTTCAAGTTTATTCTTTATTTCTGATAAGGAATCTGTGTGTTCTATCGCCTTGTCCGTTTGGTCTGCAGCTGTATTGAGGTCCATCTTTGTCAACATATCATTAGTGGCTGACAAGCTTTTCTTAAGCTTTCTGATTAATCTCCCATTTCCTGACAGTACGGCGTTCTGAAATGGATAGTATGTTCGGTACCAGTGATCAACGCATGTAAAAGACTGTATTTCAAGTAAAGATTTAGGCGAGGGAAGAATTTTAGTGATATTTAAACCCAGCCGATAACACAACCCAAGAAGAAACGTCATGGACTCTTCTTGGGAGTATCCTTTGGACAAAGCCTTAAATTCTGACTGCCAGTCAGACTCCGGCTGGCTTTTGTGGTCTGGATCCTTGTCCGGGAATTCCTTTAATAAACGGAGAAAATCGTCCGTTATGCAAGGGCATAGAAATGGTTTGTGAAATGGCAAAAGCAGAATGCGCTCGTTTTTTGTTATTTTGGGGCAATTTACAGGCTGCATATGTTTTATGTAAATTCCGGTTGAACAGTCAGATGTTTCAAGAGTAAGGAGGTAGCGGTTTATATCGAGGCTGTCCAATCCGCTGTAACCCAGGAAGATAAAGCAATAATCATTTTTAAGCCAGTACTCAAAGGTTTCCCTGAAAGACTGGGGGAGACTTGTTTTTACGGTTGAAAGATTTACTCCTAAGGTTTCCAAATCATCAGAAATTCCATGAAGATGGTATATACGGCCGGAATAAGGACGGTCTGTCTCGTAGTAATAGAGACTGTCTTTTTTTTGGTGAATCGTATTTTGGCCATATAATTCTTCATAAGCCCTGGGTATAAAATTTCCGTAATTGGTGGTGACAATTTGGGAACCTTGGCGCAGATAATAGGCCAGTACATAATGCTCGTGGTTTGGTCTGATGGCGTGGGATGAAAAGGCATAAAATCCCTGTAATAGTGACGACGAACTAGTTTTGTGCTCTTCAAATTCACGCAATACTTCAAGAATGGTTTCAAGCCTTGGTGTGCTCTGGGGCGTCTCATCAGAGGGAAATATATTTTGTATGGATTCAATACTGTTGTTCCACTGCGCTGAAAATTTTTCATAGTACGTTGTGCATGCAGCAGTCAGAATATATGTAGTAAGATGATTCCCTAAAGGTAACGCAGTGGGCTTAGGTTTATCAATGCCTGCGCCTACCCAGAAAATGCACTTTTCTTTTGGATATCTTTTTACAACGTCCAGACAATGATCAAGGCGAAGGCTTACAATCTGGTTTATGGCAATCCCCTCCTTATTAAATCCTATAAAAATTATATTTGAAATTATAGATCATGGCAAGGAAAATTTTAATATAAAGTTACATTTTAAGCTTTATATGATAAAATGGTAACTATCTAATGAAAAAGGAGATGTTTTTGTGAGACAGATAAACTATGGGGATATAAACAGAGTTCTGCTAAAAATGATGAAACTTTACAATGACCAGAAGGAAGAAATATATACATTTAAGCTGGTGGATGAGGAACTTGGGCTGTATTTGACAATTCAGTCAACGGATTTAATACTAAACAGCCTGTATGGTTTTTTGTCCTACAGAAGCAGGAAAAATATAAAAAGGATTATAGAACGCTACAGCAGCAGGGTGTGTTTCGACCAGTCGGAAAATATCAGTAAAAACTATTTTAACCAGTTGCAGATATGGTACCATCTGACCAGTAAATTTCTTATCATACAAGATACCGTTTATGTAAACTTGTTAGAATATGAAAACTGGAAACGATACTTCCATGCGTTGGATGAGGACGTTTTTATAATAAATCATATTGTAAATGAAAAGAGACTAAGTGAGAGGGAGAGCTTTGATTTTGAACTGGCAAAAAACATTTTGTACCCTTTAAAAACCTTTATAACCCCTTATGATCCTATGCTGAGGCAACAGCTTGAAGCGGGAATCGCGGTAACCCATGCCCATCTGTCGGGATGTTATCCTGCTCCCTTTTACTGGGTAGCTGTGATGAACTGCCGGATTAATGAGGACCATATCCTTTTTGTGGATAATCATGCAGAAAGTACCAAATATAAAACAGGAGGATTGCCTAAAACCTATTTAAAATTGGCCAAAAAGATCAGGCTGTGCTTTTATCAGTATCTAAAGAATTTAAAAGACGGTACGGAAATTAAGCTGACATGCCAGCAGGTGTATAAAGAGTTGGAAGAGGTTTTGGAAGGTAATAAGGAAGTGGATCCTGTTGATAAGCTGATTCAGGCGGATAAGGATGAATATATTGATTATTTTCATCTGCTGGATTTGCCGGAATTCAGTATTCATGGAAATAGGGAGGATGCAAGCGGAGAGAATCATATTATCAGTAAATCCCTCTATGGAGAAAGGCTGCTTTTGTTTTTCATTTTATATAACCTGAATGCAAAAAAGTGTGGCAGTGATATGGCTAGATTATTTTGGTTCTATATACAAGTAAAAAATACGTTTTTAAGTAATGTTCAGCAGCAGGAGGGGATAGCAGGGTTCGATTTTTTTGAGCATACGTTGAGACAGATAACCTGGAGGGAAAGCAGTCAGAAAAATCCCTTTTTTACTGAAATAGGAGAATTTTTGCAGGAATCCGGCTCTGTGATTAAGCTTGAGCTGATGATAGCGCCTCAAAAGAATAGGGACGAATACGACAAAATAATTAATTCTATTGTCTATATTAAAAGGGAGATGGATAAGGGGTTGTCTATGAAATTAAAATCCCAGGTGCGTGAGACAAAAGTGGGGGTGATCGTTCATTTTATTAAAAATGAGGGAGATTATTTGAATGTAAGGCAGAACAGAGGTCAAAACGCTTATCGGGTGTATCATTACAGCATACGGGATAAAATTAAAGAATATTCGGATGAATTATATAGATATAAAACATTTCCAAATACCAGTGAAAAGAGCAGCAATATTGCCATTGTGGCAATTGATACGGCAAACAGAGAATTATATTGTCCTCCGGAAGTATTCGGGGAATCTTATCAGATGCTTTTTGAGCAGAATTTTTATATAGAAAGCAGCAGGAAGTTTAAAGGAAGGACTTATCATGTAGGCGAAGATTTTGAACACATTATGACTGGAATGCGGAGAATTTACGAGGCAATTTACTATCTGAATATCTCGGCGGGGGACAGATTGGGGCATTGTATCGCCCTTGGACTTGACGTGGAAAGATGGGCTTACAGCAATGGAACTGTGGAAATTAATAAAATCGACTGGCTGGATAATTCTATCTTTGAATGGTACATTTTACGGCTTCGCGGGGTAAAGGATTTTACAAGAATCGGTATGCTGGAACACAGAATAGCGGATCTGTCTTTTGACATCTTTGGAACTCCGGTTTCACCTCAGGTTTTGCTCAACGCCTGGCTTAAGCGGGGGAGCGTGGCGCATCAAGAAGGCGAATGTTTTGGTTCGGAGGAGAATATTCCGGTATGGATACAATTACAAGGCCAGGTGATGAAAGCCAGCAAACGGAGAGGGTGCCACAGTGTTATCTCATCCATCGAATCTTTAGAGAACATTTGCAATAAATATGGCGTGCCCTATGAGAAACCTGTCCCGCTTCCTGAGGACGAGGCTGACAGGGTACTGACGGAATATCTATATGATAAACATACCATTGATAATTTCCTGGAACTTATCAGCGTTGACACAATCAGCGAGATTCCATATATGATCAAGGTTCAGGAGCTTTTAATTGAAATAATTAAGGAAAAAAGCATTGTAATAGAGTCCAACCCTACATCTAATTGGCTTATTGGAGGACTTGACAGTTTTTCCAGCATTCCCTGTGTTCAGTGGCTTTTAACAGACAGACAGATCCCCTTTTCAATAAATATTGATGATCCCTCTGTTTTTGGAAATACAGTGGAGAATGAGTACTATCTGGTGTTTTCCGCAATATTGAAAGGAAGCGAGGGATTAAAGGGAGTGGAGCGTGAGAGGGCTTTGGAATTGTTAAATAAAGTCAGACTTGCGGGGATTGAAAGTAGTTTTTTGTAAGGAATCGGTTGCATGTGCTTCTTTTTGCTGCGGATGTCCTATACCGGCAATGGAAGAGATGGGTTACGGTTTTCAAGGCAGCAGTGACCCGATGGATAGTTTCCGAGTTTAACAATTTGGAGGAAGAACCTTACCCCCAAATTTCCCCAAATGGAGAATGGCTATCCCTCAATTTGAAAAATCAGAAATCGAAAATTTTAGAAAGTAAAATGAATTTTCCCCCAAAATAAAATTTGGGGGATGCGGTTGAAAAGCCACTGTCCTAGAACAGTCAAAAATCACTGCAAAGCTAGTAAAATACATAGTTCCGGGGATATGTGACCGGGACAAGGAAAAGGGAAAGTTCGTAAAACAGATGGGGGCTATGTAATATAGCCAAATTAAATTTAATAGGAAAGGTTGAAGAGCTTCAGAGAGATCTGAGGCTCTTTTTCTTTTATGGAGTTGGAGATTTGGATTGCAGAATATGCATATGTCTGCGAAAAATAGTTTAAAAACAAACTGTTTTGATAAAATTTTAAACTTGACAGAAAGAAAAAATTATTATAGTATAAATTAAGAATGTAGCTAAACAGTTTAAAAACAAACTATTTTGAATGAAAAATAAACGGTGAAGTGGTATGAAATTATATTTTGAATTACTAAAATATCCAGTATTCACAATGGAACATGTAAGTCAATATTATGATAACATTGAAAGTGCGCGTTCGGCGGTAAAACGTTTAATAAAGAGTGGTCTTGCGATAAAAATACGAAATAATCTTTACACATGTATTAGTGGAGAAACAGATGCTCCATTGGCGAACCGTTATCAAATTGCAGGTGCGATTACACCTACCTCTTATCTTTCTCATCATTCGGCAATGGAATATTATGGAATTAGTGA
>CAJUHR010000016.1:19488-95938 GCA_910586255.1 uncultured Lachnospiraceae bacterium | reverse complement strand
TTTTATTGAATTTTCAAGGTGCATAGGCACTTATGCAAGTGCGAAGTTTGAGTTCTAAAATTATAACATCATTTCGTTTTGATGTCAACAATTAATTGCTTAATTCAGCTTGAATTAAAATCTATTTTGAGTTTTATCTACACATTTCTGATATTTACGCCGTAAATCAATGGCAGGAAACTCCGTTTGATTCCTGATAGGTAGTTTATCAGAATAAGAAAATATAACAATTCAAACGGCGGGAAATTTGACATGCGTTTTGGCTTCCAATCAAGCCTGACGCTCAAAATTCATGTCAAATTTCCCGCCGTCTGAATTGTTACAAAAAGTCAATGCATACTTGCATGCAAATTCCAGATAGAATCGCCTTTACAAACTATATACTATCCTCTGAGCCTTGCACAACATCTGAAATGATCCTCGCATCTACAGCCAGCTTTTTCATTTCTTGCACAGCAGCTTTTTTTCTCTGGACACTAGTGGATTTATCCTTTTTCTCCACAATTATATAATCTATAAGCGCTTTCAAAAAATCAGCATCGGAAATTAATTCCGGATCCATCAAAGTATTCTCTTCACGGGCCGGCCACTGGATACCGACTACCCTAAAAAGCTGTCCCCCCGGAGTAACCCTGTCTTTAAATCGGGAAGAACCATTTATTAAAATCGTGGTAAGCATCCGTAGCCCTCTTCCCGGTGTTGTCAATACCTGTGTTGAAAAAAGCTTAAGTCTGATATAACTATCCCCAACTCCCAGAATCTCCAGCTTTTTGGGATTTGTCATATAAATCGACTTTAAGTTATATTCCTTTACACCTTCCTGAAGCGCCAACTGATCCTCTTCTGAGAAGGCAGCGCCCGGCCGGGCCAGGCTCAAAGTTAATTGATATATATATTTTAAATCAGACTCAAATATGCTCTTTTCATCCATAATTATAATCCCTTCCTGGTAAATAATCCGGTTCTATTCCTCACCACTTCCCCATTTCTTTCTCTCAATTCTTACATAACAGACCAGAAAAGTCAAGAATATAATCCCTAATTTACGGTAAAACCCTCTAAACTGTCACAACTTTGCCTTATACAATCCCCATTTCTCATCCGGAATACCCATGGCGGCCATAGCCTGTTCCCTTCCTTCTTTTCTTCCCTCTTTTCTTGCTTTATCTTTTTCCTCAGCAATTTCCTCTTTTAATAGATTTCTCAATGCATCACACATTCCTGCCTGCCTTCTTAGTCATTATATAATTGAAGGTTTGCAGCAATACTCACCTGCAAAATCGCCTCCACATTGCTCCTGTCCCCTTGCTTCTTCAGATGCACCGCATCTTTTATGAATCCTTCGGCATCTTCCTTTTTCACATTGGAAGAAAGAAGTGAAAACACGCCATGTGAAACATGCCATGACTAACACTTTGCTGATTAGTCATGAGCTAGTGTACTGACCGGATTACATTTCGCTAAATATCTTGCCTGAATTTCCATCTGCTGCGTTGGTTTCACTCAACGATGCCACCGCATCGCCTCGTTCAACCGCCTTGCAGACTGAAAATTCATTCTGCGCTATTTAGCTGAAAGTAATCTGGTCAGCACACTAGTGCCTTGTAAAGTTTAAAAGTCTATCAAAAACGAATTGGTATTCCCCTCTGGCATGATATACTCAGATAAAAAAGGAGAGTGTTTTTATGCCAAAAAAGAATTACCAAGTGTTTCTGACAGAAAATGACATTGCTACCCTGAACAAAATCCGTAAGATGGACATTCATCCGCAAGAACAATTATGCATGCCAATATCCTGTTGAACAAAAATGATACCTTCCCCGACAGGAAGAAAAGCAACCGGGAACTTGCGGAAATATTCGGGGTATCGCTTCCTACCATTAATAATATACGGAAAGCATACTGTGAAGAAGGGCCGGATGCCGCTCTGAACCGTAAAACACGGCTGACTCCGGAAACCATGTCAAAAATCACGGGTGATTTTGAAGCCCATGTGATCGCAACTGCATTAAGCCCGCCTCCAAAAGGGTATGCAAAATAGAATCTGCGTCTCCTGGCTGAACACTGTATGGAAAAGAACTATATTATATCGGTATCCCATACAACTATTGGCACAATACTGAACACAATCCAGCTGAAGCCGCATTTAAGTAAATACTGGTGCATCCCCAAAGAAAATGATCCATATTACGCTGTTACTGTTCACAGGCACCCTGTGAACGTAACCGTATATGCAACATGAAAAAAGGCATGTCTATGACTTTATATGGCTTATACCGTCAGCAAACAGCCTTTTCAAACGCTGATTCAGTTCTGGGAGATGCTTCGTATTCGGGTAGAGCTGATTTCCTCTTTCTCCAAGCTTCGTGCAGATCCTGATATTCAAAGGGTCCGCCACACTGCTTTGATCGAGGACTTACACAATAAAGATAAAGAAAGATTTCTTCAAGACATCTATCTGCACAGTATTAATGCCAATCTTGATTTTATTGAGAATTAGTCTTAATCAAACAGAGGAGATTTTCCCCTGCTTCCGGCGGACCCACATGCTGTTATAGAAACGTCCCCTTATGCGGACCCGCACACATAAAAACACACGCGCATCAAGGCCCTCCGCCCCCATGCGCGTGTGTCCGTCTTCATTTGTAACAGTTCACCCTCAAACTGTTACCTTCATTCTCATAATCATCCAAAACGCGAATCGTCACTCATCCTTAATGGATGATACAATCTCAGTCAGGTATTACATCTCACCCAGACCGCTCTCGATTGCCTGGCTAATAGTCTCCATTGCGGCGGCCTCATCCTCGCCATCACAAATCAGGGTAATCTCAGTACCGGACTTAATTCCTGCTGCCATCACATTCAGCACACTCTTGGCAATGATTCTCTTCTCACCGCACTCAATCAACACGTCACATTTAAATTTCATAGCGGTCTGGGACAGAACACCTGCGGGTCTTAAATGGAGTCCGGACGGATTTACAATGGTTAAAGTCTTACTAAGCATGGCACATTTCTCCTTTATAATTAATTTATAATCCCTCAAATTCATACTTTTCAGTACGAACCTCTCATTAAAATTTTATTACAAATCGCGGTAAGTGTCAAGCTAAAAGACAGATTTCCCGGCGTTTTTCACAAGGTTTTTGCGAGATTCCTGATATCTGTTTGCAGCAGCTTCTCACGGCTTACCTCTGTTGGTCTGACAGGCTCTCTCCTCTCTGGAAAATACGCATCCGCAATAATCCTGACGGTACAGGCCGTACTCCTTAGACAGCTCTACAGACCGCTGATATCCGTTTCTTTTCTTAAAATCAGAGGGCAGATGCCTTACTGAATAAATGGCTTCCAGCTCCTCCCCGATCTCATTTAGCCACTGAGCATTCTTTAAGGGGCTGATGGATAAGGTAGTGGTAAAATAATCATAGCCTCCCTCTGCTGCCAGTCTGGCCGCCTCCTCAAGCCTCAGACGATAACATTTTTTGCAGCGCGTACCTCCCTCCGGCTCCTGTTCCAGCCCTTTTGCCATCTCATAGAAACGCTGGGGCTCATAGGGCCCGGCCACCATGTGAACCGGGTAGAAGTTGTCACACTTCCCCTGATTCAACGCTGCTTGCTGATGCACTGACAGTTCCCGGATCAGACGTTTTTGTTCCCTGACCCGCTTCTCATATTCTTCCCCGGGAGAAATATTGGGATTGTAATAAAATATCGTGATCTCAAAATACCGGGATAGATATTCCAGCACATAGCTGCTGCAGGGGGCGCAGCAGCTATGGAGAAAGAGCCGGGGAACCCGGCTCCTGCTCTCATTTTCCTGTATGATTTTGTCCAGCTCTTTCTGGTAATTTCTCCGATTCATAGAAACCTCTTAATCATACTGTTTGTCTATTACAAAAAATCCCGAATCCGCTTGCTTCTCACCGGATTGCGCAGTTTGCGCAGAGCCTTGGCCTCTATCTGGCGGATGCGCTCACGGGTAACATTAAACTCCTTGCCTACTTCCTCCAAAGTGCGGGGATGACCGTCCTCCAGGCCAAAACGCAGCACGATCACCTGCCGCTCCCTCTCCTTGAGATCTCCCAGCAAAGCATCAATATGTTCTCTCAGCATCACTGACTCCACGTTTCCCTCAGGAGTCACCACATTGTTGTCTGCCACAAAATCACCCAGATTGGAGTCATCCTCCTCACCGATGGGCGTCTCCAGAGAAGCCGGCTCTCTGGCAATCTGCATGATCTCCATCACCTTCTCCTCCGACATATCCAGAGCAGAAGCCAGCTCGCCCACAGACGGCTCATATCCCAGCTCCAGGGTGAGCTTTCTCTGCATCTTGGACATTTTGTTGATAGTCTCCACCATATGCACCGGTACGCGGATGGTACGTGCCTGGTCTGCAAGCGCCCTGGTCACGGACTGCCGAATCCACCAAGTAGCATATGTACTCAGTTTATATCCTTTTGTATAATCAAATTTCTCCACACCCTTGATAAGGCCCAGATTGCCCTCCTGCACAAGGTCCAAAAAGCTCATGCCTCTGCCGGTATATCTTTTGGCAATGCTGACAACAAGACGCAGATTTGCCTCGATCAGCCTTTCCTTGGCATGCTCGTCACCTTCTGCCTTTCTTTTTGCCAGAACCAACTCCTCGTCCGCACTCAACAAAGGCACTGTTCCAATTTCCTTTAAATACATTCGCACCGGATCCTCTGTACCGATTCCCTCCAGAAGGTCTACCGCATCCAGGTCAATATCTTCCGCTTCCTTCAAGAAGCTGTCATCCCCGGCAAAATCATCATCATCCAGCAAAAGCGGCTCCTCGGCCATCAGGCTTTCATCAATGACCGGAATCACATCCACCCGCCGCTCCTCCAGATAGCTGTAAATCTGTTCCATCTGGTCAGGCGTCAGATTGTCCCCCATAAAAAAATCATTGATCTCAGCCACATCCAGTGCATTGTGTTTTGTCTTGGCAACTTCCACCAGCTTTTTCAGCTTTTCTAAAAAATTGTCTTTTTCCACAGGTAACGTCCTTTCACATAAAGGTAACATAAGAGCCTATTACTCAACTAATTATTATATAACATTAAACTTCAATTTTCAACATTTTCTTCCATCATTTTTCAAATCATTTTTCAAACAGTTACTGTTCAGGCAGGAGTTTTCTGGACGGATTTTTTCGGATCTCAATCTGTCGGTATAGATTTTCCAGATAAACAACCGTATGACTGCCGCCGAACTCTCCGTCCAGCACCCAGTCCACCGGCTCGGTCGTCTCCACCCTCAGGGCGCGGGTCTTGAACTTGTGCACCATCTCATGCTCCTCTTTCAAGAGAAGACTGGACACAATGCCGCTTAATTCCAGAGGCGTCTTGGGAACACGAATTAAAAGCACCTCGAAAAGTCCGTCCGAAAGGGATACGTTTTGACTTACCAGGCCCTTAAAGCCTCCCACACTGATTGTGTTGGTAACCATACCAAAGATAAAATTCCCCTCATAGCTCTGATCATCGCTCTCAATCTTCATGGAATATTCCCGGATTGTGGTCAGGCTTTTCACACCTTCCAGCACATAGGCCTGGTGGCCCAAAAGATTTTTCTTATCCTGGGAGGTCAAATAAGAAACCTCTGTAAAGGCGCCGAACCCGGCCACATACACAAAATACTGATTTTCCTGAAATCTTCCCACATCGATAGGGCAGGGCTCTCCTGACGCCGCCGCCATGGCCGCGTCTGCCATTCGTCTGGGAAGCTTCAGGCTTGACGCAAAGTCATTTGTGGAGCCAGCCGGAATGTATCCCAGTGGAGGACGATGTTCAAGCTCCATCATGCCGGAGATAGTCTCATTTAAGGTTCCGTCACCACCGCTGCAGACAATCAGATCCATGTCGCCTCCCTGTGCGCGGGCCATCTCTTTTGCATCTAAGGCTTTCTGTGTAATATATACCTGAATCTGATATCCTTCTTTTATAAAAATATCCAGAATCGCCAGAAGGCGGTTCTTTATCCGCTCTTTACCGGATTTGGGATTGATAATCAACAGCATTTTCTTTTCTTTTTCCATGCCGGATGCTCACCTCCCTTTCATTATCCTCATTTTATCAGCTTTGTATACCTGCCAAAAGCATTCGGAAGAGGATAAATTGTCTTTAATTCCTCTTTTTTTGCTGCAATATAATCTTTCGGCAAATTTCTGTTTATCTTAACCCAATATCCAATCATGTGCCACTCTATGTGGGAAAATATATGCTTTGACTCCGGAAGACTTTTGACAGACAGAATCTCTCCCGGTTCCAGCCCAAAAGCAGAGGCTACCTGCTCCGGCTTTAAATGGCCCTCCACATTGGGAAGCTCATAAAGAGATGCCAAAAGTCCTGTGTTCTCTCTCTTGCGAAGTCCGATCTCATCTCCGCTCTCTAAAATACACACAGTTTTTTCTTCCTTTCTGCGATTTTTGGCAGGAGATTTTACCGGAATCCGAGATGTAAGATCCTGTTGGAAGGCAAGACAAAGCTTGCCAAGAGGACATATCCCGCATTTGGGAGGTCCTCCAGGCACACATACAGTCTCCCCCAGCTCCATGAGACCCTCATTAAAGGCCCCTGCATGATCTGCCGGCATGGTCTCTGTCAGCAGCTTGTCCATTTTTCTTTTTACTGACTGTTTTAAAATATCCTCCTGGCTGGCCAAGACCCGGGACAACACCCGCAACACATTGCCATCCACTGCTGGAACCGGTTCTCCAAAGGCAATGGAAGCGATAGCTCCCGCAGTGTAGCTTCCAATCCCCGGCAGTTTTATAAGCTGTTCATAGGAGGAAGGCATACGACCGTCATAATCCCGGACAAGAATCTGCGCTGCCTTTTTTAAATTCCTGGCCCGGCTATAATAGCCCAGCCCCTCCCACAGCTTCATCAACCGGTCATCCTCCACCAAAGCCAGCCTGGCTATATCCGGAAGCTCTTTCATAAACCGCTCGAAATACGGCTTTACCGCCTCGATTCTCGTCTGCTGCAGCATAATTTCCGAGATCCATACCCGGTAAGGGTCTGGATTTTCCCGCCAGGGCAAAGACCGTTTGTTGGCCATGTACCAGGCCAAAAGAAGCTTTCCTGCAGACTGAACTCGCCGGGTTTCTTCCATTATAACCTCAGACATAGCCATATATTCCTCTGACCGAGACCTCTCCAGACATTACAGCCTTAAGTCCCTCCTCCGTCTCCACCAGAAGCTCTCCTTTTTTATTGATTCCTCTTGCGATTCCCGTACATCCCGCAGCGGATCCTGTCACCTTTACCTGACGGTCCCTGTTTATCAGTCTCTCATTATACGCCTCCATCAAAAGGCTCAGATCCATGGTCTGAAGGAATCTGCCATAATAGTGCTCCCACGCCTTTGCCACCGCGGCTGCCAGCTCTGCCCGCTTTACAGACTTTTCAGTACACAGAGCCAGAGAGGTGGCCACATTCCGAATCTCCTCCGGAAATTCCCGAATCCCCACATTGATCCCAATGCCGATGATCACATAGTGAATGGATTCCATCTCCGTGCTCATCTCTGTCAAAATCCCGCAGACCTTTTTTTCATTTAAAATCACATCATTGGGCCATTTGATCCGGCTTTTAAGCCCTGTGACCTGACGGATGGCCTCCTCCACAGCCAAAGCTGCCACCAGCGTCAGCATGGATGCACATTCCGGCATAAAGTCCGGTCTTAAAAGGAGGCTCATCCACACGCCGTCTCCCCCTGCAGATACCCAGGATCTGCCTCTTCTTCCTTTTCCGGCGCTCTGTTCCACTGCCACCACCAGCGTTCCCTCCGGCGCTCCCTGCTCCGCCAGATGACGTGCCTTGTTGTTTGTGGAATCCACCAGATCCAAAAAGACCAGGTTCCTTCCGACCCAATCCGTAGAAAGCGTAGCGGCCAGCTCCTCCCTGGTAAACACATCTCCGCTTTCCCTCAGACAATATCCTCGGTTACGGACAGCCTCAATGGCATAGCCGTCCTCCTGCAGTTGCCGGATCACCTTCCACACAGCGGTTCTGGAGACGCCCAGATGCTCACACAGCTCCTGTCCTGACACATAGTCTCTTGTATCCTTTAGTATCTTTAATATCTTTTCTTTCACCCTTACCTCCGAAAAACTGCTGTGCCATGTCACATAATACTTATGGCACTGGCCGCCCCCAGCAAAATCAGCACAAAGGCAACCCCGCACAGAGAAGCCCCGCTTATTTTGCGCTTTTTATCTCTCCCGCTGTTCTTTAAACGATGCCAGCCGCTTACACCATTGAGAAAAGCTGCCAGCCAGAAAATTATTGGAAACAAAAATTGATTTTTTTCCGGTTCCAGAAATGCCAGCACCGCGCAAATCACAACCAAAATTCCGATTATGATGTGGAGAATATCCAGCATCATCGCATCATTGCGGAGATTTCTCTTTCTTTCCTGATTTGCCATTTCCACTCCTATTCCGTCTCCGTCAGTGTGGCAGCCATCACCGCCTTAATGGTATGCATGCGGTTTTCCGCCTCATCAAAGACTTTTGACTGAGCGGACTCAAACACCTCATTGGTCACTTCCATCTCCGTGATGCCAAACCGCTCTCCCATCTCCTTGCCGATCCTGGTCTTTAAATCATGGAAGGCAGGCAGGCAGTGGAGAAAAATAGCCTTCTCTCCCGCGTTTGCCATTACCTGAGATGTCACCCGGTAAGGAGTCAGTTCTCGGATTCGCTCCTCCCACACTTCCTCCGGCTCACCCATGGATACCCATACATCCGTGTAGATCACATCTGCACCGGATGTTCCTGCCGCCACGTTCTCTGTCAGGGTAATGGCGCTGCCCGATTCCTTTGCATATTCTTCACATTGGGCCACCAGCTCAGGAGACGGGAAATATTTATTCGGCGCGCAGGCCACAAAATCCATTCCCAGCTTGGCACAGCCAACCATCAGAGAATTTCCCATATTATAGCGGGCATCTCCCATATAGACCAGCTTGAGTCCCGAAAGCTTTCCAAAATTCTCCCTGATGGTCAGCATATCCGCTAAAATCTGGGTGGGATGATATTCATTGGTCAGGCCATTCCACACAGGAACTCCCGCATATCTGGCCAACTCCTCCACAATCTCCTGGCCATATCCCCGGTACTCGATTCCGTCATAGATCCTTCCCAGTACTCTGGCTGTGTCAGCAATACTCTCCTTCTTGCCTATCTGAGAACCAGAGGGATCCAGATAGGTGCTCCCCATGCCCAGATCCTGTGCCGCAACCTCAAAGGAACAGCGGGTTCTGGTACTGGTCTTTTCAAATATAAGTGCTATATTCTTTCCGCGGCAAAGCTCAGCGGGAATTCCTGCTTTCTTCTTTTGCTTCAATTCTGCGGCCAGATCCAGCAGATATAAAATCTCCTCAGGGGTAAAATCCTTTAATGTAAGAAAGTTTCTTCCTTTCAGCTTCATAAGATCAGTCTCCTCCGTAATATACTTTTTGTATTCATGTCTATAACTTACTATATGGAACAGGGACTGTCAAGTCCTGTGCGGATGACGCCCGCCTCAGCTGCTGACATTGCCTCTGAACTACTACACGTGCAAATAAAGAGACAGAGAGAGCAATCCATCGCCCTCTCTGACCTTTTGGTTTCATGTCTGTCCCAATGATTATTCCTTCCCAACCTCGGTGATCGATTTGACCAGGCCGGCAATCCCCTGGAGCTCTGACGGAATAATGATTTTGGTTGCCTTTCCATCGGCTGCCGCGATAAAGGCCTCCAGACTCTTCAGTCTTAGCACTGCCTCATCTGCCCCTGCCTCCTTTAAGTAACGGATACCGTCTGCATTGGCCTGCTGCACCTTAAGAATTGCCTGTGCCTCACCTTCAGCCTCCTTGATCCTCTTCTCCTTCTCTGCCTCTGCGTGGAGAATCGCTGCCTGCTTATCTGCCTCTGCATCCAGAATTGCTGATTCCTTCTTGCCTTCTGCCACCAGAATCGTAGACTTCTTTTCGCCCTCCGCCCGCAGAATCGCCTCGCGCCGTTCACGCTCCGCCTTCATCTGCTTCTCCATGGCATCCTGAATAGCCGCCGGCGGGATAATATTCTTAAGCTCTACCCGGTTGACCTTGATTCCCCATGGATCTGTGGCCACATCCAGAGATGCCCGCATCTTGGTATTGATGGTTTCCCGGGAGGTAAGTGTCTGATCCAGCTCCAGATCACCGATAATATTTCTCAGAGTGGTGGCTGTCAGATTCTCGATGGCCATAATTGGATTCTCCACCCCATAGGCAAAAAGCTTCGGATCCGTAATCTGAAAAAACACCACTGTGTCAATGCGCATGGTAACATTATCCTTGGTAATCACCGGCTGGGGAGCAAAGTCCACCACCTGCTCCTTTAAAACCACCTTCTTGGCCACCCGGTCCATAAAGGGTAAAAGAAAATGAACGCCCACATGCCAGGTTCCCAGATAAGCGCCCAGCCGCTCCACCACCAGGGCATTGGCCTGAGGTACAATGCGGACACAGGAAACCAGAACAATCAGTATGACAATCAACAGTGTCAAAAAAGTAATCACAACTCCCATATTATGCTTCCTCCTGTAACTTTTCTACAATCAGCTTTACTCCCTGGATCTCCAGAATCCTTACCATAGTTCCGGCCTGATAAATCTCCCCGGCCTTTGCCGCCCTGGCTGTCCATTCCTGACCGCCCACAATGGCTGTTCCTGTGCCGGATTCATTATTGATCTCTGCCGTAACTCTGGCTGTCTTGCCGATCAGCTCCGCCGCATTGGTTTTGACTGTCTGGCTGTTGACAAACTTTGACGCAAACGGTCTGGTAAGGAACAGCAGCAAAAATGATGTAATCACAAACGCGCCCAGCTGAAGCTCTGTGCTGGTATGAAATAAAGAAAATAAAAATGCCACAACCGCGCCTCCGGCAAACCAGATCGTAGTCAATGCCATAGTGGCTATCTCGATTCCCACCAACACCACAAAGACAATCAGCCAATAGATAGGTGTCATCTCCTCCTGCCTCCTTTTTGAAATGCCTGGCTGTCAGGCTTTTCGCGCTATTTATCGCTTACAGAGGTATTTTATCATATTTTCTGATATCTTACAATCATGTTCGCAAAATGTAAGATTTGTAATCACTGGAAGAGCGGCGGGCCAAAAGAAGGCCAGCCACATCTGCCAGAAACCATCCGATCGGAACCGATGCCCAGATGCCGCGGACTCCGATCCACGCCACAGGCGACAGGGTATAAGCCAGAACCACTCTCGTTCCCAAGGAGATAACTGTCAGAATAACCGACACGCCAGGACGGCCTATGGCGCGGAAATAACCATAAAACAGGAACAGAAAACCGATCAGGCAGTAAAATGCCCCCTCAATCCTCAAATATCCCACTCCTGCTGCCAAAACCTCCGTCTCTGTAGGACGGACGAATATCAGCATCAGCTTCCGGGCAAACAGACACACTCCGGCCGTAATAATCAGGCAGAATAGTAAGGTGCACAGACCGGCGCTTTTTATTCCCTTACGGATCCGCTCCTCCTGCCCGGCCCCGTAATTCTGAGCCACAAAGGTGGAAAAGGCATTTCCGAAATCCTGAACCGGCATGTAGGCAAAGGAATCAATCTTCACTGCTGCAGCAAAAGCAGCCATCACCACCGGTCCAAAGCTGTTGACCAGCCCCTGAACCATAAGAATGCCAAAATTCATGACGGACTGCTGAACACTGGTCAGAACCGACAGGTGAAGGATTTCCTTTACCACCTGAATATCCCACCGCATCCACGCCCGGCCGGGACGAAGCTCAGGAAATTTTATCAGTGTGTAAAGGCAAATACCCACGCCGGAAAATATCTGAGCCAAAACAGTCGCCTCTGCCGCCCCGCCGATTCCCCGGTGAAATACCAGCACAAACACCAGATCCAAAACAATATTAGAGACTGCAGATACTCCGAGAAATATTAACGGCACAACCGAATTGCCCACTGCCCTCAAAAGAGAAGCAAAATAATTGTACACAAAAATAGCGGTTATTCCCCAGAAAATAATTCTCAAATATTCCCGCATCATCCCGTAAACCTCCCCGGGAACCTGCAAAAACACCAAAATCCAGTCAAGACCTGCAAATACCGCTCCATTGATCAAAAGGGTCAGGGCTCCGATCATGACAAAGGACAAAAACATTCCCTGCTTCATCCGGTCCATGTCCTGCTTTCCATGGCAGATGGAAAACATTACCCCGCTGCCCATACAAAAACCCAGCAAAATAGAATTGAGAAACGTCATCAGTGTGTAGGCGGAGCCCACCGCTGCCAGCGCTTCTCTTCCAATGTACTGACCCACAATCAGTGTGTCTGTTATATTATACATCTGCTGCAGCAAATTGCCCAGTATCATGGGCAACGCAAACTGCAGCAGAACCTTCGTTATATTTCCTTTTGTCAAATCTAGTGTCATTATTTTACTTCCGTCCAGCCGGAGGTATCCTTGCCTTCGGTCTGGCTTTCCCATCTGTTATTATCCTTTTGCTCCTGAAGCTCTCCGGCCTCCTGCTCCGGCAGAACCTCATCTTTCCCGGCGGGTTCCTCATCCTGCTCCGGCAGGGCCTCATCCTTCCCAAAGGGCGCACCATTCTGCTCCGGCAGGGCCTCATCCTTCCCGGCGGATGCTTCCTCCTGCTTCTGCAAGGTCTCCCCGGCTGCCTGATCTTTCTTCTCGGCTTCCCCGTCCCGGTCCTTTTTCTCCTCAGGCTCCGGAATCCCTTTACAGCGGCGGTATATCTGCATAAATTCCTTACCGGTAATGGTCTCCTTCTCAATCAAAAACTCCGCGATCTCGTCCATGATCTCCCGGTTTTCTTTTAAAAGCTGCTTGGCCTCCTCATAAGCCTCCTTGAGGATTCGCATAATCTCATTGTCCACCTCAGCCGCCGTGGCATCTCCGCAGTTCATCACGCTCCGCCCGGTCAGATACTGATCCTGCTGGGTAGACAGACCCATCAGTCCGAATTTCTCCGACATACCGTACTGGGTCACCATAGCCCGGACCAGACGGGTGGCCTGCTCAATATCGTTGGCCGCTCCGGTGGTCACAGAGTTAAACACAATCTCCTCCGCCGCCCGGCCTCCCAGATATCCTACCAGCATGGCATGGAGCTCTTTCTGAGTGTTTAAGTACTTCTCCTCCTCCGGCACATGCATCACATAGCCCAATGCCCCCATGGTGCGGGGAACAATGGTGATTTTCTGAACCGGCTCCGCATCCTTTTGCAGGGCGCTGAGAAGAGCATGGCCTACCTCATGATAGGACACGATCCGTCTTTCCTCCTTGCTGAGCACCCGGTCCTTCTTCTCCTTGCCTACCAGCACTACCTCCACAGCCTCAAACAGATCTTTCTGGCACACGGCGTTGCGCTTGTGCTTGACTGCCAGGATGGCCGCCTCATTGATCATATTGGCCAGATCCGAGCCCACGGCGCCGGAGGTGGCCAGGGCAATGGCATCCAGATCCACCGTATCGTCTAAGGACACATCCTTGGCGTGAACCTTAAGGATCTCCACTCTTCCCTTTAAATCCGGCTTATCCACAATGATCCTCCGGTCAAACCGGCCCGGTCGCAAAAGAGCCGGATCCAGGATCTCCGGCCGGTTGGTGGCCGCCAGAATGAGAAGCCCCTTGGAAGGATCCACACCGTCCATCTCTGATAGAAGCTGGTTTAAGGTCTGCTGCTGTTCCGACTCTCCTCCACCGCCGTAGTTGCTGCGGCTACGCCCAATGGAATCCACCTCATCAATAAAAATAATACAGGGAGAGGTCTGCTGAGCCTGCTTGAAAAGATCCCGCACCCGGGACGCGCCCACGCCCACATACATCTCCATAAAATCCGAACCGGACAAAAAATAAAAGGGTACTCCGGCCTCTCCCGCCACTGCCCTGGCAAGGAGGGTTTTTCCTGTTCCGGGAGGCCCCACTAAGAGCGCGCCCTTGGGAAGCCGGGCTCCAATGTGCGTATACTTGCCGGGATTGCGCAGAAAATCCACCAGCTCCACCAAAGACTCCTTGGCCTCATCCTCCCCCGCCACATCGGCAAAGGTGATCCCTGTGTCCTTCTGCATATACATCTTGGCTGTGCTCTTTCCCACTCCCATGATCCCGCCGCCCATACGCTTCATCATAAAGTTCATAAACACCACAATGATGATAAAGGGAATCACAAAGCTTAAAATACTTTCCAGCAGCACGCTGCTGTCCTGGGGCTCCTGCTCGATCTTCACCCCGCTCTCTAAAAGTCGGTTGGAAAACTCCCAGTCAGAGCCCAGCCGAATCACATAATACTGCTTGGCCGGGTTCTTGTCACTCACCGTGTCCTTGTAGGTAATATCCACCATGGAGCTTTTCACCAGCACCGATTCCACCATGCCGGCGTCCACTTCCGCTACAAACTGGTCATACCGAACCTCCTCGCGTCCCTCCGATACCATGATATTGCGCATCATGTACACAGCCACCAATGTGATAATGGCAGCCACCAGCATTACCATAAGCTGGCTCTGGGGACCCTGGTTTTTATTGCCGCCGCCGTTCTCCGGCGGTCTGTGATTGTTATTGTCCATTCTCTGTATCTTCTCCTGTTTTTCTAAACCTCTCTGTGCTTCCTGATTTGAATCTGGCGGAAAACACAACTATTCTACATTATACTTGTTACATGCTCAGAAATCAAGGAAAGCTATCATAAAAAATCTATGAATTTTTAAAAAACTCTGGATTTTGCAAAGATCTGGTTGTATAATCTCTTATTGGAATCCGGATTTTGATTCCAATCCTGTATTCCCCACAAAAAGGAGGGCTTCCTTATGCCAGTAAAATATGTTTTTGTCACCGGCGGCGTGGTCTCTGGTCTGGGAAAGGGCATTACAGCCGCATCTCTGGGCCGTCTCTTAAAGGCCCGCGGCTATAAAGTAACCATGCAGAAATTTGACCCCTACATCAACATTGACCCGGGTACCATGAACCCGGTTCAGCACGGAGAAGTGTTTGTCACCGATGACGGCGCGGAGACCGATCTGGATCTGGGTCACTATGAACGCTTCATCGATGAAAGTCTCACCAAAAATTCTAATGTAACCACCGGCAAGGTCTACTGGAGCGTACTCCAAAAGGAGCGGCGCGGCGACTTCGGCGGCGGCACCGTCCAGGTAATTCCCCACATCACCAATGAAATCAAGAGCCGTTTTCACCGCAATTTTACCACGGAGGACACAGAGATCGCCATCATCGAGGTGGGCGGCACCGTGGGGGACATTGAAAGCCAGCCCTTCCTTGAGGCTATCCGCCAGTTCCAGCACGAGGTGGGACATGACAATGCCATCCTCATTCATGTGACTCTGATTCCTTATCTAAAGGCTTCCGGCGAGCTGAAAACCAAGCCCACCCAGGCCAGTGTCAAAGATTTGCAGGGTATGGGAATCTGGCCGGACATTCTTGTGTGCCGCAGCGAGCATCCCTTAGGCTCTTCCATCCGCAGTAAAATCGCCCTGTTCTGCAATGTTCCCAAGGAACATGTTCTCCAGAACCTTGACGTGGAAGTACTCTATGAGGCCCCTTTGGCCATGGAGGAGGAACATCTGGCGGAGGTGGCCTGCAAATGTCTGAATCTGGAATGTCCTGCCCCCCGGTTGGAGGACTGGCGTGCCATGATCGATGCCTGGAAGCATCCCGAACATTCCGTCACCATTGCCCTGGTGGGCAAATATACCCAGCTTCACGATGCCTATATCTCGGTTGTGGAGGCCCTAAAACACGGAGGCGTGGCCTGCAGGGCCTCTGTGGATATCCGGTGGATCGACTCGGAAACCGTGACCCGGGAAAATGTGGACGAGCTTCTCCTTGGCGCCCAGGGTATCCTTGTTCCCGGCGGTTTTGGCGACCGGGGCATTGACGGAAAAATCTTTGCCATCCGCTATGCCAGAGAGAATAACATTCCCTTTTTAGGCTTGTGTCTGGGCATGCAGCTTGCCATTGTGGAATTTGCCAGAAATGTGGCAGGCTATGAGGATGCCCACAGCGTTGAACTAAATCCCTCCACCACCCATCCGGTCATCCATCTTATGCCGGACCAGAACGGAATCGAGGACATTGGCGGCACCCTGCGGCTAGGCTCCTATCCCTGTGTTCTGGACAAGTCCTCAAAAGCCTACGCGCTTTACGGTAAGGAGCTGATCCATGAGCGCCACCGCCACCGCTATGAGGTCAACAATGATTTCCGGGCAGCCCTTACCGGTCACGGCATGAAGCTTTCCGGCAAATCTCCGGACGGAAGGATTATTGAGATGATCGAGCTTCCAAAACATCCCTGGTTTATTGCCACCCAGGCTCATCCGGAGCTAAAATCCCGTCCCAACCGGCCTCATCCCTTATTTGCCGGTTTTATCCGGGCGGCTCTTTTACAGGAAAATATTTCCGGATAATAAATAGAATGAGCGCCGGGCGCACTGCCATAGGAAACGACAAATAAATTTGCCGTTTCCTTTTTTCGTTCCACATCTTCCCACTTATTCATTTTCTCTCTCCTGCTTATACTATCCCCAAAATCAACTGAAAGAAAGGACTGATAAAACATGAAACCACCCAAAGAGCCCGACAGAACACAAAATGATCCCTATGGCTGCGATGACCCGGATCTCTTAGACGTAAAGGCCTGCTCTGCCATGGATTGCACCGGACTGATTCCGGCCCTGCCCCAGTCGGATTCCGAGCTGGAGTCCTACGCGGAGGTATACCACTACCCTGCCGATATTTTCAAGGGCTGACCAATCATCCGGCCAGTGAGCCAAAGATAATCCGGACAGTCAGCCAGGGCAAAAACCGCAACCGCAAAAGCTCCGATAAATGGTCCGGACGCATTCACACGGCTGGACCATTTATCGGAGATCTCTCAACTGATTTTCCTTTCGATAACTATTCCTGTTTCTTATATTCTCCTGTTTCACAAAAGGCTCATACAAATCATGATTGCCTGGGATAATCCCCACTCTTCAGCAATTTTCTCAGGTAGGCAAAGGTCGCCCTCTCCCCCTTGTCTCTGAGCATAATCAAAATCTTCTCCAGAAGCCTCTGGGTTTCCGGATTCATAGCCCCTTTCAGATAGGGACGCTCCCTCTGATAATACTCCCAGGCCGATGCGTCCGTATAATTCTTCCCCCGATAGACCTTGCAAGCGGCAATCCGGTCCATCACCATCTCCACCACATATTCAATCGGCATCCTGCAGCCTACCATCCCTCCACTGGCTTTGGAAAAATCCATCCAGTACTCAAAATGGTGTTTATTTCTTCCTTTATGATGAAGCCATGCCGCCGAATATCCCAAAAGCTCCCTCTCCACCGCATTGGGACTGCGGTCTCCCTGATAATAGCGGACTCCGGTCCAAAATTCGGATGGCGTATATTTGGACAGATCGTGAAGAATCCCCTGCCGGTAAAGTCCCACCATAAAGCAATGCTTCATCACCAGGCATTTGTGCTCTGTAATCGTCACAAGATGCCGCCATATATTGATCACCTTCATACCATCACCCTCACTTTCTACTCATGGATTATATCAAAAAAAACCACAGCTTTCAATCTGTTACTGTTCATGGGGCATCTTCTTGTCCGGCTTACACCGAACACACGATGTGGAAAAACGGATAAAATCAGTCTTACAAGCAAGCTTGACGCCTGTTTTTATCCGTTTTTCCCCGCCCCGTAAACTACAACTTCAATCTCCGAAAATATTCACAAAATTGTTTGACAACTTAATTTTTCTGTGCTATTCTAAAACAAGTTGCGGGAAAATTGTAACAGTTCAGACAGGTATCTTCTTGCCCGTCCCAACTGTTACGAAAAATTCGCAACATACATTTATATTCATTTCGGAGGTAGTATATAATGAGCAAAGGTACAGTGAAATGGTTCAACAACCAGAAGGGCTATGGCTTTATCTGCGATGAGCAGGGCAATGATGTTTTCGTGCACTACTCAGGTCTGGATATGGAAGGCTACAAGACCCTTGAGGAAGGTGCCCAGGTAGAATTTGAAGTGACAGAGGGAGCAAAGGGCCCACAGGCTATCCATGTAACCACACTGTAATTCCAATCTGCCATATTTGATACAAGCGGCAAAAGTATCATGAAAAATTTGGAAAGAAAACAAAAAACCGCAAGAGCAGCCCTCAGGCACTTTACCTGCAGCTGCTCTTTTTATACTCACAACCATTACGCTTTACCCAAAGGGCACGATGTCTTACGGTCAGTGCGGCAAATACACAGACCTGTCTGTACAGTTCAGACCGGTCACCGTAGCAGTGAGAGAATGGAGCGGCCGATGGTGCCCTTTGGCATTCTAACCCCAAAAGCCTCCGCCACCGTGGCTCCCACCACGGCAAAGGTGTCTGCCTCCGGCAGCTCTCCGCCTTTTGTAAATCCTTTAGAATACGCCAAAAGAGGCACCTGCTCCCGGGTATGATCCGTCCCGGTATAGGTGGGATCATTGCCGTGGTCCGCCGTGATCATCAAAAGATCCTCCTCTTTTAAGATCTGCAAAAGCTCTCCCAGCTTTTCGTCAAACCGCTCCAACTCCTGACCGTAGCCGATAGGATCTCTTCTGTGTCCCCAAAGAGCATCAAAATCCACCAGATTCACAAAGCAAATACCATGAAAGCTCTCCCCCGCCACCTGGATAGTCTGTTCCATGCCATGAACAGAGCTTTTTGATTTGAGAGCCCTGGTTATCCCGCAGCCGGCAAAAATATCCTGAATCTTTCCTATGGAAATCACATCCAGGCCTGCATCCTTTACAGCGTCCAGCACAGTTCTTCCAAAAGGCGGCACCGCATAATCATGACGGTTGCTGGTGCGCTTAAATTCTCCCTTTTTTCTTCCCAAATAAGGACGGGCAATCACACGCCCCACCTTCCACTCATCTCTCATGGTCAGTTCCCTGGCAATCTCACAGCAGCGGTATAGCTCCTTCAAATCAAAGGTCTCCTCATTTCCGCAGATCTGCAGCACCGAATCCGCGGAAGTGTAGACAATCATGTGGCCGGTGGCAATCTCCTCCTCTGCCAGCTCCTCCAAAATCTCCGTTCCGCTGGCGCTTTTATTTCCGATCACCTTATGGCCTGTCCGCCTCTCCAGCTCTTCAATCAGTTCCTTTGGAAACCCGGTGTCCGTAAAGGTGATAAAGGGCTTTTCTGTCTTTAAGCCCATCATCTCCCAGTGGCCGGTCATGGTATCCTTGCCGCAGCTTCTCTCGTTGAGCCTTCCGTAGTAGGCCCGGGGATTCTCCTCCGGTTCCATCTGCCTTAAGGGATGGAGATTAACCAGCCCAAGCCTTCTTAAATTGGGAATCCAGAGATGGTCCACACTCTCGGAGATATGTCCCAGAGTGTCTGTCCCCTCATCTCCATAGTCTGCCCCGTCCAGGGCTCCCCCAATGCCCATAGAATCAATCACAATCACAAAAATCCGTTTCCACGTTTTTTCTGACATTTTTTACTCCCTTCCCGTATCCAAAGCCCTATCCTTAAGGTGTCCTTTCTGTCTCTGATTCTCTCAGATTCTCCGGCCCAAAGCCCATAGGCAAAAGCTCCTTAAGGCGATATTCCCTCCAGTGGTTCTCATCGATTGCAAGTATCACGCGAAAGGTCTCCGGATCACAAAATTCCCGCATTACCTGTCTGCAGACACCGCAGGGCGCCGTGTAGCTGCTCAAAACACCGTTCATCCCGCCCACAATACAGATGGCCGAAAATTTTCTCTCCCCTTCGCTGACTGCCTTAAAAAATGCCGTCCGCTCCGCACAGTTGGTGGGAGTATAGGCCGCGTTTTCAATATTGCAGCCCTGATATACCTTCCCGTCCTCAGTCATAAGAGCGGCGCCTACCTTAAAACCGGAATAAGGAGTGTACGCCCGCTTCATCGCCTCCATGGCAAGACGGATCAATTCTTCCATTGATTCCATTTTTCCCCTTTCTTATCTTTGTAAGCCAAATCAGGCCTTCTGCTCCTTCACCAGACGGACAATGCGGCTGGTTCCCAGACGGTCGGCTCCCAGACTCAAGAAGCTTTTGGCATCCTCCAGGGAGGAAATCCCTCCGGCAGCCTTGATCTTTACCTGCTCCCCCACGTTCTGAGAAAACAACTCAATATCCTCAAAGGTAGCCCCTGCCTTTGAAAATCCGGTGGAGGTCTTGATGTAATCTGCCCCTGCCTCCGTCACCGCCTGGCACATGCGCACCTTTTCCTCCCTTGTCAAGAGACAGGTCTCAATGATCACCTTCAGGATCTTCTCCCCGCACGCCTTTTTGACAGCCCGGATTTCCTCCTCCACCAGATCATACCGGCCATCCTTCAGCCACCCTAAATTGATCACCATATCGATCTCATCCGCGCCCTCTCTTAAGGCCTGCTCTGTCTCAAATACCTTTACCGCCGTGGTGTTGTACCCGTTGGGGAATCCAATCACCGTACACACCTGCATCTGTCCGCCCACATACTCCTTTGCCTGCCTTACATAGGAAGGCGGTATGCACACGGACGCAGTGCCGTAAAGAATCGCCTCATCGCACAGAGTCCGCACGGATTCCCACCCTGCCGTCTGGGCCAGCTGGGTATGGTCTACATGGCTTAATATATCTTTATTGCTCATTTTCGGCTCCTTTCTCTTCTCTCATCTTTCTGACCGCTACCGTTACAAATAATCTGTAAACGGTTGCCCCCCGCCCGGACTCACCGTGCCCTTTTCAAAAGATCTTTAAGCTCGTCTACCGTTACCGGGTAATGCTTGCTGCAAAAATGGCAGTTTACCTCAATAGTCTTCCCATCATCAATCATGGCCTGCAGCTCCTTTTTTCCCACACTGATCAGAGCCTTCTCAATCCGCTCCTTTGAGCAGTTGCAGTAAAATCTCATATCCGTCCGGTCCAAAATCTCCAGGCCGTACTCTCCCAGAACATATTCTAAAATGGACTCCGGTGTCCGGCCTTCGTCCAACAGCTTTGTGACAGAATGAATCTGAGCCAGCCGTCTCTCCAGGCCTGCAATCACATCCTCCGAGGCTCCCGGCATCATCTGCAAAATAAAACCCCCGGCCTGACGCACGGTATTTTCCCGATTCATCAATACCCCTAAGGCCACGCTGGAGGGCGTCTGCTCCGAGGTGGCAAAATAGTAGGTCAGATCATCTCCGATCTCCCCGGTCACTAAAATGGTCTGGCCCACATAGGGCTCCTTCATTCCCATATCCTTGATGACCGTCAGCACCCCCACCCCAAGAGCGCCTCCCACATCCAGCTTTCCCTTGTCATTGGGAGGCAGCATCACCTCCGGATGAAACACGTACCCCTTCACATTTCCCCTGGAATCTGCCGTCACGGTCAGTCCTCCAATGGGGCCGTCTCCCTCGATCTTGATGGTGAGAAGATCCTCCTCCCCCTTCATCATGACCCCCATCATGGCGCCTCCTGTCAAAAGGCGCCCTAAAGCCGCCGCAGCCACCGGACTTAAATTGTGAGCCGCCCTGGCTGCCTCCACCGTATCCCGGGTGGTGGCTGCAAAGGCCCTTACCTGGCCTCCTGCCGCCGTGGCCCGGATAATGTAATCTGACATAGCTTTTATGCCCCCAGCTTTCCGCCTGTCAAGGCTATTTTTTATTTCTCTCAAATTCCTTTTGAAACGCGGCCAGATCCTGCCCCTTTAAAGCCCGCTCCAAAAGGGCCGGCAGCTTTTGTGGATTGCAGGCAAAGCAGGGAATCCCCACAGCGGCGATCCGCTGTGCCATCTGGGCGTCATAGTAAGGCTTCCCCCCGTCAGCGATGGCCAAAAGGCATATCACCGTCACACCCGACTCCTTCATCTCCTCCAAACGCCGCAAAAGCCCTGCCCGGTTGCCACCCTCCATCAGATCACTGATCAAAAAGAACAGGGTCTTTTTGGGGTTCTCCACAAACTGCTGGCAGTAGGCAATGGACTTGTTGATATCCGTGCCTCCTCCTAACTGGAAGCCAAAGAGAAGATCCACCGGATCCTCGCATTTCTCCGTCAGATCCACCACCTGCGTGTCAAAGGCAACAATCCTGGTTTTCAGGGCTGCCATGCTGGCCAGAATACAGCTGATAATGGAGGAATAGATCACCGATTCCCCCATAGACCCGCTCTGGTCCACATCCAAAATCACCGTATACTTGTTGGCAGCGGTCAGTGTAGTCCGGTCAAAGAAATAGTAATGCTCCGGAATAATCTTTTTCAAGTCCCTGTTATAGTTTTTAATACCTCTGCGGATCGTGGTGGGAAAATCCAGGGCGGCTGCGGAAGGGATGGGGGAATGTTGCCGTCTGTTGACTGCCGCTGTCACTGCCCGCCGAATATCGCTCTCCAAAAGCTTGTTGATTTCCTCCACGATCTTTGCCATAAATTCCCGCACACTGTCCTTGCTTCTTTTGGGAATCTGATCCTTCAAAAGGAGAATGGTGGTAGCCAGATTCATATCCGGCTCCATTTGCTCCAAAAGCTCTGGCTCAAAAATCAGCTGCTTTAAGCCGCACCGCTCCATGGCGTCCGCCTGGACAATCTTTACCAGCTCCTTGTCAAACAAGGTTCTCACATCCCCCAGCCACCGGGTGATCTGAGGGTTGGAGGGCCCCTTTCCCGCTCCCCCGCCGCCGGGCCCCCTATTTCCAAAGCTGCCGGAAGAATTTTTGTTATAGATGGCTGCCAGCGCCTGATCCATCAGCCACTGCTCTTTGGAAAGCTGAGCCTTACCGCCTCCCTCCATGCCATCAAACTGGTTCTGGCTCTCCTCCCCCAGAATCAGCCGCCAACGTTTCATCTGTTCTTTTATCTCCATATTCTAAATATCCCCGAAATCAAAGTCATCAAGTCCTGACAGCATTGAAATTTCCTCATCGCTCACCGGCCCGTTTAGGACCTCGCTGACCTGGGACGGGTTTACCTTCCAGATCTCTCCCAGATTTTCCGCAATCTGATTTTTCTCCTCAGAGCTAAAATCAGCAAAAGCTCGGCGCAGAAATACCAGCGCCCGTTTAAATTCCTCATCATCCAGCTCCGCCAGGTACTCGCCAAGCTTTTCCCACAGAGTCAGCCTTGCAATCAATACATAGTGATTTTTCATGGACAAACCTTCAAACCAGCCTGCCCCCAGCTCTGCGGGAACCGCCCTGGACAGACGCCGCTGCACCTCATTTCCAAGGCTTTGGCTGTCCATCTTTCCCATTTCCAGAAGAATTGCCGCCGCAAGGCCTGACAGTCTGGTGTTTAAATCATCTCTGGTGGCAATCTCCGTCAGAACTTTAAGCCACCGCTCTCCATCCAAGAAAAAATGATTTACGCTGACCTCATGAAGGGTCATCATTGCCTGGGCAAGCTGTTTGGCCGCCTCGCCGTCACAGACACACTCTCCTGCCAGAATCAGACATGCCCGCAAAAACAGTTGGGACAAAATCGGCGCCAGCGGCTCTCTGTTCACCCGCCGGATGTCTCCGTAAAGAAGCACCGTGGAGAGCCGCCAGGCTGTCTCGGCAATCTCTGTCACTGCCACCGCATCCACGGCCGTCTCCTGAAGGGCCCTTACGGCGTACTCCATGGATGAGGGCATTCCGCAATTGCAGGCCTCCTCAATAACCCTTGCAATTCCGCCAATTCCGGCTCCCATGGTCTGCTCCTTCAGCTGAAAAGAAGCCGCCTGCTCCACTGTATCTCCCTTGAGCACTGCCTCCACAATCTGAATCTCCGCCTCCGGCGTCCACCGAAGAAGCCACTGCTCCGCCCATGTGGCCCGCTCCTGCCTGACTGCCTGGGGAGAGGCAAAGGAAATCCCCAGCACCTTAAGGCGGTGAAGGAAAAAGGAACGTTCCAAGTCCAAAAAGGCGGACCTCTCCGATTTTACAGTCAGCTTTTCCCGCAGATCCAGAGACAATTCCTGTGCTGTCACGGATTTATACTTTTCCAGTCTCAGCTCCTTTAAGCGCCGGTTAAAATCCGACTGGATGGAGGTTTGGCTGACTCCTTCCGGCAGGCTGCCGATCCTGGTCCCGATTTCCGTGTCCGCCACTGCCAGGGCAAGCTTAGAAAAGCTGCCGTGGCCCATACAGGTCACCGCCCCGTCCCGCAGATCCCGCAGGGCAGGAAGCTGGCTCTCATGAAGCTCTGCTAGGGAAGAGGACAGCCGGAGAGCCTCGATGATCTCTGCCGAGGACACCATATCGCCGTGCTCCCGCTGATAGGAAGCCAGTGCCGCCAGATACCTGCGGCCGGCATAATCCGGCATATTCTTTCTAAAGCCGTCCCACAAAAGCTCATAGTAGGCCGGGGCATGATTGCCCGCCCCGTATCCGGACCTTTCAGACAAACGAAAATAAGAATAGGGCATCAAGGTTTTATTTGACTCCATCCGGGGAAGCTTCTTAAACTCTCTGTCCGTCATAGGCTTTTCCCCGCCGATCAGCCCTTCCACATGAAAGGCGCCGGTTATGACCACAATCCGGTCAGGCCCAATCCCTTCCTTTACCGCCTGGGCGATCACCCGGCGCATATAGGCCTCCCGGATTCTGTTTTCACCGTCCTCCTCCTCATCCCCCTGGGAAAGAGCCCTTAGAGAGCTGCCAAACTCCGCCGCGCCTTTCCGGTATCCCTCCTCATCTGCCGCATGCTCCATGGTCCGCTCCCAGAAGGTCTCATTGTCCCCGTCACCTGACAGCTCATCCAGCCTTTGATAGACCCGGGCCGTGGGGCTTATTTCCGGTTCCTCCCCTGATTCCCCGGCCAAAAGCCTCTGCTGCCATCTTGTCCGCCTTTGCTCCTCCAGCCCCAGAAATACCTCTGATGGCAAATCACAAAACCGGCATGGGCACCCGTGATCCCTCGCCCACAAAACAGCCTGGTACTCAGGGGAATATACGGCAAAGGGATACAAAACGGTCCTGACAGGCAATTCTTTCGTATAAGCCATGACGGCTATGGGCGGCTTTACCTCCTCTGCCCCTAAGTCCTCAATAAGCTCTGTAAAATCAGACGGGCCTTCGATCAGTATCATTTGGGGAGATACCTGATCCAGATATTTTCGGACATACCAGGCTCCGGCCGGGGAGAGATGCCGGATTCCGAAAACATGGGGGGTGTTTTTATTTGTCTTCTTTTTCTCCACTGCCTTACGCTCCATCAGCGGTTCAGCTCCCTGCACTCCTGATACAAATTCAACCATCTGGATCCCCGCTTTTTCATGATATTTTCCAGGTATTCCTCCCAGACCTTTCCGTCCTTGCTGTCCTCCTTGACAATTGCTCCCTGCAGGCCTGCCGCCAGATCATAGTCCGTGATCTCACCTTCCCCAAAGCTTCCTGCCAGAGCCATGCTGTTTGCCAGAAGGGAGATGGCCTCCGCTGTGGACAAAACCCCGGAGGTAGATTTCAGCTTCTGCTTTCCGTCCAGAGTCGCCCCCTGGCGCAGCTCTCTAAAAATGGTGCACACCTTCTCCACCACCTCCGCCTCCGGCAGACGGGCATTGAGATCCAAGCTTCCCGAAAGCTGTTCCATGCGAGTCCGGACAATATCCATCTCCGCCTCCAGACTGTCCGGCGTGGGGAGCACCACAATGTTGAAACGCCGCTTTAAAGCGGCAGACATTTCGTTGACTCCCTTATCCCTTGTGTTGGCGGTGGCAATCACGGAAAATCCCTTTCTGGCCGGAATCTCCATCCCCAGCTCAGGCACGGAGATCCTCTTTTCCGACAAAAGAGAAATCAGCGCGTCCTGCACCTCGGACGCACATCGGGAGATCTCCTCCACCCGGGCGATCTTCCCCTGCTCCATAGCCCGGTAAATGGGGCTGGGAATCATGGCTTCCTTGGAGGGACCGTCAGCAATCAGCATAGCATAATTCCAGGAATACCGAATCTGCTCCTCCGTTGTCCCTGCCGTCCCCTGAATCACCCTGGTGGAATCCCCGTTGATGGCTGCTGTCAGATGCTCTGACAGCCAGGACTTGGCTGTCCCCGGCTCCCCGATAAGGAGCAGGGCCCGGTCCGTCACCAGGGTGGAGATGGCAATCTCCACCAGGCGCTTGTGGCCAATATACTTAGGGCTGATCTCCATGTCCCCCGCCTTGCCCCCGCAGATATAGGTCAAAACCGATCTGGGAGACATCTGCCATCCCGTAGGCACCGGATATTTCTCATTGGCAATCAGCGCCTCTATCTCCTTGCCGAAAAGCTGCTCTGCCGGCAGTCTTTGTATATTCTGATCCATGTCACTCACTCTCCCTGCTGTCACGGCATCTTACCAATGCCTGTTTTTATAATTTTTCTACTGCAACTCCGCTTAAGAGTCCGTCTCTCCAATGCTCCAAAATGGAAATTCCGTTGGTTCCGTTGGTTACTTTTCCCTTTCTTCCCTGGATCACCTTGTCTAACTCCTTCACCAGCTCCTCGTTTGTCATGGGAATCTCGTCAAGTAGCGTGCGGATCAGATAGGTAGGCATGGAATTGTTATCTCTCACACAGGCCTCCAAAAGTCCCTCATATTTTTTCCATCCGCAGCGCTTCATCATCTGAATCCCCTCGGTAGTGGGCATCAGACGCAGCGCTCCCTCATAGAAAAATTCTCCGTAGGGCTGCTGCAGCTCCTTAACATCCGGCCGGTACAGCTTTGCCATCATCCAGTCATAGTAATTGCGGTACATACTGTAGGAATTGCGCTTTCCTGAGGCAAAACGCCCCGGATATTTAAGGAGAAGAGGATACCACCGCAGATCCAGACCCTTGGGAAGCCACCGGCACACCTTCCTCTCACGGACAGGACTGTTCATGTCCTCCAAGGTAAGTCCGTATCTCCCCTCATTCTCCTCATACACGATCCTGGCAAAGCCGTAGAGCACTCCGGTGGCATCCTGCTTCTTCCCTGTCAGCTTGCGAAGCAGCCCCTCCGGCTTGATAAACTCGTGAAAGCGCTCATAGGTTTCCTCCGGAGAATCGTTCAAAACCGATGCCAAAAATACCGGCTCTAAAAATTCGTCTCCGAACCGCTCATAAAACTCTGCTGCCAACCGGACAAAGGATGGATGAAAGCTGCGTATCAGCGACCGGGTGAGAACCAGAGGCACCTCCTTGGGAAAAATATGATACATTTTCTCATAACATCCCAGGATTCTTTCCGAGTGCTTTCCCGCCGCCGCATGCCAGAAATCCAACAGTCTCTGGCGGTACTTGTCTCGCTCCTCTCTTTCTTTAGCCCGCTCTTTAGCCCTTTCCTCCTTGGTCTCCTTCCCTCTGGGAGATTCCTCCGCCTCCAGCTTGTGAGGTGCATTTGCAATCCACCGCTCCAGCACATCTGCAATCAGATCACCGGCCCAGTCCTGATCCGATGGCTCTAAGTAGGACGCCGTCTCCTCCGGTTTCTTTGCCATTATAGCGGTCCAGAACTCTGCCGCCTTCTCCCCGTCCATATGGGCCAAGGCCTTCATGGCTGCCTCCCTGCACTTGCCCTTTTCGGTTTTCTGGCTTTCCAGGAGAAGCGACAGATTGGACGTATCATGGCGCAGAGCCAGAAGAGCCACCTCCCGCACCTCCTTGTTCCCCTCCCGGGCCGCATAACGGTAGAACTCATTTTCCCTGCCGCCTGCAATTTTATCAATCACCTCAATCCGCCTGGCCATCTCTCTCTTCCCGTCAGGAGCAAAGCCCTGCTTTAAGAGAGGAATCACCGGCTCCTTCTCCTGTGTCAGCCAGTCGGCAACCATCTCTGCCAGCTCCCCATAGCTGTCGCCTAATGCTTTGATCATCCAGTATTTCATCCGGTAATCTTCAAAAATCTCCGGATCCGTCTCATGGGCATCCCGGATCACCGCATACCGGCCGCTGCCTGTTCCCCGAAACGCCTCCAGCACAGATGCAATTCTCCCATAGGAGAGCTTCTTATAGATATTTCCCGCACCTGCCCCAGGTATCCTTGGCTCCAAAATCTCCCCTTCCACCTGGCTGATTCCCTGGGTGCACAATACCGCATCCAAAAGTCCCAGAGTGTCCAAAAGCACCCCTGCCCGGTCCTCACACTCCGGCATAATCAGCTTTCCTGCCATTCCGTATATCTTCTGAAATACAGGAGCTGCCTTGGCAAAAGGCTCCATCTGCTCCACTGCCCGCTTCAGCCGAAAATCCTCTTCTATCAGGTTTACACCTGCCACCGCTGCTGTCTCCAGTCTGTCCCTCAACTCATACGCCGCGTTCAAATTCATAATTACTTCCTCTTATTCCACATATACTAATGTGTTGTCATCCTATATGTTATGATACCAGGGTCAAAAGGCCTTTTGACACCTATGGCACACGGATTGTTCCTTCCTTTGGCATATCCTTAATATAACAGCCTTACAATCCCCTTCTCTGTAACAATGCTGCATGGATATATCCGTATCCTGTGATCCTCCGGGTCATAATACATCAGTCCGAACAGGCTCTGATTGTAAAACACATCTCTGTCGGAGATCAGAGACAGGGCAGTCATGGTATCCTCCCATCCCTCCCGGCCCCGCAGCTCAATCCGTCCTCCGGCAGCATCCTCTAACACCCAGCATGCCTTATTCTCGGTGTCAATCCGTCCAATCCGCTTAAACCGCAGAAGCATACCGCAATAATCCTCTGAGAGCAGATTTTTAATCTGGTTTTTTACCAGCTTCACAGCCTCTCCCACTTCGCTATGACCGCGGTTTATCACCTGGGTAAGGATCTCTTCTGTCACCGGCTCAAAAGCAGCACTCTCCCACCGGACTCTCCGGTTCATGACTCCCGGATAGCAGCACAGAAGAGGCACCTTTGCCACCTCAAAGCAGGAATCCTCCTGCTTCACATATTTCAGAGCCTTGACCGGGCGGTAATTGCAGGTACAAAAAATCTCCCCGGTATCCACATCCGCCCAATAACCCACATCGATATACTCCTTCCGGGCCTCATCGTAAACCACCTGAAAGCTAAGCTGCAAAAGTCTGGCCTGCTCTTTTTTAAGCCCCAGCTGCGCAAGCTGCTCCAGCTTCCATATTCCTCCCAGCTTCTCATACAAAATATCATCATCCGCCTCAGGAGAATCGTTCTCAAGCTTTCCGTTTAAATAGGCCGTGGCCTTTTTCTCTAAAGCCCTCAGCCTCTTTAACACCTCCACGGAGTGATGATAATGGCTCTTGTCCTGATCCTTCTGATAGGCCTCCATCTCCAGCACCAGCCGGTTAAAATAATTCTGGGGGCCCGGCAGATAGTAATCTCCCAGCTGTTTTGCTAAGTCCCGGTAGCTTTTCAGGGAAACGCTTCCCATAGACGACAGTCCTGTGTCCATCAGCTGATCCGTCAGCTGCTTCATCAGCTCCAAGCCTTCCAGCTGTTTTTTGATCTTCTTTGCCCTGGCAGATTTTGCCGCCCTGGCGCTTTTCTCTGAAACAGGCTTTTTCTCTCCTGAGGCATCTGTCTTTTTCGCCTCTCTGGCTTGCTTTTTCTCCCTCTTATCAAGAATATCCTTCGGAATCTCCCCCACCGCAAAGTCCTTCCCGGCCGCCATCTCAAACATCAGAGCCAGACTATGCTTGCAGGGAAACTGACGACTGGGACAGCTGCACCGAAACACAGGCTTCTCCTCATCGGCAAAATCCGCTGATACCACATAGTTAGACTTTCCGCTCCCCTTACATTCCCCCATGTAAAAGCTGTCATCCTCCGACCGCGTCCGCGACACAAATCCGCCCCCGGCTGAAATCTTTCTTCCATTCGTCAATGCATTGGCATTGGGGGCAAGTGACGCGATCTGCTGTTCACTAAACGTCCTCATACATCCTCCTTATTGCAAAACCATGTTGCTTTATAAAACATCTGCAAAAAAACAGGCAAAATCGAAGCGGCGCTCCAATCCTCCCTGTTTCTGTTTCAAACATAATTGTAATGAATCAAAAACCAGGCGCAGCCTTCAAGCGCACCAGACAGTTTTTGGTTATCTTTCTTTTTGTTTTTATTCGTCCCAGTTATGATATACTGCCTGCACATCGTCATCTGCATCCAGCAAGTCCAAAATCCGGTTCATCCGCTTGATGTCCTCCTCACCGGTCAGCTCCACCCAGGTCTGAGGAATCATGGTCACATCCGCCTCCAACATGGGGATCCCGCTTTTCTCCAGCGCTTCACGGACCTGACTGAAATCCTCCGGGGCAGTGATCACCTCGTAGCTGTCCTCCTCCTCGGCAAAATCCTCGGCACCTGCATCCAGCGCCATCATCATCAGCTCATCCGGATCCATATCACAGTCCTCCTTGCCGATGATAATCTGTCCCTTCTTGTCAAACATGAAGGAGACACTTCCCTGAGCGCCTACGTTGCCGTTGCCCTTGGTAAAAGCGCTGCGCACGTTGGCTGCGGTTCGGTTTTTATTGTCCGTCAGGGCATCCACAATGATGGCAACTCCGTTGGGGCCATAGCCCTCGTAGGTAAGCAGCTCGTAGTTCACGGAATTGGCGTCCCCGGCCGCCTTTTTGATCCCCCGGTCAATGGTGTCATTAGGCATATTATTGGCCTTTGCCTTGGCAATCACGTCCCGAAGCTTGCTGTTGTTGGCCGGATCCGGTCCCCCCTCCTTCACTGCCACCGCAATCTCTCTCCCGATCACGGTAAATATCTTGCCCCGGGCCGCATCATTCTTCTCTTTCTTGTGCTTAATATTGGCAAACTTAGAATGTCCTGACATACAATCTCTGCTCCTTGTCTTTTCTTGTCTTTTCTCGTCTTTTTATGTTTAACTATGTAGCTGACTGTCTCCTGCCAGCTTTTATACTTTTTCATTTTAACACTAGTTGAGCAGAATAGCAAGCCTCTTTCATTGAGGTACCCGTCTGAACTGTTACAATTTAATTTTGTTTTTCCAGACTGTGAAAACATCATATTGTGAAAAGGATTTCGGCTGGGGTAAGCACAGGAATACCGAAGCCTTCAAAGTCTCTTTTGTTTCGGGTGGCAATACAATCACAATGTATGGATTTAGCGCAGGTAGCAATAAGACAATTCTCGAAATCCTTTGCCTTTTTCTGAAATGCAATAAGAACATCATTGTTCGCAACACTGCACACCTTGACAATTTCCAAAAGTTTTCCAACTGCCTTATATGCCAACTCTGTGCTGTGAGTATGTTTTCTCACAAGATAGAAGATGTCGGTAACCGAAGATGCTGATACAAAACCATCTATTTTATGTTCTTCACAAAGCTTCAAAATCTTGTAGGAATCTTCTATAAAAGGTTCTCTTTCCAACAGTACATCAATGATTATATTCGTATCACACATCATTTTCATATTTTAACAGACGCTCCTCTCGTAAAGAATCCATATCAATATCAGAGGAAATACCACCCAACATTCCACGCAGGGAATCCACAGCAGAAACCTGTGGATTTACAACTTTAGCAACCGTTTTTCCATTACGAGTAATAAAGACATCTTCCTTGGCAATTAATTCAAGGTACTTTCCGAAATTAGCTTTAAATTCTGTTGCTGTAACAACCATGGCTAAACCCTCCTTTTTTGAGTTATTTTTATTATATGCGATTTTAGTGATAAAATCAATGAAATCGTTCGATATAAGAATAATCAATATTATGATTCGTCCGATATGAAAGAAAAAGACTTTCTGGTATATTTTTATCTCTATCCAGTTTTATTCATCTCTCATTTTTCCAGTGATGAGTTTTTCTACCTCCGCATATTCCTCTTCTGTATACCCATATGAAAGAATCTGTTCTCTGGCAACATTCGCTTTCCTCATTCGTTCAATAGCCGCAATGCGTTCTTTCTTGATGCCTTTCTTGATTCCTTTCGCTTCAATATTCTCTGATAAATTACACATGATCTGGATTCTCCCTTCTAGTACAGCAGTCATCATCATCCCATATTCATCCGCCATTATACGCTTCTTCTCTTCGGCGCTTTTACCGGAAAGCAGTTCTTCCAGCATGGCAATCAATGTATTTTGGGACTTCTCCATAGCTTCTCCTAAAGTATGCTCCTCTCTGTTTCTTATGCTGATAATGATTCCTTTCATCAAATCAACAGGGTACGGATTGTTCTTATTCCCAAATACGGTCTTTCTGGCAAAGCTGATTTCCTCAATAGCATCTTCCGTTTCTTTATGGTATACAATAAATCGAATGTCATAATAGATAATACCTTCTCCGGGAACATTATCCTCTGTTGCGGTCCCTTTCACACGTCCAAGGCTGGAAAGCCCGGCATCAACCGGTCTCGTTCCTATCTCAATATCATCCCCAATACAATCCATGATATCTGGAATATCCATATTCCTGAATTCTCCAATGGTATATTTCAGAATTCGCGATAGTATCTGCTTATCTGCAAACAAATACTTTATGTTTGTATCATATGCGGACCCCGAATCGCTTGTTGCATCAACCGTCTGTGCCAAATTCGTCTTTATCATTCGCCCTCTCTTTCTTATTCATACACACATATTCAGCAATCATTTCAGACTTCTGCGCAGGGGTTATATTTTAAGAAGCTGCTTCCATTATAAAATGTTTTATGTCTGCGGACAATAGATTTCCTGCTTTTTCTTTTATTTATCGTAACAGTTCAGACGGCGGGGGATTTGACAAGAATTTTAGGCGTCAAGCTTGCTTGTAAGCTAAAATCCTTGTCAAATCCCACATCGGATGGACATCCCAGCTTTTGTCCGGCGTAGACGGGCAAGAAGATGCCCGTCTGAACTGTTACGATTTATCTGCGGGTTTCTCTAAAACAATAAGGAATCTTTACCTGATCTCAGGTTGAAAAATCAAGATGTTTCCCAAGTTGCAAGATCACCTGAAAGAGAACCTTCCAGGAAATGAAAATATTTAAAATCTCAGCATAGCAGCTTCTCAAAATATATGTCTCATCTATCATCCTGTAAAGTAATTGTAGCATAGTCCATGGAAAGGGGCAATATATTTTTTCCTTATTTTCCGGACAATTTTTCCGCCGGGCGCATTACGGTTCACAGGCAATGTCAGTAACTCTGGATACACCTAAAAATCCCGGCAGAACACACACTCTCTGTGTTCTGCCGGAAACCGGTCTATCTCACTTTGGGATCTAACACGCTTCTAAACCACACTCAAAGAATAATTAAACATTACTGCAACAGGCTTAAGATACTCTGAGGCACGGAGTTGGACTGAGCCAGCATGGACTGAGAAGCCTGCAGAAGAATGTTATTCTTCGTAAAAGCCGTAATCTCATCCGCCATGTCCGTATCACGAATCCGACTCTCTGCGGAGGTGATGTTCTCGGAGGTAACCTTCAAGTTGTTGACTGTATGCTCAAGTCTGTTCTGAGCCGCACCAAGTTTAGCACGGTAGCTGGAAACAGCATTGATGGCTGCATTGATGGTATCGATGGCTGCATTGGCGACTACAGTGCTGGTGCCGGAGATATTCATGGTTGGCAACAAAGCTGACGCAACATTTGCCTTGCTTAAATAACTCCCACCTGGAGTCTTCAACTGGTCTGTAACTGCATTTGTATCTTTCGTCAAAGTACCATTCTCCAAGGCCTGCATCATACTTTTGTATGTGCTACCCACGCCACCAGTAGCAGTAATATAAGCCTCTTTACCACCACTTAGCTGGATTTTATTACTATCGCCGATTTTATACATATATCCGGCACTATTACGATCCACTGCATCCTGGAAAATAGCAGCCTGAATACCAGAAGCCGTCATAGCCTGGCTATTTACGGTAATCGTCTCAGCCGAGCTGGGACCAATCTGGAAGGTCATCTTCCCCGCGCCGTTGCTGGCAGCCAGAGGCTTGATTCCGTTAAAGTCGGTATTGTTAGCGATACGATCAATCTCTTTAAGCAACTCCGTGACCTCACTCTGCAGATTCCCTCTTGCAACCGTATTGTACGTACCGTTTGCAGACTGGGAAGCCAGGGTGGTAAGACGCTGCAGCATGGAATGAACCTCGGTCAAAGCACCCTCTGCTGTCTGAATCAGTCCGATAGCATCCTGGGCGTTCTTTGCAGCCTGATTCAATCCGTTGATCTGAGATCTCATGCTCTCGGAAATAGCCAGACCTGCCGCGTCATCACCGGCACGGTTGATCTTGTAGCCGGAGGACAGCTTCTCTAAGTTCTTGTTCAGTCCGCTCTGGTTGATGCCTAAGTTTCTGTAAGAGTTAATGGCAGCTATGTTGTGTTGAATAATCATAAAAATACCCTCCTTGTCATGTTCTTAAACCTTCGGGGCAGGACTTCCCTGTTCTACCCCCCCCGGCCCGGATCCATGAACTAGAGGGTTACGTAAAGCTCTCACGAAGCTTCATGTGTAATCATCATTATATTCTATTTGCTTTACACTTCCTATATCGGCAGCTTTTCAGAAAAGATAAACAGTTTTTTCCCAATTTTTCCATTTTTTATAATCCCCTCACCCGTGCAGCTCCACCGCCAGATTCCGCAACCACTTCTTCTGCCTGTACCGCATATACCCCAGCACGGCCTTGTAGACCTCCTCCGTCATCACCATGGCATATACCACCGCAATAGTCTGGTGCAGGTACAAGCCGCCGATAAATGCCATGGGCACTCCGATCAGCCATACCCCGCTGGTGTCCAGTATAAAGCACATCCTGGTGTCCCCGCCGCTTCTCAAAACTCCCACCACATTGACAAAGTTAAACATCTTAAAGGGCATAAAAAGAATAAACACAAGCAGACACTCATTCACGTCCCTGGCCACCTCAGGCGAAATACTGTACATCCCGATAATGTTCCACCGGATTCCATAACAGATTCCCATGGCCGCCAAAGTCACCAGAAACTGAAGGATAAAAAAATTCTTTGCGTATTTTTCCGCCCGCTTTAACTGCCCGGCTCCCATCTCATTACCTAAAATCACCGCCGTGGCCGCGCTCAGGCCCTGAAACAAAACCACCACAATATCCTGAATAGTGGTGGCAATGGTAATTGACGCCACCGCATTGTCCCCCATCCGGCCGTAAGCCAGAGAGTACATGGTCGTGCCCAGACCCCACATAAACTCGTTGGCAATCACCGGGCTTGCAGTCCCTACAAACTGACGGATAAAAGCCCTGCTGTAACCGAACATTTCTCCAAACCTTCCTGCAATGGGCGACCTGGTTCCATAGACCACGGCCAGAATGGCCCCGGACTCCACGATCCGGGCTGTCAGCGTTGCAATGGCCGCACCTACGGCTCCCAGCTGAGGAGCGCCGAAATGACCGAAAATCAAGGTATAGTTCAAGGTGATATTGATGAGAATGGTCATGCAGCTGATCACCACCGGCGCCTTGACCCGTCCCACAGCCCTTAGCATGGCCACATAGGTGTTGGTAACGGCCGTAAAAGGATAGGACAAAGCAGCCACCGCCAGATAGGCGGCCCCCACCTCAATCGCCCCCGGGCTGTTTGTAAAAATCCGCATTACAAGCTGTGGGCGCGCCACACTGGGCGCCACAAACAACAGGGCGCCGGTCAGGGATATTAAGATAGCCAGCCCGGTCATCTTCCGGATACTCTTCACATCCTTATTTCCCCAGTACTGGGCCGCCAGCACGCCGGAGCCGCTGGCCACCCCAAACACCAACAGGGAAAAGACAAAAAACACCTTATTGGCCAGTCCCACTGCCGCTATGGTAGTCTCTCCCAGCTGTCCGATCATCATGGTGTCCACCAGATTCACAATGGTATTTAACATACCCTGCAATGCCACCGGAAGGGCAATCAGAACCGCCTTTTTTAAAAATATCCGGTCACGAAGCATATCCTTTGTATCCGCCATCACCTTTATCATGTAAATCTCTCCGTCCTTTCCAAATAAGACCCATGGAGCTCATACCCCACAGAGCGAAAAAGAAACGCCCCTCCAGGCGTCCTTTTTCCAAACTCGTCTTAGGAATCTTCAAGAAATAACCTGCTATTTTACTTGTCTAAATCGGCATATGCTGCGTTGTCATCAGTCAGCGTAGCCCATTACGCTTCCTTCTTCCGCCTTGCCTCTGCCGATTCATCCTTCGTAAAATATATCAGGTTATTTCTTTCAGATTCCTTATTTTTGTTCCGTATTCTTCTCCGAATGTTCCTCCTGCCTGCCATCTCCGGGATCCGATTCCTCCCAAAGTCTCTCTGCCCGGACCGACTGGATCATCTTGTTCTCCACCTTCAGCACGGAAAACCGGACTCCCTGGTAAACTACCTCCGGTCTCTCCCCTTCCTGCAAAATCCGGTCCAGCCGGGAGATCAAAAGTCCGTTCACCGTGTCATAATTGTCCAGATCCTCCTCTGGAAATTCAATGCCCAGAGCCTCCTTTGCCTCTCTGAGAGGAGTCATTCCATTCATAATCAGCTCTCCGTTGTCCTGCCGTACAATAAATTTCTCCTCCACATCGTACTCATCTAAGATATTGCCAACGATCTCCTCCAGAATGTCCTCCATGGTCACCAGTCCGGCTGTCTGCCCATACTCGTCAATCACAATCTCCATATGAATCTTCTGAGACTGCATTTCCTTAAAAAGAGAATCCAGATTCCTGGTCTCCGGTATGAAATGGGCTTCCCGCAGCACCCCGGGCACCTTGGCAAGCTCCATCTCCCGCTCCCTCTCATCCTGGGCATGAACCAGCACATCCCTCATATGTATGGTGCCTATAATATCATCCATGTCCTCCTTGTACACCGGATAACGGGTATTGTTCCCCTCCTGCAGCACAAACCGCGCCGCCTCCTTAAGAACCATATCACCCGGAAGAGCCACAATATGCTTCCGGTGGGTCATGATATCTCCTGCCTCCTTCTCATCCAGCTCGAAAATGTTGCTGATCATTTTCGCCTCTCTGGTTTCTAAGACGCCCTGCTCATGGCCCTCATTTACCATCGTCTTGATGTCTTCCTCCGTCACGCTCTCCTGCCGGGACTTCCAGTACCGAAAGCCCATATATGCAACTGCTGCCAGGCAGGCCACCGCTCCGAAAATGATCCACAAGTACGAATAGCCATCGTCCATATTCTTATAAAAACTCCTTTATCCTATGCCGGATTCGGGCAAAAACCCGCTTTTTCCCGCCCAAACCACATTTTTCCTGTTACACGTCCCACCCATTGTACATGATTTCCCCTGTTTCGTCAATACAAGAGTTTTGTCCTGAAAAAGCTGTCCTGAAAAAGCCGGCTCCTGTCCAACGGCTGCTGCCAATTTTATGTAACCAGCTCAAGACTTACCATCAATGCATGGTTTACCCTCTCCAGCAAGTCCTCATCAATATGGCAGATTTTCTCCTTCAGTCGCTGCTTGTCAATCGTCCGAAGCTGCTCCAAAAGAATAACGGAATCCTTAACCATATCACACCGGCGGGTATCCAGCTCCACATGGGTGGGAAGCTTGGCCTTATTCATCTTGGAAGTAATGGCCGCGCAGATCACCGTTGGACTGTGCTTGTTGCCCACGTCATTCTGTATAATAAGCACCGGGCGCACTCCTCCCTGTTCCGAGCCTACCACCGGCCTTAGATCAGCATAATAAATATCTCCTCGCCTGATTATCACTTCATCTCACGCTCCGTCAAAATATTCCCGGATCCAAATTTCTGGTTCCTGTCAGTCATAGTATTGCCCGGCTTCCCCCGGTATATACTCCACCACTGTTAATTTATGACGGAAACGGAAGTCCTGTTATCATCTCATTTTGGGATACTCGTCATCAAAATAATCCTTTGTCCCCACAACCTGACCGGCTCGCAAATAAACTCTTGGAACCCGCTTGCCCACATCGCAGATAATTTCATAATGAAATCCGCCGCTCCACTCTGCCAGATCCTCCACACGGATGCGCTCCGCTCCATCCCTTCCGATTAATGTGACCGGGGTGTCCGTGTCCACCTGCCCCATTCCGGTTACATCCACCATCATCTGATCCATGCAGACTCTCCCTAAAATAGGAACCCGTTGTCCCTGAATCAGCACAAAGCCCCGTCCGGACAGATTTCTGGGATAGCCGTCCCCATATCCCACGGGAATGGTGGCAATGCGCATGGGAGCTTTTGCCTCAAAGGTTCCCCCATAGCTGACCTGCCGTCCCGGCTCTATATCCTTTACATAGGTGACAAAGCTCTTTAACGCCATGGCCGGACGCAGCTCTGCCCGGCTTTTGTTTACCTGGTCCGAAGGATACAGCCCGTAGATGGAAATACCTGCCCGCACCCAGTCGAGGCCAGTGCCTATAAGGTCAATGATCCCGGCGCTGTTGGCGCAATGTCTTATAGGTATCTCTATTCCCCGCTCTCCTAACAGCTTAACAAAATACAGATACCGGCCAAGCTGCCTTTCGGCATAGATCTTGTCTGTCTCATCGGCCCTGGCAAAATGAGTGAACAGCCCCTCCGCCCGGATTCCGGGGAGACTGCAAATCCGGACTGCCAGGTCTGCACCAGCCTCATCGGCCTCCATGCCGATCCGGCTCATGCCCGTATCCACCACCAAATGAAAATCCGCGGTTTGACCCAGACTTACCGCCTTCCGGGATAAAGCCTCTGCCTGCTTCATGGTAAAAACACACGGACGGATCCGGTGAAGAATCAGCTCTTCATAATAGCTCTCATGAACCGGACCCAGAATAAGAACTGGCTTTTCGATTCCGTGGCGCCTAAGAAGAAGCGCCTCCTGAGCCGTTGCCACCGCGTATCCCTTTACATAGGGGCTTATTGCCCCGGCTATTGGCACCGATCCATGGCCGTATCCGTCCGCCTTCACCACACCGATCATCTCTGTCTTTTGGGGCAGATTCCTTTTCATGGACTCCATGTTAAAGCATATAGCATCCAAATCGATTTCCGCGAAAACTCTTGTGTATTTTTTCATATCCTCTCCTTATTATCAGAACATCAGCCCGTCTGCCAGCTCCCTGGCCAAGGGCCCCCGCTCCCCCATCCGGGACGCAGCCTGCTCCCCGGCCAGCCCGTGAATATAAACGCCGTAAGCAGCTCCCTCAAGTCTCGTCATTCCCTGGGCCAGCAAACCGCCGATCACACCCGATAACACATCTCCGGAGCCGGCCTTTGCCATGGCGCTGCAGCCGCTTACGTTAATGTACGCCCTTTTGTCCGGGGCCGCGGTCACAGTGGATGCATCCTTGAGCACGCACACGGCTCCGGTGTCTGCCGCGTACTCCCGGGCTGCCTGCATCCGATGGCTCTTTAACTCCTCTATAGTCTTGTTTGTCAGCCGGCTCATCTCTCCCATATGAGGGGTAACTACCGCCTTTCCAGAGAAATATCCGGTAAGTCGCGGACACCGGGACACGGCATTAAGTCCGTCCGCATCCACCACCACCGGAACCCGGGCACATTCCAGCACGGCTTCCACTAACGGCTCCACATAGTCCCCCCGGCCCAGTCCGGGACCGATCACCACTGCGCCAGCCCATTCACATTGAGTGCGTATTTTTTCCCGGAAGCTCTCCCTCCCGGTCTGCCTGTTCCATTCAGAGGCAAAATCCAACTCCTCCACAATCGCCTCCGGAAGCATGGTCTGCAAAATCGCCCGGTTTTCCGGCACAGTCAATATCTTCACCAGGCCGCAGCCTGTTCGGTAAGCAGCCAGACCGCTCAGGAAAGCGGCCCCGCACATTCCGCCGGATCCGGCAATCACCAGCAGCTTCCCAAAGGTCCCCTTATTGCTGTCCGGACCGCGTTTTGGAAGGCCGTCCATATCTCCTTTTTCCAACATTCTTCCATCCCATCCGGCCCTCTCAAGGCTGCAATGGGAAAAACCGATATCCTCCACCTGCACCCTTCCTGCATACTCACGACCAGGATACAGAAGAAGGCCTGTCTTGGCATAGCCAAAGGTCACGGTAACCGTGGCTCTGACTGCTGCCCCCATCACAGCTCCTGTGTCTGCATGGATTCCGGAGGGAATATCCACAGCCACCACCTTCTCGTCTTTCCGCTTTGCCATCTCCTCAATCAGCTCCAGATATTTTCCCTCCACCTTCCGCCCCAGGCCAATCCCAAAGAGGGCATCCACAATCACCTGTCCCTTCCACCGGGAAAAACTCTCTGCCGGCTCCATAAAAATCCCCAGGCGTTCTGCAATCTGTCTCTGGAGCTTATATTCCTTTGTGCCCTTATCCGGATCTCCTGCCAGGAATACACTTACCTCATACCCCCGGCCCCACAAAATCCTTCCTGCCGCAATCCCGTCTGCTCCGTTGTTGCCGGTGCCGCAGACCGCCGCAATCCGAATCCCCTTTCTGTCCGGGGCCAGTGAGGAGACAGCATCCGCCACTGCCAGAGCCGCCCGCTCCATAAGCACTACCGATGGAATCCCGATCCTTTCTATGGTATCCTGATCAATGGCCTTCATCTGCTTTCCTGTCACAACGTATCTCATTTTGTCTCCTCCTGGTTTTAGGATGACCTCTCTGGCTTTCATTACAGCCTTTTCGGCCTCAGTTTTTCTCCATAGGGTACACGATTCCCCACTGTCTGCGCAGCTCATCCATCCACCGAAGCATCCTTAAAGTCTCCTCATGAGGCATCTGGGGGCACTCTGTCTCCCCGTTCTCAATGGCATGGACACAGGCCTCCACCTCATACTCATAACCTGTTATCTGCTTTGGCGTCTCATAGGATGCCACCAGCCTTCTCTCTGTGTCAAAAACCTTAATACCCTCACAGTTGTTGACATTTTCCGTCTCAATGTAACCCCTGTCTCCATAGATAATCCCCCGGCGGTCGCTTAAGCCTCGGGTACTGGCACTTAAAGCCGCCATCCTGCCATCTTTATATATCAGCGTGATATTTTCCTGCAAATCCAGCCCGAATTCATTGAACGTGGCTGTGCCGGTAATCGTTTCAATATCATCGCCAAACACCATGGATGCAAAATTAAGAGGATAAATGCCGATATCCAGCAGCGCGCCTCCTGCCAGCTCCGGCTTTTTAATGCGATCCTTTGCTTCAATAATATAGCACAGGTTGGCCGTCAGCATGTAGGGAGTTCCGATGACTCCGCTGGCCAGAACCTCATTTAGCGTCTTTCTCATGGGCATATACCTGGTCCAAATGGCCTCTGTCAGGAGAAGCCCCTTTTCCTTTGCCATGGCAAACAGTTCCTTGGCCTGCGCCTCATTGACCGTGAATGCTTTTTCACAAAGCACATGCTTACCGTGCTCTAAGGACAGCTTCACATGGTCATAGTGGTGAGAATGAGGCGTTGCCACATACACCAGATCCACCTGGGGATCTTTTAGCATCTCCTCATAGGAGCCGTAGGCCTTCTCAAATCCATGCTCCTCTGCAAAGGCCCTGGCCCTGTCATAATCTCTGGCCGCAATGGCATAGCCCTCTGCCGTATCCATACCCTGCAAGGTTTTTGCCATATTTATGGCAATCTTTCCTGCACCGATGATTCCCACCCTTATCATATTTTTGTACCTCCTCATAATGATTTAATTTGTTTTCCCAGAGCGTGTTTGCAAAAAGAACCGAACTACCAGAAAACCGACAGACAACCAGGCCCTTCCTGTCGTCTGCCGGAGCTTTTTTAATCTTATACCTTTCTTCCTTCCTTTTCCTGGTTTCTGGCTTTTTCTGCTGTTGTCTTCTTTTCCTTATCCTGCATATTACATACCCGGTAGGACAGCCGCATCAGGCTTTCTGACAGGTGAACATTTTCCACCACCACATCATCCGGCACATTCAGATCCACACGGGCAAAATTCCAGATGGCCTTGATCCCCGCTCCTACCAGACGGTCGGCGATCTCCGATGCCTTTGTCTTTGGGATGGTAAGAGCCGCCATCTGCACATCATTGTCCTCAATAAACTGCTCTAAATCATCCACTCCGCGAATCTCAATTCCCCGTACTACCAGACCGATCAGCCGTGGATTGATATCAAACATACCCTTGATGATGAATCCGCGCTTTTCAAAATTGGCATAATTGGCGATTGCCTGTCCCAGATTGCCGGCGCCAATGATAATCAGATTGTGCTGTCGGTCAATCCCCAGTATCTTTCCAATCTCTGTATAGAGATATTTGACATTATAACCATATCCCTGCTGGCCAAATCCACCAAAATTATTTAAATCCTGCCGAATCTGAGAAGCCGTCACCTTCATCCTGACACTTAACTCATTGGATGAAATACGCTCCACCCCGGATTCCAGCAATTCCTCCAGATAGCGGTAATACCGAGGAAGCCGGGTAATCACTGCTTTTGATATCTCTCTTCCTTCCATAATATACACTTCTCCATTCCTTTGAATCACTATACGATTATAATTATATAGTGTGAAAAAGGCAATGTCAAATAAGTTTTTATTTGAGTACAATACCCGTTACAGTTCACGGGGCGGGGAAAAACGGATAAAAACAGGCGTCAAGCTTGCTTGTAAGACTGTTTTTATCCGTTTTTCCAAATCGGGCGAACGCACGATGCTTCTTGTTCGGCGTAAGCCGGACAAGAAGATACGGCCCGCCAGGGCAAGATAAACGTGGTGGGACATCTTCTTATTTGGCGTAAGCCGGACAAGAAGATACCCCGTGAACAGTAACCAATACCCCAGAAACGATTCTTCACTCTTTTATACCGGCCCGAAGCTTGCGGGACAAATCACACACCGCCCAGGCCACACTCATGCCTCCTCCGATTCCCAGCGCGCACTGCATTGTCCGGACACCGTAGGCGCTGGCCAGAGACAGATATCCATGAACTACCTGGTCCATGGCATAGTACAGAGTGCTTCCCGGTATCAGAGGAATCACAGCCACCACAAAAAACGGAGTGGACGGCACCTTCAGCACCCGCGCCAGCACCTCCGCGTAAAAGGCCCCGCAGGCACTGGCCACAAAGGACGGAAAGAAATATCCGCTCATCACAGGCTCACATATCAGATATACCAGCCAGCAAAGAAGGCCTCCGAAAGAGGCCACTGCCATCAGCTCCCTCCGCAAATGAAACAGTATGGCAAAGCCCGCCGAGCCAAGCAATGCCATAATAAGCTGTACTGCCTTGTCCATGATAAAAATATTTTCCGTCATCTCTCACCAAATCCTTCCCACCATCCAGATGGCACTCATAAAACCAAAGGCCAGACATCCGGCCCAAAGCATTGCCTCAATAAACCGCATAATCCCGGAAATCGTGTCTCCAATCAGAACATCCCTCACCGCATTGGTGATGGCAATTCCGGGAATCAGCAGCATAATATCCCCGATCATAATCATATCCATGTGCAATCCAAAAAGCCAGCGGCTGATTGTACAGATTCCGGTTCCCGTCAAAAAGGATACCACCACATTAAATATCATGACATTCATACACACAGGGGCCACATACTCCTGCATGAGACAAATCATCACTGCAAAGATGCCCGCTGCCGCCCCGTCCAAGATGCTGCCCCCGAAAAACACCGCAAAGCTGCATGCCGCCAGCACACTGCCTGCATACCGGCTCCGGCGGGGCAGATGAACGCTGCGAATTTCCTCCAGCCGCTGACTTAAAACCCTTTCGTCAAAGGGGTTTAAGCAGTATTCCCGGCTCAGCCCGTTTAACCGCTCCAGCTTTGTAAAATCATTGCTGCCGCTCTCACGGATCCGCCTGGTCTGGGTCAGCTCCCTTCCGTCCGGCAATTCCATTGTGATGACAATGCTGGAGGTGATAACAAATACATCCATCCTCTCCACTCCGTAGGCCTTCCCCATACGGTTTAAGGTGTCCTCCACCCGAAACACCTCCGCGCCGCAAGACTGCATCAGCTCTCCCATGACCAATAGCTGATGGAGAAACCGGCCGGCTCTGCAAAACCGGTCTTTTGTTTCTGTCTGTGAAGTTTGATGCAATGTGCTTGTATCCATAATTGTCATTCCCTTTATATCTGTATTTGAAACTGTTTTGGTATAACCAGCATCCGCGCAATTCATTGTACCACAAAGCATCTTAACATTCCAGAGAGGATTTTGTATGGTTGAAAAAAGAGGCAACCTATATTATACTTACATACACAGTCAAAAAATCAGTTGGGATAACCTATAATTTGTTACGAAAATTAACCATTTTATAAAGAAACGGAGCACAGTCATGATACTATCCTGCAGTCATATAAGCAAGGCCTTCGGCACAGACCAGATTCTCTCCGAGGTGTCCTTTCACATAGAGGATCACGAAAAAGCCGCCATTGTGGGCATCAATGGCGCCGGCAAATCCACCCTGTTAAAAATCATTGTGGGAGAGCTTCCCTCTGACACCGGGGATGTGGTTCTTTCCAGGGGGAAAACCTTAGGCTATCTGGCCCAGCATCAGGATCTGGAAAGCAGCCGCACCATCTATGAGGAGCTTCGGGAGGTCAAGCGTCCTGTCATTGAGATGGAACAGCAGATCCGCTCCCTGGAGATTCAGATGAAGGATGCCAAGGGAGAGGATTTAGAGCAGATGCTCTCTGCCTACAGCCGCTTAAACCATGACTTTGAGCTGGAAAACGGCTATGCCTGGCAGAGCCAGGTCACCGGTGTTTTAAAGGGCCTGGGCTTTTCGGAGGACGAGTTTGACAAGGTGGTATCCACCTTATCCGGCGGCCAGAAAACCCGGATTTCCTTAGGTAAGCTTCTTTTGTCCCAGCCGGATATTATCCTGTTGGACGAGCCCACCAACCATCTGGACATGGAGTCAATCGCATGGCTGGAGACCTACCTGCGCGGCTATGAGGGAGCAGTCATTATCGTGGCCCATGACCGGTATTTCTTAAACCGGGTGGTGGGAAAGGTCATCGAGCTGGAGCAGGGACAATGCAGCGTCTACACGGGCAACTACACCGCATACAGCGAAAAAAAGGCCATGGTCCGGGCCGCCCGGATGAAGGCGTGGCTGAACCAGCAGCAGGAGATCCGCCACCAGGAGGAGGTAATCGCCAAGTTAAAATCCTTTAACCGTGAAAAATCCGTTAAGCGTGCCGAGAGCCGGGAGAAAATGCTTTCCAAGATTCAGGTCTTAGACAAGCCTGTGGAGGTCAATGATGAGATGCGTATTGAGCTTGCCCCCAACATCACCAGCGGCAATGACGTGCTGACGATCCGGGACTTAAGCAAATCCTTCGGCAGCAATCACCTTTTCTCCCATGTGGATATAGACATCAAGCGGGGAGAGCGGGTGGCTCTCATCGGCAACAACGGAACCGGCAAAACCACCATCCTAAAGCTTATCAACGGAATGTTGCCTGCTGACACGGGAGTCATCACCTTGGGCGCCAAGGTCCATGTGGGCTACTACGACCAGGAGCACCACGTGCTCCACATGGAAAAAACCGCCTTTGAGGAGGTTCAGGACGCCTACCCGGATCTCACCAACACCCAGGTCCGCAATATTCTGGCTGCCTTTCTCTTTACCGGTGATGACGTGTTTAAACGGATTGCTGATTTAAGCGGCGGCGAGCGGGGGCGGGTATCCTTAGCAAAGCTTATGCTGTCAGAGGCCAATTTCCTGATCTTAGACGAGCCCACCAACCACTTGGACATCACCTCCAAGGAGATCCTGGAGAACGCCCTTCAAAGCTACACGGGAACGGTTTTCTATGTGTCTCACGACCGGTATTTCATCAATCAGACGGCCACCCGCATCCTAGAGCTGACCGGACAGACATTGATCAACTATATCGGCAACTATGATTACTATCTGGAAAAGCGGGAGACTATGGCAGGCCTTTACGGAGGGGGCGCCTCCGCCCCGGCTTTCCGAACAGGCTCTTCCTCTGACGGCAAAGCTGCCGGCTCTTTGGCCGGCAACCTGCAGACGGGCCTCTCCCTGGCTGACGCTTCCGGCAAAGCTCAGGCAAGCCAGGCCTTTGTCTCCTTATCCGGCACTGCCCAAACCTCCAGTGTAAAACAGGACTGGCAGGCGCAAAAGGAAATGCAGGCCCGGATCCGCAAACGGCAAAATGATCTGAAAAAGACCGAGGACCAGATTCATCTTCTGGAAACACGGGACAGTGAGATCGGCGAGCTTTTGCAGCGGGAGGAAATCTACACCGATGTAGCGAAGCTTATGGAACTGAATCAGGAGAAGCAGGATATCCAGGATCAGCTGGAGGCACTTTATGAGCGGTGGGAGGAGCTGGCCCAGGAGGAATAAAAATACGCTGATGCCATCTATACAAGGAGAGATACCTGCAATTTGCTGCAGATATCTCCCTTCTAATTTCTTTTAATAATTATTATTTAACTCAAACTTCCCACACCGCATGGTGTATTGATATGGGAAGTTTGAGTTATTTAAAATAATTGCTCACATAAAAATGTAGAAATAATTGCTGCTCCACTTCCGAAAAGCAGTCCTGTCAAAGCCCTTCTTAAATTCGTACTTTCCACAGAACCATAATATTGCAAAAAACCATCTGATATCATGGGAATAAGCAAACAAATACTTATACACGCCGCCATACGGGAAATCCGAATTTCTCCTGTTTCAATGACAATTTGAGTCAATGTCGCTCCAAAGGCAACCATACTGCAGCGCCAACACAAAATAAACGGATGCCCAAAAATATGCGGAGCCCTGTCCGGTCTGTTATTACATATAGGAAATCTCATTTATTTTGCCTCTACCTGCTGTTAAGGCTGGCGCATATAAAACAAACCAAAACTATAATTATAATAATAACGATGACATTCACTTATTATATCCTCCCTTAAGCGGATTTTATAAAGCAATTCCATTCATTGTTAAAATCTATTTCCATATGAAACATTTTGTTAAGCTGCTCCAAATACGGCATTGCTTCCTCCTGGTAAACATCCAGCTTCACAATGTTAGATATCATTTCCTCTGATTGCTGCTTAACAATCTGCATCGCTTCTTCTAATCTTCCCTGCCCCATAGTCAATAATTCCTGGCTGGATAACCTGTACAAAGCGTTCTCTTCATCGATCACTCTCTCAATATTAGATACCAGCAAACCATACCGGGTATCAAACAAATCCAATTTATTCAGCACAAGCATAATAATATTCGTTGCCACAACTGTCACAATAATCTGCAAAGGTTCCATGAGAAAATCCGGCAGCTGAAACTGTTTTTCCAGATATTCAAACAAAAGCTCCATCACAACAGTCGTGATCGTAACAGACAATGTTTTTGTTACCGCATCTGCCTTTTGTGCCGCCGTTGCATTTTTATCCACCAATATTTTTCCGCAATTCACCAGGGATAAAACCAAGTCCTTTACGATCCTGACCAGCTTTTTTACCGTGGCCTTTACCATTTCGATGATAATATCAAAAAAGGTTTTGATAAATTTGTGAATTGCATTTCCCGCAATATTTGTAAATATTTTATCTAATTTTTTCACTACATACCGAACAACCCGCTTTCCTGCCTTTTTTATCTCTGTAAAAAAATTATCCAGATTCATATTTTTCTTTCGGATAATCTGTTGTGTTTCAAAAACCACAGGAGGCAAAACATAATAGATCACCTGACCGGCAATGATTTTTTTCATGGAAGATAAAGTCTCTTTTCCGGAATCCCTGGCAACCTCCTTGTAATCTGCATTTTTAAGAATTGTGACACTCTCTTTGTTTTGTGAATGTTTATAATTTTGCAGAAGCTCTTTTTTTACACTGTCCTTTACCTTCCCGTTTTCATCCAGATATCCCTTTTCCTTCAATATCCTTATTTTTTCACTGGATTTGGATTCCTTTTCCCACTGGGATACAACCGCCTCCGTCAATTGCTCCGGTGTGGCCTTGTAGGTAATATCCACGACCGATTCTCCTTTTTCCTGACGGCTCTTCATCTCTCTGGCATTTAAGTATTCAATATTGCCCTTTGCATCCTGGCACACCCGCACATCCCCCTTGGATGCATTGGCAGAACCGTGAATCATTTGCATATTATCTGAGGAATTATAAAATTCTCTCAATTTCTCTGCCCGTTCTTCCCGTATATATCGGGAATTATATTTTGCTCCGTTTCTGGACTGAACATGATCGGCCTCAAGTTCGCTTGTCCGTTCTGCCTCTCGTCCCGTCAGTTCATCATAAATTTTGCCATCCGCAGTAGTCCTTGACCTTCTGTACGCTTTCTGGGCAGTTGTTGTGCCATCCTTTGTTCTCTCCTTTGTAAACAGCTGTTTCTGTGCCTGTTCACACTGATTTGTAATTGTTTTCATCGTGGCCGATGATAAGCCGTCATGATTGTTGTAATATGCTTTTCTTATGTTTTCATCACTTTCAAAGATATCAAAATCTCCCTCATAGGAAAAATGGAGAAAACGGTCTGCCAGTTGATCTACAGTCACATAATAATCCTCCATATTAAAAAAACGTCTTGACACCTCACCGGCCAAATCCCGTCCTATATCTTTGACAAGCACGGTTCCGAAATCGTTTTTCAAAATCTCCTTCATCCCCATGTTCATTCTTTCTGCTGCCTGTATATACAGCTTTTTTTCCTGCACGGCCAGTGCATCCCTTGCCTCAACCAATTGTCTGATTGTAATTGTATTATCTTCCATAGGGGTTATCCTCTCTTAAATATCAGATTTCCATCTATTCTATCCTTCATTTCCAGCAATGCCTGTTTATTTGAAATCAGAGTTATTTTATCGATCTCATCAGACTCTCCCTTAAGCAGCTTCGTAAGAACAGGCGTGTCGTATATCTTGCATGATAAAATATAAAACATAAAAACATTTTTGACAAACAGAAAATGTTTGTTATATACTGTGTCTTTTAAAAGTGTCAAATCCGTAGAAAAGGAAATCTCTTCCAGCTTATTTCCAGATACGATTTCATTTTTTATTTTTAATGCCTGAAAAAATGCTTCCACAACTTCCAATTCCGGCAAAATAACACGAACAATATATTCTGCTATTGTCTTTATACAAAATATATAAATTTCTGCTATTTCGCTGTCCATTTCCACCCGTTCTGTCTTTAGCTGAAGCTGATTCAGGGTTTCCTCAATCAGCAAATGAAATTCTCCCAGTTCTTCCTTTATGGACAAATTCTGCTTTCTTGTTTTTATTTTCATGCCAATAGGACTGGTAAAAAAGGTGTTTATAAAAACATCCTCCTTGCTCCAGTCTATTTCTGTTATATAAGCTTCCTTTTCTTCAAATTCTTTTGTGGGAAAAGCCATTGTCAGAGACTCCTCTTCCTTTGCGTATTCACCTGCTTCTTTAACCGGACCAAATTTGGAAAGAAATGCCCAAAGGCTGTTAATATTGTTCTTTACCTTCTCTTTTCTCAAATCGTTTAACAGTAAAATTTGCTCATTAAACTCACGGATTTTATCATTAACGATTTCTATCAAATGCTCCACAGAATTTTTAAATTGTATGTATGTGTCCTTATATTCCTGTACCAATTGACGCCTTTCTTTTTCTCCGGTAAATGTCTGTACCTTATCTGCCGCCCAGTCCAGCATGTCGTCAATTATGTTCATGATTTATCTCCTCCGTAAAACACAAAATTTTTGTCAACTCTTTTATCCCTGCCTGCAACAATCATTCCATCTTTTACCAGGAAGTCAATATTCTTATTTTTGCTTATTATAAAGTCATCCCTATGTCCCCGAATATCAAATTCTCCCTCTTGACAACGGTACTTCTCTCTAATCTTGGTTCTTTTCCTGGTTTCTGTATGGTTTTTATTGTAAAGAAACCAGCATGCCAAAACAATAAGAATTATTGTCAGAAAACAGCACAATTTTTTCACCTCCTTTGTATTAATGTGTTCTCAAATTCTCTTTTATGTCTCTGTCTTTGCTCCTTCCTCATATCCTCCCTCCAAAATCTCCACATCCCTCTGCCCGTTCAGCCAAAAATCCAGTCCCATATCCCCGTAGATCTCCGCCGTCACCACAAAGCTTCCGTCCTCCCCTCTCACCGCCTGGGCAGTGGGAATGCGGTCGAGAACCAGATTGATATCCGCTCCCTTGTACAAAAGACGGATCTTGTGCAGCTTTCCTCCATACATAAAGGAAATCCTTTTCCGAAACTCCCCCTCCTCAAACCGGTCCTTATAGGGAACATAAAATATCTTGTCCGAAATCTGATAATTCACAATCCGGTCAACACGGTAAATGGTAGGGTATCCCGGATACTCTCTGTGTTTATCTCCGATATAGGCGATCAGGTAAAAATAAAACTCGGACTCCATGATCCCCACCGGCTTGACCGCCGCCTTTGTGATCTCGCCGTTTACCTTCTTATATTCCAGACTCACCTCCCGGTGAGAATAAACTGCTAAGCCCAAATCCCAGATCTGGCTGACAAGCTTTTTCTTGTGTCTTGGCTCCACATAGTGAAACAGCTCGTTGGAGATAAGATCCTCCATCTTTTTCCGTTCCTCTATGGGAAGGCATTTTTCCATCAGATTGCTGACAATGCTTTTCATCTCCACCTTTGTAAGAGATCTGCTCTCCAAGAGAATCTTTAAAGTGACAAACAATTCTCCCTCTGACAATGCAGATATTTTTTTATTGACAATCCGATATCCCCCTGCACGGCGGTCATACCGGATCTCCATCACCTCTCCATAGCTTACGGCAAGGTTAGAACAAAAATCGCGAATTGAATCGATATCCCGCTGAATAGAACGGGGATTTACGCCGTACTCCTCGGCGGCCTTTTGTTTCTCAATCACCTCACCGGACAAAAGACGATGGTAAATCTCTAAAATCCGGTTATGCTTGGATATATATTTTTTGTCCTTCCCCATAATACAGCCCTTCTTTTGTTTTCAAAATTATATTTTATGATACCAGGGTCCGAAGGTCAAAAATCCTCTTTCAGGCAAACCTGCATCGGATTTTACAGCCTTTTGACTTTGGTATCATTTTATCAGACAAAAGAGACAGAAAATGTCATTTTGGAAAAATAGTCGCTATCTCAATAGATTATACCATTCTCAATGCTTACAAGCAATATATTTTAATTCTATTGGTTGATTTACATATAAAAACTCCTCTGTGAAAATATTAGTATCAAAGGACATGTATTTTGTGTGTTTCTTTATTGCTGTTCACAGGTGCCCTGTGAACGGTACAGCATATACCCATTTGAAATCGCCTGCGGCGATGGGGCATATGCTTTGGCCCATAACTGTACGGAAACTGCCGTAAATATGCGCAGTCTTGTGTCAACAAGGAGATTTCTATGGAAAATATTGATTACAAAAAAATAGGCCAGAGAATCCGTGCCTTTCGGGAGCAGCAGGGACTGACCCAGGAGACAGCCTCCGAGCGATGTGGAATCACAACCGCCTTTTACGGCAATATCGAGCGGGGCGACCGCAAAATGAGTATGGAGACTCTGGTAAAAATATCCACCGGCTTAGGGGTATCGGCCGACTCCCTTCTTTTCGGCGAGGAGCCTCAGAAAAAGGAGCTTTTGGATGAGATTCTGGGAGAAATCCAGAGAAGCTCTGATGAGAAACAGTTTGAAAAATATCTTGTTATCATCCGGACACTGGCAACGGTTATTGATAAGCTTTAATATAGAAAAAATCAGCACTTTCCCGCTGATTTTTTCTATAAAGACATGCACTGTCACAAAGGTCTGATATACTGTAAAAGTAAAAAACTGTTCATATATATCAGAAGGAGAAAAACGAAATGAGCCGCTATAAGGTATCTGTCATTCGTCTCGGCTACATAGAAGTAGAGGCTTCCACGGAAAAAGAGACACCTGTAGTCTGCTACGGGTATCTCCCTTGTTATGATTTATTATTCTTCCACCTGCTCCTCAATCCGCAAAAGCTGATTGTACTTGGCCACCCGCTCGGACCGGCAGGGAGCGCCGGTTTTTATCTGCCCGCTGTTTACCGCCACCGCCAGATCCGCAATAAAGGTGTCCTCCGTCTCTCCTGACCGGTGAGAGATCACGGCCGTATACCCGGCACGCTTTGCCATCTCAATGGCCTCCAGGCTCTCAGTCAGGGTGCCGATCTGGTTCACCTTCACCAGGATGGAATTTGCCGCTCCTTCCTCAATGCCCTTTTTAAGTCTCTTTGTGTTGGTGACAAAAAGATCATCGCCCACCAGCTGTACCCTATCTCCCAAGGTTTTTGTCAAAAGCTTCCACCCTTCCCAGTCCTCCTCGTAAAGGCCGTCCTCAATGGAACAGATGGGGAAACGGTCTGCCAGCCTGACAAAATATTCCACCATCTCCTCAGCCGTCCGCTCCACCCGTCTGCCGGTCATCTTACTTTCCCCCGGAAATACATACCGGCCGCAGGTCTTATCATAGAGCTCACTGGCAGCCGCGTCAATGGCAATCTCAAAATCCATTCCCGGCTCGTAGCCGCTATTTTTCACCGCTTCCACCAGATAAGAAAGCACCTCCTCCGAATCCTTCAGATCCGGAGCAAATCCCCCCTCATCTCCCACTGCCGTGCTGTAACCGTTCTCCTTTAAAAGGCCTTTCAGTGTCTGATACACCTCTGCACACATCAAAAGTCCCTGGGAGAAGGACTTGGCCCCCACCGGCATGATCATAAATTCCTGGAGATCCACGGTGTTGTCCGCGTGAACCCCGCCGTTAAGCACATTCATCATGGGCACCGGCAGAGTTCTGGCATTGACCCCGCCCAGGTATCGGTACAGAGGGATTCCCTGCTGAGCCGCACAGGCCCGGGCCACTGCTAAAGATGCCCCCAACACCGCATTGGCTCCCAGCCGGGACTTATTTTCCGTGCCGTCCGCCTCCCGCAAAATCCGGTCGATCCGGTCCTGGTAAAAGGCGTCCTCAAACATCAGCACCTCCGCCAGCACCGTGTTCACCGACTCCACTGCCTTTAAGACGCCCTTTCCGTGATACCGGGATCCGCCGTCCCGCAGCTCCACGGCTTCATAGCTTCCCGTGGAGGCGCCGGAAGGCACCGCCGCCCGCCCTACGGCTCCTCCCTCCAGGCGAACCTCCACCTCTAAGGTGGGATTTCCCCTGGAATCCAAAATCTCCCTGGCGCACACTCCTGCAATCTCAAACGCTCCGTACATAAAAAGCAGCCTCCTTCTTCTCGTCATTTCCTGTCTGAAATAAGGATGGCTGATTTTACGGGTTCTTATTCATGTTAAGGTGAAGCGATATTATATCTTTTTCTGTGACGGCATTGTTACTGTTCAGGCAGGTCTGCACATTTACTGCGCTGACTGTATGGCAAACCGGGCCAGAAAGCAAAAATCCCATCGCCGATTGTATTGGGTGCCTTTTTATCATAAGATAGAATCATATTAATTAAGCGATGCCTGAAACCCTGAGAAAGGAATGGAAATGTGGGAAAATATCTGAACAGCAGAGTGCCGTTTGAATCATACAGGGAAATTGCCGGAACACGTTTCTTTGTAGATAAATCACTGCTCCTTGAAGATATTTTAAATACAGTGGAAGTAGATGGACAGAAATATTTATGTATCACGGGACCACGGCGTTTTGGGAAAAGTGTTATGGCAAATATGGTTGCCTTATTTTTTGAAAGGGCTGTTGATTCCGGAACATTATTTGAACGGCTGGCGATTGCCAGGAGTGAAAATTATAAGGCCCATTTAAACAAACATAATGTTGTTTACATCGATTTCAGCGAGACGCCAAGAGACCGCGCCAATTACAGACAGTATATTGCCCGTATACAGGATGGAATTAACCATGACCTTGCCAAAGCATATCATGACCTGTCAATTGATACAGTAAAAGCCTTGTGGGATATTCTGGATGAAATTTCCGGAAAACAAAGGAAAAATTTGTTTTTGTTATTGACGAATGGGACGCAGTATTCCACATGCCATTTATCACAGGAGCAGATCAGGCTAACTGTCTTAATTTTTTCAAGAATCTGCTCAAGGATCAGGAATATGTAGAATTGGCCTATATGACCGGAATCCTGCCCATTACCAAATACTCAGATGGCTCCAAGCTAAATATGTTTGATGAGTATGATAGGGCTGTAAAAGAGAAATACGGACAGTATTTTGGATTCTCTGATTGGGAAGTTGATGCTCTGTTCAAAATTCACCTCCAAACAACAAAACATCCAAAAATCTCAAGAGGCTCCCTTCGGGAATGGTATGATGGTTATCACACAGCCTCTTCTTTTTTAATATATAAGGCACATCTATCAGCTGTAACAAGTTCCCTGCAGGCAATGAGCCAGGGTCAGAACTGACTGACCCTGGCTCATTGCCTGTGCAAATACCATCATTAAATAAACTTCAATTACGCCCGCAGCTCGATCCCCAGACCCGAAAGCCCGTTCAGGATCTTCTTCATCACCGCATTCACTTCGTCATCCGTCAGGGTGTGGTCCTTGGCCCGGAAGGTGATGGAATATGCCACTGACTTAAATCCAGCCAATATCTGAGAGCCCTCATAGATGTCAAAGAGCTTGTAGCTTTCCAACAGCTTGCCGCCTCTCTGGGCCAACACATCCTCAATCTGGCCTACCAGAATTTCCTTGGGCACCACCATGCTGAGATCTCTGGTCACTGCCGGATATTTTGCCAGACCCTGATATTTTCTGTCAAAATCAGCGAAGGGTATTACCGCCGGCATATCAAGAACCGCCACATAGGTCCGCTCGCCGATTCTGTAATTGTCAGCCACCTCCGGATGAAGCTCGCCCAGGTAGCCTACCACGGTCTTTTCGTACACAATGTCTGCTTTTCTTCCCGGGTGAAGGTAAGGACGATCGCACTGGGGATTGTAATGAATCTTTTTCTCCATCCCTAACTTGTCAAACAATTCCTCCACCACGCCCTTCATGGTATAGAAATCACCAGCGCCGTACATGCCTAAGGTAAACTGCATCCGTTCATCGGGAAGGTCCGTAAGGGGAAGCTCCTTCGGAAGATAAATATTTGCCAGCTCGTAAAGCTTTACGTCCTTGTTTCTCCGGTTATAGTTGGTGGACAGGGAGGTCAGGAGACCGTTTAAGGGAGTGGTGCGCATAATGCTGAAATCCTCTCCCAAAGGATTCTGGATCGTCACCACCTGCCGCAGGCTGTCGTTTTCCGGTATCATCAGTTTATCAAAAACCTTGAGGCTCTCAAAGGAGTAGGTCATGCTCTGGCTGAATCCGGAGAACTCTGCCACCTGACGGGCAATCTCCTCAATCCGCAGCTTATAGGACAGTTTTCCGGTTGTGGCCTCCCCGGAGGGAAGGGTGGTTGGAATATTGTCGTAACCGAAAAATCTTGCCACTTCCTCCGCCAAATCTGCCAGGCAGTTAATATCCTGACGGAAGGTCGGAGCGATTACCTCCTGTGTCTCCTCATCAAAGCCCAGCTCCAGCATTTCAAAATATTGCTTCATCCGGGAGGCTTCGATCTCTGTGCCTAACAGAGAATTGATCTTATCCGGATCAAATTTCACCCGCACCGGCTCTCTCTTCACGGGATAGACGTCAATGATTCCGCCCACCACCTCTCCGGCGCCCAGCTCCTCGATCAGCTGACAGGCCCGGTTGACGGCTGCCTCGGCATTGTTGGGATCCAGTCCCTTTTCAAACTTTCCGGAGGCATCGGTCCGCAGACCCAGCTTTTTGGCAGACAGACGAATGTTGGTGCCGTCAAAGCATGCCGCCTCAAAAACCATGGTTTTTACGTCATCGGTTATCTTGGAATTTTCACCGCCCATGATTCCGGCAATGCCTACTTCCTTTTCTCCGTCATTGATCATGAGAACCGTGCTGTCCAGCTTGCGGACCTGACCGTCTAAGGTCTGGAACTCATCGCCGTCCCTGGCGCATTTTACGATAATCTTGTGGCCGCTGATCAGATCGTAGTCAAAGGCGTGCATGGGCTGGCCGTACTCCTCCATCACATAGTTGGTGATGTCAACAATGTTGTTGATGGGACGGATCCCGCTGGCAGCCAGTCTGCGCTGCATCCACTCCGGCGAGGGAGCCAGCTTTATATTTTTCACCATGCGGGCACAGTAGCGGGGACACAGCCTGGTGTCCTCTATCTGGACAGTCAGGTAATTGTGAATGTCCTCGCTGTTTCCGGTGGGAGTGACCACAGGCGGGTGGAATTTTTTGCGGAAGGTGGCGGCTGCCTCTCTGGCTAAGCCAACCACGCTGTAGCAGTCTACCCGGTTGGAGGTAATCTCGTACTCAAATACTGTATCATGAAGGCCTAATACCTCTATGGCATCCACGCCGATGGGAATGTCCTGGGGAAGAATGTAAATCCCAAGCTCCGGGGCATCGGGGTACATGTCGCGGGAGGAGCCTAATTCCTCGATGGAACACATCATGCCTTCTGACTCGATTCCCCGCAGCTTTCCTTTTTTGATCCGGATTCCTTCTTCCGGAAGAGGACCGCCGTCATGGCCTCCGGCCACCTTGCCGCCGTCTAAGACTACCGGCACCTTGTCTCCTTCCTTCACGTTGGGGGCGCCGGTGACGATCTGGATGGTGGTCGTGCCGATATCTACCTGGCAGATGATCAGCTTGTCTGCGTCCGGGTGGCGCTCGATCTTTGTGATCTGGCCTGTTATGATTTTTTCCAGGTTTTTGTCCAGGCATTGATAGCCTTCTACCTTGCTTCCTGACAGGGTCATTGCATCGGTGTATTCCTGGGCTGTGGCGTTTAGGTCCGGAACGTATGCTTTGATCCATGATAGTGCTGTGTTCATGTGATGGTCTCCTTTTTATTCTGTGTTGTGGCTTGTTTTGGGCTCCATGGCTTTGTCTTGATTGCTTGGGGGGGCTGCAGCTTGCTTTAGGCTCCATGGCTTCGCCCCAGGTATTTCCGGCATGCTCAAGCTCTAAAGGCTTCGCCTTTAGAGCTTGAGGGCTTCGCCCTATGGGAAGGAAGTGGCGGCTCGGCTCAGAAGAAAGCAAGCTCTCTTCTGAGCCGAGCCGCCACTTCCTTCCCGCATGCCTCATTGCCAATCAAAATTGTCTCAAAAACCGAATGTCGTTTTCGTAGAGCAATCTCATATCATCAATCTCATATTTCAAGAGAGCAATTCTCTCTAATCCTACCCCGAAGGCAAAGCCTGTGTATTCCGCTGGATCAATGCCGCACATTTCCAGTACGTGAGGATGTACCATTCCACAGCCTAAAATCTCAATCCAGCCGGAGCCTTTGCAGAAACGGCAGCCTTTTCCGCCGCACTTAAAGCAGCTCACATCCACTTCTGCGCTGGGCTCGGTGAAGGGGAAATGATGGGGGCGGAACTTGACCTTTGTCTCTTCCCCGAACAGCTCTCTGGCAAACTCTGCCAAGGTTCCCTTTAAGTCGGCAAAGGTGATGTGCTTGTCGATCACCAGCCCTTCTACCTGGTGGAAGGATGGAGAGTGGGTGGCGTCCACCTCATCGGAGCGGAACACCCGCCCTGGGGCGATCATGCGGATCGGCAGCTTGCCCTTCTCCATGGTGCGGGCCTGCACCGGGGAGGTCTGGGAACGAAGACAGATTTCCGGATTGATGAAAAAGGTATCCTGCTCGTCTCTGGCCGGATGGCCCGGCGGAATGTTCAGCTTGGTGAAATTGTAGTCCTGATACTCCACCTCCGGGCCCTCCACCACCTCGTAACCCATACCCACAAAGATCCGCTCAACCTCCTTTAATGCCACCATATTAGGATGGCTGTGGCCGATCTCGGCCTTCTTTGCCGGAAGGGTTACATCGATAACCTCCCGCTTTAGCTGCTCCTCCCTGGCCTTTTTCGCCAGCAATTCCCTGGTTTCCTCCAGCCTGGCCTCAATCAGCGCCCGTGCGTCATTGACCATTTGCCCTACCTTGGGACGCTCCTCCGGGGATACATCCTTCATGCTTTTTAGCACACTGGTAAGTTGGCCCTTTTTCCCAAGATAAGCCACTCGGATGTCGTTTAGCTTCTCCAAAGCATCGGAGGCTTCAATCTGCTTTAGAGCTTCCTCCTTGATCTTTTCCAACCGTTCTCTCATATTTTCTTTCCTTTCTCTGTTTTCTTTTCTCTGCTTTGCTTTTTCTGCTTTATCTTTCAGCGCGAAACCTTTTCCTTCACAGGATACATAATCCCAAATTTCCCGAACTGCTGCCGGGATGCATCCATTACCAAACAAAAAACGCCCCTCTGCCATCGTTTCCGATCACAAAGGGACGACAAAATACCGTGGTACCACCCTGATTTCTGCGCGGATCTGCTCTCCACCCAGACACTTATCATTGCGTAACGTGCATCCTCCGTCACAGCCTACCTATGATGCCGATATAGGATTACTCTGTCGGCAAACCCTTCAGCTGTGCAGCTCCCATGAGAATTTCGTGAAATTATCTGAACTGAAAAGGGCTTTCAGCCGGCGACCCTTTCTCTCTGACAGGAAATAATCCACTACTTTTACCCGCAAGCCAGACATTTGCCAGCATCACTGGACAAATGAATATACTCACGAGTATGACATGTTCCTTGCCTTTATCATTTTCTGCAAAACCTGTATTTCATTCTATCCACTTTCCACGGAAAAGTCAAGAGGATTTTTTTAACCGATATCTTCAATTTCCGTGCTGCTTATATTCTCCCCTCCCCGGATAATAATATCCTTTTTCCTGCCTGTCTCTTCCCGAATTTTTACACCTCCAGCCTTCTTTTTCGGAACAAAAATTTTCTTCACATGGGTGGGATAGCACAAATCCCAGACAGGCTTGGTAAAGGTCACAAGACAAGACAGCTTCACACCAATCACTGCCCTGCCATTCTCCAGCTCCTTTGTCACCTTAAGAATCTCCCCCTCCAGCTCTGCCTCCAGGCCGCAGGTCACCTGGGACAGTCCCAGATGCTCCGCCAGCTTTTTCACTGCATTGGAAAGAATGTAGCTGGTCGCCAAAGTATCCGAGCCTCCAAAGCTGCGTCCGGACACCAGATTTCCGTTGTGTCCGGAACCTGCCTGCCTTTTAAGTACTCTCTGCCTACAGTGTCAGACTCCACTCAGAAGCACTGGCCAGGGCCGTCTCCACGATTGTAATGTCCACAAACTTCTGCATGGCAGGAAGGCCCAGAGGAAGAACCTCATGAAAATAGAAATCCACAGCCTTCGGGCCGGCCTCCAGCACGTCTGAGGCAAAATACATGACTCTGCGGCAGGAAGCGTATGCTATGATTGATTCGTTGCCAGATGATAACAGCATCAAGTTCTTTATAGAGATGATTAAACGTTTTAACATAGTCACGAAAAATACAGAGAAAATATCTGAGACTCAAAATCCAGTAGCTGAAAAAAGACAGGCATTTTTACACATGGAAGAATTAAAAAAGAAGTATCCTTTTCCGAAAGATTATGGCTATGAGCAAGTCGGAAGGGAGGCTATAGGAAAAAATATGGCAGCATTAATTAATACGAATGTCATATTAAATTATAGATATTGTACAATTTAAAGATTTTGAGGATTGTCTGCAAGATGAATGTGCAAAAGTGGCGGATGCAGATTGTCTGGTAACATGTAACTTCAAGGATTTTAAGATGGCGAAAGCAAAGATTTACAGTCCGGATAAGTTTATGGCATTATTAAAATAAGTATCCAGTGCTCCATCCGGCCAGTAATCACACTGCCAGCATCGGAGGGGGCACTAATACAGCATTGTATAAATTTCGGTGAATAAATCACCTGCTATCAGTGCCCATTTAATTATCTTATTGTTCAAAAAACAAATCAATCCCCTGGGCAAGGCCATCCGCCAGTTTGTCCAGTTGCTCCCCGGAATGGCCGGATGCCCGATCTCCTAATTCAATATCCACCGATGGTATGGCAGAATAGGAAGTCTGTGTCAAATCCATGGCCATCCTTCCCTCAGAAAATATTTTTATCCCGCCCTTTTCCAAGCCCGTAATCAGGCATTCTCCCAGTAATTCATGTTCTTCCCAATGGGAGGCAACTGGCTCCATCAAGCGATAAGAGGCAATGTCCGGAACCCCCATAAAGAATGCTCCCTTATCGTTTTCCGTAGAATCCCAATGCAGCGCGATATGGCAGTCTGCATTATTATTGGCCAAGACAGTCCGTGCAATATTGTCCAACTGGACATCCTCACTGTCACGGATCATTAAAACATCATATCCTTTTTGCAGCAATCGGTTTCTTAGCTTTTTCGCTGCTGCCAGCGTCACCTGGGCTTCAGGAGTGCCATCGAGAAATGTTGTTCCCGCTGACACAGCAGCTGCGGTATATGCTCCGGCCCCTGTGGAACCACCGGTAACCTTAGGCGATTGATCCGGGTGGCAGGAAGTTTTTACGCTTCCGCCCCCTTCGGTGCCATGTCCTGCATTCACACAAACCACGATTTCTTTCGGCTCTTTACGGTTTGTATGATAGAGAACCGCTGTCCCTGTGGAAATTTTAGAAAATTCGCTGTATTCCCAACTGTCATTCAGGCTGATTTTTTCCTGTCTGTCCGAATATTTAAAAACCTCCTCATACTCATTGGCAAGAAAAAGATACTCCTCTCCCTGTTTTTTCAGCGTAACAACTCCCGATTTTTTATCTATACAATTGTATTTTACCTGCACCGTACTGCTGTCTAAGTGGATCACTTCCGTACATTCATCAAAAATATCATTGGTATCGCTGACCTGGAAATAGTAGCAGTCATAATCCGGAAGATAAATCCAATTCTCAAACTTTGTGTTCATCTGTTTTAGGGTAAGTCCCGTCTTTTCCTGCAAATGCTGATTAATCTGGCCGGCAGTCAGACGGATCATATCATATTGGATACGCCAGCCACTAGCCTCTTCGTAGGCTGTTCGCTCTTCCTCTTCCATGGAATGTTGTTCCAGGCCGGCGCCGGTATAATACAATTCATCTAAATTAATATCCTGCGGCTGCTTATATTCTGAGTACAAAAATCCCCTGTTTCCCCGATCTTTAAAAAATGTGTCAAAAAACAACACCTCCGGGTCTTTTACCACTTCCTCGGTTGTCTCTTCTGTCTCTTCTTTTGCAGTTTCTTTAGCTGTTTCTTTTGCTATTTCTTCGGTTGTTTCCTCTTGTGCAGTCTCCTCTTCTGTTTCACTTTCTTTTTCCAATGTTACTTCTGCAGCCTCCTGGATTGTTCCGATGGCTTCTGCAGCCGACTCCCCTTGTTTCGGGGTACACCCGGTCAAAAGCAGAGAACCTGCCACAAAGCATATAATCACTGGCTTCATATCAAGCATATCCCCCTTAATTGTTTACTACCTGAAAAGCTTCCTGTGCAGAAGCCAGACAGATGGTATCTCCTGCTTTTAATGGATAAGATTGGTTAGGAGCAATTTTTTTGCCATTTATGTAAGTTCCAAACTGAGATCCTAAGTCAACTAAATAAAAGCTGCCGTTTTGAATCAATAATTCACAGTGTACCGGGCTGATTCCAGGAGTTTTGGAAGGATATTTCAGCTTGCAGGACTCATTTGTACCAAATTGGTAGCGGTCCTTGCTGAAAGCAAACATACGTCCCTCAAAGCATCCCTTCGTTCCTTTCAATTTCAGCTGTGAACCGCCTGCCTGCCTGGCATAACCTCCTGCTGAAGCTGCCTGTTGATTTGCCTGTGCCTGTTGATATTGCTGTGATGGTTGGGCGTACTGATTCTGCTGGTACGGCGGCTGGGGCTGACTATGCCGGGGCTGTTGATAAGAAGACTGGGGCTGACTATACTGAGGCTGCTGATAGGGCTGCTGCGGCTGCTGGTTATACTGAGGCTGCTGATAGGACGGCTGCGGCTGCTGGTTATACTGGGGCTGCTGATAGGACGGCTGGGGTTGCTGGTTATACTGGGGCTGCTGATAGGGCGGCTGGGTCGCTGCCGCTTGAGAAGCAGCCACCGTCCGGGGGGACAGTCCCTTCTTTTTCTTTAAGACGACTCCCACAATGGCAGCAATAAGAACCACAATAGCAATTCCTGCCCATGGGAAAGAGCTTTCTTCTGCCGGCACCTCTTCCGAATAAATGTCATAGGGAATATTATAATCATTCAGAGCTTTGATCGCATAGTCAATGGAAACAGCAACATAATATTCTCCTGGCTCCGATGAATCCCTGTATTTATATGTATTTATCCCGATTACCGCACCGTTTTCTGTAATCAGCGGACCTCCGGAATTGCCGCTGTTAATCCGTGCTGTATGCTCAATAACCTCATATGGACCATCATCAAAATTATCCAGCATACGGGAAATAGACCCGTCCGTAGAAGTCACTTCTGACACTTCAGCCGCTATATATGCATTGGCATTTGCCAAATCTGCGGAACCTGGAAATCCAATAGCAATAACCTTCTGGGATACACTACATTGGTCCCTAGACAAAAGTGGCAAAGCAATACGATCCGGAACCTTTCTTTCTGCCTGAATTACCGCATAATCGGGAATTCCTCTAGTTGAATCTGTAGTTTCCACCATCCTGCATTTGATCATTCGGTCACGATTAACTTTCATATAATTAACTGCATGGTTATCTAAAAGGATATAAAACTCTGCCACATTTACTCCATGGTCACAAGGTTTTTCCACAACATGCCAGTTGGTGACAAAAATATCCGTCTCTTCTCCTGCCTTACCAACACCAAAACCGGATCCCGTCCAAAGACAGCCGTCTTCACAAATTGCCAAAATCCGGACAACTCCATTTCGGGCATTTGCAGTTGGATTTTCTTGTGATTCTGCCAGAGAACAAACGGTTAATTCTAAGACAAACAGGCAAGTAATCAACACCCTAAGCCACATCTTTTCAATACTCTTTTTCATCTACTGTTCCTTTCGTATTATGGACATACTTGCCTACAAAATTTCAATCATGGGAGGCATCTGAGGCGGCTGTACCGCAGACTCTCCGATGGAATTCGTAACCATGCTGATGCTGCTGGACAACCACACAAAAGCTTCTTTAAACTCTTTCTCACTTGCCTTTAACACCATTCCGTTTCCGCCGGCTGTATAGCCTTTCAGCTTTGCAATATTAGCGTTTCCGATACCCATTGGAAAAAAGTTCACCTTTTTGCTGTTAACCGCATCCCAAAGCCTCTGTTTTGCAGCCCCCTCGTTCTCTGTATCCGTAGGCTCCCCGTCTGTCAGCAAAAATATCCAGGGACGGAAGTAGGGAATCCCATAGCTCTTATAAAGGTTTTTCCTCTCCTCTATGGCATTCAGCCCTTCGAGAATCGCCTGATTCATGCAGGTCAGGCCTCCGGCGGAAAGCTGAGGCGCCATGTAATTCACCGCAGGGCAAAAGGGTACCACTGTCTGTACACCTGTATTGAAGCTGATAATGCATACATCCGCACATCCTCTTGCCTGTCCGTCCTGTGCCAAAGCTCTTCCAAACTCCTGCAGGCCCTCATTCAATTCTGCAATGGACCGCCCATTCATTGACCCCGAAATATCCACCAACAGCACACACGCCACATGCTTCTCGCCAATATTTTGCGGAATCATATCCTCATAGCTTAAAGGCATCCTGTCTTCCATATCCACTCTCTCCTTTGTCATTCACTATATTCCGTTTGCGGTTCCTTTGTCTGCTCTTCATCTGTTTCCATGACAGCATTTGAATCCGTTGCTTTTATCATTTTTTCCAGTTTTACTGTTTCTTCTATTGTGGCAATCAGCTCTTCTGTCATCTCCTCACTCACTATTTTATCCGATGTTTCCGTATCTCCTGTTTTAAAAGGTTTCTTAAAATAAAGGAATCCCAAAACAGCAATCGCTGCAATTAAAACAACAATTAACGTCACAAGCACAGCAAACAATAAAAATATGTGGTCACCCGGTGATTTCCTGCTTCTTTTTTTTTTCACTTTATCCTCTTCTGCCAAAAGTCTGCCAGAACTCCTTCTTGCCGGGTCCCCCGTGGAATACGCCGGAGATCTTGACGTTCTTTCCACCGTTAAATACTCCGGAACCCTGTTTGGAACCGTCTCCGGAACGGATTGGCTCTGTGGAATGGTATATCCGAGAGCCACTGCCTTTTTTCGTTCATTTTCCCGCTCTATGTTGTTCCAGGTCTCTGCATCAAATTTCGGATGCACCGATTTTTCCAGCACCGCCGGAGCCGTCACTGCCACCAATGTAAGATCATCCGTAACTTTTGCCCGGTATCCCTCACTCTTCAAATATTTTTGGTAAAACTCCAACGTCTTTCTCGCTGCATCAGCCGCTGTTTTATCTGTCATTCCATATAAAGCCGGCTCCATAAAAGGATAATAGATACGGTTAAAATAATTAATATTATCATAATCCGGATACATCAATGCAAATGCATCCAAAACACCATCTGTGGCCATCACAAAGCCTGCAACGGCATTTCTTATCTTGGTAACCTCCCAGTTTCCGGTCTGCAGCGGATAGACACTGCTGGCCTCCTCCCCCTTTAAGCGGTTGGTAGCCAGCTTTACTTCGCCATTTTGCTGCTGGGCCACCACACCGTCATCACCTACATGGCAACAGTATAAATTCGAGCCGTCATAGACCGCCACCGTCAAGGTGGACTGGAGATTGTGCACCGCCTGTCCCGCCGCGTCTGCCGCCCCTGCCACCATATCCTCTGCATAGCGGAACGCATCATTTAAAATCTGATTAATCTCCGGTTCCCCCGGCGCTCTTTCATATCCCCTGATTTTGTCCTCCACATAATTCAGCGCCTCATTGACGGCAATATATGCTCCCCAATGGGACAATGGGCAGCTTCCCACACCATCTGCGATTCCGCCGATTATGATGCCGCATCCGTCTAAAATACGAATATCGCTGTAATCCTGACAGGGAATTCCCTTTTGGACATGGGAAGAGCCCTGGAGGGAGACCGCAAAAGCTGAAAATTTAGAATTTCTTGCCCATTTTCCTTCCTGCCTCGGCGGCAGGCTTTGCAGCAAATCCTGCGGATAGATTCCCGTTCTCCCTGATTGATTCATATTCATTCGGCAGCTCACCTCCCTTACTGATTCTTTTTTTCGTTCTCCACTTCTACAATCAAATCCCGGTTCTTTTTTTCATAATCATTAAAAAACAACTCATCCTTAAAATCATTCGATAAAATTGTCCCATGATACCAGGAACGACTTTCAAAATAAGCCTGTAATCCTCCATCATTAAATATTCTCCCATGACGGGCATAAAGCTCATTTCGGGCAATCCGCAGTTCATTCAGTGTCAAACCGGATAATTCCGACTTCGTATAATATCGCTTGTCGGAGTCAGGAAGAATGTATTCCGACTGTGCTTCTGTGGATGCCTGCGTTACCGGCTCGTTCATATTCTTATATTCCGCCCCAATTACCCGGCCGTTCAGCCGGGGAGAATTACTGGCAATCTCTGCAAATACACTATGATCCTGATAAATCACTTGTAATTCAGAACCATATGTAATCAGATCCGGATCTAACCCGGAGAACTGCCATCCGCTCCCGTCCTCTGTCACTACCAGCATACTCCAGTTTGACTGATAATTATTTCCAAAATTTCTCACTTCTAAATAGTACTCAAATCCAAGTGTACTGCTTAAAAGATCCTCCCCCTCTGAATTCTCTGATGAATCAGAAATATAAATCCTGGTAACATCTCTCCCTGTATAATTAAAAATGTGAAGCATTCCCGCTTCTACCGTACCGGTCATAAAAAGATTCTCTGTTTCCTGAGCCTGGGTTGTTTCTTCCGCAGTCGGCTGTGTTTCTTCCCTGGAAGCTTCAGACGGTTCTGTAGCGGATTCGGTTGTCCGGTTTGCTGCCCATTCCTGAGTGGTTCCGGTACCAGATAAAATTGTGGGCGTATGCTCCGGCGATGATGACGGAACTGCCAAATCCGTATCATCATTGCCAAACATGCAGACTGCCGCGATAAAAGCAGCGGCAATCACAGCAATCATTGGCCCGCGTTTTTTATAAAAAGGAACTTTTGGAGGAGCGGGCGGCGGTTGCCCCTGGCTTCCTCCCGAAACATTTCCTCCGCCTGCCGGCTGTCCCGCCTCAACCGGTTCTGTCATATGGATACTGTTACGTATAAGCAGCCGCTGTTTTTCGTCAAACAGTTCGATTGTGTATATCCCCGCCTGCTTTTGCTCTTCTTTCTGTGTACTCCCCTCGATACTAATCCAGTCTCCCGTCTTATATGTCTGAGGGAGCTTCTGAACTTCGGTGGAATCCCCATTTGGATATGTGCGCCGCACATACAGCGGAATACTCATGGACAGAGGGGAGTTATTCACCTTATAATGGCTGTACCACTGCTCTTTTGAAGATACCGAGCTAAGATTTGTGGTCACATCCGCCTGCTGCTGATTCACACAAACACTTTGAATATCCCATTGAGCAATCCTTTTATTTTGGTCGTCCAGCCGCTGTTTTGCTCTGCACAGCTCACATCCCTGTGATCTCAGATAATAATGCTCCGGATTGACGCTGCACTGAACCAGCTCCCTGTCCTTTTCCTGATACAGTTTCCCAAGATCCTGAAACCATTTCGCCGCTTTTGTGCGCATTTCCCTTCTCTGCACACTGTTCAGCACATTATAAGAAAAGGTTTCACGAAAATCTTCCTGCAAATAATCCGGAAGCATGGACATATATGGCACACCAGCCTGAATCATATGTTCATAGCCTGGTTTTATAAAAGGACAGTCTCCCTCAACAATCGCTTCCGCCTGCTGATTTTCTCCTCTTGAGCCTTCTCTCCGGTCAAGCATTTTCATATTAAACGGATGTGCATAAAATAATAACTGGAATATATGAACTGCCAAAGCAAAATTGTCTGTCTGCTGTGTAAATACTGCAGATTCTTCAGACAAACGGCGTGCCTGCAGCTCAGGAGCCAAAAATTCCGGCCGTCCCACCTTGCATTTAAAATGCTCTTTTGTATCTTTATCCTGAATGTCAAAGCTGTCCACATCCATAATTGTCACATATCCATTGGAATGGACAAAGATATTGTTACTGTTCATATCGCCGATAACAATGCCCATGGAGTGCAGATAGGAGACCAATGAAGCAATGTTTGTCGCCACCGCAAGAGCCTTTGACCAGTCGTATTTCCCATGAAATACTTTACCTCGCCCCTCCGGCCGTCCCATATTCCATATAGGTTCCCCTCCTCCTGCAAAAGGCATCACATAACCCGCAAAGCTTCCTCCCTGATATAAGATATCCTTCGGCCAGGTAATCAACGGTATTCCCCCCGGGGACCGCATCTCAATATTTAGTTTCAGCATACTCAATATCTTTTTCTCTGTCTCGGCATTCGGATCCTTATAAATCTTTGCCACTAAATTTTCATCTGTTGTCCGATATACCGTTCCTTCTCCGCCGGAACCAAGTTCTTTTCCCAACACATATGACTGACGATAATGTCCATACAGAGAATCTCCTGTTTTCGCCATCACTCATCTCCCCTGATTTTCCGCAATCGTTTGCTTCATGGAATCCAATATACTCTTAACCAGCTCTTTTAATGATTCCATGCCTGAACGGGAGAAAGCGACACAGAAGCCAAAAAGATAAACACCTCCCAAAAAAATCATCGGAAGCGCAACAAGCATCCCTATAACCGCCGCGACCTTCCCTCCCTGCTTTTTCACAATCATCCAAATGCCAAGGATTAATGCTGCCAAACCAAAACCAAAGGGAAGCACGCCCATTGTTGCCACCAGAAATATCACGTTGAACGTTGTCAAATTCGCCGGACTTATATCTGCCGCTATGGCAGAAAATAAAGAAATCCATGCTACAACATTAAAAATTAACAATAATATCCACTTCTTTTGTTTCATAAATATTTCCTCCCTAATATTGCAAATAACCCATTCTGTTTTCTCGATTTTGATTCATCATTTTCACTTTATTCTTCTCCTCCTCCAACAGCCTTTGGCAGTCCAGCAATTGATTCTGATTATACCGGATAAGCTGCAGCAAATCCTCTTTTTCCTTTGCCAGCTGTACATTTTTCCCTTCTTCCTTTCGGTATAATCCGATCCATTTTTCCAATTCAGATGTTAATTTTTTATGCTCGTTCTTTTGCTCATCCACCATATAAAGGGCTTTTTGATGGGTTTTTAAAAGAATATCATAGTTCCTCTTTTGTGCCTCAATAACTCTTTGCAATTCCAAAAGTCCGGCCTTTGCTGATTGGAGTTCATGTGCCTGCCGGGTTAAACATTCTAAAGCGCGTTCACTATAGCGATCGGCCAGTTTCTGATTTCTTGCAACACCGATTCCATTCTGATAAAAATACGCAAGATTATAACATGCCTGAGGTAAATCCTTCATAGCTGCCATTTCATAATAGTGCAGCGCCTGGATTAAATCCATCGATGTGCCCTGGCCCACTTGAAACGCATAGCCAAGGGCATAACATGCCAGAGGGTCCGGGTCTGCACCGGCAACTGCTTTGTGATACCAATGAACCGCTTTTTCATATTCGCCCTGAGAATAATAATGTTCGCCCACCTCATACGCTGCATGGGGATTATATTCTGAATCCTTTACTTTTTTCTCCAGAACCTGCTTTGTAAGAATCATGATTTCCTGTTTTGCACCGCCATTTCTGATTTACTCCACCTTCTCGCTCCCTATCAGCTCATCCGCACATAGCTTTTGTACATACTCACAGACAAGGGGCGCTATTTTATTTACAAAAAATCTTTCAAAAAGTATAAGATTCCCCTTTTTTACAGGTCTGTTATTCCATTCTTCCCCATAAAAATCAAGTAATCGCTGTAAAAACAGGTGAATTTCTGCCAGTTCATTCACTCCGATGCTGATCAATGTACCCGATCGCAATTGTCGCACTGACTGAGCTATCAATTGACGGACTATATCCATCTTTCCATTGACCAAATCGTATCGGCGGCGCTCCATTAAAACTTTAATCATATCATGCAGCAGTTTATCAATATCCCGCTTCCAATGATTCAGAGCATCTCTCTCCAGCTCTATCAAAAAGCACCAAATAGCTGTTCGGATACCATCTGCAATCGTATCATCGGAAAGAATTGCCATTGCAGCAAATGCATATTCCAATTCTGCATTTGCCACCCCGCTATGTTGAAAACTATCCGATAAATGATAATTTTCCTTGACATCGGAACAATAGATTTTCACTTTGCATGGCCGCTTCATTCCCTCCGTCCGGATCAGCGCTTCGCCCTGTGCCAAAGCCGGAAGGCTTGTCTTATCATCAGGAATCAGTAACGCTGACTGCAATAATTTAATATCTTTTTCATTATCAATTCTGTGGATTATTTTTGTACTTGAATTCTTGATCACATCCTCCGCTATCTTAGAGGGGCTTTGATCCACAATTAAAAGCCCTTCTCCAAATGCTCTGATTTCTGCCATAATATTGCTCAATGATTCTACCAGCTGCCCTGTAGGATCCGCACTCTGTCCTGCCCCAGATACTTTCTTTTCAACATTCTTAAACAAACGGTGGGCCTCCTCAATTACAAGGAGATGCTGAAGCTTTTTGTCAGAAACAGTAAAATGAAGCTTCAGGTATTCAAAGTACTGCACTAAGATAGTCCCCATAACTAAACATTTATCTGCATCATCAGCCAGACCTTCCAGTTCAATGATGGTTCTTCTCTTCATCATCTCTTCATAGTCCGGATGAACTTCTGTATTTAACAAAAGTCCCTTATAGCTGTTGACAAATGATTTCAGGCGGGTGGTCATCGCCCCATGATAATCGCCCAGTGTTTCCCCCACAAACTTGGAGTGATCCAAATAGTCCTCCACCTCATCAACAAGATCCAAAAACGTAGGGTACAAGAATTCATTTGGAATGGTTCCCGCATACCGATTCTTATTTGTGATAATGTTCCATCCGGCTTTGATATAGATATTGTACATGCACTGCTCAAGAATGTTGGGCATGGCGTTGCTCAATTCAAACGCAGATGCAATAATCGTTTTTATGCTGTCAACATGAAATGCAATGTTCGTATTATCCGGGAACCAAAAGGGGTTAATCCTGAGAATATCTATATTGGTATCCGATTTGTGCTCCGCCTTCATAGACCATATATGCAGCTCTTCATAGCTTGCAGCCAGCGACCGATATTCGCCTTTTACCGGCTCAATGACAAGAAACGGAACCTGTGCCTCCTCTAATATTTTAAACAAGGTATTGGTTTTGCCGGCCCCTGTCATTCCACATATAAAAGCATGGCGGTTTAGCGAATGGTTCGGAAGATAGAATTTTGAGGTTTCCACACTGTTCCACAAAAGGTTTCCTATATCCATTCCCTCCCGGACATTGGTTGGAGATACCAGAGAAAATTCTTCATTATCTACAAATTCAAAACCCGCAAATTCTCTGGTGGGAAACCGAAGCAGCGGAAGCAGCTCTTCTGTGGACAACAATGCCGCCAAGCAATACTCCTGCCCCCAATCAATCACATAATGATTTGCTTTTAAAGCACCGCTTAGGGATACACAAACAGTCTGGAGGACATCCTCATCTTCTGCCTCTGCTGAAATAACCACCTGCCACGGTTTTGTCTGACCCGCCTTTCCAAGTCTGTACAGCATCTGATCCAACTGTTGTACAAGAAGCTGAACTTTCTTATTCTTCTGGCGGCGCGTTACTCCAAATGATTCGCCAAAGTTTCCTGATACATTTTCCGAACCGGCAAATGTAGCTTTAACATTCTGGGCAATATTTTTAATGATATTTTTCTGCCTGGTATAATTTGCTCCTAAATTCGTTGATTGGTTCCATTCCGCCTCCCCGTAAAGCAGCATCTGATCCGAAAGGCTCTGTATTCTTTCCATTTTGTCGGCAATCAATCGATCCGTTGGTTCCAGCGGAACAATACGGATGGTTATCCGATACGCGCCTTCTCCGGGAAGGGAACGAAAAACAGCATCCACCCAATTAGAATCATATGTTTCCTGCTTTTTCCCCTCTTCCTGTTTCAAGTCCCGATAAGGGACGGAAAGTGTTGCATACAATGTATTGGGATATTGGACACTGCCGTCAGAAAAAGGAACCGTCTTGACCTGACTGTAAACCCCGCGTACTAAAGAAGAGAGCTGCCCTTCAAGCATTTCCTCAGTAGCAAGCCGAAAAAACGTACCGTATTCATTTGAATCATCTGTACCCTGGAAAACCGACAACTCCAGAACCTCTTCATATCCTGCCAAAACCCGTCCCATCTGCTGAGCCAATTGTTCCATTTGAACCTGCGGATCCTTATGCTGGTTCCTCATTGGTTTTCCAAGCCTGGTAATCGATATTCCTTTGTGAAATCTTCCCTTCTTTTCAGCAGGAATATAGCCGGATAATTCTTCTTCTGCCTTCGCATATAAATCATTGAGGACATCTTCCGGATCATCAGCAAGTTCCGGATACGGAATATAATTCAGAATATAAGCATACTTTTCCGAATCCCTCCCCTCAAATTTGTCCCCAAAAAATAATTTTATATTTGCCAGAGTTTTCTTACTTTGTTTTCCAAATTCCTTCATCTCTCACCTCTCAGCAAAACATCCATGAAGCACGTTTTCCTGAAGTAATAAATTTCCAGGCTCTTTGTCTTTCATGTAGCGAAATGCAATGCGCATATAAGGCTGGACACCCTGTTTATAGGCATCGCCCAATTCCCTCCATTCCCTGATTTTCTCATTTAATATGACTAGTTTTTTCTTATTTTCTTCAGCAGAATTCGACATCACGGCAACCATTTCCGACATTGGTTTCTCAATCTGGTTATTTAACACATTATACATATACAGACTATCATAAAGGCCGTCCACCCAGTTCGGCAGTTTATTCCGTATGATCACATTAACACCTGCCTCAATATTTGCCTCTATGTTCCCCAGCTCCTCATCCGTTAAGTCCAAATTGCTAACTGCCGTTTTCATTCCATCCGGGCCATCGATCAGCAAATACTCTCTGCTGGAAAAAAACAGTCCGCTGGAAATCCGGTTCTTTAATTGTTGCTTAATGGAATCGGTATACTGATCTGTCATTTGCTCATTCAAATCAAAAATAGCATTGATGATCTGATACTGGGCATCCGATTCTAACTTCTGCTGATTATTTAAGTTTTCCTTTGTCGCCTCGGTTTGCTTGTCAACAAACAGGATCAACTGATCTTTAAGCTGTTTTAAAGTCTCCAACTCACCGGAACCTAAGTTTTGTTCTTCTGCTTTTTTAATGGAATTCTCTAACGCCTCCTGGATATCATCCTTAAGCTTCTCTAAACCATTGAGGGTGTCGTCATAAAATCGATCTATTTTCCCCCTGGTAAATTCCAGTATTTTTTCATATTGGAGGTTAACGGTAACCAGGGACACCGGGAACTGATCGATTTCATCCATCAGTTTCAAATACCGTTCCCGATTAGCGCTTCCGGACGTGCTAATCAATGCCTTGCTTCCGATCCCAAGCCAGTTCAATTCAAATCCATTCATAATATCTGTCAGTTTCTTTTTGTATCCCTTTAAATCCGACTGAAACGCACTGGTATAACATATGGGAACCGTACTGAGATAACTCTCCATATTTGAATTCACATCTTCACTGATTCGATTCAATTCTGTATTTTGCCGTGAGATAATATCGGCAGTCGGCCTTTTTACGGCACTTTCCATGCTTTTTACCACATCCTGCATAATGGTAGTCTGGGCAGAGCTTAAGACACTGCAGCTTTTTGCTGCCTGCTCAAGGGCAGAAACTACCGTCAAAAACACGGATCTTATCGCCTGAACAGTGGCAACCGATTTGTTGTACTTTCCTCCCTCCACGTATACTGTGCGAAAAAAGTGCTTCAGTTTCTCAATTCCGGAATCCTCATATTGGTATCCCATATCCTCACGTAAATCGTTTATATATTGTTCCTTTGCCTCTTCCAGCGTGCAATGTTCTCTCCGCATAGTACGCTGGAGAGTTCGCTCATCATAATTCTGTGTGTAATACAATGTCCGCTCAAACGGAATATCTTTATAATTATATTCACCAAAAATACCCGAATACAGAATGATGTCATCCGAGACTTTATTAACCCCGGAAGCTGTCAGAGCCTTTAAAAAACTCTGAATCGCCGCTTCCCGCTCCATTTTCCCGCAGCGATCCACTTTATTCATCACAGGGATAATCCGATTCCCCTTAAACACGGTTTCTTTCAATTTTGCGTTGGAAAGCATTTCCGGCAGGACTTCATATCCTTCACGGCGGTTCTCCGGTGTTGTCAAAAATACCATTGTCTCCGTGTCCCCTATGGCCTGCTTTGTTATTTCGTCATGGCCTTTTACTTTTTTCCCCTCCCGTTTCTGATTTCCGGCATTTGAGCCAAGGCCAGGCAAATCGGTAATGATAAGGCCGGATTTCAGCACCTCAAAATTTGCCTGTCCGAAAACAGAAAGATTCACCGTATCCTTTGGTATACCAAAATATTGGAACAAAGCTTTCCTTTTTTCCATCAATCTGGCAGTTTTATCACCCCAGGAAGCATCATTCTGGCCGACATAAACCGCTAACAGGACAAACATCAATAACATTACATGTTTTGGATCCTCCGGCGTCATCTCCATATCCGCAGCGGTAACCTCAAAATTCCTTACATCCACTTTGGAATAATACTGAAAATTCTCAATAATGAGAATCTTCATAGCAGAAATTCCATAGTCCAACAGACGGTTGAATTGTTCCAGGAATCTTTTACGCGCCCCCTCCTTCTGCGGTATTTCGCAGTCAAAATCCAAAACAACCTTTTGGGTATCATCATCAAATGCACGCACACGGAAATGCTCTGAATATGCGATCCGAACCACGGACGCCGTGGTTGTAAGCTGGCAGGTTGGCATCAACGGGTATTGCAATAAAGAATTAATGACCGTGCTCTTACCGCAAGACTGCTCCCCGGCAAAGCCTATATCATAAGAAAAATGGCCCAAATCCTGAATTGCTTTCTCCGCCTTTTCAAAAACCTCATCACTTTCTGCCAATTTCTTGTCACAAAGAATGTTTAGCATCCTCTTGCCTGACTGGAATACAGACACCTGTAAATCATCTATGGGAAGATCTCCGGTAATCTTCAGATTCGGTTCTTCTTTCCATAATTCCGATTCGATTGCGTGATTTTTTGGAATCGCTTTTTCTTTTGTATTATCATAGAGAACATCCTGTTTTACATTTTTATCTGTTTTTGTATATTTCATAAGCATTACCCTTCATTGTTCTTTCTCTTTGCTGATAATTGACATGCCATATCGGAAAATCTGCAGTTGGATTCCAAAAATAACTGAATGTTTTCACTGCTCATCCTGCTAAAAGAAACAGGTAAACCATAGTCATCCCACATAACAAAATCATCTTTCAACATAAGTGCCATTGGAGTAATTTCTTCTCGATAGATTTTAACGAAAGCCATCTCACACTCTATGGAGCTTATGTATGTGATATTATGATAATCAAAAATATCCCATCCCAATTCATTCATTTTTTCGCCAATTTCATTTACAATTGAAGTTTTTGCCTCGTTTTCCATAAAAAATGGTTCATTTAGCCAAAATATCTTTTTTTTAGCTCCTTTTTTGGGCGGTAAAATCAACATTTCATCACAGCTACAGCCGACAACAAAAACTGCGTCTTCATAACTGTAATCATTATTTTTTACATCATCGACCGGGTGGACAATCCAGTCATTAAGATACGTTTGCATAACTTCTGCCGCATCTTGTGCCAAAGCCTTGTTTTTTGATACGACAGCACAGCTTTTTTTCGTTTTCACAGGCCGATTAACTGCTTCCCTGATTGCATCCCAGCGTTCCGAGTCCTCGAAAACAATTTCGCAGTAACAGTCTTCCTCTTCCACAGCTGACAATAACTGCCTGTAAATCATATCCTTCACTGCCTGTTTTCCATTCCACAATACTGCCACGATCCAGTGGGTAATCATTGGATGCTCCCTGAACAGTTTTGAATGATAATGAAGCCATCCGCTATTAAAGCAAGTGATCAGAATTCCCCTCCCTGATTCCATATAGCCGGCCTCTTTTAAACCTACGGTTTCATTTTCTTCGCTTAAAACCATCAAGTCACATTCTTCCATATCAGCAGCTAATTGGATTGCTTCCTGTTTTTTATGAACTGCGTCAAAATCCAAATAAATATGATTCATAATTCACCCCGCAGCTTAGCTGGTCTCAGCCTTACATTCTTTAATCAGTGCATCGCAAATCTGATCCAGCCATTCACAAAAAACTCTGTGATTCAGTTGGCACTGATTCATACAGATCTCCTTAATATATTCCTTAGACTGCTGCTTCGCCTGATGTACCGCGGCTTCTGTTAACGTAATTCTTGAACCGTCATGCTTCTCCTTGTAAATAATCGCGGCTCCGGCAACGCCCAGAACAATTCCAATTCCCTTAACAATCGGTGACCACGTTTTGTAGGATGGTATAAAAATCCACGCAACAATTTCAACGGCAACACCTGCAACCACTATCCACTTTCCAATTGCATGGGGCGCTGTTTCCTGCTTCTTAGCTTTCCCTTGTATAGCAGATGAAGCAGATGAGGCTGTCACCCTTTCATTATGTCTGACATTCCCGGAATACCCTTCCTGATTGCACAGTTTTACTTCCGGAGAATGAATGTTTCTCCTGACGCGGGTCCAAATTAAAGGAATATTTTCATCCTGAACTCCCGCCTCCTTCATTTTTTCCATTGCTACACGGCGGACCTCTTTATCCAGCTGAAGATAAAAGTTGTTAACACTTTTTGATTCCTTCGATGTAATCTTATTTGCAAGGCTTTCTGCCGAAGCATCGCAAACCTCCTGATAAATTCCATTATAAAGTGATGTCAGCCTGTCCTTGGCATAGCTATATTTCAGTTCTTCAAAAGCATCTCTTAGGATCGCTTCATTCATAATTCTTAGTCCCCTTCCTGGTTGCAACTGCCCGGACCTGGTATCCTTTAGCGTTGCGCCATTACCTTGATTCCTGATTAAAATCACTCTGCAACTTCTTAACCTCTTTATTAATTTTCTCTAATTCCCTTGCTTTTTGTTTTATATCGCCTAAACGATAAGGATTAGGATTCACTTCATTCCTTCTCACTATTTCTTTCAGCTGTCTGTCTGCTATATCCTGCTTTTTCTTTTTTTCCGCCAGCTCTTTAGCAATTTCGACCTTCCTTTTTACATCTCCCATAATGAATTTCTCCTTTCATGTTTAACTATTGTAACAGTTCCTTTTACGGCTTTATCATACCACCACAAAAACGGAAATTCGTTGCCTTAAAGGCAAACCTTTTAATTCAATATTGGTCTTTCGCAAAGTTCACTTGACAACTTATCTGTAATTCCCTAAAATTATATTTTTTGGGAATTTGTTATATTTATGGATTTATTGGAAAAAACATCTAGATCGGAAGAGCACACG
>CAJUHR010000016.1:0-19478 GCA_910586255.1 uncultured Lachnospiraceae bacterium | reverse complement strand
ACACTCTTTCCCCACGACGCTCTTCCGATCTATTGAATATTTGTCTAAATTATGATAGAATAGATAAGATTTATAAACAAAACAAAATTCCCAAAAACTATACTTTTTGGGAATTTTATTTTATCCGCATTATTTCACTTCACTGCTGCTTTGATACCCGCTTTGCTGTTTTTTCTAAACACCCCTCATCACTAAACAAAAATCTCCCTCTGCATCTCCAGCGAGTAAATCACCCTCTCCTTTACCCGTTTCCCGGTCATCTGCTCTAAGGCCTGTCCGTAGTACTTAAGCTGCTCCGTATACCGGTCCAGCAAAGGCCTGACACTGTGCACCCTGTCTGTCTTATAGTCCACAACCACCAACTCCCCGTCCTCCTCCATATAGGCATCGATGATTCCTTGAATCACTACCAGCTCATCACTGTCTGCGGCTCCCATCCTTCGGGCGGGGATTCCCATGACAAACTGCTGCTCCTTGTGAAGCCGCCCCTCCTTTTCTGCCAGAGTCATCTTTCTTCCAAATCCGGACTGCAAAAACTTCCATATAACGCCACAGTCAATAAGCCCTAAGCTCTCTCTGGAAAAACTTCCCTTTTCCACCAGACCGGAAAGATAATCCTCCACGTTTTCCAGGCTTTTCATTTGAGAAAACGGCAAAAGCTCCAGGGCATGATGATAAGCCGTGCCCCGGGTAGCCCCAAAGTCCTTTTCCCGAGGCTGCAGATTGGAAGCGGGGAAGGCAGTTTCCGCCTCATCCACCATCTGTCCCTGCTTTTTCAGCTCCGATACGGACATTTTTGTGTGAAGGCGAATATCCGCCTCATAGGGATATATATAATCCAGATGCTGATTCAGCATTTTCTGATATTCCGTCTCATCCTCCCCGCCTGTCTGCAAAAGCTGTTCTCTGGAATGGAAGATTCCCGCCTGCCGGATCATCTCCTCCCCCATCATATCCGACAAGGGCACTCGTCTCAAACCGATGCGAACCTTATTTGTCCCCAGGCTCATGAAAATCCAGTCCAGATAAGAGCCTGCCGAGGACAGAATCGTGTAGGGAATCTGTCCGTCTGCCAGGGGAACCTGTCCGTATTTTTCCAGTGATTTCTCCAGATAGCGGCTGGTTCCGGTCATAATAAGCCTTTCCTTTGCCCGGGTCATGGCCACATACAATACCCGCAGCTCCTCCCCCAGATTGTCCAGCTCCATCTTCCGCCGCAGGACATTTTTCTTGAGGGTGGTGGTTCTCAGACGGTGCTCCAAATCCAGATATTCCGTGGCAATGCCCAGCTCCGGATCAATTAAAATCTTTCCGTAGGCATCCTGCCTGTTGAACTTTTTTCCCATACCGGCCAGAAATACAACAGGAAATTCCAGTCCCTTGCTCTTGTGGATGCTCATGATCCGCACCGTATCCTCTTCCTCTCCGGCAACGGACGCTTCCCCGAAATCCGTGTTGAATTTTTTCAGGTTCTCAATATACCGGATAAAATGAAACAGGCCCTTGTAGCTGGTCTTCTCATAGTCGGCCGCCTTCTCCACCAGCATGTCCAGATTCGCCCTGCGGGTCTCCCCGGCCGGCATGGCGGAAACGTAGTGATAGTAGCCGGTCTCCTCATACACCCGGTAAATCAGTTCATGGATGGGCAGGTAGGTGCTCTCATGGCGAAATCGGTACAGCAGTCGGCTGAATCGGGAAATCTTTTCGGCCAGACAGGCACCCTCCGGCTCTTGATTTTCACTTTCTTCCAGCCCGGTATCCTTCTTTTCGCTCTCCTCTTTTGCTTCTTCCTTCGGCTTTATCTTCCGGCTCCCGTCCTCACCCGCCTCAGGCTTTTCCTCCCAATTCTCAAGAAAACGAGTCATCGCCCCGTAGATTCCCCGGTCCTGTCCCTTATCCTCCAGGCCCCGGTAAAATGCCATCAGTTCTGCCAGCTCCTTATCCGTCACCCCCACAATCGGTGATTTAAACACAGCTGCCAGAGGAATATCCTGCATAGGATTGTCAATAACCGCCAGAAAGCTTAAGATGGTCTCCACCTCCATGGTGGCAAAGTATCCCATCCGCGACTCGGCGCAGGCAGGAATTCCCTCGCTCATCAACACGGACAGAAAATTCTCCGTCCACCCGGCAGTGCTTCGCAGCAAAATCACCATGTCCCGGTACTGAGCTCTCCGGTATCCTCCGGTTCCGTTAAGGCTCTTATCCCACACCAGGATCCCCTCATCCGGGTCCGTCATTTCCCGAATCCTGCCGGCAATCAGCTTTGCCTCCAGCTCCCTGGCCGTAAATTCAGCCGCATCCTCCTCCAGACCTGCAAAGGCCTCCGCCCCGGTGTCCATCACCAGAAGCTCAGGAAATCCCGTTTGTCGGACCGTTTCGCCATCCCGAACACTGTCCATCGGCCTTTCATCGATCAAGGCCTTAGACTCTGTTTCCTCATTCAGCTCCGGAAACACTGCCCCCGGGTGAAGAGCCGTCTCCTCTGTGTACCGGATACCCCCCAGATTCTCTGTCATGATCCGGTAAAACACATCGTTGATTCCCATGAGGACCTGTGCCCTGCTTCTGAAATTCTGGTGAAGCTCAATTTTTTTGTCTGTTCCTTTGGCTGTCTCATAAGGCTCATAGGTGTGATATTTTTGCAAAAAGAGCTCCGGTCTGGCCAGGCGGAACTTGTAAATACTCTGCTTCACATCCCCCACCATAAACACATTTGGTCTGCCAAACCGCCCCTGGGACACCGCGTGCAGCAGGGCCTCCTGCACCAGATTGCTATCCTGGTACTCATCCACCAAAACCTCCTCAAACTGCCGGCTCAGCTCATCCGCAGCCTCCGTGTAAACGGTTTTTCCGTCCTCAAACCGGATCAGAACCTTCAGGGCCTCATGCTCCAGGTCGTTAAAATCCACCAGGTTTTTCTCCCGCTTTTTCTCCTGATACCGCCGGTCAAATTCCTCCGCCAGCTCAAGAAGCATCTCCACCGGCTCCCGGACGGCCTCCATGTCATGAACCATCTCATCCGGCGTGGCAAAGCAGACCAGATCCCTCATCCTTGTCACGGACTTTTTCACCCGGTCCCTGCATCCCGTCACATAAGCCTTCTTCTCCCCGTCCACATCTTTCCTTCGCACCGCCGACAAACGTCCCCAGGAAATGCCCAAAAGACACTCATAAGCTTCCTCAAAGCATTTGGCCTTACAGACTCTTTCCAGCTGCTGCAAATCCTGCCAGAGAGTAGGCGCATACACCTCTAAAATCTCATCCTCCTTACAGATTTCAAGGGCCTCACCCATCTGCCGCGTCAGCTCTTCTGTCTGCCGCCGCAGATCCTCCATCAGAAAAACCATCCAGGGCTGCTGCTCCCAGCTTATTCTTGCCGGTTCTGCCTGAGATGCTTTCTCCCGGTTCTCCCTGGCCGGGCCGCCGTCCGGCTTCCCCTCCTCTCTCACTCCTTCTCCTTCCAGCCCCCCATCCTCCCTGCCATCTTCACTCACGACCTGAAGCTCCTGCCGGCACTGCCGGATCCACAACTTCGGATAGGGATTGCTCTGGGCAAAGGTATACACCTGCATAATAAGCTCCTCGATGCCCCCGTCTGTCTTTCCCCGGGCATAGGTCTCCACAAACCGCACAAACCGCTCCTGCCCCTCTGTATAATACGCCTCCAAAAGCTCTTCCATCACATCGGCCCGCAAAAGGGTCAGCTCCCCCTCGTCCCCGATCCGAAAGGACGGATCCAAGTCCAGCAGATTAAAATGATTCCGTATGAGATCCAGGCAGAAGCTGTCAATGGTGGTAATCCGGGCATGATGAACCAGAGCGGCCTGCATCTGAAGATGCTCATCTCCCGGCATCTCATCCAGCTTTTTGCTGATGGCCAGACTGATTCGCTCCCGCATCTCTGCGGCCGCCGCATTGGTAAAGGTCATAACCAAAAGCCGGTCAATGTCCAGGGGATGCTCCCCCTCCGTCACCATCCGGATAATCCGCTCCACCAACACCGCTGTCTTGCCGCTGCCTGCCGCCGCGCTGACCAAAAGATTGCTGTTTCGGCTCTCAATCACCTGCATTTGTTCTCTTGTCCAGTTCACTGACATATCTCCTCCCAGATTTCCTCCGCCTTCTTGCCCTTTAGCCTCCGGTAATCATAGCCGGAGGTCTTTTTGTCAAAACCGCAGACCGCATGATAAGGACAGTAGTCACAGGCTGTCCTCTGTCCGTTTTTGAAAGGCTCTGTTCCGATCTCTCCGTCTAAAATCTCCTGCCCTGCTTTTTTTACCTTTTCATGGACATAACGGCGCAGGCTCTCAAACCGCTGCCGGTTGGCAACGGAGGATTTTCCCTCCTGCACCTGCCCGTCCTTTAAAATCACAGGGATAATATCCGACTCCTTCTCGATGGTATTGTCCAGGTGATGAATGACCTCCAGCTCACTGTTGATCAGGCCGTTCATCCGAAGCTTCCGAAGGATTTCCTGATCCACCTTATCCGGATCCGGCTGCCCCTCTCTCTCCACGAAAGGATCCGAAATATTATAGTAAAGGATCCCTGCGGGAATCACCTCCCTGCCCGGAAACCTCCGCTTCGTCATCTCCATCACCGCGTCCATATACACCACCAGCTGCAGCTGCAGTCCGTAATAGATGGCTGCCAGATCAAAGGAGGTGCTGCCGGATTTGTAGTCAATGATCTTTACATAGACCTGATTCTCGTCCTGGCACAAATCCAGCCGGTCAATACGCCCCCTCAGATGGATGGCCTCATCCTCTGACAGGGAAATCTTCATGGCCTCCAGATTGTCTGCCGCCGAGAAGGACACCTCAAAGCCTGCCGGCAAAAAATCTCCCTTCCGAATCTGCTGCTGAAGGGCCCACACAGTTCTCTGAGTGATGTGCTCCACTCTCCGGGCCAGATAGGCGTTGCGGGAGGTGCTTTCCAGAATCGTGCTTCCGTACTCTGCCGTCACCTGCTCCACACATCCCTTCACCAGGCTCACGCGCTCCTCATCGGTGATGGCGCGCCAGTCCCGTCCCTCCTCCTTCACCTTCTTAAAGCACATATCGATGGAATCATGGAACAGGTTGCCGATGTCCGCCGCTGCCAGCTCATACCGATGCCGATTAAGAAGCTCCAGACCGTATTGAAGAAAATGGGCATAGGCACAGGCTGCATATTGCTCTAAGCGGGTCACACTGCCGCTCAAAATATTTCCATAAAGAGCTCTGGCCACCGCATGGCCGATGCCCTTGTTTTCATAGCAGGTAAATGCCGCCTCCACCAGACGCCTGGCCTCCTCCTCATATTTGTCCGATTTAAGAAACCACCGAAACAGTTCCAGAAACCTCTGAGTCTCCTCATCCTCGACCTGCTTTGCCGGCATATCGCGATATCTCAAAAGGCCGGCCACCAGCTGCTTCTTTGCCTGCTCCGCCGAGTAGACCATCTCCGTCTTATCTCCCCGGACCTGTGTACATTTCAGTGACGGGAACATTTTCTTAAGCTCTCCCACCAGATAGGAGGGCCTTCTGCTCTTTCCGTCCCCTCCCACATTGGAATAAGATAAAATCAGCCTTTTTGATGGCTTGGTCATCATCAGATAGAGATAAAATCTCTGCCGAAAACTGTCCTCCCTGACAGTTGGAGCCAGCTCCAGCTTGTGCCTTCCGAAAAACTCCCGTTCCTGGTCGGACAGAAGACTCCCCCCGTCCTTTTTCATGGGCACGATTCCGTCATTCACTCCCACGAAAAACAGCGCCTTCACGTGGGCCAGACGGGTCCGGGTAATGTCTCCCACCACCACCCGGTCCACGGTGGCCGGGATAACTCCCACGGAAATCTCTCCAAAGCCGGCGTCCAGAATCTCCGCAAATTCCCTGCGGCTTACCTCCTCCTCCCCCAAAAGCTCCATAAGCCGGGTTAAAAGCTCAGTCACTTTTTTGTATACCTGGCCGTACTCCTTTGCCAGCCGGTATTCTCCCAGAGACAAAAAATACTCCTGGTATGCCGCAAGCTTCTCCTCCACCTGACAGGCCTCCAGAAAAGTAATGAGAGCCTCTGCCATCTCCGCCACGGTGACAGGCTTCTGCCGGAAGGCCTCCCGGAGCGTAAAAAGGGGCGCCATCACCTGATCCCGAAACTGATTTAACTCCACCAGATTTAGCTGAGCCGCCTCCCGGTATACCCTCTCCCAGGGCTCCTGCCACCGCTTATATCCCCGGATTCCCATGGCAATCACATAATTTTCCATCCGGTCCGTCATCCGGCGGTCCGAGGTCACCAGGCCGGTGCGGAGATACCGAAACACGCTCTCATAGGAAAAATCTTTCTGCACTGCCTCCAGGGCCCCGCGAATCAGCTCCACCATGGGATTGTCCAGCAGGTTTTTCTTGTCATCCATAAAAAACGGGATCCGGTTCTGCTCAAACTGATGGGCGATCTCCTTGCCGTACCCGGCCAAATCGCCGGTCACCACCGCAATATCCCGGTAGCGGAGGCCTTCCTCCTGAACAAGCTGTAAAATTTGCCGAACCACCTGGCCGATCTCCCCTGCGGGACTGACTGCCTGGAAAAGCTTAAACCCGTTGGATAGTTCCCCCTGATAGCACACATTCCGATAACGGAACAGATTTTGCTCCATCCATCCAAGCTCCGGGCTTTCGCTGAACCTGCTGGCCGTTTCTCTACCGTCTGAATCCGGATATTCTTCCGTCCTTCTTCCTGTCCACACATCCCGGAGCTTCTCCACCCGGTTCTCCTCCGCCAGCTTTGTAAGGCGCCGGACCATCTGGCTGCTCATATAAAACAGATTCTGCACTCCGACCTTTCCATAGACCGATGTCTCCCCGTCAGCCGTCACGGTCACAAGCACCTGCCGGGCATGAATCAGACACAGCTCCAAAAGCCGGTACTGGACCGGTGTAAAACCGGTGTAACCGTCCAGGGCAATCACACTGTTTTTCACCATCTCCGAATCGGGCAGTACCCGGCACAGCACGTCCAGCACCTGTTCCGTGGTAATGTAATGGCCGGAAATATATTCCTGAAACCCCTCAAAAACCACGGCAAAGTCAAGTAGCTTCTGCCTTAGAAGGGGAGTGGGGGAAAGCTCCGCCATCTCCCGCAGAATCCGCGGTGAGATCCCATACTGATAAAATTCCGATAACATAGACTTTAGCTGGCTCACAAATCCGTTTTGGTTTAAGTGTCCCTGAAACAGCACCAGTTTGCGGCGGCAGCCGGCAGCCACCTTCCGCAGCACCATGGATTTGCCCATGTCGTCCAGCACCTTAAGATTCTCCACCGCCAGCTCCTCAAACACCCGGTAGGCCAGACGCTGAAAGCTGACAATATCAATGTTCATGGTCCCATGGCAAGGATGAATCGTCACAATATCCTTCTGGGTCTGCATGGTAAACTGCTCCGGAACAATCACAAAATAGAGCTGATCCGGATGCTCCATGGATGCTTTGATAATCCGATCGTATAAATAACTGGTTTTTCCGGAACCGGATCCTCCCAGAATTAGCTGTAATGACATGGCTGTCCCCTTTCTTTGCTTAAGCACGCCGGCCTTTTTAGGCCCCAAAAGATGTTCCCCTCAATCATAGCATAAATTTCCCCCTGTGAGAATAGATTATATCAAACATACCCCGGAGGGCTACCCATGAGTTCAAGAACAAAAATTGTCGTCCTGCGAATGAAAGAGATCATATACACTGCCATCTTCATCGGACTTGGCATATTACTGGTCATGCTGCTTTTTATTATGTTCCGGCCCAAAAAGGACGCGCCGGCAGCTTCCGACCAGGTTCTCTACATACCCGGCGTCTACTCTGCCTCCTTAAAGCTAGGCTCCCAGGAGGTAAACGTGGAGGTGGCCGTGGATGCAGACCGCATCAACTCCATCTCCATGGTCCACTTAAGTGATTCGGTGGCCACCATGTATCCCCTGGTACAGCCATCTCTCACAAATCTGACAAACCAGATCTGCGACACCCAGTCTACAGAAAACCTCTCCTACCCGGAGGAAAGCCGCTATACCTCCCAGGCCCTTTTGCAGGCCATTGAGCGGGCCTTAGACAAGGCGGCGGCAGAACCGTAAAGCAATGTGTTGTCACAGGTCCTCTCTGTAAGTCAGACCTTCGTTTCTGCTGCAAAACAGGGACTGTCCGGCGGCTCAAAGCCTCCGGGCAATCCCCCGTTTTTGTCTCCTTCTATGCCATTCCCTGTGACGGCTTCCATAACCCTTGAATCAATACGAATGGCCTTACCGTCTAAACTGTCACCAAATTAGTCAAAACAAGGGCCGTTCCCGACAGGATCAGCATCAAAATCACCAGCTTCTTTACAAGCCTCTCATCCAGCAGATTTCCGCTGACAATCCCGCCCCACAAGCCCAAAAGCATGACCGGAAAAAGCCAGGCCGCCCGGATTGCCGCCTCCAGAGTAATAATCCCTGTGGCCAGATACATCGTGAGCCGGAAAATATTCTCCACAAGGAAGATGGCACACATATTGGCCTTAAAGGAATGGCTGTCCTTCGTGACCCTGCCCACATAGGCAGCCAGCATGGCGCCAATGCCGTACATGCCGCTTAGGATCCCTGACATCACACCGATAAGTACCAGAACCGCCTTAGAGCCCCTGGTCTTTCCGGGACGGTACTCCCGCAAAAGCATCTCTGCGCCGATCAAAACTATCACGGTTCCGAAAAAGACCTTCACAATCCGGGAATCCGTGTTCTTTAATAAAAAGATCCCCGGAAGATTGCCTGCCAACATCAGGACTGTAAGAGGAATGCAGATCCTCCAGTTAATGGACCTTCTCTCCCTCCATGCAATGATCAAATTGGTGGGAAAGCCAAGAAGCAGCTCCACCGGCGTGATGGAGAGATTGCTGCTGTTAAAGCTTAAAATCGTGGTAAAAATTAAAGTATTGGCAAAGCCGCACAAGCCCTTTATAAAAAATGCACTTAAGGCTGCCACTGCCCACCAGATCATTCCTGTCTCCTCCTTGGTTTTGTCTCTTCTACCAGATCCGGCTTTCGCTCCCTTGCCTCACAGCCGCTCATCCCCGGTTCCTCCTCTGCCTGGCTGCCTCAAACATCAGCACCGAGGCCGCCACCGCCGCGTTTAAAGATTCCACCTGTCCCATCATGGGAATCCGTATCCGGACATCCGCCCTGTCTGCTGTCTCCGGCCTCAAGCCTCCTGCCTCATTGCCGATCAAAAAGGCGGTTGCTCCCCGATAATCCTCCCTATCATAATCCCGGCTTCCCTGAAGATGAGCCGCATACAGGCGGACTCCCCGGCTCTTAAGCTCATCAAGCGTCTGTCCCAGATTCTCCACGCAGACAAAGGGAACCCGAAGAAGAGAGCCCATGGTGGAACGCGCCACCTTGGGGCTGTAGATATCCACAGTGCCCTCGTCCATCAATATTCCGGTGACTCCGGCTCCCTCGCCGGCTCTCAAAATAGTCCCCAGATTCCCCGGATCCTGAATCTGCTCTAACACCATCAGGTGAGGCGGAATATTCCCCTTTTCTTTAATCAGCTGCTCCAATGTATAATGGCTCTGTCTGACCACGGCCAGCACTCCCTGAGGCGTCCGGGTATCGGATAAGGCCTCAAACACCGTGTCCGTAACCACCTCCACCTGCCGGACCCTCTCCGTCAGCTTCCCGCAATGGGGATTTTTCCGAAAGCTTTCGGAAATATAGAGGGTCTGAATCCTTTCCGGAGGAATCTCGCCGCACATCCTCAGCCCCTCTGCCACAAAAAGCCCCTCCTCCCGCCGAAGCCGGGATTTTTTCTGCAGGGCATTTACATACTTTACCTGCTTATTGGCCGTACTGGCAATCATACCTTACGCTTCCTTTCCCAGATTTTTCAGATCCTCCATCCAGACCCGCCGGACCGCATCGCTGGGCATCCGCAGATCTCCCCGGGGAGACACGGCCACGGACCCTACCTTGGGGCCGTCCGGCAGGCAGGAGCGCTTAAACTGCTGGGCAAAGAAACGCCGATAAAATACGTTCAGCCATTTCTCTATGGTCTCTCCGTCATATTCTCCGTCAAAAGCAATCCGGGCCATCCTATAGATCTTGGACGGCATATAGCCGAACCGCAGCATGTGGTAGAGGAAAAAGTCATGAAGCTCATAGGGTCCCACCAGATCCTCCGTTTTCTGGGAAATGACCCCATCCTCCGGCGGCAAGAGCTCGGGGCTGACCGGTGTGGCAAGCACATCTAAAAGCACTGCCCGCAACGCATCCTCACCGCAGGTATCCGCGCAATAGCGGACCAGATGGCGGACCAGGGTTTTTGGCACCGAGGCATTGACACCGTACATGGACATGTGGTCTCCGTTGTAGGTAGCCCACCCAAGAGCCAGCTCTGACATATCACCGGTTCCCACCACCAGCCCGTTTACCTGGTTGGCAATATCCATCAGCACCTGGGTTCTTTCCCTGGCCTGAGCATTTTCATAGGTCACATCGTGGACAGAAGGGTCATGTCCGATATCGGCAAAATGCTGCAGCACCGACTTACGGATATCCACCTCCTGTAGAGACGCCCCCAGCTCTCCTGTCATCCTGCAGGCATTCTGGTAGGTTCGGTCCGTGGTTCCGAAACAGGGCATTGTGACGGCATGGATCTGGTTTCTGGGAAGCCCCAGCATATCAAAGGCCCGGGCCGTCACCAAAAGAGCCAGAGTGGAATCCAGACCTCCGGAAATTCCTAAAACTCCGTGGGTACAGCCGGTGTGCTCCAGCCGCTTTTTCAGCCCCAAAGCCTGAATGGCAAATATCTCCTCACATCGTTTGCTTCTCTCGGCCGGATCATGGGGAACAAAGGGCCGGCTGTCCAAAGCCCTGAGAAGCCTCTCTTTCTGCCTCTTCTCCATGACCCCCGTATCCATGGAAAAATCAATGGTCAGATACCCCATATCCTGACAGACCGGATATGTGTTTGCCCGCCTGCGCTCACTGATGAGGCGCTCCAGATCCATGTCCCCGTAGATGATCCCCGGCTCAAACCGCTTTGACACCGCAAGAACCGTTCCATTTTCAGAAAGTATATTGTGGCCTCCAAACACCAGATCCTGTGTGGACTCCCCCTCTCCTGCATTGGCATACACATACCCGCACATCAGTCTGGCCGACTGACCGGAAATGAGAGAATACCTGTAGGCGTCCTTGCCCACCGTCTCATCACTGGCCGAGCAATTGACCATAACCGTTGCCCCCGCCATGGCGTGACGAATGCTGGGGGGACAGGGCACCCACACGTCCTCGCAGATCTCCCCGGCCACCACCAGATCCGGAATCTGCCGGCACCGGAATAAAAGACTGCTTCCCATAGGAACCGGCTCCCCCTGCCACTCTGTCATGGTCAAAGCTCTCATACCCGGAGTAAAATGCCGCTGTTCATAAAATTCCGAATAATTGGGCAGATTGAGCTTGGGAACAATCCCCAGCACCCTCCCGTCACAAAGAGCCGCCGCCGCATTGTAAAGCTTTCCTCTGTGCTCCCAGGGAAGCCCCACAAACACCAGCATGTTTCTGCTCTTTGTGCATTCCGCCACTTTGGCCAGCTCCTCTCTGGCGCTCCGAATCAGAGGAGACTGCAAAAACAGATCCCCGCAGGTGTAAGCCGTCAGGCACAGCTCCGGAAACACCATAAGCCCTGCCCCATTCTTCTCTCCCTCCTCAATCATCCTGCATATCTGCTCCCTGTTATAAACCGGATCCGCCACCCGCACCTGCGGAGTGGCCGCCGCCACCCGAAAAAATGCGTCTCTCATAACGTTTCACTCCCTTCCGCCGCCCTGCCAAGACCCTCTCTTGCCAGGCAACCTTTAACAATCCCAAACAGTAATCATTATACGTTACTGTTCACAAACGTTCACAGCAACCATTATACTGTTTTCTTCCCCTTTCATCAACAGATTTTCATTTACTTTTCCCCAAATATCGGCTACAATAAGAGTATCCCCAAAGGGATTGTCCGGCAATCCTGTGCCATCCCTTTCGGGCCGGCGGATTTCGCCCGACAACATAATAAGCAGCAGGACTCGTTTCTCTTCCATGCTGCTGGTGCCGGTATTTTCACAAAGACACTCCGGCGCCGGCTAACTTATTAACCAGCCTTACGGATAAGGAGAGTGGAAGTATGAAGATTTCGACCAAGGGGCGGTATGCCCTGCGCATGATGATTGAGTTTGGCTTAAACCCGGATCAATGTACCAAGATCAGTCAGGTGGCAGCCCGGCAGGGCATCTCTGACAAGTATTTAGAGCAGATCGTGACACTTCTGCACCGGGCCGGATATGTCCGCAGCAGCCGGGGCGCCCAGGGCGGCTACATGCTTACCATGAGACCGGAGGAGTACACTGTGGGTATGATTCTGAGACAGACAGAGGGAAGCCTTTCCCCCGTGGCCTGCCTGGATGATGAAATGAACCAGTGTGAGCGGTCCTCTTACTGTGCGGCACTGACAGTCTGGCAGCGGCTTAAAAGCGCGATTGATCAGGTGGTTGACAATGTAACCCTGGCAGATCTGATTGAAGAACAAAAGAAACGGCCCCATGACACTCTTATGTAAACAAACAGTATAGCCTTGTATAGTCCGATTGCATAAAATCAATGGATTTGTCCAATGCTATACCAAATAATCAGGAAGCAGATGACTCATGAGTGAATTTTCAAGAACGGAACGGTTAATCGGAACCGAAAAGCTTAAAGAGCTGGCCGGCATCTCCATCACCGTATTTGGCGTTGGAGGTGTCGGCTCCCATTGTGTAGAGGCCCTGGCCCGATGCGGTGTGGGCCGCCTGATTTTGATTGACAATGACAAGGTATCTCTAAGCAACATTAACCGCCAGAGCATTGCCAGCCACAGCACTCTGAACCGGCCAAAGGTAGAAGTCATGAAGGAAAGGATCCTGGACATCAATCCCTCGGCCCGGGTTAAGACCTGGGAGACCTTTGTTCTCCCGGACAATTTAAAAACTCTCATGGACGCCTCCGGACCCGTTGATTATATAATTGACGCCATTGACACGGTGGCGGCAAAGCTTGCCATTGCGGCCTTTGCCCTGGAGAATGATATTCCGCTCATCTCCTCCATGGGAACCGGCAACAAGCTTCACGGCGAGCTTTTTGAGATCACGGATATTTACAATACTTCCGTGTGTCCCTTGTGCCGCGTCATGCGCCGGGAACTGAAAAAAATGGGTATCCCCCGTTTAAAGGTTCTCTACTCAAAAGAAATACCGCAAAGTCCTCCGAATATCCCCGGCGCCGGGCGTCCCGTTCCGGGAAGCATTTCCTTTGTACCGCCGGTGGCAGGACTCTTAATCGCCGGGGAGGTTATTCGGGAGCTGCTTTCCCTTGCCTGACCGCCTGGTACTGCATTGCGGAAATATCATGAAAAACGATTGCAGAAGCACCAAAAGATCATTTGGCGCTTCTGTCATAAAATATTTAAAATACATTACAGGGGGTAACAAGTATGAAATCAACAAACAAATGGGCCAGCCGCATGGGCTTCATCCTGGCCACTGCCGGCGCCGCCATCGGCTTGGGAAATCTCTGGAAGTTTCCTTATCTCATGGGCCGCAACGGAGGCTTTCCCTTCCTTACCGCCTATCTGATCTTTATCGTTCTTTTGGGAGTTCCGGTCATGATCACGGAGATGGCACTGGGGCGCAAGACCGGCCACAATCCGGTTCTGGCCTACAACACCGTGCACCCTCACGCCCGGATTGTCGGATACTTCGGCATACTGGCGGCCTTTTTTATTTTGTCTTACTATGCAGTGATCGGCGGCTGGATTATCAAATACTTTTTCAGCTATGCCTTTACCTTCCAGGCGCCGGAGGACTTTTCTGCCTTTATCGGCCAGCCTGTTGAGCCCCTGATCTGGTACTTTCTATTTATGCTGATCACCGGACTGATCTGCTTTTTCGGGGTGAGCGGCATAGAAAAAGCCAGCAAGATCATGATGCCGGCTCTTTTTGTGATTCTTTTGATTATCATTGTGCGGGGAGTCACCATGCCAGGAGCCATGGCAGGGCTGTCCTTTATCTTTTCTCCCAAGCTGTCGGATTTTAACATCCACTCCGTCAGCGCCGCTCTGGGGCAGGTATTCTATTCCCTGAGCCTTTGCATGGGCATCACCATTACCTACGGCAGCTATCTCCACAAGGACGTAAATATTCCCAAAGGCTGTATTCAGATTGCTGTCATGGACACCTGCATCGCTGTTTTGGCCGGCATAGCCATCTTTCCCGCCGTATTTTCCTGCGGTTTAGAGCCTGCCTCCGGCCCCGGACTTATATTTGTCACCCTCCCAAAGGTATTTGAAGCCATGGCCGGAGGTGCTATTTTTGCGACCTTATTCTTTCTTCTGGTGTTTTTCGCGGCAGTTACCAGCGCAGTGGCCCTCTTAGAGGTGTCCATCTCCTTTGTGACCGAGAACTGGCACTGGGAGCGAAAAAAAGCCGTTATCCTTTTGTCCGTTGCCATTTTCCTTACAGGAATTCCCAGCTCCCTGTCCTTTGGGCCTCTTGCGAAGGTATCGGTTCTCAACTACAATCTTTTTGACTTTGTATGTATGCTGACAGACAACATTTTCCTGCCTCTGGGCGGAATCTTCATGTGCTACTACATCGGGTGGAGATGGAACCCCTCCCTGTTGACAGAAGAAATCTGTCAGGAAAACATATCCTTCCCCTTTGTCCGGCAGTGGCTCTTCCTCCTCCGGTTTGTGACGCCCATTATGGTAATCATCGTTTCTCTGACAGGATTTTTCAGCATTTATCAGACCATATTTCAGTAAAAGGCCGTCTCAAAGCAACAGTTCAAGGGTTATCTGAACTGTTACATCTTAAAATCATTTGGACTTCTTCTCCATCCACGGTCCTCTTCCATAGAAGCAGACGGAGAGGACTGTGGAGATACTCCATCCCACCGGCCAGGCACACCAGATTCCGACAGATCCCAGCTTTCCCGACAAAGCAATGGCCAACACCACCCGCAAAATCAGATCCACCGATGTGGCTGCCATGAATTTTTTCATCATGCCGGCTCCCCGCAGCACTCCGTCCGCCACCAGCTTGGCGGACACCACAAAGTAGAAGGGAGAAAGTACACGAAGAAACAAGATTCCCGTGTCCACTGCCGTGTGGGAAGGCGAGTCCATGAAAAAATACAAAAGATTCCGCCCCGCCAGAAAATACAGGAGCGCAAGCGGCACACACAACAGCCACACCATCTTGATTCCTGCCCGGAAGCCCTGACGGATGCGATCCCGTTTCCCCGCCCCTATATTCTGAGCTGTGTAGTTGGAGATCCCGTTTCCCAGGGTGGTAAAGGAGGTCACCACCAGGTTGTTGAGCTTGACCGATGCCGCGTAGCCGGCAATCACACCGGCCCCAAAGCCATTAATCACGCTCTGAATCACAATATTTCCCACAGATATAAAGCTCTGCTGAAGGGTACTGGGAATAGAAATGGAAAAAATCTTTTTTAAGATATGCCAGGAAAAGGGAAGCGCCTTTCCTGTAGTCTTCACCTGCCCAAGCCTTTTAAGAACCGTCAAAACCGCCAGCACAGCGCTGATTCCCTGACAGAGAAAAGTAGCCCAGGCCACACCGGACACCCCCATGTGGAAGGCCTTCACAAACAGAATATCCGCCGCAATATTGGCCGTGGAGGACACTGCCAGAAAAAGAAACGGCGTCCGCGAATCCCCCATGGCAGAGAATATTCCCGTGGCAATATTGTAAAAAAACAAAAAGGGCAGGCCCCACAGGTAAATGTCCAGATACAACCCGGAATCTGCCATAATCTCGATTCATTTTTCATTACCTCCCCTTCTCTTCCTGTAATTTTTCCATCCCAGGTCATACCACATTTGAGAGCAGGTGTCAAGACTTTTATTGATTGTGGACTAATGTCATTTAGGGGGGATTTCGGGAGGTACGCCATGGAAACAGGGGCGCGAGGCGGCCGGAAAGGGTCTGCGGCTTTTTCCGGTTTCGAGATCAAGAATTCCTAAAATTCCTGAATTTTGCTAAAAACAAAACGAAAATCCACAAACTCGCTTCGCTCAGACAGAGTGGATTTTCGTTTCAACGCAAAATTCGGGAATTTAAGGACTTCTAAATCTCTGCAAAGTCAAAACCGCAGACCCTTTCCGGCCGCCTCGCGCCCCTGTTTCCATGGCTGAATATCTCCTTGCCTAAACTAAATGATATTACCGCTTGAATGAATGCCGGCAAGTTGTCAAATTGAGTGGGAGAAGCCTTTCCCCCTATTCGCCGCGCGGCCCGTGCGCTGCTTTTGCAGCATATTTCCCTGTGCGGGCCCGTTAGAAATGTACGCCGCCGGGCGAACTACTAAAATAAAAAACGGCGCAGCCAAGCTGCACCGTTTTATTATAGAACATTTTTTTGTAACCGCTCAGACAGCAATAAACATCTTGTCTGAAAGGTCAGTATTTTACATAATCTTAGCGGGTCTTGAAGGTGGCGCACTGGGTGTGCTCTGCTTTGCTGGCTCCGTCTCCGCATACGTCAATATGCTCGGCCTGACAGTGACGGCCTTCGTTATAAATGCAGTTTACGGCCTCACAGTCAATCTCCAGACGGCTTTCGGGTGTCTTGAAGATGTTTTTAAAGGAGCCCTCCTTGTTCTCGTCAAAGCTTCCGCAGCAGGTCTCGGAGCGCTCCTTTGCGCTGTGTCCGTCCACAATAATCGCCTGCTTGCAGCAGCAGTTGTCTGCATTGTGCAGACAGTTGGTAACCGTACAGTCTAATTTTGTCATGATTGATCCATACCTCCTTGATAAAATGGTCGATATCATCGAATATCAAGATTAGTATGCTCCTATCTTGAAAAATTATTATGGTTATTGTGGTTTTATGCTCACGGGTAACAATTGGTTTTCCTTTTCCTTATTTTTCCTTTTTTATCTCCCGGATTTCCTTTTTGGCGATCTCTTCACTCAGTGCCTTTATAAAATCATCTAAGGATTTCTGTCCCTCATCTCCTAAGAAACGGCTTCTGACCGCCACAAGGCCTTCCTCCTCTTCTTTCTGGCCTACCACCAGCATGTAGGGAATCTTCTGCATCTGGGCCTCACGGATCTTGTAGCCGATCTTCTCAGAGCGCACATCCAACTCTGCCCGGATTCCTTCCTCTTCCAGTTTATCCGTCACCTGTTTTGCATAATCCATAAACTTGTCAGAGATGGGCAGCACCTTCACCTGCACCGGAGCCAGCCAGGTGGGAAATGCCCCTGCGAAATGCTCAATCAGTATGCCGATAAACCGCTCAATGGAACCAAAGGCCACCCGGTGAATCATGATGGGGCGATGCTTCTCTCCGTCAGCGCCGATATATTCCAGCTCAAACCGCTGGGGCATCTGGAAGTCTAACTGAATGGTGCCGCACTGCCAGGTTCTTTTGATGGCATCGACCAAATGAAAATCAATCTTGGGTCCGTAAAATGCCCCGTCTCCCTCATTGACCACGTATTCCAATCCCAGCTCATCCAATGCGCTGCGCAGTCCCTCTGTAGCCATCTCCCAGTCCTCATCACTTCCCATACTGTCCTCGGGCCTGGTAGACAGCTCCACAAAATACTTGAATCCAAACAGCGTATATACCTCATTGATCAGCTTTGCAACACCCTTAATCTCCTCCTTGATCTGCTCGGGAGTCATGAAAATATGGGCATCATCTTGATTAAAGCACCGCACCCGCATAAGGCCATGGAGCTGACCCGATTTCTCATGGCGGTGTACCAGGCCGATCTCTCCCATCCGTAAAGGCAGATCCCGGTAAGAGCGGGGCTCAGAAGCGTACACCAGCACTCCGCCCGGACAGTTCATGGGCTTGATGGCAAAATCCTGTTCGTCAATGACCGTGGTGTACATATTGTTCTTGTAGTGATCCCAGTGTCCGGAGGTCTCCCACAGACTTCTGTTAAGCATAATCGGTGTGGAAATCTCCACATACCCGGCCTTTTTGTGAATCTCTCTCCAGTACTCTAATAGAGTGTTTTTGAGAGTCATGCCTTTTGGAAGGAAGAAAGGAAATCCCGGGCCTGCCTCATGCATCATAAAAAGCCCCAGCTCCCGGCCCAACTTCCTGTGATCCCTCTTTTTGGCCTCCTCCATCATAATGATATATGCCTCCAGCTCCTCCTTTTTGGAAAATGCCGTGGCATAGAGACGGGTAAGCATCTTATTGTGCTCGTCTCCCCGCCAGTAGGCTCCTGCAATGCTGGTCAGCTTATAGGCCTTTCCCACATCCTTTGTGCTCATCAGATGGGGGCCGGCACAGAGATCCGTAAACTCGCCCTGCTTATAAAAGCTGATCTCCTCCCCCTCGGGCAGATCCTCAATCAACTCCACCTTGTAGGGCTCCTCCTTCTCCTTCATAAAGGCGATGGCTTCCTCTCTCGGCAAGGTAAAACGCTCAATGGGCAGAGCCTCTTTGATGATCTTTTTCATCTCCCCCTCGATCTTTTCCAGATCCTCCGCCACAATGGGCCGGGCAAAATCAATGTCATAGTAAAAACCGTCTGCTATGGAAGGACCGATGGCCAGTTTGGCCTCCGGGTACAGCCGCTTTACCGCCTGGGCCATCACATGACTGGCCGTGTGGCGCAGCGCTGACAGTCCTTCCTCATCCTTAGCCGTCAGAATATTCAGCTGACAGTCCTTGTCAAGAACCGTCCGCAGATCCGCCGTCTCCCCGTCCACCTGGCCCACACAGGCAATCCGGCCCAGGCCCTCGCTCAGATCCTTTGCCACATCCAGGATTGACATGGGCCGAGCGTATTCCTTCATACTTCCATCCTTTAATGTAATCTTCATAGCTATCTTCCTTTCTGCTTTCTTTCTGTCTTTGTTCTGTGCCTGCTCTCTTCGCTCTGGCAGCTTTTTCCCGGCAGCAGTTCTTTCCACAGGGCTTTTTTCCCCTAAGACAATGCTCACCGGCAAGGCTATGGTATTTTAACAAAATATCCACTAAAAAACGTCCCCTGCCAAATGCACCATACATCTGGCAAGGGACGATCACGTTTCAGAGATCGCGGTTCCACCCCGCTTGCCGCGCCTCAGCTCTGTCTAAAGACAGGCGGCCGCAGCCACTTCATTCTGACGATAACGGCGTCACCGGATCCGATTAAGGACCGCTCCGAGCTGGTCTTTTCCTGTTTTCTCCGCAAGATGCTTCCACCATGCGCATCTCTCTCTGTCCGTCCTCCACAGGATACTGGTCTCATCCACACATTCATCTGTTCAGTTGTCCCGCAACCGGCCGGACAGCTGCCGCCCGCCCCGTTGCTTTCCTTAAGCACCTGCCTCTGATTATAACACTCAGCAAAAATTTGTCAAGGACAAATCGAGTCTTTCCAAAGTTAGTTGATTTTGCGTTTTGATTCAAGCCGCAACAGTTT
>CAJUHR010000015.1 GCA_910586255.1 uncultured Lachnospiraceae bacterium | reverse complement strand
GAATGGGAAAGAAAACACAGGAAAAAAGTGTTGCTTTTTTTGAACGAAATTCATGGTATCACCGTACAAAGGCACTTCAAGATAATGGCACTGTTAAATATGGAAAGAAAGGCGGGTTTTCCAGCCAGGGAGAAGCGGAAGCCAGTTATAGAAAATGTGAAGAGGAATTTAATACCCAGTTGCGGAAGCAGCAGCTTTCAAGCAAAACGAATAAAGAAGTTCTGTTTAAGGATTACCTGATTTACTGGTTTGAAGAAGTATTTTCAAAAAGAATCGAAACAACAACAAGAATGGTTGGGGCATATGCCTTGTATGACCTGATCATTCCCAATATTGATTATGATATTAAGATGCGGTTCGTCAGTGTGGAATATCTGGATGAACTTCTGGAAAGAGTATCAAAGGCTTGTGTTTCGGCGGGAAACAAGGGGCGGGAAATCCTGAATCTTGCGATGAAAGAAGCGGTCATTGAGGGCTACATCAATGTAAATCCCGTACCGGAAACGAAACCATACAAGAGAAAGAAACCTAATATTGTGATTCTCAGCAGGGAGAAAATAAAAATTCTCCTTCAGGCGGCTTCAAAAGACAACTGGTATCTGGAAATTCTGTTGGGACTGTTTTGTGGATTGCGGAAAGGTGAAATATATGGTCTGAAATTTTCAGACTTTGATTTAGAAAATCGTAGCGTGAAAATCAGCAGACAGATTGTTGCGAACCCTATCATAAAAGAAGGAAGCAGGATTGAAGAAAATGTTTCAATTGAACGTGATCCCAAAACACCAAACAGTTTCCGGGTTCTGCGTGTGCCAGAGGTCATTATTACAGAACTGGAAAAAAGGAGAGGTCTGATAGATATATATAAAGAAAAGATGCAGGAGAATTTCATTGACAATGATTATATCAGTTGTCAGGCAAATGGAAAGGTACATAGTCTGTCCGCTATGAATATTGCTTTGAAAAAGCTATGTATGCGGAATGGGCTTCCTGCTGTAACCGTGCATGGGCTTCGTCATATGTTTGCAACTATTTTAGTGGAGCAGGGCGTCCCTCTTGCGAAAATATCCGGGCTGTTAGGACATAGTTCCGTTAATACAACATTTGAATATTATTGCGATGTCATGGACGAGAAAGAAAAGATTATTGCCTTTATGAATGATGTTTTTACTCCTGGAGGCAGGGAAGGGACAGGGTAACATGGAATTTGATTTGAAATTACAGCAGTTTGTTGACTGGAAGGTTTATAATGTCACACCGATTAAGAATAAATTTGGCTACCGTGTAGTGCTGATGTATGCGGATGGGACTAAAATGCCGCAGCAGAAATCAGGATTTGCGACGAAGAAAGCAGCAAACACAGACAGGGACAAGACGCTTGGCGAACTGTACTCAGGCACATATGTAGTGTACAGCAATGTAAAAGTGAAAGACTTCATGCTGTTTTGGCTTGAAAAGGAAATGCGCCCACGCATTACAAGCGGTTCCTATGAAACCTATTCTAACATTGTGAATAATCATGTTATTCCGGCGATGGGCAATATCAGAATGACAGAAATTAAACGGAGCCATATCCAGAGCTTTTATCATGAAGAAGCGGCTGTTTCTGTTTCCATCGCAAGGCTGGTGAAAACGGTGATGAATACGTCCATGCAGTACGCTGTGAATAAGAAAATTATATCCATCAATCCAACGATTGATGTGGCACTGCCAAAGCAGGTAGAGAAGAAAGCCTATCATACCCGGAACATTGATACACAAAAGACGTTGAATATGGAGCAGGTTTTAACGCTCATTGAAGCGAGTAAGGATACGCCAATCCATATGCAGGTGCTTTTTGCAGTATTGCTGGGATTAAGGCGGTGTGAAATCAACGGGGTAAAATATTCTGATATAGATTATATCAACCGGACATTAAAGGTGCAGCGGCAGTTAGGCAAGAAGCCAAATACAACTGCCGGGGACTTCCCAGCTAAGACGTTTACAAAGCAGGAAATCGGATTGAAAACACCATCCAGCTACCGAACCATACCCATACCGGATTATGTGTTTGAAGCAATTCTGGAAGAAAGAAAAGTATATGAGAAGAACCGCAGAAGGAGATCTGGCACTTTTCAGGATTTGGATTATATCTGCTGTTCTACCTATGGACGTCCGAGGAGCAAAGATTTTCATTGGAGGCATTATAAAAAGCTGCTGGAGGATAATGGACTGCCCGATATAAGATGGCACGATTTGAGAAGCACATTCTGTACCATATTATTAAAGAACAATTTCAATCCCAAAGCGGTATCACAGCTAATGGGACATGCAAAAGAAATTATTACCATAGATGTTTACGGAGATACTGCGGAAATCATAGAGGACTGTTTAGACGATCTCCAGCCATTTATTGATGAAGTAATCCCAAAGGAAGAAAGTGAAAGCGGCACAGATTTTTCAGAAGATGATTATATAGATAATATCAGTGAGTTTCTCGGATAGAATTGAGACAATGGCATAACAAATCTCATAAAAAAGTACAGAACAAAAGTTCGATTTTGCTCTGTACTTTTATTAGTTTATATGTTATAATGAAAAACCAAGTGACTGGATAATACTATCTGTATTAGTTGTTGTTATTCAGTGTTATTTAGTTTCAAAAATACGGTTTTGTGACCTGCATTCGTGTAATTGCTATTTTAACGCTTATTCGCCAGCTTTGCAAGCCCATTTTACACGAATCGAAAATCAAATTACACGAATTTCGGGCGAATAGGCAAACTTTTTTCGGTCACAAATTGGAGGTTTTCATATGCCAGAGTTCAAATTACAAGCCCCCTACAAGCCCACAGGCGACCAGCCGCAGGCCATCGCCGAGCTGGTGAAAGGCTTTCAGGAAGGCAATCAATTCCAGACTTTACTAGGGGTTACGGGTTCCGGCAAGACGTTCACAATGGCCAATGTGATACAGGCCTTGCAGAAGCCAACGCTCGTAATCGCCCACAACAAGACGTTGGCAGCACAGCTCTACGGAGAATTCAAGGAGATGTTCCCGGAGAATGCAGTGGAATATTTTGTCTCCTACTACGACTACTACCAGCCGGAGGCCTACGTGCCATCCACCGACACCTACATCGAGAAGGATTCCGCCATCAATGACGAGATAGACAAGCTACGCCATTCTGCCACGGCGGCCTTGTCGGAGCGGAAGGATGTGGTCATTGTAGCATCTGTCTCCTGCATCTATGGCCTGGGAAGTCCGATTGATTATAAGGAGATGGTGATTTCGTTGCGGCCGGGGATGGTGCGGGACAGGGATGAGATTATTCATAAGCTGATTGATATTCAATACACACGCAATGATATGGACTTCCATCGGGGAACCTTCCGGGTGAGGGGAGATGTGCTGGAGGTGTTTCCGGCCTATTCCGGAAGCGAGGCCTATAGGATTGAGTTTTTCGGGGATGAGGTGGAGAGAATTACGGAGATTGACGGGCTGACCGGAGAGGGAAAGCTGCAGCTGGGGCATATTGCAATCTTTCCTGCCTCTCACTATGTAGTTCCCAAGGATAAGATGATGCTGGCTACAGAGAATATTCTGGAGGAAATGAAGGAGCAGGTGGCGTATTTCAAAAGTGAGGACAAGCTTTTGGAGGCCCAGAGGATTGCGGAGCGGACTAACTTTGATGTGGAGATGATGCGTGAGACCGGATTCTGCTCCGGTATTGAGAATTATTCCCGCCATCTGACCTTTGGGAAGCCGGGGGAGCCGCCGTGGACCCTGATTGATTATTTTCCCGATGATTTTTTGATTATTATCGATGAGTCCCATATTACCCTGCCCCAGGTCCGGGGAATGTATGCCGGGGACCGGTCAAGAAAGCAGACACTGGTGGATTTTGGGTTCCGGCTTCCATCGGCGCTGGACAATCGGCCCCTGAATTTCGGAGAGTTTGAGAGCAAGATTGATCAGATGATGTTTGTATCGGCAACGCCTAATGTATATGAGGCGGAGCATGAGCTGATGAGGGTGGAGCAGATCATCCGTCCCACCGGACTTCTGGATCCGGAGATTTCTGTGCGGCCGGTGGAAGGACAGATTGATGACTTGGTTTCCGAGGTCAATAAGGAGGTGGAGGGGCATAATAAGGTTTTGATCACCACCCTGACTAAGAGAATGGCAGAGGACCTTACGGACTATATGCGGGATGTGGGGATCCGGGTAAAATATCTCCACTCGGATATTGACACTCTGGAACGGGCAGAGATCATCCGGGATATGCGGATGGATGTGTTTGATGTGCTGGTGGGAATCAATCTTTTGAGGGAGGGACTGGATATTCCGGAGATTACTCTGGTGGCGATTCTGGATGCGGACAAGGAGGGATTTCTCCGGTCAGAGACTTCTCTGATTCAGACCGTAGGCCGTGCGGCGAGAAACGCGGAGGGCCATGTGATAATGTATGCAGACGTTATTACGGATTCCATGCGTGCAGCAATTGACGAGACCAACCGGCGGCGGCAGATTCAACAGAAATATAACGAGGAACATGGTATCACTCCTACTACCATCAAAAAGGCAGTGCGGGATTTGATAGCCATTTCCAAGGCAGCTGAGGCCAATTCCAAGAGTTTTGACAAAGATCCGGAATCCATGGATGCCAAGGAGCTTGGAAAGCTAGCTAAGGAACTCCAGAAGAAGATGAATCAGGCAGCGGCAGAACTCAACTTTGAAGAAGCGGCAGTTCTGCGCGACCGTATGATGAAGGTGAAGAAAATGATGATTGAGATCGGGGAGGAGTAAAGCAGCATAAAAGAATCAGCCACAAAAAGAGGGGAGAAGCAGATGGAAGAGATTTCCGGGCGACAGGAGAGTGCAAAGGAGAGCACAAAATACAGACTTGCAGATTCCATAAAAAGATGCATGAAAACCACACCGGTAGACAGGATTACGGTGAAGGATGTGGTGGAAGGATGCGATCTGACACGCCAAACCTTTTACCGGAATTTTAAGGACAAATATGACCTGATCAATTGGTATTTTGACAAGCTGGTTCAACAGTCCCTGGGAAAGATCGAGACGGGAAGCACGGTTCGGGAGAGCTTGGATCGAAAGCTGACATTTATCCGGGAGGAAAAGGCGTTTTTTTCCGGGGCTTTCCGGTCAGATGATCATAATTCCTTAAAAGAGCATGATTTTGAGCTGATTTTGCAGTTTTATAATGACCTTCTTGCTCGCAGGATTCGCAGGCCGGTGGACGATGAGCTGCAGTTTCAACTGGAAATGTATTGCCGGGGATCCGTCTATATGACCGTGAAATGGGTGCTGGGGGGAATGAAGGAGACACCCCGGCAGATGGCGGACAGACTGGTGGATGCCATGCCGCCCGCGCTGGCAGATGTTTTTGAACAGCTGGGACTGCTGGGATGAGGATGACATGGACACAGGAAATCCAGATGCTTTAGATGATGGCATATTCACCGCGAAGCTTTTTGCAGATACAGACATAAAATTATGCACAAAACCAACTGGTATATATGCACAAAAATAGAAAGAAAGTGACACATTTCATAGATTGTCACTTTCTTTTTTTGCCTGATCTCGTTAAAATTATAACATCATAGGGGGTGAAAAATTCTGTTACTGTTTATTCCATGACTAATCACTCTGCTGATTAGTCATGAGCCAATACAGTTATGGGCATATGCGGTTACGTTCGCAGGGTATCTGTGAGCAGTAATAAAATTTTTGATCCTTACACTTTAATTTTTTTAGGAGGAAAGATTGCCATGGCAAACAGAATCGTATTGAATGAAACTTCCTATCATGGGGCAGGCGTTATCAAGGAGATCCCGGCAGAGGTTAAGACCCGGGGATTTAAGAAAGCGTTTGTCTGCTCGGATCCGGATTTGATTAAGTTCGGTGTGACAAAGAAGGTGACGGACGTGCTGGATGGAGAGGGCATGGCCTATGAGATTTATTCTGACATCAAGGCAAACCCTACCATTGAAAATGTCCAGTCGGGCGTAGCTGCGTTCAAAGCGTCCGGTGCGGACTATATTATTGCAATTGGCGGCGGATCTTCCATGGATACGGCAAAGGCAGTGGGAATCATTATCACTAATCCGGAATTTGCAGATGTGAGAAGCTTAGAGGGCGTGGCCCCCACTAAAAATCCCTGCGTTCCGATTATTGCGGTTCCCACTACGGCCGGTACGGCGGCAGAGGTTACCATCAACTACGTGATCACCGATGTGGAGAAAAAGCGCAAATTCGTGTGTGTGGATACCCATGATATTCCGGTGATTGCGGTGGTGGATCCGGATATGATGGCCAGCATGCCCAAGGGGCTGACGGCGGCTACCGGCATGGACGCTCTGACCCACGCTATTGAAGGATATATCACCAAGGGCGCTTGGGAAATGACGGATATGTTCCATCTGAAAGCCATCGAGATCATTGCCGGCTCTCTGCGGGGGGCAGTGGACAATACGCCGGAGGGACGAGAGGGCATGGCCTTAGGACAGTACGTGGCCGGCATGGGATTTTCCAATGTAGGTCTGGGAATCGTTCATTCCATGGCTCACTCTCTGGGAGCTGTGTATGACACGCCTCACGGGGTTGCCAATGCCATCCTTCTTCCCACCGTGATGGAGTACAATGCTCCCTGTACTGGCGAGAAATACCGGGAGATTGCCCGGGCTATGGGAGTTTCGGGTGTAGATCAGATGAGCCAGGAGGAATACCGCAAGGCGGCTGTGGATGCAGTGAAGAAGCTTTCTGAGGATGTGGGAATCCCGGCAGATTTAAAGGAGATTGTCAAGGAGGAGGATGTTGATTTCCTGTCAGAGTCTGCCTTCGCGGACGCCTGCCGTCCGGGAAATCCAAGAGATACCTCTGTGGAAGAGATTAAGGTGCTGTATAAGTCTTTAATGTAAAAACGGCTCCGAAAAAGCGGTGAGACAAGGGCCGCGTAAAAGGCATGCTGCTTGTGGGGGCAAAATGTTTTGCCCCCTATTGTATGGATGCGCGGGCCTGCTATCCGGGTCTCTGTGAAGGATTGTTTTTCCGGCTCTCAAAAAAGGGAAAGGCCTCAATGGCATCGAAGATATCCTGGAAATCCTCCCGCGGAGCCAGATCAATATAGCGCCCAAGGAGTTCTGTCTCCTGCTGCTTATAGGGACCGTAAAAGATATCATACAGATTATGACCTCGGACGAAAATCTTAAAGCTCTCAAAATTTTCTTTTAATTCTTCCACAGTCTCAATTTCTTTGCCAAGTACCTCTGTCAGATGGCGTCCGCCAGGCAGGCGGTGGAGATATTCCTTCCATTTGGAAAGGAGAATCTGCCAGAATTCCTTCTCGCTTTTTACAATCCCCAGCTGTGCCATGACACTGGGATTTAAAAAATAATTCTCAAAGGAATAATATTTTAGGATCAGTACATTTCGGCGGCGGACCTTGGGAAGCTTGTCAATGTCTTCAACATTCCGTTCATCGTAGTATCGGCACAGCTGCAAAGCCAGCTTTTCCGGGTCCTTGCCATCCCCGTCCCGGATCATCAGAAACTGATCCCGCAAATAGACCTGGTTCATATATTTTAGGTTGGCATAAGTTTTGATGTTGGTACAGCTGTTGGTGGTGAGAATGGAGATTCGTGACAGCCGGCCGCTGGCATCGTGAAGCTCCGGATAGTATTTTTTTAAAAGCAGAGGCAGCCGGTTCTTATCCTGCTTACCTTCCACGATAAAGACAAAACTGACATTCAGCAGATCATTGGCGCCGTAACCTAAGTCATCCAGCACCTGATCTATATCCGCATGCTCCCGGGCCACGGTAAAATGCTCTTCATCCGTCACCACCTGGCACAGCTGACGGCTGGTAAAATTGGCGATCAGATTGGGAGAATGGGTGGAAAATATCACCTGATTTTTTCCGGAAAGGCGGTAGAGGATCGCGCCGGCGCTTTTCTGTAGAGACGGATGGAGAAAGAGCTCCGGATATTCCACCATAATAATGCTGGGAATCCGTTTCTCACTGTCAATGTAGGTTTCCAGAAGGGACAGCATATAGATGCTTCTCATGCCGTTGCTCAGCTCCTCCACAGGGCCGGGCTGCTGCTGTTCTTCCCGTCTTGCCTCTGCCGTCACGGAGAAAAGAGCATCTGGATTGCAGGTGAGCGTGAAGAGAATTTCCTCAATACCTCCGTTTTTCTGATAATTTTCATTGACCTTTCTGGAAAAATCGCTGAGATTTAAGAGGTACATTTTGTACTCCAAAAGCTTGGCTGTCTCGCGCAGCTGCAGCTCCTGAGGCTTTTTCTGGTTGATAAGGCCGATACAGCTAAAGCACTGATTGCACACCTTGGCAGAGCTGAACATGCAGGTATTGGAACGCAGCTTAATCAGCTGTTCATCCTCCTGGAACATTAACAGATCCTCCTGAAAAGCCGTAAGCTGCCGGTCTGTGTCAATAAAATACAGGCGGGGCAAAAGCTCGGGAATAAAGCGGTTGTGTTTGTGAAATCCGTCATTGTAGCGGATGACGCCTTTGTGATTGATAATGCAGGTGAAAAACAGGTTTTCTCCGTCAAAGGAAGGAAGCCTGGAACAGAAATCTCTTTTCCATGCTTCCGGCCGCTTGTACTGACTGACGATTCCGTGAGCGTGAAATTGCAGAAGATCCTCGCCGGTAATGTGCAGGGTCATGGAGATCTCAATGTTTTGATTCTTTTCATTAAAATCGTTCTCGGATATGGCGTAATTGCCAAAGGCGGCCCGGATGGCTTTTAGGATGCCGGTCTTGCCGGTGTTGTTTTTCCCTACCAGAATCAGGGTGCCTTCAATATTATGAATCTCTAAGTTTTGTATGGATTTAAAGTTGCGGATTGCAAGTTGGGTTATCTGCATGGCATATCTCCTTTGAGGGCAGGCGGTGCGGCGGGAAACAGGGTATAAGGATAGTATAGATAAGAGAGGGGAAAATTGCAATGGGTTGTGATTTTAAGTTGCGGTTTCGATTGTAATTCTTTATAAAATCGTTTATACTACTATATAAAAATGTTGATGAATCATGCAAAGACCTGGGATTTGCCTTTGAAAGAAAGCATGCATTGGCAAGGGAGTAAATAGAGTATTGGAACAAAAAGAAGGGATACGAGGGGCATATTTATGGAAATAACAGAAAAGCTGATTAAGACCCATTCCCTCAGCCGGGAAGAAGCCTTAGAGCTCCTAAAACATACAAAGGATCCGGCTGCTGTGGCTAAGCTAGCCCGGGCAGCGGTGGAAATCCGCAGGCGATATTATGGGGACAAGGTTTTTACCAGAGGCTTGATTGAATTTACCAATTATTGTAAAAATAATTGTTATTATTGTGGAATCCGTGGCGGCAATTTACATGCGGTCCGCTACCGGCTCGCAGAGGAGGAGATCATGGATTGCTGCAGGAATGGCTATGATCTTGGTTTTCGTACCTTTGTACTCCAGGGCGGGGAGGACCCTTTTTATACGGATGAAAAGATTGCCGGGCTGGTGAAGGGGATCAAAAAGCGGTATCCGGATTGTGCGGTTACTTTGTCCATCGGGGAGAAAACCAGGGAGGCATACCGGATGTTTCGGGATGCCGGGGCGGACCGGTATCTGCTTCGCCATGAGACAGCCAATGAGGAGCACTACAAAAGACTGCATCCGGCCGGCATGAGTTTAAGGGCCAGAAAGCAGTGTCTGTATGATTTAAAGGATCTGGGGTATCAGGTGGGCGCTGGCTTTATGGTGGGAAGCCCGGGCCAGACACCAGAATGTCTGGCAGAGGATCTGGTATTTCTGCAGGAGCTAAAGCCGCAGATGGTGGGGATGGGGCCGTTTATTCCCCATCACGACACAAGATTTGCCGGGGAGCCGGCGGGGAGTGTGGAGCTTACGCTGTTTTTGCTGTCAGTGGTCCGGCTTTTGCTTCCTAAGGTGCTGTTGCCTGCGACCACGGCTCTGGGGACAATGGATCCCTGTGGAAGAGAGAGAGGCCTGGAAGCCGGGGCCAATGTGGTTATGCCAAATCTTTCTCCGGTGAAAAATAGGAAGCAGTATGATCTGTATGACAATAAGATCTGTACCGGCGAGGAGGCGGCAGAGGGATTTGAATGTCTGAGGCAGAAAGTGGCGTCTGCAGGATATCGGCTGGTCAGTGAGCGGGGGGATTTCTGCGGGGCGGATGAGTAAAGGAACGAAGTCCGCCAGGAAGAGCGGGTTCAGAGCAGAGAAGCAGAGGCCCGCCAGGAAGAGCGGGTTCAGAGCAGAGAAGCAGAGGAGCAGAGGCCTGGCAGGAAGAGACCGCTCAGAGTAAGCAGGAGTATAGGACAGAGAAACAGGAGTATAAAAGATGGACAGGAAGGAATGGGAACAGAGGCTTGCAGGCTGTGAGAAGATTTTGATCGGTCTCGGTGAGGAATGGATGGCTGAGAGAGGATCGGAGAAGGAAGCACGGATTATTAAGGCCTACGGCAGTCTTTATAATCTCATAAAGGATAAGGATTATTTTATCATCACCCGGGCAACCGATGCTATAATTTATGACACTGTTCTGGGAAGCCGCCGGGAGATGGCAGCATCTTCGGAGCAGGCAAAAAGGGGAACGCTTTCCTGTGGGGATGCGGATCCCAAAATGATAGAGAAAATGGATCAGATTTTCCCCCAGCAGCCTGTCCGGCAGGATTTCCGGTGGGATCGGATTGTGGCGCCCTGGGGTAATGAGACCTGGCGGCAGTGTTCTAAGGCATGTACTAGGGATATCTGGGAGCCGGGGGAGATTCCGGACGATCGCTGTCCCCACTGCGGGGCCCCCCTCACGGGAAATACCAGACAGGCTCAGGTCTATATTGAGGAGGGATACCTTCCTCAGTGGGAGCGGTATACCCGTTGGCTGGCAGGAACATTGAACCAGGATACCCTGATTCTGGAGCTGGGGGTGGGGTTTGAAGAACCTGGCGTAATCCGTTTCCCCTTTGAGAAAACTACATATTTTAACCGGAAGGCATTTCTGTGCAGGGTGAACAAGCGGTTTCCTCAGACAGCCGGGGAGATAAAAGAGAGAGCTGTGGGGATTGGTGAGGATTCGTTGGAGTGGATTGTAAATCTTGAGAAATCATGCCATTTGTGATAAACTGATGGGAGCAGAGCCGGATATAGGCAGAAGCATATTGTACAGTCTGGATTATGCTTGCGCAAGAAGTATAGGCAGCTGATTATATTCTGGTGTCCTGCCTGTTTGATAATCAGATAAATAACGCAGGAAGCACCGGACAGCCGTCAACAGGAAATACCGGAGGAAAGCTGAGATGACAGCGATTATTGACTATGATGCAGGAAATTTAAGAAGTGTGGAGAAGGCGCTGGAGGCCCTGGGTGAGAAAGCGGTGATTACCAGAGAGCCGGATAAGATCCTGTCTGCAGATCGGGTGATTCTTCCGGGAGTGGGCTCCTTTGGCGATGCTATGGAGCGTCTGGACCACTATGGCCTGGTGGAGGTGATTCATCAGACTGTGGAGCAAGGGATTCCTTTTTTGGGAATCTGTCTGGGGCTGCAGCTTTTGTTTGAGCGCAGTGACGAGAGCCCGGGCATCCCGGGTCTGGGAATCCTGAAGGGGGAGATTTTGCGGATACCCCAAAAGCCGGACATGAAGATTCCCCATATGGGATGGAATTCCATTAACATAAAGCCAGACAGCCGTCTGTTTGCTGGAATTGAAGAAGGGGCCTATGTGTATTTTGTCCACTCCTATTACCTGAAAGCGGCCGATGAGGCGCAGGTGGCGGCGGATACAGAGTATATTACTCATATTCACGCGGCTGTGGAGAGCGGCCGGATATTTGCCTGTCAGTTCCATCCGGAGAAAAGCGGCAGCATCGGTCTGGCTATATTGAAAAATTTTGTCGCGGTTTAGACGGCAGCGGCAAAGTACAGAACAGCCTGCCGGGAGCGGCTGGCAAGGCATAGGACAATAAGGAGCAGCATAATGTTTACAAAGCGGATTATTCCCTGTCTGGATGTGCACAACGGGCGGGTGGTCAAGGGTGTCAATTTTGTGAATCTGCGGGATGCGGGAGATCCGGTGGAAATCGGAGCGGCCTATGACAAGGCGGGAGCCGATGAGTTGGTTTTTCTGGATATTACGGCCTCCTCCGATGAACGGAGGACCGTGGTGGATATGGTGCGCCGGGTGGCAGAGACTGTGTTTATTCCTTTTACGGTAGGCGGCGGAATCCGGACCGTGGAGGATTTTAAGATGCTTTTGCGGGAGGGAGCAGATAAGATTTCCATCAACTCCTCTGCCATTAACACACCAAAGCTTATTTCCGATGCGGCGGAAAAATTCGGACGTCAGTGTGTGGTGGTGGCTATCGATGCCAGGCGCAGGCCGGACGGTTCCGGGTGGAATGTGTTTAAAAACGGCGGACGGATCGATACGGGACTGGATGCGGTTGAATGGGCGATGAGGGCAGATAATTTGGGGGCCGGGGAGATTCTTCTCACAAGCATGGACTGTGACGGGACCAAGGCCGGTTATGACAATGAGCTGACTGCCCTGATTGCGGAGAATGTGTCTGTGCCGGTGATTGCCTCCGGCGGTGCGGGAACCATGGAGCATTTTTATGATGCCCTGACGGTGGGAAAAGCCGATGCGGCCTTGGCTGCATCTTTGTTTCACTATAAGGAGCTGGAAATACGGGATCTTAAGGAGTATTTGCGGGGGCGCGGAGTGCCGGTGCGTATAGAAGGACAGAAGAAATGAAATACCGGCAAACGCAGCAGAATACAAAAGGAAGGGGATAAAAACAATGGGAGCAATATCAAATGACTGGCTGGAGCCTATGGCCGGAGAATTTAAGAAGCCTTATTACAAGCAGCTGTACGAGAAGGTTAGGGAGGAATATCAAACCAGGCAGATTTTTCCGGATGCCAATGATATTTTCAATGCCTTTGAGTTTACGCCGCTCTCTCAGGTGAAGGTGGTGATTTTGGGTCAGGATCCCTATCACAATGTGGGTCAGGCTCATGGGCTTTGCTTTTCCGTGAAGCCGGATGTGGAGATTCCGCCGTCTCTTGTCAACATTTACAGAGAGCTTCATGATGATCTGGGCTGCTATATTCCAAACAACGGATACCTGGTCAAATGGGCAAAGCAGGGGGTTATGCTCTTAAATACGGTCTTGACTGTGCGGGCCCATGCGGCCAACTCCCACAGAGGCATTGGCTGGGAGGAATTTACGGATGCAGCAATCCGCGTTTTGAATGAGCAGGACCGGCCCATTGTGTTTATTTTGTGGGGACGTCCCGCGCAGACCAAGAAGGCGATGCTGAACAATCCGAAGCATCTGATTCTGGAGGCTCCCCATCCCAGTCCGCTGTCGGCCAGCCGGGGATTTTTTGGCAGCCGGCCATTTAGCAGGACCAATGAATTTTTGGAGGCCAACGGGCTGACATCGATTGACTGGCAGATCGAGAATGTGTAGGAGAGAGATCATTGTATGGATATCATTGAATTTTTGAAGATTATTGTATTTGGGATTGTGGAGGGCTTTACGGAATGGCTTCCCATCAGCAGCACCGGCCATATGATCCTTTTGGAGGAGATCATTCCCTTAAGGGTTACAGAAGATTTCTGGAATGTTTTTAAGGTGGTGATCCAGCTTGGAGCGATACTGGCCGTGGTGGTGCTGTATTTCCGTAAGCTGAATCCGTTTGACAGGGGCAAATCTGGCAGGCAGAGGCAGGAGACCATTGTGCTGTGGTTTAAGATCGCAGTGGCATGTATGCCTGTGGTGCTGGCTGTGGTGGTGGATGACTGGATGGATGAGCATCTGTACAATGGCTTTGTGGTGGCGGCCATGCTGATTGTGTACGGGGTGGCGTTTATCATGGTGGAGAACCGGAACCGTTATACGGAATTTCCGGTGCAGCGGGTCTCCCAGATTGATTTCAGGACAGCTTTGTATATCGGGCTGTTTCAGCTTTTGGCGCTGGTGCCGGGAACCTCCCGCTCCGGCGTGACGATCATCGGAGCCATGATGTTAGGCTGTTCCAGGGCAGCCTCGGCGGAATTTACATTCTTTCTGGGGATTCCGGTTATGTTTGGGGCAAGCCTTTTAAAGATTGTAAAGTTTTTTATGCGGGCGGAGAGAATGTTTTCCGGGGTGGAGGTCTTTTATCTGGTTTCGGCCATGGTGATTGCATTTTTGGTGTCCGTGTACTCCATAAAATTTTTGATGGGGTATATCAAGCGGAATGATTTCAAGCTGTTTGGATATTATAGGATCATATTGGGAGTGATTGTGGTGTCGTTTTTTGCGGTGAGAGGGCTGATTGCCTGATGGTGGTTTCGGAAGCGGCAATGGAACCATAATGCTTCGGGAAAACAGGATAGTAGTTTATAAAACGTTTTCAGGCAGAGAATGAAAACAAGTATAAAGGAAAGGAGCTATAGGATTATGAGACTGAGTGTGGCGGGAATTAAGGAGCAGGCATCCTGGAAGGCGGCAGGGATCAAGCTTCCCTCCTTTGATGTGGAGAAAGTAGGGGAAGCCACAAGAAAGGCTCCGGTGTGGGTACACTTTGGAGCCGGAAATATTTTCCGGATTTTTATCGGCAGCTTGGCGGACAGGCTTATTGAGGGGGGAGAGCTGGAAAAGGGAATCACCTGTGTGGAAACCTTTGACTTTGACGTAATTGACAAAATTTATAAGCCCTTTGACAATCTGGTGCTGGCAGTGACGCTCAAAGCGGACGGTTCCACAAAGAAGGAGGTGCTTGGCTCTCTCACAGAGGCCATCAAGGCCCGATCGGAAGTAGCGGAGGAGTGGAACCGGTTAAAGGAGATTTTTGCCGGGCCGGATCTACAGATGGTGTCTTTTACCATTACAGAGAAGGGATATGCTTTAAAGGGCGCTGACGGAAGCTTTTTTTCCTTTGTTCAGGCAGATATTGACAACGGACCTGAGAAGCCGGGGGCGGCCATGGCTGTGGTGTGTGCTCTTTTGTATGAGCGATATAAGACGGGGGCCTGTCCGCTGGCCGTGGTTTCCATGGACAACTGCTCTCATAACGGAGAAAAGCTGCAGAATTCCATCCTGACTATGGCCAGAGAGTGGAAGAAAAAAGGTTTTGTGGACGGAGGTTTTTTGGATTACCTGTCCGATGAGAAGAAGGTGTCTTTCCCCTGGACCATGATTGATAAGATCACTCCCCGGCCGGCGGATTCTGTGTGCCAGGAGCTGAAAAAAGCAGGTATCGAAGATATGGATCCGGTGATAACATCCAGAAAAACCTACATTGCTCCCTTTGTCAATGCAGAGGGCCCTCAGTATCTGGTTATTGAGGACAAGTTCCCCAACGGACGTCCGGCGCTGGAGAAGGCCGGCGTATATATGACAGACCGGGAGACGGTAAATAAGGTGGAGCGCATGAAGGTAACCACCTGTCTGAATCCTCTTCACACGGCTCTGGCAGTTTACGGCTGTGTGCTGGGATATACACTGATAGCGGACGAGATGAAGGATCCCCAGTTGAAGGAGCTGGTTCATCAGATCGGTCTGGCGGAGGGAATGCCGGTGGTGACGGATCCGGGAATCCTCTCTCCGGCTGACTTTGTGGATGAGGTGATTCAGGTAAGATTTCCCAATCCCTTTATGCCGGACGCGCCTCAGCGGATTGCCACAGACACTTCTCAGAAGGTGGGCATCCGTTATGGGGAGACCATCAAGTCTTATGTGGCAAAGTACGGGGATGCCAAAAAGCTGACGGCGATTCCCCTGGCGCTGGCGGGCTGGTGCCGGTATCTTCTGGCTGTGGATGACAAAGGGGAAGCATTTGAGTTGTCTGCGGATCCCATGATTCCGGAGCTGACCAGGGCTCTTGCCGGTATTGAGGTGGGCAAGCCTGAGTCCTATACTGGTCAGCTAAAGGGAATTCTAAGCAATGCCAATATTTTCGGCATTGATCTGTATGAGGCGGGAATCGGGGAGCGCATAGAGGAGATGTTTGTGGAAGAAATCGCCGGGCCGGGAGCTGTGCGGGCCACTCTTAAGAAGTATCTGTGATATACCCGTGAGCCAAATGATTCGCCAACATAATCCCCTTATTTTTGGGATAAATTACCCAATCATTTGGCAAATAAGGATGTTTTTCGAGTATAGCAGGATATGGTATTAAAGAGGAACATTATATGTACGATTGATAACGGTTCAGATAATCTCTGAACCGTTACCTCTTGGTGTGACCGGCGGGTGCATGTTTTAATGGGTGAAAATATCCGTGGCAGCTATCTTTGACCAGCTTAATGGAACAGAGAATCGAGGAGAAAAACTATGATCAGCCTGAAGCCAATTCGGGAAAATGCCGGTGCACCGGCCTACACAAGGGGGAATCAGGTCTATAAGAGGGGGCTTGTCCATAAGCTGAAGGTGGAGAATCAGGGTGGACTGATCCTTGTAAGCGCCCTGGTGGAGGGAAGCTATAATAACGAGTACCAAGTGGAGCTGGTTTACGACCGGATGGATGATGATTTTTTAGAATATAGCTGTGAGTGTGAGGCATTTGCCCAATACCAGGGAATGTGCAAGCATTGTGTGGGGACGGCCCTGGAGCTTTTGGCACATGAACAGGGAAGTGTGAAGGGCAATAATGTACCTGGGCAGATAACATGGTCCGGGACAAAGCGGATTCGCTCCACAGACAGAGAGGTTCTGGAATGGATTCGTGCCCAGTCCATCAGGGAAAAATCTCATTTTTTTCAGGCTGAGGTAAACGGTAAGGTGGAGCTTATTCCAATTCTCCATATACAGCCATATGAAGGATGGACCGTAGAGTTTAAGATTGGTGCCGGTCAGAACTATGTGGTAAAAAGCATCTCTGCCCTGGTGGAGGCAGTGCATGGCCAAGATCAGGTGGAGTACGGGAAAAAGCTGAAATTTTACCACCAGCAGGAGGTCTTTACCGCTCACAGCCAAAAGGTTCTGCGTTTTTTGGAAACCTGTATGGAGGAAGAGCAGCAAGCTGTGCGCCAGTACCGCATTCGCAACAGCAGCTATTATTATCATGGGGGACAGGAAAATGTGACGGAGCGTATGTTGCTGTTAGGCGGCGAGCGCATGGTGCATTTTGCTGCACTGTATGCCGGTCAGGCATGCTGCCTGGACGGGGAAAAGTCCAAAAAAAAGATATGCTTTGTGAAGGAGGACCCTAATCTGAAATTTAAGGTGGAGGAGACTGACGAAGGGGCATGCAGAATGAGTGTTCCGGCAGCAAATGCGATTTTTGGTGTGGAGAGGCTGTGCATTCACATGGATGATACTGTCTATCTGTGTAGCCGGGAGTATTCAAAGGATATGTGGGAGATGGCCAGACTTCTCACAGGAAAGAAACATTCCTTTTGGATCAATCCGGAGGATTTCACGGCGTTTTGCGCGGCCCTTCCGTCTGTGGAGCGGCGGATAAATATAAAAAGGCCGGAGTGCCTAGGTCAATATGAGCCCAGGCCCTGTGTGCTAAAGGCTTATCTGGACAGGCAGGAGGGACAGATAACGGCTGCCCTGTATGGGGAATACGGGGAGGAGCGATACAATCTGACAGAGCCGGCTTCTGCCGGACAGGCGTACCGGGATATTGAGAAGGAAAGCATAGCGGCGAATATAATCCGCAGATATTTTCGGACGGTGGATTTGGAAAAAGGAATGTTTGTATTTCCTGAGAAGGATGAAGATGCAGTCTATGGCCTCATAAGCGAGGGGATTCCGGTGTTGCAGCAGATGGGCGAGGTCTATATATCGGATGATCTGAAAGCGCTGCGGCTCTACCGGTCTCCAAGGGTATCCGTGGGAGTGTCGCTTAGCGGGGGGATGTTGAATATTACCTTAAGCTCGGAGCGGTTTTCTCCGGAGGAGCTGGCGCAGATCCTTTCCGGATATAAGAGAAAAAAGCGTTTTTACCGGCTGAAGGACGGGAGTTTTCTGACCGTGGAGGACAGTGCTCTGGCGGTGGTGGCCGAGATGGCTGCGGGATTGGAGATGGATGACAGAGAGCTGGCAGAGGGCACGGTTCGGGTGCCGGAGTACCGGGCGTTTTATCTGGATCAGCTTTTGAGAGAACAGAACAAGGATATTCAGGTAGACAGAAACCGGGAATACCGGGCTCTTCTGCGTGAATTTAAAAATGTTGAGGATTGTGATTTTGAGGTGCCGGAGGGTCTGTGTGCCCGGTTGCGGCCCTACCAGAAATTTGGCTTTAGATGGATGTGCACGCTGGATAAGCTGGGCTTTGGAGGCATTTTGGCAGACGATATGGGACTGGGAAAGACCGTGCAGGCCATTGCGTTTTTGCTGGCTGGAAAGCCGATCTGGATGTCGGGGAACAAAAGCGGCTCCTCAGAGCGGTATGCCCTGGTTGTATGCCCCGCCTCTCTGGTGTATAACTGGGAAAGTGAGCTTCGCCGGTTTGCACCAGGTCTGGCGGTGACTCCTGTAGTGGGAACAGCCCCTGTGCGGGAAAAGCTGATAAAGGAGGCCAAAGAAGAGATCCTTTTGACATCCTATGATCTTTTGAAGCGGGATGTGGACCAGTATGAAAATCTGCATTTTCAGTATATGATGATTGATGAGGCCCAGAATATCAAAAACCACCTGACTCAGGCAGCAAAGGCAGTCAAATCCGTTCCCTGCGTGAGGAGGTTTGCCCTGACAGGAACCCCTATTGAGAACTCGCTCAGTGAGCTGTGGAGCATTTTTGATTATCTGATGCCCGGTATTTTAAACTCCTATTCCAAATTCCGGAAAAATTATGAGCAGCCCATTGTTTCCTCTCAGGATGAGCAGGTGACTGGCCGCCTTCGGAGAATGATTCGTCCTTTCATTCTGCGCAGGCTGAAGGGGGAGGTGCTTAAGGAGCTTCCGGACAAGCTGGAGGAGGTGGTGTATTCCCGGATGGAGGAGAAACAGCGGGAGATCTACGAGGCAAACACCCAGCAGCTTCTTGATTCCTTGAAAAAACAGAGTACTGAGGAGTTTAAGACCGGAAAAATAGAGATTCTGGCAGCGCTTACCCGGCTGCGTCAGCTGTGTTGCGATCCCGGACTTGTCTATGAGAATTACAACGGAGGCGCGGCCAAGGTAGATACATGTATGGAGCTGCTTAAAAACGGGGCGGAGGCAGGAAATAAAATACTGGTATTTTCCCAGTTTACTCAGGCCCTGGATATTTTGGAAAAGCGGCTTCGGATGGAGAAAATTCCCTTCTATATTCTCACCGGTTCTACCTCTAAGGAGAAGCGGGCAGAGCTTGTGGCGGCTTTTAATATGGATGATACCCCGGTATTTCTGATCTCTCTGAAGGCCGGAGGAACCGGACTCAACCTGACATCTGCCAGTATTGTGATCCATTTTGACCCCTGGTGGAACATGGCGGCCCAAAACCAGGCCACTGACCGGGCGCACCGAATCGGACAGAAGCAGGTGGTGACGGTCTATAAGCTGATTATGAAGGATACTCTGGAGGAGCGGATTTTGCGGCTGCAGGAGAGGAAGGCCCAGCTTTCTGATGATATTATTGCTGATGGAAGTCTTCGGGATGTGCTGGCCACCAGGGAGGAATTTATGGAGATTTTGGGGGCGGAATAAAGAGGAATGTTTCAGAACACTGTTTTCCGAAAAATGAGGTGGTGCCAAAGACAACAAAGCAAGAACGAAAATCCACCGTATACAAAAAACTGATTTTGTCATATTTCATAACTGCTACGATAAAAAAGTGTAAAGTCCCTTGATAATTCAACAGACTTTACACTTTGATATAATATATGGTTATGTGGTTATATGATTCTTAAATACAGTTACCCTATAGCCTGATTACGCTCAAGCCATGTTCTGTTTTCCGTACTCTGTCCCCACGCTTCAAGAGCCAATTCGTAAGTATCAGAAACCTTGTCCTTTACTACTCTCATTTCTTTCTTCAATACTGATACATCAGATTCAATTTTGTCAAGCCTGTTCTCCATGCTGTCTAGTCTACTGTCCATGTTATCTAGTCTATTATTGATAGGCTGTAATTTTTGATCCATCATTTCAGACATGGCAAGCAATAACTCATTGTCACTCATTATTTTTCCCCCTTATCATAACAGCCGATTGATATCATCAGTATACCATATCCAGAGGGTAAAGTCTATTCAATTATCAATACAATCCATAATTTGCCGAACGATACTGGTTATTCAAACGTTTGGATTTTCTGAGGCATACTTATGCATCCAGACTGTTGATGAATGGAGTGGAAATCAGTGTAGTAAGTAAATTATTAGGACATGCTGATATTAATACTATCTACTCTAAATATATTCATGTGCTGGATAGCCAGCTTGATTTAAGGATGAAAGAATTTAAAGGGATTTAACTTACATATTATGTCATATGGGTATACCCATATAAAGTACCCATATAGAACACGCAGAAATCAGAAAAAACCAGTAAAAACCAGTAGAATCCAGGAAGTCTGCCATCCTTGGAAATCACCCGAAAACGGCTGAAATACAAGAAAAACCGCCATCCTTCAACCATTCCCCCAAAGACAACAAAAAATGCGTCTGAGAGGAATCGAACCTCCGCACATGGCTCCGGAGGCCATTGCTCTATCCACTGAGCTACAGACGCATCTCTTTTATTATACACGATTTTTTGGGAATTGCAAGAGGAACTTTGTTGATTTTCCAATTAGATTTTGTTATGATAGTGTTACTGTTCACCCTGTGATTAATCACTTGCCGATGAATCATGGGCAGGTACGGATATGCCGTTACGTCCACAGAGCGTCTGTGAACAGTGGCGCTTATGGCAGGAAACAGGACCATTTCAGGAGGAAATCGGGATGAGGAGAAAATCGAAAAGTTCGCAGAGCAAGAGGATGAGCCAGGATCTGAGACAGCTTTTGCATATAATGGCTCTTCCGCTGATTGTTATTATATTGATTATTATTATATTGATAGCCGAACGGGAGGAGAAGGAGCCGGAGGTATTGCCGGAGCCGCCTGTGGTGGAAACCATGGAGCAGGGAATGACAGCCGCGGCCCCGGGGGCTTTGGAAGAAATGGGGGAGCGTCTGCCGGAGGAGCCGGGGGTTGAGCCAGACGAGACACAGCCGGAAGAGACGGAAAGCGAGGGGGAGGAGCAGGATCCCTTTGAGGCTGAGAACTTCCGCAGAGACGGGGAGCCGGGAGTTCTGGCATTGGTGGAGGCTTATTTTCGGGCCAGGGAGCTGGCGGATGCCGAGGCCATGAACCAGATTTACGGTATTGGGGAGGTATCGGCTGAGGCGCTGGAGGCACAGAGTGTCCGTATGCGGAACAATTCCAAATATGTCCAGGGTTTTGAGAATATTGCAACATATGTGATGGATGGAGAAAACGCCAATTCCTGGCTGGTATATGCGGTTGCCGATATTAATTTTTATTCTGCCAGAACCAGGGCTCCGATGATTCTCTGGTGCTATGTAACGGTGGACGGGGAGGGAAATTATCATATTATAGACAGCCGGGAGCTTTCTCCTAAGGCTCAGCAGCTTGTCAATGAGGCCAATCACTCCCAGGAAGTGCGCAGACTGGCGGCAGATGTGAACCGGAGACTTAAGGAGGCGCTGACCTCAGACGAGAATCTGAACAATGTGTACGGTGTGCTTCATGACGGCTCCCCGGTCTGGGAGGGAACCGGAGAGATGGAGCCGGAGGTGGTGATTGTGGGAGAGACGGAAGGGGAAAGCAGGTGACGGCCATGAATGTTAAGGATTTTTATTTTGATCTGCCTCAGGAATTGATTGCTCAGGATCCCTTAGAGGACCGGTCCTCATCCCGCCTTTTGGTGATGGATAAGAATACGGGACAGATTGCACACCGGACATTTCGGGATATTATGGATTATCTAAAACCAGGGGATTGCCTGGTGATCAATGACACGCGGGTGATTCCGGCCCGGCTTTTTGGAGCCCGGGAGGATACGGGCGCCAGGATTGAGGTGCTGCTTTTAAAGCGTAAGGAAGAGGATATCTGGGAGACTCTTGTAAAGCCAGGGAAGAAATGCAGGCCCGGGGCAAAGCTTGTGTTTGGAGATGGATTGCTTAAGGGGACAGTACTGGATGTGGTGGAGGAGGGAAACCGCAGGATTCGTTTTCAGTATGACGGGATTTTTGAGGAGGTACTGGACCAGCTGGGACAGATGCCTCTCCCTCCCTATATTACCCATGAGCTAAAGGATAAGAACCGGTATCAGACCGTGTACGCGAAGAATGACGGATCTGCAGCAGCCCCCACGGCCGGACTGCATTTTACCAGGGAGCTGTTAGGGGAGATCCGGACCATGGGGGTGGAGATTGCCCATGTGACCCTGCATGTAGGCTTGGGTACATTTCGTCCGGTAAAGGTGGAAAATGTGCTGGATCATCATATGCACTCGGAATTTTATGTAGTTGAGGAGGCGGAGGCAGAGAAGATAAACCGGGCAAAAGCGTCCGGAGGAAAAATTATCTGTGTGGGCACCACCAGCTGCCGCACATTGGAATCGGCCGCAGGGGAGGATGGGATTTTAAAGGCTAAAAGCGGGTGGACGGATATTTTTATTTATCCCGGATACCGGTTCAAAGTAACGGACAGTCTGATTACCAATTTCCATTTGCCTGAATCCACTCTGGTGATGCTGGTGTCGGCCCTGGCAGGCAGGGAGCATGTGCTGCATGCCTATGAGGAGGCGATCCGGGAAAAATACAGATTTTTCAGCTTTGGCGATGCCTGTTTCTTTGGGGATTTAAGTGAGGATAATCATGGAATCCATCCGTTTGAATAAATATTTAAGTGGGCAGGGAGTGTGTTCCCGCAGGGAGGCAGACCGGCTGATTCAGTTAGGAAAGGTTACCATTGACGGCAGGACGGCGCAGATGGGGGAAAAGGTGACAGGACAGGAAGAGATTTGCTGTGAAGGAAAGCCGGTGGGAACGGCCGGAAGGGGCGAAGCAATCGAGCCGGTGCTTCTGGTGGTCAATAAGCCCCAGGGAATCGTCTGTACAACCTCTGATAAAGACCGTGCCCCCAATGTGGTGGATCTGGTGGGATATCAGACCCGGATTTATCCGGTGGGAAGGTTGGATAAGGATTCGGAAGGACTGCTTTTGATGACCAATCAAGGAGAGCTGGCCAATCGGATTATCCATGCAGGAAATCTTCATGAGAAGGAATATCTGGTGAGTGTGGACCGTCCCTTTGACCGGGCTTTTATCCGGCAGCTTCGGGACGGGGTAGAGCTAAAGGAGCTGGGGGTAACGACCCGTCCCTGTCAGGTAAAGGCTGAGGGGGAGAAAACATTTCGGATTATTCTGACTCAGGGAATGAACCGGCAGATTCGGCGAATGTGCGAAACCTTGGGATATCATGTGGTTTTTCTGAAGCGCGTCCGTATTATGAATATCTGTCTGGGCAAACTGAAACCAGGTGGGTTTCGCAGGGTGACAGAGGAGGAATTCAATCAACTGCAAAAGCTACTGGAGAAAGGCCGGAGGAAGTAAGGAACTGTCACAAAATAAATTGGCCATCGGGCGCCGTCTGACTAATTTATTTCTGAACAGTTCCTAAGGGAAGTCAGGTCAGAGAAGTTCCGGCAAGGCTGCAGCAGGAGTTCAATTGCAGGAAATAGCAGGAGTGTGGAAAATGGCTGAGTATAATGAAGAAAAAATAAAACGAATGAAGGAACTGACGGCGGTTCTCTTGCCGGCGGCCAGGGCTTACTATCAGGAAAACCGGGAGTTGATGAGCAATCGGGAGTATGACCGGCTGTATGATGAGCTTCTAAAGTTAGAAACAGACACAGGGGTGGTTTTGGCAGGAAGTCCCACACAGAGGGTGGGGTATGAGGTCCTAAGCGAGCTTCCAAAGGAAGCCCATGAAGCCCCTATGCTGTCTTTGGATAAGACGAAAGAGGTGGAGACCCTGCAGGAATGGCTGGGAGAACAAATGGGGATTTTGTCCTGGAAGTTAGACGGGCTGACAATTGTGCTGACCTATGAGGGGGGAAAGCTTGTGAAAGCCGTGACCCGGGGCAATGGGGAGATCGGGGAGGTGATCACCAACAATGCCCGGGTGTTTGCCAATGTGCCTCTGAAGATTGCCTATGAGGGACAGCTGATTCTCAGAGGGGAGGCGGTGATTGGCTATTCGGATTTTGAGAAGATCAATCAGGAGATCGAGGATGTGGATGCCCGTTACAAAAACCCCAGGAACCTTTGCAGCGGTTCGGTGCGGCAGCTCAACAATGAGATTACGGCTCAGAGAAATGTCCGATTTGAGGCGTTTATGCTGGTAAGGGCCGATGGGGCTGATTTCAAAAATTCCCGGAGGGAGCAGTTTGAATGGTTGAAAAGTCAGGGCTTTGACGTGGTGGAATACCAGTGCGTCACAAGAGAATCCCTGCCCGGGGCCGTAAACGATTTTTCCGAAAGGATACAATCCTGCGACCTGCCTTCTGACGGCTTGGTCCTTCTGATGGATGACATTGCCTACGGGGAATCTCTGGGCCGCACGGCCAAATTTCCCCGCAACTCCATTGCCTTTAAGTGGGCGGATGAGATTCGGGAGACCAGATTAAAGGAGATTGAGTGGAGCGCGTCCAGAACCGGGCTTATCAATCCGGTGGCGATTTTTGAGCCGGTGGAGCTGGAGGGAACCACGGTCAGCCGTGCCAGTGTCCATAATATCAGTATTATGGAGGCATTAAAGCTGGGGGAGGGAGATACCATCACGGTCTACAAGGCCAATATGATCATTCCACAGATTGCAGAAAATCTGACCGGCAGCGGGACGGTGGAGATTCCGGATGTGTGTCCGGTGTGTGGCGGAAGGACAGAGATCCGCCAGGTAAATGACGTCCGCTCCCTCTACTGCACCAATCCGGAATGTCAGGCGAAAAAGATAAAGAGCTTTACCTTGTTGGTGAGCAGGGATGCCTTAAATATTGACGGACTTTCGGAAGCGACCCTGGAAAAATTCATTGCTGCCGGTTTTATCCATGAGTATGCGGATATTTTTCACCTGGATCGCCATCAGGAGGCTATTATTCAGATGGAGGGCTTCGGGCAGAGATCCTATGACAACCTTATGGCTGCCATTAGGACAGCGTCCCATACCACTTTGCCCCGGCTGATCTACGGCCTGGGAATCACAGGGATCGGTCTTGCCAATGCAAAGATGCTTTGCCGCACATTCCGCTCGGATTTTTCTGCCATGCGCAGGGCACAGATTGAGGAATTGACGGAGGTGGACGGAATCGGGCAGATCCTGGCAGAGGGCTGGAGCAGCTATTTCTCCTCGGAAAAAAATAACCGTCTGGTAGATGACTTGTTAGAGGAGCTGACTATGGAGCAGGAGCCGGAAGAGGAGGCTGTATTTGCGGGAAAGGTCTTTGTGATCACCGGTTCGGTGGAGCATTTTGCCAACCGGAAGGCGCTGCAGGCGGAGATCGAAAAGCGCGGGGGAAAGGCCACCGGTTCGGTCACTGCCAAGACCAGTTATCTGATCAACAACGATGTTACATCCAATTCATCAAAAAATAAAAAAGCAAAGGAACTGGGAATCCCGATTATTTCGGAGCTGGATTTCCTGAGACTGTTGGGAGGAGAAGAAAATGCCGATAAAAGTACAGAATGATCTGCCGGCCAGAGCGATTTTGGAGTCGGAAAATATATTTGTGATGGATGAGAAGCGGGCGCTGAGTCAGGATATCCGTCCTCTGCAGATTCTGATTCTGAATCTGATGCCCATTAAGGAGGACACGGAGACCCAGCTTTTGCGGGCCTTATCCAACACGCCGCTGCAGGTGGACTGTACGTTTCTGATGCTGTCTACCCACATTTCCAAAAATACCTCGGCAAGTCATCTGAACAAGTTTTATGTAACTTTTGAGGAAATTCGCAGGAAGAAATTTGACGGTATGATTATCACCGGGGCGCCGGTGGAGAACCTGGAATATGAGGAGGTCAATTACTGGGAGGAGCTGACCAGGATTATGGAGTGGACAAAGACCCATGTCCATTCTACCTTCTATATCTGCTGGGGGGCTCAGGCAGGACTTTACTACCATTATGGCATTCCCAAATATAAACGTGATAAAAAGCTGTCGGGCATCTACAGCCACAAGGTGCTCCACCACAAGGTGCCCTTAGTCCGGGGAATGGATGACTATGTGATGGCGCCTCATTCCCGGTATACGGAGGTGCACCGGCAAGATATAGAGAGGCACCCGGAGCTGAACATTCTGGTTGAATCCAGGGAGGCCGGGGTGCTGCTGGTGATTCGTGAGGACGGAAGCCAGATTTTCGTCCAGGGCCATCCCGAATACGACCGCATGACTCTGAACAATGAATATCACCGGGATATTGAGAAGGGACTGTCCCCGGAGGTTCCCTGCAATTATTATGAGGATAATGATCCCTTTGGCAGGCCTGTTTTAAGCTGGCGCAATGTGTGCAATACCCTTTACGCCAACTGGCTTAATTATTACGTCTATCAGACTACGGATTATATTTTGCAGGTGGAGGAGGACTGATTGCAAAATCGAGGCAGTCGCATATGGAAAAGCATGCCGACCGGAATCTAATGTATTTTTCCTTCTGCCGTCCGGATATCCTTCTGGTTTTTGGCAATGGCCCGGACGGCTGCCTCAATGCCGGCAGCAATGTCCTGTATTCCCAGGCAGGGGGTGGGGGCCGGCAGATTGACTACCTGAGCCGGCGCGAAGGGAACATGCATGAATCCGCCCCGGATATGGGGATAGTGGTTGGCCAGGGTGTAGAGAAGGCCGTACATCAGGTGATTGCAGACAAAGGTTCCGGCTGAGTTGGACACGCTGGCAGGGATTTTTGCCGCCCGGATTTCCTGAACCATTGCCTTGACAGGCAGGGTGGAAAAGTAGGCGGGAGCCCCGTCCGGGAAAATGGGACGGTCAATGGGCTGGTTGCCTTCATTGTCTTTAATACGTGCGTCATCTATATTGATGGCAACCCGCTCGGGCGTCAGGTCATACTGGCCGCCGGCCTGGCCGATGCACAGCACGGCGTCAGGCTGTTCCTTTTCGACAGCCTCTTTGACTGTATCAATGGATTTGTAAAATACGGTGGGAACCTCAAGCTTTACAATCTGAATATCACCGATTTGTTCAGGAACCAGCCTGACAGATTCCAGTGCCGGATTAATGGATTCGCCGTCAAAGGCGTCAAATGCAGTGAGAAGAATTTTCATGCGTTATCACCTGCTTTCATCTGTAATAAAAATTTTTATAAAAATTTAAAGAGCCTTGATCAGTTACCAGACAGGCGCTTTTGCCAAAGGGAGCAATAAACTTTCCCTTCGGTAAAAGCGCCTTTGCTTTAAAGCTTATTTGTCATGAATTTCACTGTGGAGCAGCTGCAGGGATTTTACCTCGCCGTTGCCGTGAGTCTTTACATAGTGGATTCCGCTGGCAGTTGCCCGGGCGGCGGCAATGGTGGTCATGTAAGGCACCTTTGCCTTGATGGCGGCTTTCCTCAGGTAGCTGTCATCGTGGACGCTTTCCTTGCCGGAGGGCGAGTTGATGATCAGCTGGATGTTTCCGTTGGTGATCATATCAAGAATATTGGGACGGCCCTCGTAAAGTTTTTTTACCTTTCTTGCCGGAATACCTGCTTCATGAATCAGATCATAGGTGGTTCCGGTGGCTAAGATAGTGAAGCCGTCATTGGCAAAGCTCCTTGCCACCTCCACCACCTCCGGCTTGTCCTTGCGGTTGACGGAGATCAGCACGGTTCCCTCTAAAGGAAGACGGGACTGGGTGGCCTCCTGAGCCTTGTAGAAGGCCTCGCCGTAGGAGGCGGACAGCCCCAGCACCTCTCCGGTGGAGCGCATCTCCGGACCTAAAACAGGGTCTACCTCCTGGAACATATTGAAGGGGAACACCGCCTCCTTAACCCCGTAGTTGGGGATTTCCTGCTCCTTTAGGCCAGGCACCGGGGAGGGACGGCCGGTCAGCTCGGAGGTAATGATATCCGTGGCCAGCGGAACCATACGGATGTTGCAGACCTTGGATACTAAAGGCACGGTCCGGGACGCCCGGGGATTGGCCTCCAGCACATAAACCTTGCCGTTCTCGATGGCATACTGCATATTCATCAGTCCCCGAACATGCATTTCCTCGGCGATTTTGCGGGTATATTCCTTGATGGTCTCAACATTCTCCGGTGAGATGTGAAGGGAAGGAATGATGCAGGCCGAGTCGCCGGAATGGACGCCGGCCAGCTCAATATGCTCCATGACGGCCGGAACAAAGGCGTGGGTGCCGTCACTGATAGCGTCCGCCTCACATTCCATGGCGTGATTCAGGAAACGGTCGATCAGGATGGGCCGATCCGGAGTCACACCCACTGCCGCCTCCATATAGCCGGTCATGCTCTCGTCATCATAGACTACCTCCATGCCCCTTCCTCCCAGCACATAGGAGGGACGCACCATAACCGGGTAGCCGATGTTTTTGGCAATAGTCAGGGCTTCCTCCACGGTGGTAGCCATACCGGATTCAGGCATGGGGATTTCCAGCTTTTCCATCATGGCCCGGAACAGATCACGGTCCTCGGCCAGATCAATGACCGAAGGAGAGGTGCCCAGAATGCGCACACCGTTCTTTTCCAGATCGGCTGCCAGATTTAAAGGAGTCTGACCGCCAAACTGGGCAATGACGCCCAGGGGCTGCTCCTTTTTGTAAATGCTCAGCACATCCTCCAGAGTCAGAGGCTCAAAGTACAGCTTGTCGGAGGTGTCATAGTCCGTGGAAACGGTCTCCGGGTTGCAGTTGACAATAATGGTCTCAAAGCCAAGCTTCTTTAGAGCCAGCGATGCGTGAACACAGCAATAGTCAAACTCAATACCCTGGCCGATCCGGTTGGGACCTCCCCCTAAAATCATGACCTTTGGTTTATCGGTATTAACCGGATTTTTGTCCGGTGCATTGTAGGTGGAATAGTAGTAGGCGCTGTCCTTTGTGCCGCTGACATGAACGCCCTCCCAGGTCTCTTCCACCCCCAGCCGAATCCGGTGATTGCGGATTGTATCCTCCGGAATGTTGAGAAGTTGACTTAAATACTTGTCAGAGAAGCCGTTTTTCTTGGCACCGATCAGCTGCTCATCGGCAGGCAGAGCTCCCTTGTGGGAGAGAAGGGCTTCCTCTTCCTCCACCAGCTCCTTCATCTGTTCAATAAACCATGTCTTCACCTTGGTGATTTCATGGATTTCTTCCACGGAAGCTCCCTTGCGCAGGGCCTCATACATGACGAAATGGCGCTCGCTGGAAGGAGTAATCAGCATTTGAAGCAGCTGTTCCTTTGATTTTTTGTCAAAGTCTTTGGCATGACCCAGGCCGTAGCGTCCTGTCTCCAGGCTGCGGATGGCCTTTTGGAAGGCTTCCTTGTAGGTCTTGCCGATGCTCATAACCTCTCCCACGGCCCGCATCTGGGTGCCCAGCTTGTCTTCCACGCCTTTGAATTTCTCAAATGCCCAGCGGGCAAACTTGATTACTACATAATCGCCGTCCGGCACATACTTGTCCAATGTGCCGTATTTGCCGCAGGGGATGTCCTTTAAGGTCAGTCCGGTGGCCAGCATGGCAGATACCAGGGCAATGGGGAAGCCGGTGGCCTTGGAGGCTAAGGCAGAGGAGCGGGAGGTTCTGGGATTGATCTCAATGACCACAATCCGGTCGGAGACCGGGTCATGGGCAAATTGGACATTGGTGCCGCCGATTACCTGCACAGATTCCACAATCCGGTAGGCCTGTTCCTGGAGCCGCTTCTGACATTCCTCGGAGATGGTCAGCATGGGGGCAGAGCAGAAGGAATCCCCGGTGTGGACGCCTAAGGGGTCAATATTCTCGATAAAGCAGACCGTGATCATATTGTTGTCCTTGTCCCGGACTACCTCCAGTTCCAGCTCCTCCCAGCCAAGGATGGATTCTTCCACCAGAACCTGACCTACCAGGCTGGCCTGGAGCCCTCTGGCGCAGACGGTTTTCAGCTCCTCTTTATTGTACACCAGTCCGCCGCCGGCGCCGCCCATGGTGTAGGCCGGGCGCAGCACTACCGGATAGCCCAGTTCATCGGCGATGGAGAGAGCCTCCTCCACACTGTAGGCAACCTGGCTGCGGGCCATTTCAATTCCTAAAGCGTTCATGGCCTTTTTAAACTCGATCCGGTCCTCCCCACGCTCAATGGCGTCCACCTGAACGCCGATTACTTTTACATTATACTTGTCTAAAATACCTTCCTTATAAAGCTCTGCACAGAGATTCAAGCCGGACTGGCCGCCTAAGTTGGGAAGCAGGGCATCCGGTCTTTCCTTTGCGATAATCTGTTCCAGCCGCTGTACATTCAGCGGTTCAATGTAAGTTACGTCAGCTGTTTCCGGGTCCGTCATGATGGTGGCCGGATTGGAGTTGACCAGCACGATTTCATAGCCCAGCTTTTTTAAAGCCTTGCAGGCCTGGGTGCCGGAATAGTCGAACTCACAGGCCTGGCCGATGATAATAGGGCCGGAGCCGATAATGAGAACTTTGTGGATGTCGGTTCGCTGCGGCATAATAAAATCCTCCTTGTGTGGTATATGGTATCTGAATGGTATGAACAGTAACGTGGTTTTCTCCCTTAACATTATATAGGAAAATGGAAATATGGCAAGGTTTTTCTGCAATGGGGGAGAAAATAATCCTTTTGACAAGGGAAAATGATTCCGAGTAAAATAAAGTTATATTTTTTGGATACCGGGTTGGCGGCCTATCTTTGTCGATGGCCTGACGCAGAAATTTTAAAAAGCGGAGCAATGAATGGTATTTTCCGGTATCGTCCCTTTGGCTGGGAAAATGCCTTTTGAATATGGAAAAAGCAGAGCGCAGCAGTTCTCTGCTTTTTCCGGGTGCGGCGGCGGGAAGAGAATCTGGTCATGTGTCAGAAGCCGGCTCGGCGGCAAGCTCGCTTAAGGACCGGAACTGATAGCCCATTTCCTCCCACCGGGTCAGAAGCTCATCAAGAATCTCCCCGTTGGTTTTGGATGTGCTGTGCAGAAGGACAATAGCTCCGGGGTGGACGCGGTTTAACAGCTTTTTGAAAGCCTCCTCATGGGAGGGCTGTTTGTCCTCATACCAGTCCACATAGGCCAGGCTCCAGAAAAATGTGTGATAGCCCAAATCCTTTGCCATCTGCAGGTTGGATTCACTGTATTTTCCCTGGGGAGGACGGTAGAAGCGCTGCATTTTTTGTTCTGTCACCTGTTCATAGAGGTCTTCCAGGGAGCCCAACTCTTTTGAAAAGGATTCTTTCGTGGAAATTTTTGACATGTCGGGGTGATGGAAGGTGTGGTTGCCTACAATATGGCCTTCCGCCACCATTCGCTTGACCAGATCCGGGCTGGTGGTCAGATAATTGCCTACCAGAAAGAAGGCGGCGGGAGCCTTGTGCTTTTTTAATGCATCCAGAATCGCGGGTGTGTTGCCGTTTTCGTAGCCTGCGTCAAAGGTCAGATAAAGAATTTTTTCTTGGGTATCCGCCATGTAATGGGCGTTAAACTGTTTCAGGTAGTCAGAGGTGGCATTGCCGATGGGAGGCTGACCTTCCTGCTGGAAGCTTAAGCCCCAGTTGCCGTTGGCGGAGGCCGGGACGGCAACGGAGACAGAGGAGACAGGGTGGGTGATAAAAGCCAGCCAGTGTCCAAAGATGAAGGACAGAATAAAAAGAAACAGGATTTTTGCCATGGGCCTGCAGTAGAGCCGGTAAGCGTGATTGTAGTGTGTCATGAAATAACCTGCTCATTCTTTATTATTACTATGTATATGGGGAAGGAGGAGGCTTCATACGTTGTTGTTTACAGGGTATATGTGAACTATAATCCTTCATACGATACTGTTCACGGGCAGGCATCTTCTTGTCCGGCTTACGCCGAACAAGAAGCATTGTGTGTTCGCCCGATGTGGAAAAACGGATAAAATCAGTCTTACAAGCAAGCTTGACGCCTGCTTTTATCCGTTTTTCCCCGCCCCGCGAACTGTAGCCTTCATACAAAGGAACAAAAAAGGTAAGAAAGTTTTTATTTTTATAAGAAAGAAAATATGGTAGAATTTAGAGCAAAGACAATATGACGGGAGAACAGAGATGAAAAACTGGAAGAGAGCCTTGTGCTTTGGGATTGGACTTTGTGTGGCATTTGTCCGTGTGGCTTACGGGAATGAGGAGGTTCCTCCCAATCCCATGGGAAATGAAGAGGTGCTCTTCGGGCAGATGCCCGTGGGAGTAAGCCTTCCAGGACCGGATTTTGCGGGGGGAAGCAGGACGCTGACTGTGGGAGCCTCCTCCGAGACAAAGGGCCCCGGCGGTACTGGACAGGCGCCGGGAGAGCAGACGCCAGGAGGTCAGCTGCCGGCGCGGCAGCCATCAGGGGAGCCGTCCTCGGTTTTTCAGGCGCCGGGGGGACAGCCATCAGGGGAGATGCCGGCCGGCCAGACAGACAGCGCTGCTTCTCAGACAGTGATCCAGGCGCCGGAGATAGCGGCGGAGGGCGCCGTGCTGATGGACGCTGCCACAGGAAAGGTGCTCTATGGAAAAAATGCCGATCAGCAGTTTTATCCGGCCAGCATTACCAAGGTGATGACGGCTCTTCTTGTTTTGGAGAGATGCAGTCTGACGGATGTGGTGACGTTTTCTGCCTCCGCCACCACCAATTTGGAGTCCGGGGCAGTATCCTTGGGAATCACCGAGGGAGACCGTCTGACGGTGGAGCAAAGCCTCCATGGCCTTTTGTTAAAGTCGGCCAATGAGATCGGCAACGGGCTGGCAGAGCATGTGGCAGGGAGCGTGGCAAATTTTGCAGGCCTAATGAATGAGAAGGCCGCACAGCTAGGCTGCACCAATACGCATTTTGCCAATCCCCACGGCCTTAATGACGCCAGTCATAAAACCACGCCTCATGATATGGCGCTGATTATGAGAGCAGCTCTTGAAAACGAGACTTTCAGAAGAATCTCCACCACTCTCACCTACGATTTTCCGGCGACCAAAAAGGAAGGGGCCAAAACCATTACCATGGGCCACAAGATGATGTATCCGTCTGACTCCCGCTACTATGAGGGCATTATTGGCGGAAAGACCGGTTATACGTCCCTGGCCGGAAATACACTGGTGACAGGAGCCGAGCGCAATGGGGTGCGGCTGATTACTGTGGTTATGAAGTCAAAGCAGACCCATTACACGGACACTAAGGCCCTGCTGGATTATGGATTTGCCAATTACCAGCAATTGATCGGTATGGAAAGCCCTGAGCAAGTACAAAAGAATCCGTCCCAGAGTCCGTGATGATTGCATAGAAAGGAATCCGAATATGGCCAAGAAAAATGCCCGCAATACCCGCAGCAGAATTGTCAATGCAGCCTGGAAGCTGTTTTATGAACAGGGGTATGAGGATACTACGGTGGAGGAGATCATTGAGGTATCTCGTACCTCCAAGGGTTCCTTTTACCACTATTTTGACGGGAAGGATGCCCTGCTTGGCACTCTCAGCTCCCTGTTTGATGAGAAGTACGAGGAGCTGTCTCTTAAGCTGGACCCGGAGATGGATGCCATGGGGAAGCTTTTGTTTTTAAACAGAGAGCTGTTTGCCATGATTGAGAACAGCGTTTCCGTGGAGCTTCTGGCCAGACTTTTGTCTACCCAGCTTGTGACCAACGGGGAAAAGCATTTGCTGGATCGGAACCGTACCTACTACAAGCTGCTGCGCCGGATTATCGGGGAGGGCATGGAGGCAGGGCAGCTAAATTCATGTTCCAGTGTCAGTGAGATGGTGAAAATCTATGCCATGAGCGAGAGAGCTCTGATGTATGACTGGTGTCTGTGCGGCGGGGAATATTCTTTGCGGCAGTACAGCGCCTCGGTGCTGCCCTCCTTTTTGAGCAGCCTTTTGCCGAAGGGAGCATGAGCCATACAGCCGGACCTGCAATTTTATAGAGTATTCTGAGATACTTGGATTGCTTCATTCTTCGTGATTTTACAATCCGGTGATTAAGAAATGTACGGAATTATATACAATTTTATTCTGTTAATCGTACAAAATTATTTTGGTTTTCGTATAGCGGTATTTTCTTGCATTTACTGATTGTTTTACAATTAATTATAAAATAGTATAGAATATAGTCTATAATTCGTTCTGTATTGTGTTCTGTTTTGCTACGTGATATAATGGCCCGAAAGCAACAGGCGGGAAAAGAGCACGGGCTTCCTGTGCCGCCTGTACATTTTGAGGAGGACAATTATGAATACGGGACAGACAGGAATCTTACTGGCGATTATAGCCTATCTGATTCTAATGATTTACATCGGTTATTATTTCAGCAGAAAAGGCGACAGTTCTGCAGAGGGCTTTTATCTGGGCGGAAGAAAGCTGGGGCCGTTAGTGGCGGCTATGAGCGCGGAGGCGTCCGACATGAGCAGCTGGCTGCTGATGGGACTTCCCGGAGTGGCCTATCTGTCGGGAATCGCAGATGCAGGCTGGACGGCCATCGGGCTGGCGGCAGGCACATATTTAAACTGGCTGATTGTGGCAAAGCGTCTGCGCAGATACTCCATGGCGTGCAATGCCTTTACGATTCCGGATTTCTTTTCCCGCCGCTATCGGGATGAGAAAAATATTCTGATGTGCATAGCAGCGGTTATTATTCTGATCTTTTTCATTCCTTATACGGCCTCCGGCTTTAAGGCAGTGGGAACGCTGTTTTCCAGCCTGTTCGGGGTGGAGTACCATGTGGCAATGATAGTGGGAGCCCTGGTCATTGTAGGCTATACGGTGCTGGGGGGCTTCCTGGCGGTGTCCACTACGGACCTGATTCAAAGCATTGTTATGACAATTGCCCTGGTGGTGATCGTATTTTTCGGGGTGAGCGTGGCAGGAGGATGGAATGTGGTGCTGGAAAATGCCCGGTCTTTGGATGGATATTTAAGCCTGTCCATGATTCATGACCGGGCCTTAGGACAGGCGGCGCCCTACGGCACACTAAACATGATCTCCATGTGTGCCTGGGGGCTGGGATATTTCGGTATGCCTCATATTCTTCTGCGGTTTATGGCTATGAGGGACGAGAAGGAGATCGGCATATCCCGGCGGATCGCGTCTCTGTGGGTGGTGATTTCTATGTTTGTGGCTATCCTTATCGGGATTATCGGCTACGGCGTATCGGCTGCAGGAAAGATTCCCATGTTTTCCACCAGCTCTGAGGCAGAGACTGTGGTGATCCGGCTTTCCGGGCTTCTGGGACAATACGGCTTTCTCGCATCGGCTGTGGCAGGCATTGTGCTGGCAGGGATTCTGGCCTGTACCATGTCAACGGCAGATTCTCAGCTTCTGACGGCGGCCTCCGGGGTGTCCCAGAATCTGATGCAGGACTTTTTTGGAATGAAGCTCAGTGAGAAGGCCTCCATGCTGGCTGCCAGGCTGACGGTGGCGGCGGTGGCCCTGGTCAGTCTCGTGCTGGCGTGGAATCCGGACAGCTCCGTGTTCCATGTGGTGTCCTTTGCCTGGGCAGGCTTTGGCGCTTCATTCGGGCCGGTGGTCCTGGCGGCTCTGTTCTGGAAGCGGAGCAATTTCCAGGGAGCATTGGCAGGAATGGTCTCCGGCGGTGTCATGGTGTTTGTGTGGAAATATCTGGTGAGCCCCCTGGGCGGCTCCTGGAATATCTATGAACTTCTCCCGGCATTTCTGGTGGCCTGCGGGGCCATTGTGATTGTCTCTCTGGTGACGGCTGCTCCGTCAGAGGAGATCGTGAAGGAATATGAGTCTGTGGGAAGGTAAAAAAGACTGGTTAGGAACTATCTTCCTGCCGGCAGGTCTGCGAACCTGCTGTATGTCTGTAAAGATGTTGGGGTCAAAAGGTCTTTTGACCCCTATGATACCGGATTGCTCCGCACTTTGTGCTCACATAATCCTCAAAAACATTCAAAATCCGCCCTAATCGGGCTACTTTTTCGCATTACCATGCTGGCAGGGATCTACATGGGCGCAACCTATGGAGGTTCCATATCAGCCATTCTGTTAAACTGTCCCGGGGCGGCAGAGGCAGCCTGCACGGCCATTAACGGAAATTTGATGGCAAAGGCAGGGAGAGCCAAGGAGGCTCTTTTGTACTCGGTTATTGCGAGCGGGATCGGCGGCTTTGCCGGCTGCCTTGTGCTTCTCTTTTTCACCCCCGTTCTGGCGGGTCTGGCCTTAAAGTTCGGGCCGCCGGAGATGTTTTTGGTCTGCTTTGGGGGGCTGGCTATTGTGGGAAGCCTGATGGGGGATTCCCTGGCAAAGGGATTTTTTGCAGTGGCAGTGGGGATTCTGCTTTCGCTGGTAGGTGTGGACAATTTGAGCGGTAATTACCGTTTTACCATGCACTCTTTACAGCTTTCTGCCGGGTTGAACCTGGTTCCCGTGGTGGTGGGGCTCTTTGCCGTGTCGGAAATGCTGTCTCTTTTGGGAAAAGCAGAGGAGGAGAACGGGGTGGAGAGGGCAGACACCGGAAAGGTAAGGCAGAGACAAATCTGGTGGACAATTTTGATTCGGGAATGGTGGATGACCTTAAAATCCTCCCTGATCGGAATTGTAATTGGGATTTTGCCGGGAACCGGCGGAGCCATTGCCTCCTTTGTGGCCTACGGGGAGGCCAGACGGGTTTATGGAGACAATCCGGACTTCGGAAAAAACAAAGGAGACGAGCGGGGAATCATAGCTCCGGAGGCAGCCAACAATGGGGCGGTGGGAGGAAGCATGGTTCCGCTGCCGCCTGTGCTGATTGCCATGATTTTAGGGCAAATGCTGGAGGAGAATCTCCGCCGCTCTCTGATGATTGCCGGTGCCAAGAAGCTGAGCGTCATGCGGTATGTGTTCGTCCGGCCTGTAGCACTGGTTCTCATGGCGGTGGTGGGAATCCTGATTTTTGTCAACTTTAAAATAGCTCTTAGAAAAAATAATTCAGAATGATTGTTTCTGTTCACAGGTCAATGTTGTTTAGAAAAGCTTTGCCGGAAGATACGCCTCCCTCTCCTTTTTCCAAGGATGAACATTCTCAGGACTAAACTAAATGACATTGGGTGTGAACAGTAACCAAGCAACACCCAAAAAGCAGCACTAAAACCTCATGACGTTTGCAGAAGGGCTTGATTTTCGTTTGGAAAATATGCTAGAATTGGTTTCATTGGAGAGAACCCCAGGAAATGTTATGCAGTGACTTATGAGGTGAAAAATATGGCGACAATCAAGGATGTTGCTAAGTTGGCGGGAGTATCTGTGTGCACGGTTTCCAGAACAATATCCGATAAAGGTTATATTAAGGAAGAAACCCGCAAAAAGGTCTGGGAGGCGATCCGTCAGCTGGATTACAGGCCCAACAAGGTGGCAGTCAGCTTAAAGACGGGAAGGTCCAACGTGCTGGCTCTGATTATACCAGATGTGATGAACATGTATTATGCCAGGCTGGCCAAGTATCTGGAGGAGGCGGCGGGAAAGCTGGGATACATGGTATATCTGTGCAATTCAGGAAATGACGGGGAGAGAGAAAAGCAGTTTGTAGAGATTCTCTGTCAAAGAAATGTGGATGGGGTGGTGGTGACTCCCTGTACCAATGAACATCAGTATGTACATAAGCTGGCCTCTGCCAGGATCCCCTATGTGTATTTAAACAGAACCTTTCCGGACGATATGGACCATTGCATCCGCATGGACAACTTTAAGGCCACCTACGAGTGCATCACCTATCTGATCGGACAGGGACACAAAAGAATCGGGGCGGTCTTTCAGAATTTCCACAATATGATTTATGAAGAGCGGTATCAGGGGATGAGAAAGGCTCTGGAGGACCACGGGATCCCTTACCGGGAGGATTATATGATATTTAACGGGGACTGCTCAGAGGCGTGCAGGGAGCGAATCGGGCAGCTTCTCATGAGATCCGACCGGCCGGGAGCCATCTTCGCGGCCAACGATATGCTGGCCATTGATGTCTATAAGACCGCTCACAATTGCGGTCTGGTGATTCCGGAAGATTTGTCCGTGGTGGGCTTTGACGACATCATTATGGCAGAGAAAATCGCCCCGGCCATGACCACATACTGTACGCCGGCAAAGGAGATGGCAGAGGCGGCCATGACCTACATTGACAATTCCATACGAAATAAATGTCAGAAAAGCTTTCCCGTCTATGAGGGGAAGCTGATTATAAGAGATTCAGTAAAGGAGGTATCATATGAGTAAGATTATGTCTGTGGAGGAGGCGGCCCGCTGTATTCAGGACGGGGATGCCATATGGCTGTCCGGCGGGGGAGGCGGAATCAATGATCCGGATCTGCTTTTGGGCGGGATTGAAAAACGTTTCCTTGACACGGGGAGCCCGAAAGCATTGACCCTTTATCACAGTGCCGGCATGGGAGACAAAAAAGGCGGCGGCCCGGACCACTTTGCTCACAAGGGGATGGTCAGGAAGGTGGTCGGAAGCCATTGGACCTGGTCGGTCCGGATGCAGCGGCTTGCGGCAGACAATGAGATTGATGCCTATGTCCTGCCTCAGGGAGTGATGACCCAGCTGGTTCGTGAGATTGCAGCCGGGAGGCCGGGACTGATCACGAAAGTAGGCTTGAGAACATTTGTAGATCCCCGGGTTGAAGGGGGAAGATTGAATGAAAGGTCAAAGGAGGAGCTTTCTTTTTTATTTCACCATGATGTAAACGATTATATATTTTACAAGACCTTTCCCCTGAACATTGCACTGCTTCGGGGATCCGTGGCGGATGAGGACGGAAACGTCAGCTTTGAGGATGAGGGTTTGGTGACAGAGGCTCTCTCCCAGGCTCAGGCAGTAAAAAACTGCGGGGGAAAGGTCCTTTGTCAGGTGAAACGGGTTGTGAAAAACGGGGAGCTAAAGCCGAATCAGGTAATTGTGCCGGGAATTTTTGTGGACGGGATTGTGGTGGATCCCAAACAGCGCATGTCCATGAAAACCGATTACAGCGAGATTTTGTCGGGAAAAAGAAGGGGACCGCTACCGGAGGAGGAGAAAATGCCCCTGGATTTCCGCAAGGTCATCGCCCGCCGGGCAGCCATGGAGCTGAAAAAGGGAGATATAGTCAATTTAGGCTTCGGGGTTCCGGCAGGCGTGGGAAAGGTTTTGGAGGAATCAGGCCGTGGCAGGGATGTTTACTTGTCCCTTGAGCAGGGAATCATAGGAGGGGTGCCGGCTACCGGGTCAGATTTCGGCATTGCCTACAATGCCGGCGCCATTGTGTGCGAGACCAACCAGTTTGACTGGTATGACGGAGGCGGCTTGGATGTGGCTGTCCTTTCCTTTGCGGAATTTGATCAGGAAGGAAATGTGAATGTCAGCAAATTTAACGGGTTGGCCAACGGAGTGGGCGGTTTCATCAATATTTCCCAGAGCGCCAAAAAGGTGGTCTTTGTGGGCTCCTTTACGGCAAAGGGACTTTTGCAGGAGTGTGGAGGCGGAAGGCTTCGGATCGTGGAGGAGGGAAGCTGCAAAAAGCTGGTGTCAAGGGTACAGCAGATCAGCTTTAGCGGCCGGTATGCCTTAGAGACCGGGCAGGAGGTGGTTTTTGTCACGGAGCGGGCCGTGTTTAGGCTTAGAGAGAAGGGCATAGAGCTCTTAGAGATTGCACCGGGGGTCCGCCTGCAGGAGGATGTGCTTGATTTGATGGAGTTTGAGCCGGTGATTTCTGGGGAGTTAAGGAGGATGGATGAGGGGATATTTGAGGAAGAGTGACTGTATGGTAAATTGGGTCAGAAAGCAAAAGTACTATCGCTGTAGGCGATTTCAAGTGAGTCTGTGAACAGTAACACAAGATGCATGGCTGAATAATTACGATTTTTTATGAGATTTACATTTTAGTAAGTTTCAGGTATAATATTATGGAACAGATGCAGTCGATCAAGCTGTTTTATAAAGATTTTTGGCAATTGTTTGCTAAAAAGACAGAAGGAAAATATCGTATGAAGCCAGTATTAACAATCTGTTATTTAATCAGGGAAGCAGAAATTTTTTGTCGTTCTATGTCCGAAGAAAATCATCCGGAACTTGTGGGAGTGACGGATGGAAAGGCTGTTGGCACATATGTGGAACATAAATTTCAGCATTATCTTTCCGAACATTATAGTGTATCTATTGGCAGCAGTGCAAAAGGTATTGATTTGCCTGGAGACAATATTCAAACAGACATAAAGGTTACATCCATTACACAGCCTTAATCAAGCTGTCCCTTTAAAAATGCCCGTCAGAAAATCTATGGTTTGGGATATAATTTATTAGTTTTTGTGTATGATAAGCATGACAAGGGAAATAAATGTTTCCTTCATTTTACTCATTGTACTTTTATCGATGAAAGTAGAACAGCGGATTATACTATGACCAAACGCCTTCGGGAAATGATAAAAGACGGGGCATATAAAGAGGATATCATTGGCTTTCTGCAAGATAGAAATATTCCGGGCGATGAGATTGTCTACAATGATTTGGCAGAAGAAATTCTTGCATATCCTCCTGAGCAGGGATATTTAACCATAAGTAATGCATTTCAGTGGAGATTACAGTATAACAGAGTAATTATGTTACATAACCAGATTGATGGGATAACTAATTATGAATGGTAAGAGGGCGTATGGGGATTACCAGACACCGGAATTTTTTTCCTCGATGGTCTGTCAATATCTTAAAGAAAAAAGAGGGATTAAACCATCAGTCATTATAGAACCGACTTGCGGAACAGGCAGTTTTGTAAAAAGCAGTTTAATATTTGACGCATCAGAGATTATGGGTATCGAGATTAATCCGGAATATTGCAGAATATGTGGAAAAACAATCTGTGATTCCCGCGTTCATATTATAAATGCTGATTTTTTTAGTTTTAATTTTAAATCAGTAATACGGGAAAAAGAACATTTTTTGATTGTGGGAAATCCGCCATGGGCAAATAATAGTACGCTGTCTGTTTTGAATTCAGATAATCTTCCGGAAAAAGTGAATTTTAAAGGTTTAAAGGGCATAGATGCGATTACAGGTGCAAGCAATTTTGACATATGCGAATATATTATTTTACGGCTTATTGCTACTTTGTATGGTACAAACGCAACAATTGCAATGTTGTGTAAAACGTCTGTTGCAAGAAATGTTTTTATAGAAATGAAACGTACACACATAGAATTTGTCTCTTGTGATATTTTTGAGTTTAATGCAAATAAGGTGTTCGGAATTAATGTCAGTGCATGCCTGCTTGTAATAGAGCTTCGCGAGAACTCCTATTCTGCTGAAAGCTGTAATGTGTATTCTTTTGACAATCCTGAAAAAACAAAATATTCGTTTGGCTATATAAACGGAAAGCTTTACAGCGATATAGTCAAAAGGGCGGATGATTTTTCGGGGAATTGCTGCTTTGAATGGAGACAGGGTGTCAAGCATGATTGCTCTAAAATAATGGAATTATCTTTAAAAGGCTCATCATTTGTAAATGGGTTTAAGGAACCTGTAGAGATAGAAGGAGAATATGTGTTTCCTCTTATGAAAAGCAGCATGTTTAAAGCACCAGTTGTAAATAATTTTAGTAAACATGTAATTGTAACGCAAAAGAGGATTCGTGAAGATACCTCGCATATAAAAACGGATGCCCCAAAAACATGGGCTTATCTAACCTCTCATAAAGAATATTTTTCAAAAAGAAAAAGTTCGATATACAAAGGTGCTCCTGACTTTTCTATGTTTGGAATCGGTGAGTATTCCTATGCGAAATATAAAGTGGGAGTTAGCGGGTTTTGTAAAAAGCCTCTTTTTTCCGTGATTGTTTCTGCTGATGAAACACCGGTTATGACAGATGATACCAGCTATTTTATTTGCTTTCCAACATACGATATGGCATATGTGGCCATGTTGATATTGAATAGCTGGCGTGTGCAGCAATTTCTTTTAACCATTGCATTTTTGGATGCGAAGCGTCCATACACCAAAAAAGTTCTTGAAAGAATTGACTTTCATAAAATACTTCGCGTTATAAAGGCAGCTGATCTTATTAATACTGAAAGGCAATTGAGGCTGAAAAAGTATTTTGATGAAAAAATGTTGAATGATTTTAAATATTTGCCAGAGTTGAGGCAGGAATCACTGATGACGTATATTTAATATCAAGGATATATTTTAAGCTGTTTTACCTTTTCAAAGTTTTTCATCTCCGGGTCAGTCCATGCTCTGATTGGCCCGGAGTCATATTAACAGCATACCCTCAGTGGACGAGGGCGCACGCTCCCTTGTCCACTGAGGGTATGCCCATTTGAAATAGATCCAGCAATGGGGCATATGCTCTCACTCTGCATTTTTCGTATGTAAACGATTGAGTTCAAAATACAATGGCATCAGTACCGCGTTTATAACCAGGGAGTAAAACAAAGGAAGCAGCGCTACCGATATATCCCCACATAAGGCAGCAAACTCGGGATTTAGCATATGACGGCGCATAAGATTCACCATGCTGATTGTAAAACCAATGCTTCCCCAAATTAAACTGGATCTGCATACCAGCTTAAGCGCGCCCGCGCTGTCTCTTATCATTTCTGCTGTACAATGGTCTCTTTTAATTAAATAGACAAATGCCTTTAGAAAGCCCCGCCAATACCCTGTACACAATAGTATTAATAGGCATGGAATCAGGATAAATTCCATGCTGATATGATCCACAAAATAACATGTTCTGCTGCCGATTCCATATTTGACTATAAACAACACTCCTAAAATCAGGACTACAAGCTTTACAAGTAAATTTGAACTTTTTTGGGCGTTATTTGCTTTTTGCTGCAATTCCACAAGATTTTCTTCTGCTCTTTTTTGATAATTTTCCATGGCAATCCTTTCTCCGCTGAGCAGTTCATTTGCGCTGATACCAAGTATTTTACATAAGTCCAGCATAATGGCGGCATCCGGAATGCTTTTTCCAGTTTCCCATTTTGATACTGCCCGGTCGGTAATATTTAACTTTTCTGCTAACTGTTTTTGTGTAAGTCCCTTCTCTTTTCGACAGGCTGCAACGAATTTTCCTATCGTTTCCTGGTTCATGCTTTTATCCTCCTTGCCATCAGTATAATAGAAAAAAAGCTGCTTTGAAACTAACCAATAGTTGATTTTGGCAGATTCAACCAACAGTTGATGGCTTCTCATACCATGCCCCTCCTTATCGGCTGTTCTGAGCAAAATTATCATTGCAGTTTTCCTGCATGATTTCAAATTATATACTTGATTATAAATTATTTGCCTGCTATTTACAATGCAGTTACAATTCCAAAAAGATCTGAAACTCATTCAAGGTTGCTGTTCAAGGGCCACTACTACACTTTTTTTCGATTTTTTTAAAATCTACTATTTTACAATCGGATGATGATATTGAAGATGGTCCTAAAATTTAAAAAGCTTATATACTATATAGTATATTGAATATTTATATATGCTATACCTATCCAGACATTTCTATGAAAAGAGACTTTGTAAATCGAAAAAACTCTTGACAATCGAGGTATAAACGTTTATACTCCAATATATAAACGTTTACATGTATAATATGCACAAATAAGCTGAATAATAGGAGGGGAAACTATGGAATATCGCAATGAGCTTTTGAAGGTAAAAATCGAAGATTATGTAGCAGTTGTGATGATTGACCGTCCGCCCTTAAATATACTGACTCTGGAGCTTAGCGCAGAGATGCAGGAGACCTTTCACCGTCTGGAGGAGGATCCACAGGTTCGGGTGATAGTCCTTAGAGGCTCCGGGGAGAAGGCATTTTGCGTGGGAGCGGATATTAAGGAATTCCCTCAGGTGTGGGACGATGTGATCGGAAAGAAGCTTCGGAACGAGAACCTGGCTATCGATGGGATCGAGCTTTTGGACAAGCCGGTGATTGCGGCCATAGAGGGGAATGCTTTAGGGGGAGGATGCGAGATCGCCATGGCCTGTGATATTCGCTTTATGAGCGAAACAGGCAAGATCGGTTGCCCGGAGATCAATCTGGGAGTATTCCCGGGAAGCGGAGGCCTGTATCGGATGGCCAGATATATCGGCATTGCCAGAGCCTACGAGATGTTGTACACAGGGAAAACCATTTCAGCTCAGGAGGCGTGTCAGATCGGCCTGGTCAACCATGTGGTGCCTGCGGGAAAGACGGAGGAGGAAGCGGTAAAGCTGGCAAGGGTGATTGCTGACAAGCCATTTGAGGCTATCAAGCTGATTAAGAGAGGCGTGCGTCAGCTTTGGCAGAAGACAACAGAGGAGAATTTTTATCCCAACCTGGAATTGAGCAGGACAGTGTTCCAGACCCCGGACTGTGCGGAAGGCGTGGATGCGTTTATCAATAAGCGGCCGCCTCATTTTCAGAAATAGTATGACGAGGTGGAGAATGAAAAAGACGGTTGATGTGCTGGTGGTGGGTACAGGCGGAGCCGGCTGCCGGGCTGCTGTAGCCGCCGCTGACAGAGGAGTGTCGGTTCTTTTGGTCAGCAAAAAGGAGATTGGCCATTCGGGCGCCACCAGTTATCCGGTGGCTGAGATGGCCGGATACAATGCGGGGGATGTATCCGTTCCCTGTGATGTCCAGAAGCATTTTGACGATATCATGAAGGCCGGTCAGGGAATGGCAGACGAGAAGCTGGCGGCGATTGTGGCGGCCAGAGCGCCGGAGACCATTGATGAGCTGGAGACCTGGGGCGTTCCCTTTGAGACGGAGGATGACGGGTACTATATTTTTAAAAGCTGTTTTTCCAATTACCCCCGGACCCACGTGATCAAGGGTCATGGCGAGCCTATTACCCATGCATTGGAGAAACAGATTGAGAGACGAAGGAATATTGAGATTTGGACCGACACCACCATTATGGGTCTGCATGTGAGAGACGGAAAATGTGCTGGCGCCTACGGCTATCGGGATGGGGAGCTTCTCCACATTCAGGCAAAGGCAGTGGTGTTGACTACGGGAGGCAGCGGACAGGCATTTGAGAGGAACATGAATCCAATGGATGTTACCGGCAGCGGATATGCTATGGCCTATGAGGCGGGGGCGGAGCTTGTCAATATGGAATTTATGCAGATCGGAATGGGCTTTTCCTATCCGGTGGTCAATATTTTCAACGGCTATATCTGGGAGGGCCGGCCGAAGCTTTCTGACAGAGAGGGAAATGAAATTTTCTCGGCGGTTCTTCCGGAAGGGATTACCAGCGATGACGTGATGCATGAGCACAGGAAGCATTTTCCCTTTTCCAGCAGTGACATCTCCAAATACCTGGAGGTGGCTGTCCAGACAGCCATCAAGGAGGGGCGGGGGACGAAGAACCGGGGAATCCGAGCGGATCTCACCCATATGACGGATGCGTATATTGCTTCTCTTCCAGATGACTGTGGGATCCACCATATGTGGGGGATTGCCAGGGATTTTATGAAATCAAGAAATGTAGATCTTTTGAAGGATGAGGTTGAAGTGGCTGTGTATGCCCATGCCGTCAACGGAGGCGTGAAGATTTCTCCGGACGCCATGTCTACTCTGCCGGGTCTGTTTGCGGCTGGAGAGTGTGCGGGAGGCCCCCACGGAGCGGACCGCTTGGGAGGCAACATGATGGTTACCTGCCAGGTGTTCGGAAAGATCGCCGGCAGCAGCGCGGCCGAGTATGCGGTGAGCCAGGGCGGTAGTGCGGCAGGCGAAGAAGCGGTGAGCCAGTGGTGCAGTGCGGCAGGCGAAAAGGCGGGGAGCGAAAATGGCAGTGAAAGCGCCGGGAGAGATTTGGACGTTCGGGAGATGACATCGGACTCTCAATACCAGAAGATAATACAGCTGCTATATAAGGATGCAGAGACAAAAGCCTTGCAAAAAAGACTGCGGATCGCTGCTCAGGATCATCTTCTTGTGGGAAGAAATGAGGAAGGCCTTACCAGCCTTTTAAAAACAGTGGATGACTTAAAAGAAAAGCTGATGACAGCGCCTGAGGGCCAAACTCCCAACATAGCAAATGTGGATTTGTATCACATGCTGACCACGGTAGGTATCATGGCAGACAGTGCGCTAAAGCGAAAGGAGAGCAGAGGGTCCCACCACCGGTCAGATTATCCGGATATGGATCCTAGGTTCGGCTCTCCCATTACAATCAAAAAATAAGGCATAGACCTTATAAATAAAACAAAAAGGAGAAATATTATGAAAAAAAGTTTAGCATTATTGATGGCAGCATCCATGTTGATTTTGTCTGCATGCAGCTCCATGCCGGGGATGGGAACCACACAGGCGCCGGCCACCACGGCTGCCCCGGCAGGAGGAGAGGCCGCCGGACAGGAGACAGGAAAGGATGCAGCATCAGAGGCGGCGCCGGCAGATGACGGTAAGGTGTATACCTTAAAGATTTCCACCTCCCAGACAGACCAGGCCATGATCACCAAGGCTTACATGAAGCTGGCGGAGCGGATCAAGGAGACCTCCAACGGCAGGATTGAGATTGAGGTGTTCCCCTCCAGCCAGTTAGGTAATGACGAGGACGTTATTGAGCAGGCCATTCAGGGAGCGGGGATCGCAGTCAACACAGACGCAGCCAGAATGGGCACCTATGTAAAAGATATGGGCATCATGATGATGGGATACTTTGGGGACAATTATGACGAGTGTCTGGCTCTTACAGAGACTGATACCTTCAAGGGATGGGAAGATGAGCTGGCAAACACTCATGGAATCCGTGTGCTGGCCTTTGACTACTATGACGGCCCCAGACATTTTATGACAAACAAGGAGGTTAATTCTCCTGAGGATCTCAAGGGAATCCGTGTGAGAACCATCGGCGCAGAGGTGTGTACCGCGACCATGGAGGCCATGGGAGCCACTCCGGTGGCAATGGCTTGGGGCGAGGTTTACAATGGCATCCAGTCCAAGGCCATCGATGCCTGTGAGGCACAGAATACCTCAACCTATCCCTCCAGAATCTATGAGGTATGTAAATATCAGATTAAGACCGGCCACTTCCAGTTGATGCAGGCATTAGTGTGCGGAGAATCCTGGTTCAAGAGTTTGCCGGAGGATTTGCAGAAGATTTTGATTGACACGGCCCGCGAAGTAGGGGCAGAGACCGCGCAGGATGTTCTTGCCGAGGCAGACCGTACTGAGGAAGAGATGAAGACTGCCGGCCTTACTGTCATTGAGCCGGATCTGGCGCCCTTTAAGGCAGCAGCTGACGAGGCATATGAGAAGATGGGTTATACGGAACTTCGAGCACAGCTGTATAAGGAAATCGGTAAGGAATAAGAAACCTTTAGAAGCTTTTGCTGTTGCGTCACGGCTCCGGGCAACCGGGCTGTGACGCGGTCACTGACGAAATTTTACATTGTGGAAAGGGCTGGTATCTATGAAAAAGCTGTCGGAAATGGTTTATAAGGTTGAAGCCGTTATATCCAGCACGTTGCTGATTATCATATCCGTGCTGGTATTCGGGTCCGCAGTGACAAGAACCTTCGGCATGCCGATCAACTGGGCTCAGGATATTTCTCTTTTGGCATTTGGGTGGCTGACATTTCTGGGGGCAGACGTGGTTGCCCGTTCCGGAAAGCTGATCAACATTGATATGCTCACCAATTGTCTGCCTAAGCTGGTGCAGAAGATTCTGGGGATTATTTTTGATATTCTGATGCTTTTGTTTCTGTTTATTTTGATTGTGTACGGTTTTTTGCTGGTGTCTCAGAGCTGGGCCCGGATGTTTAACACGCTGAAGATGAGCTATGCCTGGTGTACCCTGGCGGTGCCGGTGGGGTCTCTCTTGCTCTTTACAACCATGGCCGGAAATCTGGTAGCTGACATCAAAAAACCACTGAAGGATTGGGGGAGACAGAACGTATGATCGGTGCGATTGGAATATTTTTAATCTTTTTGTTTTTGGGAATGCCGGTTGCTTTTGCCATCGGAATCTCCGGATTCATCTTTTTTCTGGTACGTCCTGAGATTCCCTGGACTATACTGGTGCAGAAGTCACTGTCCACCACTCAGTCCTTTACCATGCTGGCTATTCCCCTCTTTATCTTTGCTGGGAATCTGATGAACAATACAGGGATTACCTCCAGACTGGTGAAGCTGGCTAATGTTCTCACCGGACATATGTACGGGTCTATCGGGCAGGTGTCGGTGGTTTTGTCAACCTTGATGGGCGGTGTGTCCGGCTCTGCGGTGGCAGACGCTGCCATGGAGTGCCGGATTTTAGGGCCGGAGATGACAAAGCGGGGATATGCACCAGGGTGGTCTGCGGCGGTCAACTGTCTTTCAGGTCTGATTGTGGCAACTATTCCGCCTTCCATGGGTCTGATTCTTTACGGGACTGTGGGGGAGGTGTCCATTGGAAGACTGTTTGTAGCTGGATTCGTGCCCGGTATCATCATGTGTATTTTCATGATGATTGCAACTGCCTGGTCTGCCAGACATTTCGGATATAAGCCGGACCATGACAAGCCCTCCACGCCCAAGGAGATTTTCAAGGCATGTATTGACAGTATCTGGGCATTGCTGTTCCCGATTATTTTGATTGTGTTTATCCGGGGCGGAGTGATGACCCCTTCCGAGTCCGGGGCCTTTGCCGTGTTTTATGCCCTTGTGGTGGGAGCCTTTATATATAAAGAGCTGACCTGGGAGAAATTTCGCGCCTGTGTGGTGGACAGTGTAAAGGATTTGTCGGTCATCACGATTATTCTGGGCTTTTCTGGTATTTTTAGCTACGGGGTGGTCTATGACCAGCTGCCCAAGCAGGTGGCTACCTTCCTGGTGGGACTTTCCGACAACCGGTATGTGATTTTGCTCTTTATTATATTGATGCTGATCGTGTGCGGAATGTTTATGGAGACTACGGTAATCACCTTGATTGTGACACCTATTTTGCTTCCGGTGATCCGCCAGTACGGCATCGACCCGGTTCATTTTGGAATTATCATGATGACGGTGGTTACCATGGGGTGCTCCACGCCTCCGGTGGGAGTGGCATTGTATACGTGTTCCTCGATTATGAACTGTCCTGTGGAGGAGACTACCCGGTATTCCTGGCCGCTGTTTGTGGCCATTGGAGTAACGCTGCTGGTGACCATTTTCCTTCCGGACCTGATCCTGTTTTTGCCTAATCTGGTTTATGGGCCGACTTTAGGGTAGAGGATGATTGGAATTTTGTGAGGGGTACGAGGGGTACCCCTTTTTTCAAGGCTGTCTTTCGCAGGCTTTTGTAATTGAAGGATATTTTTTTTAACACGATTTTGTATAAGAATAAAACAGGAGGGATTATGGCGGTATTTATAAAGGGGAAAGAGGCGGCGGAAAAAATAAAAAATGGGGATTCTGTGTGTGTAATAGGAAATATCAGTATGCTGGAGCCGGAAACGATTTTGTATGAGATCGAGCAGCAGTTTCTGGAAAAGGGAACGCCAAGAGATCTGACCCTGTTGTTCCCCGTGTTTATCGGTTCCATGGAGAACAGAGGGATCGATTATTTTGCCCATGAGGGGATGGTGAAGCGGGCAATCGGAGGCTCCTATGCATCTATGGGGCCCAACCGCAGATTCAATGATCTTATTTTTGAAAATAAGGTGGAGGCGTATCATCTTCCCATGGGGCCCTTTTACAAGCTTTTGCAGAATACCGGAGCCGGACAGCCGGGGCTGTTTACGGAAGTGGGGCTTCATACTAGCGCCGATCCCCGCATGGGCGGAGGCAGGCTGAACGAGGCGACAAAAGAGAACATTGTTCAGGTCAAGGATCTGGACGGGAGAGAGTGGCTCTACTATCCCCGTCTGCCGGTGGATGTGTCTATTATCCGGGGAACCTCTGCGGATGAGAAGGGGAATATTTATCTGGAGAACGAGCCCACCTCTCAGGGAATCTTAGCGATTGCTTTGGCGGCCAAAAATAACGGGGGAATCGTCATTGCCCAGGTGAGAAGAAAGGTGCGGTCCGGAACCATCCATCCAAAGCTGGGGGCAGTGCCGGGAAAGCTGGTGGATTTTGTGGTTCTGGACGAGCGGGACGAGGCTCAGGTATCCCACCACGAGGCCACCACCTACACAGAGCAGAAGGAGCAGATTGAAAAAAGGGAAATGCCCCTTACCCATCGGAAGGTGATCTTGAGAAGGATGCTTTTGGAATTGTGGGAAAATGCCTTTGTGAATCTGGGATTTGGAATCCCGGCTCAGCTGCCGGCTCTGGCCGTGGAGGAGGGAGTGGCAGAGAACCTGGAATTTACCATAGAGCACGGTCCTATCGGGGGACTTCCCGGATGGGACGGGACCTTTGCGGTCTCTGTCAATCCGGAAATGATTCTTGACAGCACGGATATTTTTGATGTGTATACCTGCGGAATGTTGGATATCAGCTGCCTGGGCATGGGTGAGGCGGACCGGTTTGGAAATGTCAATAACCACAAGTTTAAGAATATGATTGCAGGAGCCGGCGGATTTAATGACATTACCTACAAAACGCCGAAGATATTGTTTGGGGGAACCTTTACGGCCGGGGGGCTTAAGACGGAGGTTTCGGGCGGAACCATAAAGATTCTTCAGGAGGGCCGCAATCGGAAGCTGGCGTCCGGTATTGAAGGCATTACCTTTAATGCCCAGGATGCCAGAAAGCGGGGACAGACTGTAAAATATATCACCGAGCGGGCTGTGTTTGAGCTGGGTGATCGGGGGCTTGTCTTAAAGGAGATTGCACCGGGGATTGACCTTAAGAGAGATATTCTGGATCTGCTGGACTTTGAGGTGGAGATCGCAGAGGACTTGGTGCGGATGGATGAGAGAATATTTAAGGAGGAGGTTATGGGGATCAGGCTGGCATAAGGGGATTCCGGAGACAGTGGAGTAAGCCGGACAAGAAGCATTGTGCGTTCGCCCGATGTGGAAAAACGGATAAAATCAGTCTTACAAGCAAGCTTGACGCCTGCTTTTATCCGTTTTTTCCCGCCCCGTGAACTGTAACAAAAAATCTGATGTAAAGTGTCAAATTGTGATACTGGACATCAGATTTTTTCCATGATAAGATAAGCTTAGAAATGCCATGGCAGGAGGTGGCCGGATATGGGGATGTAAAAGTCTATTCCAATGGCGCTCTGTAAAATCAGTGAGTCAACAGGAAGCAAATTTATTGTTATTATCGATGAATGGGATGCTCTATTTCGGGAAGCAAAGGAAGAGGCCGGCTACAAAAAGATTATATGCAGTTGCTTTGTAGCACATAAATCATTTGTATGTGTAAAAGACAACCTAGCATTAAATTACAATATGGAGAAACAGCAGTAAGAGGCGATAAAGGTAAGGCTTTTTAACGGAAAGAGCCTTAATTGACGGAGAGAAGATTACATGGAGAAGAAGCAGGACGAGGGAAAAAGGCTGACTGTCTGTGAATCCTGTGGAGGCAGCTTGGAACGGAAAAATCCCTATCTGTATCAGTGCAGCTCCTGTGGGAGGAAATATTATATCTCTGCAGACCGGACTCACAAGGTATCGGTCCGCCTGTCAGCAGGAAAAATCATCCTCATCTGTGTGGCGGTGGCAATCCTGGTGACAGGGGTGTCTGTGGCCGGATATCAGTTTTACACAGGGCGGATGGTGGCATTGGCCAGCCGTTTTTGTGTGGTATTTCGGGATTTTCTTATGGAGGCATACCAAAAGCCGGTGGCAGAGATCAGCAAAGAGGATCTGGATCGGATTAAGTACTTGAGGATTCAGGAGAATAAGGGATATCAGTTTACCTACGGCTATGAGGATTACTATGCCTATGACAATCCGGATAAGTATGAGAGGACGCTAAGTACCATTGCGATCAAGGGAAAGAGAGAGGATTTTTCTCCCACCAATGTTCAGTATTTTACGGGGCTGACCCGTGTGGAGCTGTATACAGGCGCTTGGGAAAATTATGTGCTTCCAAAGGAGAATCAGCTGCGTTCCATATATTGTATGGACGGTCTGTCCCGATATGGGACCCCTGAATTTTTTAATCGGATTAATCCGGATACGCTGGAAGAGGTGGTGATTCTGAAGGCAGAGAACCTGGAGGATTTCTCTTTTATGGAGAATCTGAAAGGGGTGAAGCGTCTGGTGATAGAAAGTGTTTCTCTAAAAAGCGGGGAGATTTTTAAGGGATGTGACAGGCTGGAGGAATTGTATCTTCCCTATGTGACAATGGAGGAGGATGAGGCGGTTCAGATTATAGGAGAGATATTGTCCGGTCCTTCCCTGAAACGGTTTTACATAGAGGGAAAGGCCGCCTGGTATGTGCCGGATGATCAGTGGGCGGAGTGGGAAGAGACATACCGGGGCCGGATTGATCTGGAAAGAAAATAAAGGTTACAGTTCACGGGGCGGGGAAAAACGGATAAAAACAGGCGTCAAGCTTGCTTGTAAGACTGATTTTATCCGTTTTTCCACATCGGGCGAACGCACGATGCTTCTTGTTCGGCGTAAGCCGGACAAGAAGATGCCCCCCTGAATAGTAACAAATAAAGGCAGAGAAATAAAGGCCGGAAAGAATCAAAGGTTCAAAGGAGTAAAGCAGGCATGGAAAACAGGAAAGGGGACAGGAACAAAGCACCGCAGGAATATATCATCCGCACATCCAATCAGAACGAGAAGGCGGAGCTTTTGAGATTGGAATGTACCAATTGCGGAGCCACTCTGGATTTGGTGGACCGGACGCATGCGGTCTGTCCCTATTGCGGACAAAAATATCTGATCGATGAGGCAAAGGGGACCATTGTCAATATTCAGGTGGACTACAGCGGCAGTGACGAGATGATTGAGGCGGTCAGCAGCGCCAGGAAGGCGCTCATTGTGTTTTTGATCGTGGCGTCATTGATCGCCCTGATTATTTTGGGATTTAATATTGCCGCTAAAAAATCGGTGTTTTCCACCTCGGATTCAGATTTGCCGGTAGACGGGGACGGACAGCTTTTGGTGATTTTCTGTCAGGATATTTTTGAAAAGGACTTTGAGAAGATCACAGAAAAGGAGCTGGCTTCCATCCGGTATCTTCGCTGTGCCTATGAGAGGGAGGGCAGCGAGAGCTTTAACAAGATCTTTTACAGCTTTTCTAATTATGAGGACTGTGAGAGCGAGGAGGAATTTCAGGACACCATAGAGACCTGGACTTATCGGACAAAGCGGGTCAGCTGGCCCTCCGATTATACCATGTTTACGGGACTGACCCGGATCGACAACCGGGATGCGGTGTGGCTTTCCTTGCTGAAATTTTCCCCGGAGGCCAGAATAAGCCGCGTGGATACGGACGACAAGCTGGATACGGTTTCCGCCATTTTGAATCCGGAATATATCCGAACGCTCCATATCGGAATTATGGGAACCAGCCTGGAGGGAATCGGTCAGTATAAGAACCTGGAAGAACTGGAGGTGGATACCAATCTGACCAATCAGTCCATGGACGTGGGCGGGATAGAGGAATGCAAAAATCTGAAAGTTCTAAAGCTTCGGTGCGGGGAAGAGTACACCGGTTTGGAGAAGCTGAAGGAATTGTCCAGTCTCAAAAGTCTGTATATTGACCATGTACGGTTGCAGGATTGCACATTTCTGAAAGACCTTCCCAGTCTGGAAGCTCTTTTTATCTATACGGGAGAGGATGCGGATCTCTCTGTTCTGGATTCCCTGCCGAATTTGAGGCATGTGGATTTTCTGGACAGTGAATATATTTTGCCGACAGAGCTTTATCATCTGAAAAATGTGGAGGAGCTGACCATTGCCGTCCGGGAAAATGAATGTCTGCAGGAGCTTACTGCTCTTAAATCCCTGCGAACATTGAAGCTTCACTTGTCCATTAAGGAATACCAGGTGCCTGTGGATGTGTCGGTTCTGGCAGCTCTTGAAAATCTGGAATGTGTTTATCTGGATAATTTCTGGGGCGGCGAGATTACGGGAATCGAACCTCTTTTAAACCTTCCGAAGCTTACGGTCTTCCGCTTGGGCAGAAGCGGGGCTTCTGACATAGAGCTGACTCTGGATCCGGCCCTTTTGGGGGTAAATCCGTCTCTTCTGGAAGCCGGCTTTTTTGAGTGCAGACCCAGGGACCTTGCTACAGGGGAGGACTTGAATTACAGCTTTCTCACCTGTTATCCCAACATGAAACGGCTGTATCTGGACGGATGCGGACAGGAGGATATTTCCTTTGTCTCTGAGCTTGCGGATCTCAGGAGATGCAGTCTGATGGATAATAATATTCAGGATTTGTCCCCTCTTCTTGCTTGCAAAAGGCTGGAGGCAGTGTCTGCTGACAAGGAGGCAGCCGCAGCTGTCCGATTTTCACCGGATATCTGGGTGAATACAGAGATGTTTGTGAGGATTTATGAGTGAATTTTCCTTTGGGGTATTCCCTTCCTTTTGTGAAGGTTGTGAAGGGAACAGACGGAAGAAGACCCATCAGTGCTTCTGTCGGCATCTGATGGGTCGGGCAATGACTATGCAACTGATTATTAATTCCAATAATGTCTTTTGACCCTGGTATCATTCTATTAATAATATGTGATTTTGGTTTTCTATTACAAAATCCACATCATATAAAATCCAATATGCCCATAAGCATGGGTAGAGTCCTGATAGTATTTGTGAATTTCATTGGTTGACCAAAGTGCGGCGGTACAATCAATAGAATACTGGCTGTTTTCTTCTGTGTATTTTATAGCCATAATTTTCCTTACAGTTCAATGGAATAAATTTCATTCAGGAGTTCATCAAATGCCGAAATAATCGGATTATTATTCAAATCAGCAAATTTTCCTGCTTTTTCGTATGCGATTTCATGAGTAGTGTTTATAACTGACAGGGAATGGAACATGAGTATATCATGTTCTGCCTTTTTTACCTCAAAATAGCTTGCAAACAGATAGTCATGGTGTGAACAGTGACCGGAAAGCAGCCTTTTATCGCCATGCATTATTTTATGCTATTATAAAAAAGTTAGTACTTGACAATACATAGTAGTAGGTGTAATATAGTATTATGCAATGACATAAAGCAAGGCAGGATACTGCGGAAAGGCATAAAACATATGAATGCCCAGTTTAAAAAAGGCGTCCTGGAGCTGATTGTGCTGGAATCTGTCCGGCAGAGGGACATGTACGGCTATGAGCTGGTGGAGGAGGTCTCAAAGGTTGTGGATGTAAATGAAGGCACGATCTATCCGTTGCTGAAGCGCTTGACCAATGAACATTATTTTGAGACCTATCTTCGGGAATCTACAGAGGGCCCTCCCAGGAAATACTATCACCTGACGGCAGCCGGCGTGCTGTACCGGGATACATTGGAGAGAGAATGGAATGAACTGACGGAAAAAGTAGGCAGTTTTTTGGAGGAATGCAGACATGGATAAAAAGACATTTATCAGCGAGCTGAGGCAGGCTCTGTCCGTGCTTCAGGAGGACGAGCTGGAGGATATTGTCAGCGAGTATGAGCAGCACATTGATATGAAGCTAAAAAACGGCCTGACAGAGGAGGAAGCCATTGCGGATTTCGGAAGTTTAAATGAATTGGCGGCGGACATTCTGGAGGCATATCATGTCCGGGCGGATTACGCATCAAAGTCAAAGACTGGCAGAGGGGCCGCCTTTTCCCGAAAAGGAGAGGACGGGAAGGCGCTCCAAGAAATAAAGAACCTGTGCCAAGGAACTGGGATATCCCTCATAAGCGGAATAGGCAGTCTGGGGAATGTTTTGTGGAGCGTTCTTGTATTCTGTAAAAATCAAGTTGTAAGGCCGTTTAGATGGATGAAAAAGCAGTGGGAAGAGCGGAGTGATGAGAATGTGGCAGACAGGAAGAATGAGCCGGATTGTCAGGAGAATGACATGGAAGAGGATTCCGGCCTCATCATTAAGAAGGAAGGACGGAGCGTGGATTGCAGAAGCAATGCATCTGTAGGCAATCTATCCAGGCGGATAAGCCATAAATCCCCGAAAAGGCTCATATATGGGGGAATGGGCTCCTTACTTAGAAGGCTTGTATGGCTGATCTTAGAAATATGCCGGTTGGCAGGCAGGGCGGCTCTGTGGGGGATTCGCATGATATGGAATGGCAGCTGGGTGTGCTTTGTACTGTTTAGCGGCGGCTGCGGTCTTATCAGTCTGTATATGCTGGGAATGTTGGCAGTTCTTTTGATGCAGCGTTATCCTTTGGCAGGTGTGACCTTGGGATGTCTGGGACTGGTTCTGTGCTTTTTCTCCGCGGCAGGCCTGGGCATGACCTTTCTGTGGAGAAAGACGGACACAGGGAGTACAGGCTGCAGAGCGGGTGCAGGGCAGGGCGCGGCGCATATAGCCGGAGGATCAGATGCAGGACAAAGTACAAGATATACCGATGGCGGAGCGAGCGCAGAACAAGGTGCAAAGCATATTGTCAGTGAAAGGAATATAAAGAGCGGTACGAACGGAGGGGAACGAAAAACAGATTGCCCGAAAGGCCTGGAAGAATCCGAACAAAAAGAACGGGAAAGCAAAAGTGTTGTGGAGAACAATATGACGGAGGGCAGAGAAGATGCATAGGAGTCAGAAAATTTTGACAGGAATATTTTTAGGAGGCATCCTTTTAGGCGGGATCGGCACAGGAGTGGCATTGGTAGAATATTCATCCCTGACCTATGTCGGTGAGAAGGAGATCGGGCAGGAAAATCTGGTGGTGCAGGAGTTAGATTATGCCTTTGATCCGTCCTGTGAGAAGATTCGTATTATTCGGGGCTATCGGGACCGGGATGCGGTGGTGGTGGAGGACAGCTCCGTACCACAGGGAATCATCCGGTATGTGGTGACATACAACAAAAAGACAATGAAGCCTGCTCTGTCATTTTGGGAAGAACTGGATCCGGAGGCTGTGGATGAAGAATATCAGCAGGAGGAAGAGCAGGAGACACTGAACGAAGAGCCGGAAACCGTATCTGAAACAGAAAATGAAACAGAAAACATCACCCCTAAAAAACTTATATGCCTGCAGATGGAAGCAGAGTATATAGGCAGTGATTTCGGTCTGATGATGGAGAACAAAGACAGGATTCTTGCAGATTTGAAGAAAAGAAAAATATCCAGCTACCATATAGCCTATATTACAGATGTAAAAATACTGGTAAATCCCAAAACTATATCCAGCATCCAGGCTCCTTCCGCCAGATATCGTGAATATTAGATAGTATGTTTCTGTCAAATTTGTATAGCAGGAAAAAGGGGAGGAGAAGGGTACGTAGCTCTTCTCCTCTCTTTTTTACTGTAATTTTTTGTAATGCTCTAATTGCTTTCTGAGAGCGGCAAGCTCAGCATCCGTTTCTTTTGCAGCTGCAGCAATTGCGTCTTCTTTTTCCTTTGTTACAGCAGCAATCACAGCATCTTTTTCCTCAATTTCTTTCTGAAGTTCCTCAATCATATATTTGACAGTGTTCTGATCCAGTATTTTTAATGCTTCCGAAAACATCCCCAGCACCTCCTCCGGTTTTTGGCGTAGCATGGCAGTTTCCTCATAAATCTCCCGGAGCCATGGATATTCAGAAATCAGCTCTTTGGCATCTTCTGGATTTTCCGTAGTCAGTAGTGACAGCCATGCACTTTGTTCATCTCTGACTTTAGGATATGGTAATTTTCGGAAAACGTCAAGAGCTATCAGGCAATATTCCTGCAAAAGCTCAAGACCTAACCCTGTGTCGAAAACCGTCTTTCTATAGTGGAGGCAGGCATCAGGAATTTGGTGGAACACCTTGGTACTTTTTTCAAAAAATACAATTACATATACTTTCTTAATGTCCCGATAAGTAAAGGCTTTTCCACGTATTCCCTTTACTCTGGCATACTGGCGCATGACCAGATCCGAAGAGTAACAGGAGATCCGCTCTGCCAAAAAGGCATATCCCTGCTTTTGGATTTCAACATCAATGAGGGAGCCGTCTTCCAGCTCTCCTAAAAGATCCATGATTAACAGTGTACCTCCCTCAATGATGCTGTCTTCGTTGGGGAGCAGATGGAGAACCTTGACAGATATTCCCAAGATGCTGGAAATAAGCCGGGACAGACGGTCTGGGTGAATGTCAGGATGGAAAATGCGTTTGAAAAAGGGATCATAGGTGAGAGGAAGGGACTTTTTCCCCTGGCAAAAATCCAGAAATCGTTGTTGCCACTCAGAACTTAAGGAATGATAGTTTCCATACAGAAGAGGAGAGGCTTCAAGAAGGGCGAGAGTCTCTTCTTCGGTTTCCGGCGGTGATTGCCAGGTGTGCAGGTCCAATAGTGACGGAAGCATTGCATTGGTTTGTGTGCTTTGTGTGACTTTTTTTGCTGCCATAGGCGTGTACCTCCATGAAAATAAAGTGAAAATTAAAATGGAACATATGGTGAGAATCCACTAGAATCTTTGATAAAAAGATAAAGAGAGGATACCATGGAAAAAAGATATTGGCAATGATTTTACAAATAAAAGTTACTGTTCAGCAGCAGCGTCATGATGCCCGGTCTGAACAGCAACCCTGATTTTTTCCCACCCATCCTACATCAAATGCTCAACCAATATCTTACACCCCATCAGAATCAGAATCACCCCGCCGGTAAGCTCTGCCCGGGATTTGTAGCGGCAGCCAAAGACTGTTCCGATTTTCACACCAATAACCGACAGTACAAACGTAGTGGCACCGATGAAAGACACGGCAGGGACAATGCGCACCTGGAGAAAGGCAAAGGTTACCCCCACGGCCAGAGCGTCAATGCTGGTGGCAATAGCCAGAATCACCATATCTCCTATGGCTAAGGAGGCGCTGCAGGTTTCTTCCTCCTTGTTTAGCGCCTCACGTATCATGTTGAATCCGATGATTCCCAAAAGGGAAAAGGCGATCCAGTGATCATAGGCAGTGATGGCCTCCTTGAAATGGCTGCCCAGAAGGTATCCCAGGGCAGGCATCATGGCCTGGAACCCTCCAAAATAAAGCCCCACAATCAGGGCATTTTTTATATGCATTTTCCCCATGGAAAGGCCTTTGCAGACGGATACGGCAAAGGCGTCCATGGAGAGACCTACTGCGATAATGAAAAGCTCCAAAGCTGACATAAGATTTCTCCCGGAGAACACTCCAATAAATATATGTCTGATTTTTCCTGATTATTCCCATCGGTTCAGACAAGGGTTTGACAATTACTTCCCGAGATTCTTGATTTTCTCATTGTAAATCCGCTTGAAAAGAATGGTGCTCATGACCACCGAGGTGATTTCCGCCAAGGGGAAGGAGTACCACACCGCGTGAAGTCCCCACAGCCTGGCAAAGAGCCAGGCGATAGGAAGGATACACAAAAGCTGTCTGGCCACAGAGACCATAAGGCTGTATACGCCGTTGCCCAGAGCCTGAAATACGGAGCCGACAATAATGCAGTAGCCGGCAAAGAGGAAGCTTAAGCTGATGAGCCGCAGGGCCGGCACGCCGATTTCGAGCATGTGCTCCGAGGCGTCAAACAGGAGAAGAAGCTGAGGGGTGAACAGCTGGAAGATGGCAAGACCCACCAGCATAATCCCCACTGCGATAAAGATGCTTAAACGGGCTGTGTCCATGATACGTTTTTTGTTTCTGGCCCCATAGTTGTAGGCAATAATGGGGATCATCCCGTTGTTGAGGCCGAATACCGGCATGAAGATAAAGCTCTGCAGCTTAAAGTACACACCGAAAACAGTGACAGCCGTGGAGGAGAAGGCGCCCAGGATCTTGTTCATGCCGTAGGTCATCACTGAGGAGATGGACTGCATGACAATGGAGGGAAGCCCCACGGCATAGATGATGCCGATGATTCGCCGGTCTGGGGAAAATCCCTTCATGCGGATGCTGACATCCGTATTCCATCGGATATTGCAGAACAGGGAGATAAACATGGCAAGGAACTGACCGGTAACCGTGGCAATGGCGGCGCCCCGGATGCCCATGGCCGGAAAGCCCCACAGGCCGAATATCATGATCGGGTCCAGGATAATATTGGTGATGGCGCCAAGGCCCTGGGAGAACATGTTGTAGATGGTCCGCCCGGTGGACTGCATGATCCGTTCCAGCATCATTTCCATTAAAAATCCGAGGGAAAATATCAGGCAGATCTGCAGGTACTCGATGCCGTAGGCAATGATCTCCGGGTCATCGGTCTGGCTGGCGAAATAAAGCCGGGAGGCAAACATACCGAACAGGGCAAAAACCAGGGCTCCTATGATGGCAAGAAAGATTCCGTTCTGGGCAGCTTTCTGGGCTTCTTTCGGGTTCTGCTCTCCCAAGGAGCGGGACAGCAGCGCGTTGACACCCACGCAGGTGCCGGAGGAGACGGCTATCATCAGGCTCTGGATGGGGAAGGCCATGGAAATTGCAGCCAGGGCCGCCTCGTTGATGCGGGATACAAAGATGCTGTCAATAATATTGTACATGGCCTGAACCAGCATGGAAATGATCATAGGCAGGGACATGGTGATGAGCAGACGGTTGACAGGCATGGTGCCCATCCGGTTCTGCCCGGCTTGTGTGGTTGGCTGAGGCATATAATACTCCTTTCTTAAGGAAATGGTCAATGATAAATATCTGTTAGCGTGCTGACTATTCTACTATTTCAGACAATAATTGTCAACAGTTTCTCCGTGAAGTGCCACATACCGGATCATGGATGCGTACAGATACAGAAGGTCATAGGAATCTGTAAGATTTTTGCCGCACAGCTCCTGAATGCGCCGCAGGCGGTAGGGAATGCTGTTGCGGTGAATGTGGAGCTTTTCGCAGATTTTCCGTATGTCGCCGTTTAGCTGGAGGTAGGCAATGACAGTCTCGGCCAGCTGGGCGGTTTTTCCCTTGTCAGCCAGCCGGGCAAAGGCGTCCTCTAAGCCTGGAAGGTCAAGCCGGGACAGGGCGATGGCCAGTTTCATCTGCCCATAGTCATGGACATACTGATCGGGAAAAAGCTGCCTGCCAAGCATCATGCTCTCTAAGGCAGCCTGGTAGGCCGAGTGAAGATGAAGCTCTCCGGCACAGATGCCGGTGTGGCATTTGGCGCCGGCGGAGAGGAGCCGGTGGTATTTCCTTTCAAGGTGCTCATTTGCCTTCAAAATCAGAAGAAACCGGTCGGAGGAAAGGGGCAGCAGAATGTCCTCCTCGTCCATAAGATTTAAAAAAATGGAAGCGGAGACAAAGACATGCTCCGGCTCCCTTTCCATCACCAGCACAGTCTGAGGGCCGGTAATGTCAATGCCTAAAAGCTCTCCCCGTTTGATAAAATTGTCCGTGTAGCCGGACTGGAGATGAAGCCATTCATAGAGAAACTGGTCTCTCTCCTGAGAACGGTTCTGCTGCTTTCTGGACAGGGATATTTCCTGGTAAAGGATTTCGATGGTTTTGGCTAAAAGCTCCGACTGGCAGGAGGCAGGGGAACCGGACTGCTCCACCACCACGGCGCCGATCCGGTGGCCTTCAAGGGTAAGGGGCATAGCGGCGCCTGCCTTTTGGACAGGATTGTCCGGGGAAGAGAAGACCCGGCTGTTGATGTTGAGCGCCTTGATGGCTAACAGATTCATGTTGCCGATGGAGGAGGAGTCGGTTGATACCATGACCCGCCCGCTCACATCACAGATGCTGATGGGCACGGAGAGCCCCTCCTGGAGTTTTTCCACGATCTCGTACATGATTTTATTATCAAACATAGCAATCTCCAAAATTGAAAAAGCAAAAGGACCCTGGGCGAAGGAGCCGATTGCATTTATTTGAATTTATTATAATAAATTTCATCAAAAAGCGCAATATAACGTCAAAAAATTGTGCAAACAGACAAAAATTAACAGGAAATTTACATGGTTTGTACAATGGAATTTATAAAAATAAAATGATAAAATATAAAATATCTATAAACTAACTATAAACCGTTTGGGAAGAGGAGGGATAGAAGTAGACGGAGCCGTTTCAAGATTCATGCGCTATGCAGATTGCGCCAGTGAATCTCACAACGAAAAGGCATTTTGTGAATTGATGGAGAGGGAGCTGACGGGAATGGGGATTCCCTTTAAGCGTCAGCCTTTGTGTAATGAGGTGGTGACAGACGGCTGGAATATTCTGGCCAGGGTACCGGGAAAAAAAGGAGAGAGGCCGTTTCTGTTTGTGTTTCATCTGGATACGGCAACGCCGGGGAGCCCTGTGAAGAGCTATATTGAGGACGGGCTGATCCGAAGCCGGGCCAACAGTGTGCTGGGTGCTGACGGAAAGCTGGCCATAGCCGTGGTGATGGAGGCCATCAGCCAGGCAAGGAAGGAGGGGACGTCCCATCGTCCCATAGAGCTTTTGTTTACCGTATGTCAGGAGCTGGGGCTTTATGGCGCCCGGTATGCGGACTATTCCGGAATTGAGAGCGAGGAAGCCCTGGTCATTGACCATTACATTACCGGGGAGGTGTTGGAGCGCACGCCGGCCAGGCTGAAGGTCAGCGTGGAGCTTATCGGCCGGGCTGCTCATGTGATCCGCAATGAGGAGCCGGGGGTCAATGCCTTAAAGGCGGCGGTGGAGATTATTCAGCAGATTCCCACAGGCCGGATCAATGAGAATCTGAGCATCAATGTCTATGACCTGGTAGCCTTATCCCCGTCCAATGTGGTACCCGAGTATGCCCGCTTTGATGTAGAGGTCCGATGCTTCGGAAAGGAAATCATGGAGGAGATCCGCACAAGGATGGGGCAGACCGTGAGGCAGACGGCAGAAAAGCTGGAGTGCAAATACAAATACCGGGAAGAGCAGGATGTGCCGGAGGCAGATTTTAGTGGAAATACGGATATTTTAAAGCGGCTTGAGGCCATCTATGACCGGACCGGGATTCCCATGGTAAAGGCCCGTTCCTTTGGAGTGCTGGATGCCACCTGGACCGACCGTCTGGGCATCCGGACCGTTCCCATAGGCTTTAATATCTATCATTCACACAGTGCTAAAGAGTATGTAGTAGTAGAGGACGTAAAGAAAATGTTTGAACTGGCAGAGAACATTATCCGCTATTTTTAGGTTTTTCTGCCGGGAAAGGGGAAAGAAATGAGTAAAGATAAGAAACATGCAAGTACAATGAACCCGTTTGTACCGCTTCTTTTGATGGTTCTGGCATGTGCCATTGTGTCCTATTTCGTATCGCCGGGCGCCTATGAGCGCGAGACCGTGGATGGCGTTACCCGGGTGTTAGCAGACAGCTATCACGCGGTGGACCGGACGCCAATTTCCTTCTTCAATCTGTTCCGCTCGGTTCCCGAGGGCCTTACGGCCAGCGCCAATATGATGTTCTGCGTCATGATCATCGGCGGAATCGTGGAGATTTACAAGAGAACAGATACCGTGGGAGCTGCCATCAACAGTGTGCTGAAGACATCTGAGAAAATGAACAGCCAGGTGATCATCGCGGTTGTGATGATCGTGTTTTTCATTTTCGGCGGTATTCTCGGATGGAGCGAGCATATTATTCCTTTTGTACCGATTATCATATCCCTGGCCATTTCCCTGGGATATGATTCTCTGGTGGGGATGGCGATTTCCGGTTTTGCCTGCCTGATCAGCTTTGCGGTGGCGCCCTTTAATGTGTACACTGTGGGAATTTCTCACACGATTGCTGAGCTTCCCATGTTTTCCGGCTGGCAACTGAGATTTGTGGCACTGATTATCATCTGGGCGTTGAGCCTTTTCTGGGTGATGCGGTACGCCAAGAAAATTAAGGCTGACCCGTCCAAGAGCCTGGTGAAGGATGTGGACACCTCTTCCCTGTTAATCCCGGTGGATTCCAACTTAAAATTTGATATGCCAAAGAAATTGTCCTTTGTGGTGCTGGCAGTATCGATTTTGTGTACCATCTACGGGATTCTGAAGCTGAAATGGTCCTACACGGAGATGGCGGCCACCTTTATGATCGGTGGCGTGATTGTGGCAATTATCAACCGGGTGGGCTTTGAGGATTCCATCAATATGGTTTTGGACGGTGCCAAGGGAGCCTTTAACGGCGCTCTGATCATTGGTGTGGCCAGGGCTGTCCAGTGGACCATGACCAACGGAGGACTGATCGATCCTCTGGTACACGGCCTTTCCAAGCTGATGGGAAGCGCATCGGCCTACATGAGCACGGTCGGTATGTTTATTGTAAACTTCTTTATTAACGCGCTGATTCCTTCCGGCTCCGGCCAGGCAACAGCTGTCATGCCGATCATGGTTCCTTTGGCTGACATGCTGCACATTACCCGTCAGACGGCAGTGCTGGCGTTCCAGTTTGGTGACGGTATCTCCAATACCTTCTGGTTTACCAACGGAACATTGCTTATCTATCTGTCTCTGGGCAAGGTGCCCCTAAAGAGCTGGTATAAGTTTATACTGCCGCTTCAGGGAATCTTCTTCCTGGTGGAATTTGCATTTTTGTTCTTTGCAGTCCAGATCGGCTACGGTCCGTTTTGACGTTTTTTGAGCAGGAGGAAAAATGATGAATGTAATGGAGGAAGTGAGAAAGTACAGGGATTATGCCATTGCCATGCGAAGAGAGTTTCATCGCCATCCGGAGCTCAGCTGGCAGGAGGAACGGACGGCCGCGCGGATCCGAAAGGAGCTGACGGGGATGGGTATTTCCTGGGAGGAGGCGGCAGGCACAGGCACCATTGCCACCATAAAGGGCAAAAGAGACCAACCGGTTATCGGACTGCGCTGCGACATTGACGCTCTTCCCATAAAGGAGGTAAAGGACCTTCCCTTCCGTTCGGAAAACGAGGGGGTCATGCACGCCTGCGGCCATGACGGCCACATCAGCATGCTTCTGACGGCGGCAAAGGTGCTGGCAGAGCATCAAAAGGAGCTGGATTGTACGGTAAAGCTGATCTTTCAGCCGGCGGAGGAGCGCACCAACGGGGCGGTGAAGGTGCTGGATTCGGGGAAGGTGGGAAGGCTTGACACGGTGGCAGGCATGCACCTTCTGCCTATGTTGGAATGTGGCACCATCTCCGTGGATCCCGGACCCCGCTACACGTCCGCGGCTTTTATGAATATCAAGATTATCGGAAAGAGCGGTCATGGGGCCATGCCTCAGTATGCGGTGGATCCCATCTATGTGGGCGCCAAGGTGGTGGATGCCCTTCAGAGCATTGCCAGCCGGGAGGCCAGCCCCATGGATACGGTGGTGGTCAGCATCTGTACCTTCCACTCGGGTACCCTGGCCAATATTTTTGCGGAGACGGCGGAATTAAGCGGTACGGTTAGGACCTTTAACCCAAAGCTTCAGAAGGAGCTGCCGGGCATCATTGAGCGGATCATCAAAAGCACCTGCGAGGCGTACCGGGCCTCCTACGAGTTTGACTATTACTCGGACATTCCGGCTACCATCAATGACGAGCGGTGCAGCCGGATTGCGGCCGGCTCTGTGAAACGGATTCTGGGAGAAGAAGGGCTGGTGAAATATGCCGGTACCCCGGGAGGCGAGGATTTTGCCTACTTCCTGGAACAATTCCCGGGGGTTTATGCCTTTGTGGGATGCAAAAACGAGGCCAAGGACTGCTGCTATTCCCTCCACCATGAGCGGTTTGATTTGGATGAGGACGCGCTGGTCAACGGGGCGGCATTCTATGTGCAGTATCTTTTGGATGCTCAGGAAGAAATTTGGTAAGCGTCTGCTGCGGTTAAAAACAGATTTCTGAAAATATTTCCGGGAAAATTCCCAAAAAGTGTCCACTCACTGGTGTCTTGTTTATATTTAGTAAAATCACGCAGGATATTTGCCCATCTGTAAGGCGGATTTTCAACGGCGTAGCGGTGGCTGCGGCCAGAAAATCCACCATAGCAGATGGACAAATAGATAAGTGGGTTCAGCTAAATATAAGCAGGACACTGGCTGTGACGGGCACTTTTTTATGTGCAGGTCCATTTGGAGAAGCTTTTGCAAGAATATAAAAGAAAAAAAGTATGGTATTTTGCCGAAAACAAAAAATAAAATATGGAAAATATTTGAAAAACCAAGGAAATTCATAAAGATTGTTAGAAAAACTGACCATAAAACAGAAAAAAAGTAATGCTATCCGATTGACAAAAGACAAATTGTATGGTATAAATAATGTACAAGGAAAAGGAGAATATTATTTGTGAAAACGATTTATGAGATGTGGGATGTCTGGCAGAATGTTATGGATATGCTGCAGAATCAATTCGGAGATTCCTGTGAGATCGTTCTTCATGATCTGACACGGGATTACAATCATACGATTGTAGATATCCGCAATGGCCATATTACCGGAAGAAAGATCGGCGGCTGCGGAAGCAACCTAGGTCTGGAGGTGTTAAGCGGGACGGTTGATAATGGGAATCGCTATAATTATATTGTCCATACCAGAGACGGAAAGATATTGAGATCTTCCAGCATGTATATTAAAGACGACAATAACCGGACCATCGGTTCCATCTGTATCAATCTGGATATTACAAATACGGTAAAATTTGAAGAATTTTTGAAATCATACAATCAGTATGAAATGAAGGAACAAGAGCATCCGGTGGAAATTTTTGCAGATAATGTGGGACAGCTTTTAGACTATCTCTTTGCGGAGGGGGAGCGGCTCATCGGGAAGCCGGCTGCCGAGATGAACCGGGAAGAGAAGATGCAGTTTATTGCTTTCCTGGACCAGAAGGGGGCGTTTTTGATTACCAAATCCGGACAGAGAGTCATGGAGCTTTTACAGATATCCAAATATACGCTGTACAATTATCTGGATACCATTCGGGCAAAGAGTGAGACATAGGAGCAGTAGTGGTATCGCTGATTATTGGTAGGAATAAGAGAGAATGTTAGGTAAGGATGCTGTTTCCATAGCACTCTCTCTTTTTTGTACTCAAAAATAGGCACAGTGCACGGTGCTTATAGGCCGGAGTGATATGGTAAACGTCAGATTTATTGATTGCCACAGAAGTTCTGGCTTTTGCAGAATCAAAATAAAAGGATATTGGCAGAGCCGGCGTCTGCAATATCTGCCTGCATCATAAGAAAAAGGAAATAAAATGTGTGGAGGAAACACGGAATGGAGGAAAAATGTCACAGGTAGAAAAGCGATTACAGGAATTAGGCATTATCCTGCCGGAAACGCCAAAACCGGTAGCAGCCTATGAGCCGTCCGTGGTGTTTGGCGGGAATCTTGCCTATGTATCGGGACAGGATTGCCGAAAGGACGGAGAGCTTTTGTATCGGGGGAAGCTTGGAAAAGAGCTTACCGTGGAGCAGGGAGCGTCATGCGCCCGTCAGTCCATGATCAATTGTCTGGCTGCCTTAAAGGCGGGAATCGGGAGCCTGGACCGGGTGAAGCGAGTCGTAAAGGTGCTTGGCTTTGTGGCCAGCGCTGAGGGATTCGGTGAACAGCCCTTTGTCATTAACGGCGGTTCGGAGTTGCTGATTGAGATTTTTGGAGAAAGCGGCAGGCATGCAAGAGCAGCATTGGGGACCAACGAATTGCCTTTCGGAACCCCCGTTGAAATAGAGATGATTGTCGAATTAAAGGAGGAATAAAAATGAAGAAAATAATAAGCATGGCATTGGCAATAGTGATGGCAGCGGGAATGACAGGATGCGGCTCCAAAACGGCAGAGAACACTGCTCCTCCGGCCACAACCGCGGCGGCCCAGCCGGAGGAAAAGACGGAAGCCGATAGTGCCCAAGACACGGAGGCGGCCCAGCCGGAGGGAGAGGTAATCACGCTGAAATTTGCAGACACGGAAGTGCCCGGAATGCCGGAGTATGACGGCAATTTGTATTTTATTGAACTGGTTGAGAAAAATTCCAACGGGAGGATTAAAATAGAATATTATCCCAACAATCAGCTTGGCGGAGATAAGGAGATCACGGCGGCGCTGATGGCAGGGACCGTGGATATAGGAAAGTGCGCAGCGGGAAATCTGACCGACTGGACGGATGCCGCGCAGTTTACGGATATGCCGGGTGTGTACAAAAACGCAAAGCAGATGCGTTCCGTATGGCAGACGGAGCTGCGGGATGAGATATCCAAACAGATTCAGGACGAGACCGGCCTGCTTCCGGTTATGTTTGACTGTGACGGCGGAGCTGCCCGGGCCTTGTTCTACAACGGAAACAAAGAAATCCATGTTCCGGATGACTGTAAGGGAATGAAATTTAGAACAACCGGTTCCGATGTGGAGATGGCATTGTTTAAGCAGCTGGGGATTGCACCTACTCCCATGGCTTTTACGGAGTTGTATACCGGCCTGCAGCAGGGAACCATTGACGGGATCTACACCCATCCGGCAGGAACCTATGGCAATAAGCTCTGTGAGGTTACTAAGTATTGTACCATTATTAACCTTTCCTATATCACCACCTTCAAGCTTTTGTCTGAGCAGGCAATCGAAAAGCTGGGAGGCGAGGGCTCTGAGCTGTACAACATTGTGGTGGAGGCAGGAAAGGAGGCGGAGGTTCACAAGGATGAGCTGATTGCCGCCAACAATGAAAAGATCGATGATCTGATGAAGGAGGAGGGAGTAACCATTATCCGCGTGACCGAGGAGGAGCAGAAGCTCTGGAATCAGGCGGCGGAGGCTGTATGGCCCCAGTTTGTGGGAGACGGCCTGATGGTTCCCCAGGAATTGTTTGACAAGGTTTCCGCAATGGAATAGAAGCTGACAACAGACAGGGGGGATGATTCATCCCCCTGTTGTATAAAATAGATAACAGTTAGGAGGAGTGAGACTGATGGGGTGGATCGGAGACAGGCTGATTGCGGGATTCAGTAAGTTCAGTGACTGGTTGAATCGAATTTGCTGCGTGATTGTAATGGTCGTAGGTACGATTATGACATGTAGCCTTGTCTGGGGAGTGTTCACACGCTTTATACTGAATAATCCGTCAATCTATACGGAGGAAATTGCCAGATTCTGTTTGATCTGGCTGGCATTTATCGGAAGCAGCATTGCGATGAAACGAAAGGATCTGACGTCATTTCGGTTGCTTGTGGATCGCTTGCCGGAAAAGGGGCAAAGATTTATGGCAATTGTGGGGTCGCTCCTTTTGCTTTGCTATTTGATTATATTCCTGAAATCCGGTAACGGGGCCATGAAGATTTTTATGAGGGCAAAGGCCCCTGTTACGAAAATCCCGCTGACTTATCCGGCAATGGGACTTTACATCGGCGCCTGCGTGATGATTGTCCATACCGTTGCGGAGATGTTAAAGCAAATCCGGGATTTTGTCCGGCTCATGAAGGGAGGGGAAGCTCTGTGAATCTGAGTGTATACTTGTTTGGCTCTCTGATTGTGTTTTTTCTGACCGGCATGCCGATTGCCTTTGCCGTTGGACTGGCAGTGGCATTTACGATTCTTGTCTGGGGAGAAGTGCCTCTGATCATGAACTTCCAGCAGATGTATCAGGGAATTGACAGCTTTACATTGATTGCCTTGCCTATGTTTGTCTGGGCGGGAGATCTGATGGGAAAGGGCGGCATTATCGATGATCTGCTGATCCTTTGCCGGGTTCTGTGCGGCAGGGTGAGAGGGAGCCTTGCCCATGCCAATATTGTGGGCTCTATGTTTTTTGCCGGCATATCCGGGTCGGCTTCCTCGGATACGGCTGCCATTGGGGGAGCATTGATTCCCGCCATGGTGCAGGACGGATATGATCCGGACTTTTCCGTGGCAGTCACGGCCGCTTCCTCTGTAATCGGTCCGATTATTCCCCCCAGCATGGGAATGGTTCTCTTTGGCTCCGTGGCTTCCGTGTCTGTATCCGCCCTGTTTATCGGAGGAATCATACCGGGAATCCTGCTGGGCGTTTCCCTGATGATTGTGGCTGCCTACTACAGCCATAAACGGAATTATCCGAAAAACACACAGAAATACACCGCAAAGGAAATCGTAGTTTCCGTAACAAAAGGACTTCCATCCATTGTCCTTATGGCAATCATTCTTGGAGGAATTTTGGGAGGTATCTTTACTCCCACGGAGGCTTCCAGCATAGCGGTGGTGTATGCGCTTTTAATCGGTCTGTTTTATTATAAATGTCTGAATGGGAAGATAATCCTGAAAAGCCTGTGTGATTCCATGGCCCTGGCAGGCTCCGTGCTGGTGATCGTGGCGGTTTCCTATCCTCTTGGCTGGCTGGTGGCCATGGGGCAGGTCCCGGTGATGGTTTCCGATTTTATACTGTCGGTTACCTCCAACAAATATGTGGTTTTAATGATGATGAATGTTTTTCTGCTGTTTTTGGGATGCATCATGGACGCCAATGCCAATCTTTTGATATTTGCTCCGATTCTGGTGCCCATTGCCAATCAGTTCGGGATCAATCCGGTACATTTCGGAGTCATGTTTGTTCTGAATGTAATCATCGGCCTTGCAACGCCGCCCTTTGGAACCTGCCTCTTTATCGCGTCCGGTATCGCAAAGATCAGCATGGAGAGAACCATGAAGGCAATACTTCCCTTCTGTCTGGCTGAGATAATTGTGCTGATGATTGTCACATATTTTGAGCCGGTGGTAACCTTTTTACCGCGCCTGTTTGGGTTGATGTGAGGAAGAACGCTTGTGAAACGGATGTTTCACAACTTGAAATGCGTTCTGACGACTTGGCAGGTGCCGTAACCTTTGCTTATAGGAGGAATTATGTATATACGAATGGATGAGGGAATCTATATGGTGGCAGCTGGAAAAGGCGGCCCGGGGATCTCTCATGAGAAGGATTGCAATGTATATCTGATAACCGAGGGAAAGGGCGGTTTTCTCATTGACGGGGGAAGCGGTCTGGATACGTCCCGGATTTTAGCAAATATCAGGGAGACGGGAACAGAGCCCGCTGAGATTACCCACATGTTTGTCACCCACGCCCATGGGGACCACGGCGGGGGAATCGTGGATTTCCAGAAAGAGGTGCCGAAAATCCGCGTGTTTGCCTCGGCAGGGGAAAAGGCTCTTTTAGAGCAGGGAAGCGAGGAGGAGCTGGGGCTTGTGGCCGCAAAGAAGAAAGGTGCCTACCCGCAGGATTATCAGTACCGCCACTGCAAGGTGGATCAGATTGTGGAAAATGATGAGTCCTTTAAGGTGGGAAACACTCGGGTGACAGCGATTTTGGTGCCGGGACACAGTATTGAATCGGTATGCTATCTGGTGGAAAAGAATAATAGGCGCTATCTGTTCAGCGGAGACAGCATTTACTTAAACGGAACCTTGAGCGTGATCAATTGCTATGGTTCTTCCATGGAGGGATACCGTAAGTATATCGGACGTCTGGCGGGAAGAAAGGTGGATGCCCTGATTCCTTCCCACTATCGCTTTACCATGAGCGGAGGACAAAAACATATTGATCTGGCGATCGAGCTGACGGAATATTCGTCACTGCCGCCTATGATGTAAAGGGTGCAAAAGGCACAAAACGGAGGAGAAAATGAAACTGATTTTGACTGATCATTTGATTACCTGCAAAGACTTGGAGGTGAAGCTGTCGGAGGAGACCATGGGGATTCTTGTGGACGGAGAGAGGATCCGGCAGGTGGCGCCTTTGACAGAGCTTAAGAAGGAGGACACAAAAGGAGCCGAGGTTTTGGATTTCAGAGATTTCTATGTGATGCCGGGAATGATTGACGGACATCTGCATTTAAGCTTCAGCGCCAGTGAGCAGCCGTTAAATGAGCTCTATGGGGATGACGATTCCGAGATTCTGCTGAGGATGGTAAAGGCGGCCGTCACGGAGCTTCAAAGCGGAGTGACCACGGTGAGAGACTGTGGTTCCCGGGGAATGTCCATCTTAAAGCTGCGGGATTTTATCAAAAAAGGGATTATTCAAGGGCCGGATATTATCGCGTCCGGAATGCCTATCACCGTGACCGGCGGACACTGCAATTTCTGCGGCCTGGAGGCAGATACAGCCGAGGAGGCTGTAAAGGCAGTCCGCTGGCTGTGCAAGGAAGGGGTTGACTACATTAAAGTGATGGTGTCGGGGGGAAATATGACGCCGGGAAGCAATTCCATGATTGACCAGTACGGGGAGGATACCTTAAGGAGGATCGTGGAGGAGGCCCATCAGCGGGGAAAGCAGGTGGCAGGCCATGTTCACAGTGTGGACGGGATCCGGCGGGCCGTGGCAGCAGGCTTTGACATTCTGGAGCATTGCAGCTATAAGACCTGGAGCGGTGAGGGATACGATGAGAGTCTGGCGGAATCGATCCGGGAAGCGAAAATTGCCGTGAACCCGGCAATGGGAAAGGCCTATATTCTGCCGCCTGAGCTGGCAGCCCCTCTTCCGGATAAGGTGGCCATGTGGGCGGATTTTCAGAAAAGCCGTTTTTCCACCACGGAAAAAATGTACCGAAAGGGAATTTCCGTATTTGCAGGCACGGACGCAGGCTGTAAAAACACAAAATTTGACGAATTTTATCTGACTTTGGATATGATGGAAAAGAAAATCCACATGACAAAGGAGGACGTCCTTCTTGCGGCCACCGGGTATGGGGCAAAAGCATTGGGCATTGATCACCTGGTGGGTAGCATTGAAGAGGGAAAGCAGGCTGACCTGATCTGTGTGAAAGCAAATCCGCTGGAATCTTTCCTGAATTTAAAGGAGATTGCCATGGTTATGAAAAAAGGAGAGCGGGTGGCATTATGAGGGACTATTTTTTGCAGTTCAGAAAGCTTTTGCCGGCAGCGGAGAAATACACTTATTTAAATTCTGCCGGCTGCGGGCCCCTGGCTATGCCTGTGCTGGAGGCAATGACTGAGACATTTTCCTATATGGCGGCAGAGGGACAGGTGAATGTGAAGGTGCACGGGGAGCTGAAAGCCATGCTGGAGCAGATCCGGGCGGAGGTGGCGGCCTTTATCCATGCCGATCCGGAGGAAATCTTTTTTGTGCGGTGTATTGCGGAGGGACTTAATACCGTTAACCGGATGTTTTCTTTTTCCGCGGGAGATGAATTTTTAATATCTGATCAGGAAAATCCCGCATCCATTCTTCCTTGCTTTGTGCTGGAGCCGGAGCTTGGCATCCACACGAAAAAATTTCGGGGAACCGGCACAAAGGAGGAGATTATCCGGCAGTTTGAAAAGGCTGTGACAGACCGCACGAAAATGGCGGTGATCAGTCACGTGTTCCATACCACAGGAGCCGCGATTCCGGCAGAGGAGATCTGTAAAATCTGCGGGGAAAGGGATATTATCTCTGTTCTGGACGGGGCCCAGGCGGCAGGAAATATTGATATTGACGTGAGAAAGCTTGGCTGTGATTTCTATCTGCTGTCCTGTCACAAGTGGCTGTGCGGGCCGGAAGGAATCGGGGCGGTATACATCCGGAAAAATCGCCTTGGGCAGGTGCGGGTTCCCTTTGGCGGAGTGGGGATGCAGAAGAGCTTTTGCTTTGACGACAACACCATTGTTCCCAGATCGGATGCCAGAAGATTTGAATACGGAGGGCGCCATATTCCCATGTACCGGGCTTTCTCGGAGTGTATCCGCCTGGCAGAAAGGATCGGAATGGAGGCGATTATCGAGAGAAAACGGACCCTTCACCTCTATTGCAGGAAGAAATTTCAGGAGGAAATCCCGGAGGCAGTCATTCGGTCTCCGGAGGATGAGCGTCTGATTACGGGGATTTTTTCCTTCTCGCTGCCGGGAATGGACCATCAGAAGCTTGTCCGCCGGGCCTGGGAGGAGGAGCAGATGATTATTCAGTGGAGAACCATGGATCTGTACACAAAGGAAGAGGGCATCCGGGTATCCCTCAACTGGTTTGTGACGGAGGAGGAGATTGATAAGCTGGTATTGTTTGTCAAAAGGGTTTTGGAGTAATGTTTTCACCGCTTGCAGGCAGATATGGGAAAAGAGGTGCAAATTATATGAAAAAAGAAAAGGTGTCTTTGGTAAGGGTCGGGGAAGCGGGGGTGGAAGCGGCGGTCAGGGAGGCCCTTGCAAGAATCGGGGGAATCGGAAAATTTTTGAAACCGGGGCAGAGCGTGATGCTAAAGCCCAATTATACGGGGAATCTCTCTGAGGATTCCGGCGGCGTGACCTCCAATGCGGTGATGGAGGCGGTGATTAGAATTCTAAGGCAGGAAGGCGCCGGAAGAATTGCCATTGTGGAGGGCTGCGGGACGGTTGCCTATGGCACCATGCGAATCTGTGAGAATCTCGGGATTGATGAGATTGCCCAAAGGTACGGGGTGGAGCTTAAGGATGCCAATCAGATGGAAATGTGCACCAAAAGCTGCGAGAATTTTCGGGAGCTTCACCAGGTGAGCTTTGCAAAGGCAGTCTATGATTTTGATGTGGTGATCAATTTGCCGGTTATGAAGACCCACCCCTTAGTGGATGTGACTGTGGCCATGAAAAATATGAACGGGCTTTTAAAGCCGGAGGAGAAAAGGCGCTTTCATGATGTGAATCTGCGGCAGGCGATCGTGGACTTTCACCAGGTGCTTCCGGGGTATCTGACCATTGTGGACGGCATAACCGGTATGGAGGGAATGGGACCGGCAGAGGGAATGCCGGTTTCCATGAAAATTATCCTGGCAGGAGAAAATCCGGTGGCAGTGGACGCAACGGCGGCCCGCGTCATGGGCTTTGACCCGGAGAAAATCCGGTATCTGGAATATGCGGTACAGGCAGGGCTGGGTCCTGTGGCAAGGGATCAAATTGAAGTGTGCGGTTGCCGGGTGGAGGAGGTTTTAAAGCCTTTTACACCGGCAGAGCCGAAAAGCATGAGTTTTGAGGGAGTCACCATTCGGGAGGAGCCGTCTGAGTTAAAGTGCGTGGGCTGCCGGGCGGTAGTGGCCATTGCTTTAAACCGGATCCGCAATGCAGGGCAGCTTTCCCGGTTTGCCGGTATGAAGCTTGTGCTTAACAATGTGCCGGGAGAGGAAATTGTTTTGAAGGACGGGGATCATCTGCTGTGTGTGGGCAATTGTACAAAAGGCTATCTGGAAGCCTTTGCCGGGCAGGCGGCAGAGGGGCGTGTCCATTTTGTTAAGGGATGTGCGCCGGCGGGACAGACGGTGGAGGAGGCCATGCGGGAAGCTTATGGGGTGGACAAATAGCATATGGAAAATCTCTGCCGCCCCGAATGTTTGTGAAAAATAAATATTGCAATCAACAATCGATTATGCTAATATAATACCAATTTAGTGCGGCAAAGCATGAAAAAGGCTGAGAAGGAGACTCTTGCCCACGGGACTTCGACAGGAAGACGGCGTCACCGACTGAGAGCGCCGTTAAGTTGGACCAGGCAGACAGGGAACACTCCGGAGCCGGTATTTTGAACCATGGCCCCCGGATTTTGTCCGATGGGGAAGATGCAAGTAGGGATACCCGGAAGGCGCCCGTTATGTGCCGAGAGTGGAGTGCGGACTCTTTTGCAGGAGCCGTTCTCAATGCGGGTGGTACCGCGGAGCATGATTCGATTCAGAGCGTGTTTGAAAATGACGGAAATGAATTTTTTACACACTCCAGAATAGTGTCCCGTCCCGGAATATGTAACAGTATTCCGGGGCGGGATTTTTGTGTGCAGGAAACGAAGCAGCGGGAATCTTTAGAGCCGGAATCAACCAATGTATCAGCGTGCAGGAGCAGCGTGCCGGGGACGGCTTCGTTTCAGGTATGCTCCTTGGAAAGGAGAGTAGGCCGTGGAATTTTTGACAGGAATTAAGGAAAAGGAAACTGTGGAAATCCCTCAGATTATGGAAGGGGATTATGAAGGGAAGCTTGTAAAAATGCGGGGAGCGGTCCATAACATCCGGGATATGGGGGATGTGGTCTTTGTGATTCTGCGCAAGGCCGGGGGACTTGTTCAGTGCGTCTATGAGGAGAGGAAGACCGACTTTTCCCTGAAGGATTTAAAGGAGGAGTCAGCGGTGGAGGTGGCCGGCGTGGTCGCGTCCGAGAAGCGGGCGCCTCAGGGTTTTGAGCTGCGGCTTAAGGGCATCCGGATTTTGTCGGAGCCGGCCCAGGTGCTTCCTCTTGCAATCAATAAATGGAAGATGAATACCTCTCTGGAGACAAAGCTTGCTCTGCGGCCGGTTTCCCTGCGCAATGTGCGGGAGCGGGCAAAGTTTAAGATCCAGGAGGGGATCGTCAGAGGCTTTCGGGAATTTCTGTTCAGTCAGGGTTTTACGGAGATCCGCACGCCCAAAATCGTGTCCCGGGGAGCAGAGGGCGGAGCCAATGTATTTAAGCTCAATTATTTCAACCAGAAGGCAGAGCTGGGCCAAAGCCCTCAGTTCTACAAGCAGACCATGGTGGGGGTCTATGACCGGGTATTTGAGGCGGCCCCCGTATTCCGGGCGGAGAAGCACAATACCACCCGCCATTTAAACGAGTATATCAGTCTGGACTTTGAGATGGGATATATTGACAGCTTCGAGGATGTGATGGCCATGGAGACGGGCTTCCTTAAGTACACTATGGAGCTTCTTAAGCGGGATTACAAGAAGGAGCTGGAAATGCTGGAGGCAGAGCTGCCTGTGCTTGACCGGATTCCCCAGGTCCGCTTTGACAAAGCCAAGGAGATGGTGGCAGAGAAGTACAATCGGAAAATCCGCAATCCCTTTGACTTGGAGCCGGAGGAGGAGCTTTTGATCGGCCGGTATTTTAAGGAAGAATACGACAGCGATTTTGTGTTTGTGACCCATTACCCTTCAAAGAAACGTCCCTTCTATGCCATGGACGACCCAAAAGACAGCCGCTTTACCTTAAGCTTTGACCTGCTTTACAAGGGACTGGAGATCACCACCGGAGGCCAGCGAATCCACGAGTATCCGGTGATCCTGGAAAAAATGGCAAAGCGGAACATGGACCCGGAAGATATCCGGGATTACCTGATGATTTTTCAGTACGGGATGCCGCCCCACGGAGGCCTTGGCATTGGCTTAGAGCGTCTGACCATGAAGCTTTTGGATGAACAGAACGTGCGGGAAACCACCTTGTTCCCAAGGGATGTAACCAGACTGGCGCCGTGAGAATCCGGGCAGAGAGCCAGGAGAAACCGGTGAAGGGAAAACTTGCAATCCGGGCAGAGAGCCAGGAGAAACCGGCCAAGGGAAACCTGGCAGTCCGGGCGGGGAGCGAAGAAAGGAGAATCGGCAGATGGCGAACACGATCAGCGATGAGACGATGGAATATGTGGGAATCCTGGCAAAGCTGGAGCTAACCAAAGAGGAGCGAGAAGAGGCCAGGAGAGATATGGAAAGAATGTTGGATTATATAGACAAACTAAACGAGCTGGATACGGACGGGGTGGAGCCCATGACCCATGTGTTTCCTGTAAACAACGTGTTTCGGGAGGATGTGGTGACCAATGGGGACGACCGGGAAAATATCCTTAAAAATGCTCCCAGGAAGAAGGAGGGAGCCTTCCAGGTTCCCAAAACAGTGGAATAGACAAAAGGCAGCAGAGAAGAGAGGAGAAAATTATGAAAAACATCCTGGATTTGACTGCCATGGAGCTGGGCAGAAGGATAAAAAAGAGAGAGATCGGCGTGGCGGAGGCGGCCAGGGCCTCCCTGGCTCAGATGGAGGCCCTGGAGCCAACGCTGAACTGCTATGTAACCATCAATGAAAAGCTGGTTCTTAAACAGGCTGAGAAGGTGCAAAGCCGCATTGATTCGGGGGAGCTTGACAGCCCTCTGGCAGGGGTGCCGGCCGCCGTCAAGGACAATCTGTGTCTGGAGGGCCTGCCCACCACCTGCAGCTCCCGGATTCTTGAAAATTTTGTGCCCACCTACACGGCAGAGGCGGTTCAGAGACTTTTGGATGCCGGAATGGTAGTTTTGGGAAAAACCAATATGGATGAATTTGCCATGGGGAGTACTACAGAGACCTCCGCCTTCGGAGTGACGAGAAATCCCTGGAATCCGGACCATGTGCCAGGGGGATCCTCCGGCGGCTCCTGTGCGGCTGTGGCGGCAGGTGAGTGCTTTTACGCTCTGGGATCCGACACGGGGGGCTCTATCCGACAGCCAAGCTCCTTATGCGGCGTGACGGGAATCAAGCCCACCTATGGCACCGTGTCCCGGTACGGGCTCATTGCTTACGGTTCTTCCTTAGACCAGATCGGCCCTGTGGGGAGGAATGTGGAGGACTGCGCGGCAGTGCTGGAGATGATTGCTTCCTATGATAAGAAGGATAGCACCTCCGTTTCCCGAAAGGACTGTGACTTTACCCGGGCTCTGGTAGATGACGTGAGGGGAATGAAGATTGGCATCCCCCGGGATTATTTCGGGGAAGGGCTGGACGATGAGGTGAGAGCGGCGGTTTTAAAGGCTGCGGAGGTTCTGAGGGACAAAGGAGCCCTGGTGGAGGAATTTGACCTGAGTCTGGTGGAGTATGCCATTCCGGCCTACTATGTGATCGCCTCCGCAGAGGCCAGCTCCAATTTGTCCCGTTTTGACGGAGTGAAATACGGTTTTCGGGCGAAGGAGTATGAGGGGCTTCACAGCATGTATAAAAGAAGCCGCTCCCAGGGCTTTGGGCCGGAGGTAAAGCGCCGGATTATGCTGGGCTCCTTTGTGCTCAGCAGCGGTTATTATGATGCCTACTATCTGAAGGCCCTTCGGACAAAGGCACTGATAAAAAAGGCTTTTGACAAGGCCTTTGAAAGGTATGATGTGATCCTGGGTCCCACGGCCCCCTCCACGGCGCCAAAGCTGGGAGAGTCCTTAAAAGATCCCTTAAAAATGTACCTGGGGGATATCTATACCATTTCGGTAAACCTGGCAGGACTGCCGGGAATGAGTGTGCCCTGCGGCCGGGATCGTAAGGGACTTCCCATTGGTCTGCAGCTGATCGGGGATTGCTTTAAGGAGAAGAATATCCTCCGGGCCGGCTATGCCTTTGAGTGCAGCCGCAGCTATGAGATGCCGAAAATGGCACAGGAATCGGCGGCCGGCCGGATGACAGATAACGTGACGGAAAAAGGGGGAGGTGCAGGAATATGAGCAGACAGTATGAGACCGTGATCGGCCTGGAGGTCCATGTGGAGCTGGCCACAAAGACAAAGATTTTCTGCGGGTGCTCCACAGAATTTGGCGGGGCGCCCAACACCCACACCTGTCCCGTCTGCACGGGGATGCCAGGCTCCTTGCCGGTACTGAACCGGCAGGTGGTGGAATATGCCCTGGCTGTAGGCCTTGCCACCAATTGCAACATTCATCAGTACTGTAAATTTGACAGAAAGAATTATTTTTATCCGGATAACCCTCAGAACTACCAGATATCCCAACTGTATCTGCCCATCTGCCACGATGGGTGGGTGGAGATTGAGACGGAGACAGGAAAAAAGAAGATTCATATTCACGAGATCCATATGGAGGAGGATGCGGGAAAGCTGGTCCATGACGAGTGGGAGGACTGTTCCCTGGTGGACTATAACCGAAGCGGCGTTCCCTTAATCGAGATTGTGTCAGAGCCAGATATGAGAAGCGCTGATGAGGTGATCGCCTATCTGGAAAAGCTGCGGCTGATCATTCAGTATTTGGGGGCCTCGGACTGTAAGCTGCAGGAGGGCTCCATGCGCGCCGATGTGAATCTGTCGGTGCGTCCGGCGGGGAGCAAAGAATTGGGAACCCGCACGGAGATGAAAAACCTAAACTCCTTCAAGGCCATTGCCCGGGCTGTTGAGGGGGAGAAAAACCGTCAGATCGAGCTTTTGGAGGATGGGAAAAGGGTGATTCAGGAGACGAGAAGGTGGGACGACAACAAGGAGTCCTCCCACGCCATGCGCTCCAAGGAGGACGCCCAGGACTACCGGTATTTTCCGGATCCAGATCTGGTCCCGGTGGTGATTGATGACGAGTGGATCGCCCGGGTAAAGGCCCGGCAGCCGGAGCTTAGGACAGAAAAGCTGGAGCGCTACCAGAGAGAATATCAGCTGCCGCTGTATGATGCTGAGATTCTCACCGGCTCCAAGCATCTGGCCGATTTGTTTGAGGAGACCGTGGCTCTTTGCGGGAAGCCAAAGGAGGTGTCCAACTGGCTGATGACCGATGCCATGCGCCTTTTGAAGGAGCATGAGAAGGAGTTAGAGGAGCTCTCCTTTAGTCCCGCAAATCTGGCAAAGCTGATCCGGATGGTGGACGGCAATGTGATCAACCGGACTGTGGCGAAAGGCGTGTTTGAGGCCATATTTGCAGAAGATCGGGATCCGGAGCAGTATGTGGATGAGAAGGGACTGCGGGTTGTCAGTGACGAGGGGGCCCTAAAAGAAGTGATTGAGGAGATTCTCCAAAAGAATCCTCAGTCTGTGGAGGATTACAAGGCTGGAAAGCAGAAGGCCATGGGATTTGTTGTGGGGCAGACCATGCGGGCCATGAAGGGAAAGGCGGATCCGGCAGTGGTGAACAAGCTGGTGAGGGAGCTGCTGTCCCGGTAAAAGCGCAGAGAAGTAAATGCGCAGACCTGCCGGAACAATAACCACTGTTTGGGCGCTGAAACGGACGGAAAATAAAAACGGATTGTAAATTCTGAGGTTTTCGTGTAGAATGATAAAAACCTCATAGATGGCAGGAAAGCGGATGGTGTGACTGTTTGACTTTTCCAAGTGGTTGCCAATGGACAGACCCCGGCTGCTATGGGCCGGAGAGTGAGGTTGTAAAGCACCCCAAAGTGAGATTGAGGAGGAATGAATATGCAGCCATATGCAGAGATGAGCAATGAGGAATTACACGCATTGAAGAAGCAGCTGACTGTTCGGTACAGAGATTTTCAGGGAAAGGATTTAAGACTTGATATGTCCAGGGGAAAGCCCAGTGTGGATCAGCTGGATCTTTCCATGGGAATGATGGATGTGCTCAGCAGTGACGATGATCTGACCTGTGATGACGGCACAGACTGCCGCAACTACGGTGTGCTGACCGGCATCGGGGAGGCTAAGGAGCTGCTGGGAGATATGATGGAGGTTTCCCCGGATAATATTATTATCTACGGAAACTCCAGCTTAAATGTTATGTTTGATACGGTGTCCCGCTCCATGACTCACGGAGTCATGGGCAATACGCCCTGGTGCAAGCTGGACAAGGTGAAGTTTTTGTGCCCGGTGCCGGGATATGACCGCCATTTTGCCATTACCGAGTATTTTGGCATTGACATGGTCCCTGTTCCGCTGACCGGCGAGGGGCCGGACATGGATATGGTGGAAAAGCTGGTGGCCGAGGACGAGACCATCAAGGGAATCTGGTGTGTGCCCAAGTACTCCAATCCTACGGGAAACAGCTATTCCGATGTGACGGTCCGCCGTTTTGCCCGCTTAAAGCCGGCGGCGCCGGATTTCAGGATCTACTGGGACAATGCTTACGGGATGCATCATCTCTATGATTATGACCAGGATCATTTGATTGAGATTCTTGCAGAGTGTAAGAGAGCCGGAAATCCGGATCTGGTGTATAAGTTCTCCTCAACCTCTAAGATTAGCTTCCCCGGCTCCGGCATTGCCGCCATAGCCACCTCCCGCAACAATCTGGAGGATATTGAGAAGCAGCTGAAATTTCAGACCATTGGCCATGACAAGGTGAATCAGCTTCGTCATGTCCGCTTCTTCGGGGGAATTCACGGGATGGTGGAGCATATGCGCCTCCATGCGGATATTATGCGTCCCAAGTTTGAAGCCGTGACCAGCACTCTGGAGAGAGAGCTGGGGGGATTGGAGATTGGATCCTGGACCAGTCCCAAGGGAGGATATTTTATCTCCTTCGACTCTCTGGACGGCTGCGCAAAGGAGATTGTGGCCCGGTGCAAGAAGGCCGGACTGATCATGACAAAAGCAGGAGCCACCTATCCCTACGGGAAGGATCCCCATGACAAAAATATCCGCATTGCCCCCTCCTACCCGCCGCTTGAGGATCTGATTCTGGCTATGGAGCTGTTTGCTCTGTGCGTGAAGATTGTCAGCATCAATAAAATCTTGGCGGACAGGAAGGAAAAGGGAGAGGGCTGAGGCGTGTGAACCGTAACGTAAATTTTACCGATGAAAACAGTAAAGAAGTGTGAATGCTGTGGCTATTGTAGGATCTGCGATTGTGGTAACGGCGGTAAGTACATTGGTGGCGGTGCTTTTTTGTAAGTGTATGGATAGGAAACGGAAAATGTAGCATTGTAAATGGCATAATTCCAGGGATATTTTACATTTTGAAGGGGACTATCTTGCGGAAAATCCGGTTAATTTAGTAGTCGCTATTTCTGCAGAGCAGTAATAGCGAGAAAAGCGGCTGGTTTGAACTTGGGACCCTGGTATCATATCATTTACTTAAGGAGATTTCTGTTAAAAATCAGAAACCTCCTTTTTCTACCCTAACTCAAAAAACTCTGGGATCCATGGGAGAATGAAAAAATTGTGGTGAACCATGGCACAGCATGGTATGCCAGATCGCGTCAAAGGATAACTACAACCGGCAAAATTTGCTTTCTCGAAAGCCGCAATCACCCCAACAACACCAAAACTCGACAGAAGCACTGCTCTGAAAGCCGTGGATGAAGACGGGAATGATATTTCTGCAGAGCCAGCACTTACGGGGGCGGAACAATGTGTTCCGGCTCTTTACTTTTTAGACTTCCTGCCCTATAATACAATAGACTATGTTTGGGAGAAAAAGAGAAGGCAATGGAGCAACTGTGGAGCCGTATCAGGGCAAGGTTGGTAAACAGAGAGACGATTTCTTATTTTATTTTCGGAGTACTCACCACTCTGGTGGACTGGGTCAGCTACAGAATTATGACGAGAGGCCGGGGTGTGGATTATCGGGTCGCCACGGCAGGATCCTGGGCGGCAGCAGTGCTGTTTGCCTTTGTGACCAATAAGCTGTTTGTATTTGAGAGCAGGAGCCTTAATGCCAAAAAGGTGTGGGCGGAGTTTGTGCCCTTTGTGGCCTGCCGGGTGGCTACAGGCCTGTTTACTCTGGCAGCCATGATCGCCATGGTGGACGGGATGGGGATCCAGGAGGACTTTGCCTGTAAGGTTGTGGTGTCAGGCATTTCTCTGGTATTGAATTACGTGTTCAGCAAATGGCTGGTGTTTAGGAAGGTGTCGTAAGCGAGGAGAAACCGGATATGGCGCATGAGGATATTAACCGGATTACAAGAGAGCTAGAGGACTTACTTATGATGGACAGAGATATGGCTCCGGGCGGGGCAGAGGAGAGAAGCGAAAGAGAGCGTGTGGCCGGGGAAGCCAAAGCAAAAACAGATCTGTCGGCTGGGGCAGGGGCCGTTTTGACGGCAGGTGATAAACAGAGCTTACCGGCCGGTCAGGAGGCAAAGGCAGGCGTACCGGAGAGGGGCTGGAAAGTCCAGGGAAATGTGTGTGCTGAACCATCGCCGGAGTCTGGAAAGCCGTGGGAATATGACGAGCAGCCGGAGTATGAAGAACCGTTGGAAAATGACGAGCTTTCAGAGCGTGGGGAACCATTGGAATATGGCGAAGGCGAACAGCCGGAATACGAGGAATCCACAGAATACGAGGAATCCGAAGAATACGAGGATATGCCGGATTATCCCGAATCCGGCTTTGGGACAGGACGGTCCTCTCTAAGCCTGGTGCGCCCTAAAGACGGCCTGATTGCCGCCTTTTTGGTGCCGGTGATCATTCTTTTGATTATCTTTGCCCAGAGGGGAATCTATCCTTTTGGGGAAGAGTCCTTTCTGCGGACGGATATGTACCATCAGTACGCTCCGTTTTTTTCGGAGTTTCGCCACAAGCTGACTTCCGGGGAGAGCCTTCTTTACAGCTGGAATGTGGGGATGGGGGTCAATTTTTCCGCTCTCTACGCCTACTATCTGGCAAGCCCCTTAAACTGGCTGCTGATTTTGTGCCCGGAAGGGCTGGTCATCGAGTTTATGACCTACATGATCGTGCTAAAGACCGGTTTGTGTGGTTTCTCAATGGCTTTTTATCTGCGAAGGCACTTAAATACCAGTGATTTCGGAATTGGGTTTTTCGCGATTTTTTATGCCTTGTCCGGATATATGGCAGCCTACAGCTGGAATATTATGTGGCTGGACTGCATTATTTTGTTTCCGCTTATTATGCTGGGGCTGGAAAGGCTGGTGCGTGACGGGAGAGGACTTTTGTATTGTCTGACCCTGGGGCTGTCCATTCTTTCCAATTATTATATTTCCATCATGACCTGTATTTTTATGGCGCTGTATTTTATCGCCCTTCTTGTATTGGAAAGGAACATGACCTGGGAGAAATTTGTGAGCCGCTGCTTCTTCTTCGGGCTGTACTCCCTGCTGGCAGGCGGATTGGCGGCGTTGGTTTTGCTGCCGGAGGTCCATGCGCTGATGATGACTGCATCGGGAAAATTTAATTTTCCCAAGCTGCAGGAACCCTATTTTTCAATAATTGACATGCTTGCCAGGCACATGGGCAATGTGGAGACGGAGATCGGTCTGGATCACTGGCCCAACATCTACTGTGGTGTTGCAGTGCTGATGCTGCTTCCTCTGTATCTGGCCGCAAAAAGGATATCCGGAAAGGAGAAGGCGGTCTACTGTATTTTGCTGCTGTTCTTTTTTGCCAGTTTTTCAGTGAATGTACTGAATTTTATCTGGCATGGCTTCCATTTTCCCAACAGCCTGCCGTGCCGTCAGTCCTACATTTATATATTTCTGGTGCTGGTCATGTGCTGCAAGGCCTATCTGCATCTTAGACAGACGCCCTGGAGGCATGTGCTCCTCTCCTTCTGGGGGGCCGTGGGTTTTGTGCTGCTGGCGGAGAAGCTGGTGACAGAGGAGCATTTTCACTTTACGGTATTTTATGTGGCAATCCTGTTTTTGGTTTTGTATCTAGGCGCCTTTTGGCTGTACTACAAAGGCCCCGGACTGCGAAACAGGGCAATCCTTTTGGGGCTGGCGCTGGTCTCTGTGGAGGCGGCAGTGAACATGACCGTCACCAGCATCACCACGGTCAGCCGCACAGCCTATCTAAGAGACAATAATGATGTTAAAAATTTGATGGAAATGGTTCTTCCGGCTCAGGAGGAGGATCGGTTTTTCCGGATGGAGAAGGTGACGCGGAAGACAAAAAATGACGGGGCGTGGATGAATTTTCCTTCCGTATCCCTGTTTTCCTCCACAGCCAATGCGGATCTGACCCGGTTTTTCAAGAAGCTGGGCTGTGAGAGCTCTACCAATGCCTACAGTATTACCGGCAGTACTCCTCTGGTGGACATGCTGTTTGCCGTGAGATACGGACTCTATTCCGAGGATCCGGAGGATACAGGACTTCGGGAGTTTGTGGCCAGAGAGGAGGAAATTGCCCTTTACCGGAATCGGTACACCCTCCCTCTGGGATTTTGGGTACCGGATGATTTTGAGGGAAAATGGGATTTGGAGCTGGGAAGTCCGGCAGACGTGCAGAACAGTCTGGCGGATGCCGCGGAGGCATCCAATGTACTTGATATGGTTATGGATGTGTCTGCATCAGGCAAGACCCTGACCTTTTGTCCGGAGAAGGGAGGAGAGTACTATGCCTATGTGGGAAAAAGCAGCATAGAAAAAGTGACGGTCAGTACATGGAAGACCACCAAGACCTTTAACAACGTGGAGCGGGGATATCTTTTGGAGCTGGGATACTGTACCGCCGGAGATGAGGTGACCCTGACTGCTGAGGAGAGCCAGGACGGCATCTGGGCGGATGTGTATCGGTTTTCTGAGACCGGGCTGGCCCAAATATGGGAAAAGCTTTCTGCTGTGCCGTGGGAGATCGATCGCTGGCAGGAGACCTGCCTGGAAGGAACGATTGCCCCCGAGAAGGCAGGCATGATGATAACCACCATTCCCTATGATAAGGGATGGACGATTATGGTGGACGGGCAGAAGCAGGAGGCGGCCAAGGTGAAGGACGCGTTTATAGGGGTGCCTCTGTCACAGGGAAGCCATCGGATCACCATGGAATACCGGCCGGAGGGGCTTACTAATGGGCGGCTGATTACCGCCGGAAGTGTGGTGGTGCTGGCCATAACCGAGCTGGGGACCTGGCTCTGGCGCAGAAGGAGAAAGATGGAAGAGGAATATTATTCGTGACAGTTTAGACGGACAAGAAGATACCCGTCTGAGCTATTATTTAAAAAGACAAGGAGAAAATTGCCATGAAGCTTTGGGGCGGACGTTTTACGAAGGAAGAGAATCAGCTGGTGCATAATTTTAATGAGTCGTTGTCCTTTGACCATAGATTTTACAGGCAGGATATAGAGGGAAGCATTGCTCATGTGACCATGCTGGCCAGACAGGGAATTGTGACACAGGAGGACAGAGACCGGATTGTTGCCGGGCTGCAGGGGATTTTGGAGGATATTAAGTCGGGCAGACTGGAATTTACAGCGGAGTATGAGGATATCCATTCCTTTGTGGAGGCAAAGCTGACAGAGCGGATCGGGGAGGCGGGAAAACGCCTTCACACTGGCCGCAGCCGCAATGATCAGGTGGCTTTGGACATGAAGCTGTATTGCAGAGATGAGATCGATGAGATCGATAGGCTGGTAAAGGCGCTTCTTGAGGAGCTTTTAAAGGGAATGAAGGAGAATACTGATACCTACATGCCCGGGTTTACCCATTTACAGAAGGCCCAGCCCATCACCCTGGCTCACCACATGGGAGCTTATTTTGAAATGTTTTTCCGGGACAGAGGGCGTCTTGGGGATATAAGAAAGCGAATGAATACCTGCCCTCTGGGTTCCGGCGCCCTGGCCGGCACCACCTATCCTCTGGACAGGGAATGTACGTCCAGCCTTCTGGGCTTTGACGAGCCCACACGCAACAGCATGGATTCGGTGGCAGACCGGGATTATGTGATTGAACTTTTGTCGGCCCTGTCAATAATTGCCATGCATTTAAGCCGTTTCAGTGAGGAGATTATTATCTGGAACAGCAATGAGTACCGGTTTGTGGAGCTGGATGATGCCTACAGCACCGGAAGCAGCATTATGCCCCAGAAGAAAAATCCGGATATAGCGGAGCTGGTGCGAGGCAAGACCGGCCGGGTCTACGGGGCGCTGACAGCGATTCTCACTACCATGAAGGGGCTTCCTCTGGCCTACAACAAAGATATGCAGGAGGATAAGGAGCTGACCTTTGACGCCATTGACACGGTAAAGGGCTGTCTGGCCTTGTTTACCGGCATGCTGTCCACCATGACCTTCAGAAAGGATGTGATGGAGGCCAGTGCCAAAAAAGGCTTTACCAATGCAACGGACGCGGCAGATTATCTGGTGGGCCGCGGGGTCCCCTTCAGGGATGCTCACGGGATCGTGGGGCAGCTGGTTCTTGTATGTCTGGATAAGGGGATTGGCCTTGAGGATTTGTCTCTTGAGGAATTTCGCGCTGTCAGCCCGGTCTTTGAGGAGAATATCTACAATGCCATCAGCATGGAGACCTGCGTAAAAAGAAGGACCACCTTAGGAGCCCCGGGCCAGGAGGCCATGAAGCAGGTGATCCAAGCTTATGAGAAACTGCTGGATTAAAATATCCTTTTGCAGGCTTTAGGGAACCAGAAACACCTCGGCGGAGCGTCTTCCATGGCGCAGTGCCTCCATGTGGCTGTCATAGAAAATGTCAATGTGTTTTCCGTTGACTCCGCTTCCGCAGTCCTCTGCAGTGTAGACTACCCCGTTGATCATCAGCCTTGTGCCGTAGGGAATCACCTTGGGATCTACGGCAACCGTGTGGCGGGAGCGGGGAATAGCCCCGGTGCTGGTGCGTTTGCCCCATTTGCCGCAGCAGCGGGAGCAGGCGCAGTAGCCGGTGGTGCGGAAGGTTCCGAGAGAACGGCCGGCGGCCGGCAAGGCTTCTTCCTGGACGGCCGGTTCTTCTGTCTGAGCCGGGGCTCCCTTTACATAGGAGATGGTGTTGCCGAAGCTTTTTCCGTTTACCTGGCCTTCAATCCGGTAGGTTCCGTCAGGCAGGGAATTCCAGTCCATTGAGATGCGGAATCCGTGCATCCCGTGGCCGATCTGATTTTCACTGAGATCCTCCCGGTAGATGGCGGCGTTGGGGTGAAAATCTCCCACTACCTGAGAGGTTTCCTCCTGAGTGACCGTCACATGGATGGGAACGATCGTGTTGGGAGAACCGGGCTCCCATCCCCATCCTACGATTACTCCGTCCTCCATCTGGTCAAAGTATCCGTTTAAGGGTTCCGCGTATGTGATTATGGCGCTGCTCTGCAGCAAAATTGTCATTAGCATCAGGCATGTCCATAAGGTTCTGCTTTTTCGCATGTTGCCTCCTTTCTGTTTATAAAAGACATGAAAATTTAACACACTTTAAATATATGTAACAGAACCGTAATGATATACCTGTTTGTCTTGAAAAAATAGAAAAATGGAAATAAAAAAATCCTGCTATGCAGGATTTTTTGGTTTATCAGTGTCAATTATCAGTATTATTTACGCAGGTAACTGCCTTTTGCTACTCAACGGTAAAAACTTCCTCTGTCTGTTTTCCGTGTGCCATGGCCTCTTCATGGTTATCATAATAGATATCGATATGATCACCTGTCACATTGGAGCCGATGTCTTCCACTGTATAAATGATGTCGTCAATCATCAGGCGGGTGCCAATGGGAAAAAGGCTGATATCGGCGGAAATCGTATGCCGGGCCTGGGGAACGGTCCCTGAATAGGTGAGCCCAAAGCCTCCGGAACATTCCTCGCAGAGACAATAGCCGGTGGTGACAAACATCCCTAAGGAGCTTCCCTTCCTGGGAATGTATTCCATGGGCTGGCTGGTATGGGAGATGCTTGCCTTCCCGCTGCCGCAGACAAGAACCGGTGAATCCGTGGTTGTGGATGTCTTAAGGGGAGCTGAGGAGGAAACATGGACGGAAGTAATTTGCCCATCCGCGGGAGTATGGGAGGTGTCGGATATACTCGGGGCGGTAGTTATCTGAGCGCCCTTGGCAATCTGGTCGGCAGCCACATCCCGGATCGTGCCGTCCACGGCATTTCCGTCACCCGGTACCTGGGCGGCCTGGGCGCTTACACAAAACAGGGTAAAGCACATCAATATTGCCAATATTATACGGACTGGTATTTTTCTGCTTTTTGCGGAACAATGCATAAGGTTCACCTCACATTCTGAAAAGTTATAAGTATTTGTTAATGTATATCCATTATATTACAAAAATGTTAAATGTCAAGTTTTTCAAGAAAACCTCTTGACAAAAACAGAGAGGTAAAGTATAGTATTCACAGAGTGTTAGCACTCTTGCCAGACGAGTGCTAACAAGCGGAGAAAGGGAGGCCGGTATGGAGCTGGATGATCGGAAGATTACTATATTAAAAGCTATCATCAAGACGTATCTGGAGACCGGAGAGCCCGTAGGTTCCCGGACGATTTCCAAATACACGGATTTGCAGCTAAGCTCCGCGACTATCCGCAATGAGATGTCTGATCTGGAGGAGATGGGCTACATTATTCAGCCTCATACCTCCGCGGGGCGGATCCCTTCCGACAAAGGATACCGTTTCTATGTGGATCAGATCATGCAGGAGAAGGAGCAGGAGGTGACGGAGGTCAAGGCGCTGATGATCAAGCGCGTGGACCGGGTGGAGCTGATTTTAAAGAAGCTGGCTCGCCTTCTGGCTAACAATACCAACTATGCTGCCATGATTACAGGCCCTCAGTATCACCACAACAAACTGAAGTTTATTCAGCTGTCCCAGATGGATCCCCATAAGCTTTTGGTGGTGACGGTGGTGGAGGGGAACCTGATCCGCAACAAGGTGATCCATGTACAGGAGGAGATCAGCCAGGAAGAGATTTTAAATTTGAATATTATGTTAAACAGCAGTCTCAATGGTCTGACCATCGAGGAGATTAATCTGGGAGTTATCAGCCACTTGAAGGAGCAGGCAGGAGTTCACAGCCAGGTCATCGACCTGGTTCTGAGCGAGGTGGCAGCAGTGATTCAGGCGGATGAGGAGGACTTACAGATTTATACCAGCGGAGCCACGAATATATTTAGGTATCCGGAGCTCAGTGACGGGGAGAAGGCCAGCCAGCTGATCAGCACCTTAGAGCAGAAGGAGATGCTGCAGGAGCTGATCACCGATGTGAATCGCACGGAGGAGGACAATGGCATCCAGGTATACATCGGAGAGGAGACGCCGTTGCAGTCCATGAAGGATTGCAGCGTGGTGACGGCCAACTATGAGCTGGGCGAGGGAATCCGCGGAACCATCGGCATCATAGGTCCCAAACGGATGGATTATGAGAGAGTGCTCAGCACATTGAGACATTTGATGAGGCAGCTGGATGCCACATTTAAAAATGACAAGGATGACGAGGAAAGGTGACAGACATGGGTAGAGATAAAGAAGAGCGGGAGGCTTCGGAGGCCTTTGCCGGGACGGACAGAGAGGCTCAGGAAGAGACCCTTTGCGGGGCGGAGGACGCAGAAAAGGAAGCTCTTGCGGATGACGGCAGTGAGGACGCCGGGACAAAGAAGGAGGAAGCGCCGGCCGGAGAGGGTGATGATCAAGGCGGTGCTTCGCCGGGAGATAAGAAGGCCGGAAGGAAGGATCCGAAGGATGCCCAGATAGAAGAGCTGCAGGATCGCTTAAAAAGGCAGATGGCAGAGTTTGACAATTTCCGCAAGCGGACGGAGAAGGAAAAATCTGCTATGTACGAGGTGGGAGCCAGGGACATCATCGAGAAGATACTGCCGGTTTTAGATAACTTTGAGAGAGGTCTGGCAGCCGTGCCGGAGGATGTGAAGGGAAGCTCCTTTGCCGAAGGCGTGGAGATGATTTACAAGCAGTTTGTCAAGACTCTTGAGGATGCCGGGGTGGAGGCCATCGAGGCGGTAGGCAAGCCCTTTGATCCGGATATTCACAATGCGGTGATGCACATTGACGATGAGGCCTACGGGGAAAATGAGATTTCCCAGGAGCTGCAAAAAGGCTACAAATACCGGGGGACAGTGGTCAGACACAGCATGGTACAGGTGGCTAACTAAGCCGGCTCCGCCGGAACGCGGCAAGGTAAATGACAATGGATTCCTAATTAATTTGAAATATTTCAGGAGGAAAAAACTATGAGCAAGATTATTGGTATTGACTTAGGAACGACCAACAGCTGTGTGGCCGTTATGGAAGGCGGAAAGCCGGTAGTGATCCCCAACCAGGAAGGTTCACGGACCACGCCCTCTGTGGTGGCTTTCTCAAAGACAGGAGAGCGTCTGGTAGGTGAGCCGGCCAAGAGGCAGGCGGTGACCAACGCGGACCGGACCATTGCTTCCATCAAGCGCCACATGGGAAGTGATTATAAGGTGAGCATTGACGGCAAGAGCTATACCCCCCAGGAGATTTCCGCCATGATTCTTCAGAAGCTGAAAGCGGACGCGGAAGCCTATCTGGGCGAGAAGGTGACGGAGGCGGTCATCACCGTTCCCGCTTACTTTAACGATGCCCAGCGTCAGGCTACCAAGGATGCGGGCAAGATTGCGGGCCTGGATGTAAAGCGTATTATCAACGAGCCCACGGCGGCTGCCCTGGCCTACGGACTGGACAACGAAAAAGAACAGAAGATCATGGTTTACGATCTGGGCGGCGGCACCTTTGACGTGTCCCTGATCGAGATCGGTGACGGGGTGATTGAGGTGCTTTCCACCAACGGTGATACCCGCCTGGGCGGCGATGACTTTGACAACCGGATCAGCCAGTGGCTGGTGGATGAGTTTAAAAAGGCGGAGGGTGTGGATCTGTCCGGCGACAAGATGGCCATGCAGAGGCTCAAAGAAGCGGCGGAAAAGGCCAAGAAGGAGCTGTCAACTGCCACAACCACCAACATCAATCTGCCCTTCATCACCGCTACGGCAGACGGCCCCAAGCATCTGGATATGAACCTGACCCGGGCCAAATTTGACGAGCTGACCCATGACCTGATTGAGAGAACCGGTGTTCCGGTGCAGAATGCCTTAAGAGACGGCGGTGTGACCACCTCCGAGCTGGGCAAGGTTCTGCTGGTGGGCGGCTCCACCCGTATGATTGCGGCTCAGGATAAAGTGAAGCAGATGACCAGCAAGGAGCCCAGCAAATCCTTAAATCCCGATGAGTGTGTAGCCATCGGCGCGGCTATCCAGGGCGGTAAGCTGGCAGGAGACGCCGGCGCCGGAGATATCCTTCTTTTGGATGTGACGCCTCTGTCTCTGTCTATTGAGACTCAGGGAGGAATCGCCACCCGGCTGATTGAGAGAAATACTACGATTCCCACCAAGAAGAGCCAGATCTTCTCCACGGCTGCGGACAATCAGACGGCTGTGGACATCCATGTGGTGCAGGGCGAGCGTGAGTTTGCCCGGGACAATAAGACTCTTGGCCAGTTCCGCTTGGATGGGATTCCGCCGGCAAGAAGAGGAGTTCCCCAGATCGAGGTTACCTTTGATATTGATGCCAACGGTATCGTGAATGTGTCTGCCAAGGACATGGGTACCGGCAGAGAGCAGCATATTACCATTACCTCCGGCTCCAACATGTCTGATTCGGATATTGAGAAGGCCGTAAGAGAGGCAGCTGAGTTTGAGGCTCAGGACAAGAAGAAGAAGGAAGGCATCGATGCCAGAAATGACGCGGATGCCATGGTATTCCAGACTGAGAAAGCCTTGGAGGAAGTGGGCGACAAGCTGGATGCCAATGACAAGGCTGCCGTGGAGGCAGAGCTGAATGCGCTAAAGGAAGCCATCAATCGTGCCCCCATTGACCAGATGACAGACGCCCAGGTGGAGGATATTAAGGCCGGCAAGGAGAAGCTGATGAACAGCGCCCAAGCATTGTTTGCCAAGATGTATGAGTCGGCTCAGGCAGCCGGTGCAGGTCCTCAGGGAGCAGGCCCGGATATGGGCAGCGCAGGCAGTGCTTCCGGCCCCGCAGGGGATGATGTGATTGACGGGGACTTCAAAGAGGTATAAAATAAAACGGATAGAGCGGGAAGGCTGGCGCAGTCCATTGGGGTTCTGGTCAGGATACGGCCGCGGGGCGGAGAGCCTTGCAGCCGTATCCCGGAGCCTTCGGGACCGTGACAGCCGTTTCGGCGTGTAAAATGTGTCACGGTTCACAGGTATGCTGTGGACGTAGCAAAAATGTGCCTGTGGAGCACAAATGGTGACCGTTTACGTGTTACCGCAGAGGATGGAGGAGACCATGGCAGAGAGCAAGAGAGATTATTATGAGGTCCTGGGCGTTCCCAAAAACGCGGATGAGGCGGCCCTCAAAAAAGCATACCGCGCCCTGGCCAAAAAGTATCATCCGGACAGCAATCCGGGGGATGCGGAGGCAGAGAAAAAGTTCAAGGAGGCATCGGAGGCATACAGTGTGCTCAGCGACCCGGATAAACGGCGTCAGTATGACCAGTTCGGCCATGCAGCCTTTGACGGAGGAGCCGGTGGCGGCGGATTTGGCGGTTTTGATTTCTCCGGGGATATGGGAGATATTTTCGGAGATATTTTCGGAGACATTTTCGGCGGCAGAAGCCGTGGCAGCCAGTACAACGGGCCTATGCGGGGGGCGAATGTGAGAACCGCCATCCGCATTACCTTTGAGGAGGCTGTTTTCGGCTGTGAGAAGGAGATTGAGATCAATTTCAAGGAGGAGTGCGCCAAGTGCCACGGCACGGGAGCCAGGCCGGGAACCTCTCCGGAGACCTGTCCCAAGTGTAACGGCAAGGGCAAGATCATGTACACCCAGCAGTCCTTCTTCGGTCAGGTGCAGAATGTTCAGACCTGTCCCGAGTGCGGCGGCAAGGGCAAGGTGATTCGGGAGAAATGTGCGGACTGTTACGGAACCGGCTATGTGACCCGCAAGAAGAAATTCAAGGTTTCCATTCCGGGGGGCATTGACAACGGACAGAGCGTCCGGTGTGCCGGCGGCGGCGAGCCGGGAGTGAATGGCGGCGAGAGGGGAGATCTGCTGGTGGAGGCAGTGGTGTCTCAGCATCCCACCTTTAAGCGCCAGGATACCAGCATCTATTCCACGGTGCCTATCTCCTTTGCCACAGCAGCTCTGGGGGGACCGATCCGGATCAAGACCGTGGACGGAGAGGTGGAATATGAGGTGAAGGCCGGAACCCAGACTGATACCCGGGTTCGCCTGAAAGGAAAAGGGGTTCCCTCTCTGCGGGCGAGAGGCGTTCGGGGCGATCACTATGTGACATTGGTGGTCCAGGTGCCGGAGCGGCTTAACGAAGCCCAGAAGGAGGCCTTAAGGAACTTTGATGCAGTGATGCGGGGGGAGAAGCCCGAGAGCGGCGACAAGCCCAAGAAAAAGCTTTTTGGAAACAAATAAGAAACAGACAAAAATTAAATAAATAAGGAAAGAGCCGCTTCGTGTTTTGTCACGAAGCGGCTCTTTGGTTGCAACCCTAATTTTTAAGGTTTTTTTGAAAATGGTCGCTTTCTGGTTGAAAAATTCGGCGGTGTGTGATGGAATTGTAATGCGTCAAGGAATTTCGTTTTACTTGATTATTTTATTTTTTGCCTCGTTTTTCTCCCGGAAATCGACTCTTTTCATCATCCGTTCAATAGGTTAATGCAGATAGGAAAGGTTTTATTGCAAAGAATGTAAAAAAATTTGATTTGGTTATTTGTGACATGTAAGGTCCGCAGCTGAGGAATGGAAGAAGGTCTGAATACGCGCTCTCGCTCGGAGGTCTACGTAATGGTACTAAGGCGCTTGAGTTTTAGGGAAATGGAAGAAAGAGCGGCAGGCATTTGACCGCTCTTCCCTTAAAAACTTATAAATATTAATAAGTAAAAAGAATAAAGCATTCTTCTTCTTTTTCTTCTGACAAAATCAGGCAAAAAATTCACAATCTAAAAAAGCCTTCAGACAGCATATAATAGCCTTGGCTAATAAATTAATCCCCCATATTATCTTGCCCTCCGATGAATCCGGGCAGATTGTTTTTTTCAAAAAACATTGGGACGATCCCTTGTTTTTTTAGAAAAACATAGGACTTTGTGAACGGTTTCTGATTGTTAATAAATAGACAAGAAAAGACGCTCTAAATAGTTAATAATTCACAGTTTTTGGTAAAAATCCCGGATAATATGCGGAAAAGGGAAGAAAAATTTCCAATTGTAACCCTTCCTTAATTATGTTATACTGTACAAGATGACAAAATGATATTTTTTGTCAAAAAGAGAAAGAAAATGATAGAAAGAGGGTAAAAGCAGATGGGATTGGCTACATTTAAAGGCGGCGTTCATCCTTATGAGGGAAAAGAACTGTCCGAGAACAAGCCCACACAGGTCCTGATTCCCAAAGGCGATATGGTGTACCCCATGTCCCAGCATATCGGCGCCCCGGCGACTCCGCTGGTGAAAAAGGGCGATAAGGTGCTGGCCGGCCAGAAGATCGGCGAGGCAAGCGGATTTATTTCCGCAAATGTTATCTGCTCCGTATCCGGCACTGTCAAGGCGGTGGAGCCCAGGCGGGTGGCGAGCGGCGCGATGGTGAATTCCATCATTGTGGAAAACGATGGTGAGTATCAGACTGTGGAGGGATTAGGAGCTGACCGTGATCCCGCAAAGCTTTCCAAGCAGGAGATCCGCGATATTGTGAAGGAGGCAGGGATCGTAGGCCTCGGTGGTGCAGGCTTCCCCACTCATGTGAAGCTGATGCCGAAGGATGAGAATGCCATTGAGTATGTACTGGTCAACGGAGCCGAGTGTGAGCCCTATCTGACCAGTGATTACCGCATGATGCTTGAGGAGCCGGAGAAGCTGGTGGGAGGCTTAAAGGTTATTCTCCAGCTCTTTGACAAGGCAAAAGGTGTGATCGGTATTGAGAACAACAAGCCGGAGGCCATTAAGAAGATGCAGGAGCTGACAAAGGATGAACCCCGCATTGAGGTATGTGAGCTTCTGACCAAGTATCCTCAGGGTGGCGAGCGTTCCCTGATCAATGCCATTACCGGGAGAAAGGTAAATTCTTCCATGCTTCCGGCAGATGCGGGCTGTATCGTGGATAATGTGGATACGGTGATTGCCATCTACATGGCAGTTTGCAAGACGACTCCCCTTATGCGGAGGATCGTTACTGTGACAGGGGATGCCATTGCAAATCCCCAGAACTACAATGTAAAGATTGGAACCAATTTCCAGGAGCTTGTGGAAGCGGCAGGCGGCTTTAAGACAGAGCCTGAGAAGCTGATTGCCGGCGGTCCCATGATGGGTATGGCGCTGTTTGATCTGAACATTCCGGTGACAAAGACCAACTCGGCCCTTCTTTGTATGACAAAGGATGAGGTAGCCGCCAATGCGCCGACTCCCTGTATCCGCTGCGGCAAGTGCGTCAGCGTGTGCCCTAGCCACATTGTTCCGGTGATGATGATGAAGGCGGCCTTAAAGGGAGACTGTGAGCGGTTTGAGAAGTTAAACGGCATGGAGTGTGTAGAGTGCGGAAGCTGTGCGTTTATTTGCCCGGCTAAGCGTCCTCTGACCCAGGCATTTAAAGAGATGAGAAAAACGGTTGCAGCCAACCGGAGAAAGAAAGCGTAGGAGGGGAGAAGTTATGAGCAAATTATTAAACGTATCGGCATCCCCGCACGTTCGGAGCAAAGAGA
>CAJUHR010000014.1 GCA_910586255.1 uncultured Lachnospiraceae bacterium | reverse complement strand
TCGTCCCGTCACTGTCCCGCAGGGCATCCGCCCCCCAGCGCTCCATCATCTCCTTAGTCTCCTCCAGGAAATTCCCCTCACTGGGAAGGGTGACCCTCCCCTTTGTTTTGCTCATTTTCTCATCCTCCTCAATCTGATTTTTTCCACCCCCAATCCGTACCCCTCCCCTGTTTTTTCGATCCCCCCTCTTTTTTTCATTTTCAATAAATCCAAATGACAACCCCGCAAAAATCATATATAATAGATACAAAACCCCGTTTGCCCGCTGAAACTTTCAGAACAAGGAGGAAGGAATTTTCCTATGGCATACAAAAATACCTGTCTGCGGACAACCCTGTCGGTAAGCAGCATTATTTCCATCCATTATTTTGACTATATGAGTGATTTTTCTTTTCCTGGAGAGAGCCACGACTTCTGGGAATTTTTGTGTGTGGACAAGGGGGAGATAGACGCAGTGGCAGGAGAGAAGCGCCACACCTTAAAGAGAGGCAGCATCATTTTCCACCAGCCCAATGAGTTCCACAATGTCATCACCAACGGGCGCAGCGCCCCCAGCCTGGTGGTTGTTGCCTTTGAGTGCCACTCTCCTTATATGGACGCCTTCCGGGAACAGATTCTGACTGTCCAGGAAACGGAGAGGGCTCTTCTGGCCCAGATCATCATCGAGGCCCGCCAGGCATTTGTTGGACGTCTGGACGATCCCTACCAGGAGGAACTGATCCGCAATACGGACGCTCCCGGCTTTGGGGCGGAGCAGCTGATCCGCAATTATCTGGAGGAACTGCTGATCCACCTCTACCGCCGGTACTTCGCCAATCCCCTGCCGGTGCCTGCCCAGAACCACAAGTATCCCCGCCTGGAACGCCCCAATGAGACCTACAACCGGATTATCCGTTACATGGAGGAGCACATCAACGAGCAGCTGACCATTGAAAATATTTGCAAAAATACCCTGATCAGCCGTTCCCGCCTGCAAAAGCTGTTCCAGGAACTCCACGGCTGCGGGGTGATGGAGTTCTTCACCCTGATGAAAATTGACACGGCCAAGGAACTGATTCGCAGCAACCAGCTGAATTTCACTCAGATCTCAGACCGTCTGGGATATACCTCCATCCACTATTTTTCCCGGCAGTTTAAGAAGATCACCCACATGAACCCCTCGGAGTACGCCTCCTCCATCCGCCTTCTCTCAGAAAAGCATCCGATGCAGAAGGAGGATTAGGGGCAGCAGGAGATTATGCCTATATCTGATATTTTTGTTACTGTTTACTGACATTGAGGGTGAATCGCGGCATATTTTTTCACAATCTGCCCCATTTCCTCCCATTTTCTTTCCATGTCGGCAACCAGGGCCAGCTGGGTGCGGCAGCGGTCCAGGTTGTGCCCATCCCGGCTTACATGGAAATACACATCCCCTGCCAGGTAATCGGCCAAAAACCGCATCCCACATTCCAGAGTCATCATCTTGGCTCCGTAGGGAAGCATTTCCATCTCCGTCTCGGTCAGGCGCCCCTCACAGCCCTCCCAAAATCCCTTGGTGTAGATCTCAAAAAGAGGCAGGGACAGGGATACTTTGGACAGATCCTGCTCATCCTCCTCCGCGGTGTTGGCGCCGAAGCGGATGGAATCCCCGTAATCAAAGATGGAAAATCCCGGCATGATGGTGTCCAGGTCAATGATGCACAGGGCCTGTCCGGTGGCATCATCGATCATAATGTTGTTGAGTTTGGTGTCATTGTGGCTTACCCGAAGGGGAAGCTTTCCCTGGCTTTGAAGGCTGAGTGCCAGGCCCATCTCCTTTTCCCGCTCCCGGATAAAGCGGATTTCCTCCTGCACCTGGCTGGCACGGCCCATCACGTCCGCCTCCACAGCCCGTTCAAAGTCCCGGAACCGGGAGGGGGTGTTGTGGAAGTTGGGAATGGTTTCCGTCAGTTCATCGGCGGGAAAGTCGGCCAAAAGGCACTGGAACCGGCCGAAGGCCTTCCCGCTCTGATAAAAGTCCTCCGGCTTTTCCACCAGGTTGTAGCAGGTGGCCTGGGAGATGAAGAGATAGGCCCGCCAGAAATACCCCTGGCTGTCCTGATAATAGTCCTTCCCCGACTTTGTGGGAACCAGGTTTAAGGTTTCCCGATCCGGATCCCCCTGGTTTTCGATGATCTGGCGGCGCAGGAAAGAGGTCACGCCCTTTACGTTTTTCATCAGGCCTTCAATATCCTTAAAGACCTCCTGGTTCATCTGCTGCAGGATATAGGCGTATTCCTGCCCGTTCTCCTCACAGAGCAGGCGGAAGGTGTGGTTAATGTGGCCGCTTCCGTAGGGCTCGCAGCTTTTCACCTGCCCTTTTACGGCAAAGGCATTGGCTGCTTCCATTTTTCGTTCAACACTGTTATTCATGGCAATCCTCCCACAATTTTTCCGGATAGAGCCCCTGATCCTTTAGCTGGCGGATCGCCTGCACCACGGTTTCCTTATCCTCCTTATAGGTTACCCCGTACCACCGGTCTTTGCTCTTAAGGACCGTCACCTCAGCCTTTCCCTCCTTTAAAATCTCATCCACCACAAAGGGCAGGAAGTACTCGCATTTTAAAGGATTGCCGGGAAGGGAAGCTTCCAGAAACGCGGCAAAGCGCCGGTCTAACTCTCCTAGGATGCTGGGGGTAAAGCCCCACAGATTCATGGATACAATGGTCTCTCCCGGGAGGGTGACCCAGGTCTTGCCTTCATCCTCGGTATAGGCCCCCTGTTCTCCCCGCTTTTCGATGTGGGTCCGCTCCTGGATATCGGTAAGCTTCCCCTGCTCATCGGTGGTACACACGCCTCTGGCCACATAGCCGTGGTCCGTCATGGTATTGTTTAAATGATAGCCTACCATGGCATACTGGTATTTCTCCTGATCTTCGTGGGTGGTCAGCTGGCGGTACATCTCCTGAAAGGCCTGCTTCCCGTAATAGTCATCCGCATTGATGACGGCAAAGGGCTCTTCGATCACATTTTTGCAGCACAAAATGGCGTGGCCGGTGCCCCAGGGTTTCACCCGCCCTTCCGGCACGGCAAAGCCGGGGGGAAGCTTGTCCAGTTCCTGGTATACGTATTCCACTGCCATGTTCTGCTCCATACGCTGTCCGATATTCTCTTTAAATTCCTTCTCAATGGCCTTTTTGATAATGAAGATGACCTTTTCAAATCCGGCTTCCCTGGCATCGAAAATGGAAAAGTCCATGATAATGTTCCCCTGTTCGTCCACGGGGTCAATCTGCTTTAACCCCCCATAACGGCTCCCCATTCCGGCCGCCATGACCACCAGCGCCGGTTTCCTCCCAATTCCCATAAGAATGCCTCCTTTTTGGATGTTTTGTATGGTTTGATTCGATTGCTGCAGGGCGGCTTTTGTAGAAAGTGCGGTAAAGACGGTTCCTTCTGCAGCTTATTATAAGTATAGCTGACTAAGGGATGGAAATGCAAGAGGCGAGGGAGGTTTTTGTTTGGACGATTGGGTATTTTATTTGTCCTATTGGCAAGAAATCCTCTTTATGGTAAACTGTTTTATGAAAAAAATATATACATATGATGTTGGGGTCAAAAGACCTTTTGACCCCTCTGATACCTGGTATCATACCTATTAATGAGCAAAAAAGATGAGGACAGCATACCTTGAACACGAAGCATAGAAAAATAAAACTGATTTTGCGGTATTTTCATGGCTCCAAAAGATATTTTTTATGTGCAATATTTGCCTCTCTGGCGACTACGGCTTTCAATGCCCTGACCCCTCAGATTTTCCGTTTTACCATTGATCAGGTTCTGGGCGGGGGCGGATATGAATATTTGCGGGGACATCTCTGGATTTTGTCCCTGGGGATTGTAGGCGTCTCTGCCCTGTCCGGTTTGTCCATGTTTGTAAGCCGTACCTGTACGGCCCATGCAGGGGAGAATTTTGCAAAGAATATGCGGGATTCTCTCTTTGCCCATGTGCAGAGACTGCCAATGAGCTGGCATGACAGGAATCAGACAGGGGATATTATTCAGCGGTGCACTTCAGATGTGGAAGTGATCCGGAATTTTGTGGTTACACAGCTTCTGGAGGTTTTCCGTACCGTTTTTTTGGTGAGTATTTCCTTTGTCATGATGGTGTCTATGAATATAAAGCTGGCAGTGATCGTACTTCTGTTTGTGCCTGTAGTGGCGGGCTATTCGGCTGTTTTTTACCAGTTGATTGCAAAGGACTTTTCCAAGGCTGACGAGGCGGAGGGGGAGCTTTCCACAGTGGTTCAGGAAAATGCAACCGGAGTACGGGTGGTCCGGGCCTTTGGGCGGGAGCAGTTTGAGATGGACCGTTTCCGGGAAAAAAATGAGACCTTTGCCAAGATGTGGATTCATCTGGGAACCTTGTCCGGCCTTTACTGGGGAGTGGGAGATTTGATCACTGGGCTTCAGGTGGTGGCAGTGGTGGTGCTGGGGGCAGCAGAGGCAGTTCATGGCAATATGTCTGTGGGCGAGTTTGTTGCCTTTGCTTCTTACAATACGGTGCTTGTGTGGCCGGTTCGCGGCCTGGGGAGAATCCTCTCGGATATGAGTAAAGCGGGGGTGTCCTTTGAGCGGGTAGACTACATTATCCATGGGAAGGAAGAAGCCTACGGTGAAAACAAAATACAAAAGCAACAGAAAGAGGCCGGGGTACAAAAAACAAACCTTCCGAAGTGCTTGGACATTTCCTTTTCCCATGTAACCTTTTCCTATGAGCAGGAAAAGAAGGTGCTGGATGATATTTCCTTCTCCATTCCACAGGGACAGATCTTTGGAATTTTGGGAGGTACGGGAAGCGGGAAATCTACGATTGTGCAGCTGTTGACCCGGCTCTATGAGCTTAGTAAAGATGGAGGACAAATCACTATCGGAGGGGTGGACATTGGCGCGATTCCCTTAGAATGGCTGCGCGGGAAGATTGGCATGGTGCTGCAGGAACCATTTCTCTATTCAAGAACTATAAAGGAGAATATTGCCGTTGCTGCTTCAAATGCTTCCATGGAGGAGATCGTTCAGGCAGCGCAAATTGCCTGTATTCATGATGCTATACAAAACTTTGCGGATGGATATGACACGCTGGTGGGGGAGCGGGGGGTGACACTGTCCGGCGGTCAGAGACAGAGGGTGGCTATTGCCCGGATGCTTTTGCAGAAGGCTCCCATTATGATCTTCGATGATTCTTTATCAGCGGTGGATGCTGAAACGGACTTCCAAATCCGGAGGGAATTGAAGGAGAAGGTGAAAGAAGCTACCATCATTCTGATTTCCCACAGGATTACCACACTTATGGGGGCGGATCAGATTTTGGTACTGAACGGAGGACGGGTGGAGGAGCTGGGATCCCACAGCCAATTGATTCAAAATCATGGAATTTACCGGCAGATTTATGAAATTCAGATGAGACGGGATGACAGAAAGCAGATCGAATACGGCGGGGAGAGCGAAGAGGAAGATAGCCGGACAGATGTAGAAAAACGAACCGGGGATAAGGAGGTGCAATGTGGCAGCATATGAGGAACAGGAATATAATAAGCCATTCAGTTTTCGTATCTGGGCGAAAATGATTCCCTTTTTCAAGCCTTACCGCCGGTATTTTATTATTACTCTGGGGCTGAATATTTTTCTGGCAGGAGTGGATGTGCTGACGCCCCTGTTTCAAAGCTATGCCATTGATCATTTTATTACTCGGGATACCCTTGACGGTCTGCAGCCCTTTGCAATTACCTATATTCTGATGATTGTGGCTCAGACGATCAGCGTGTATTTTTCGGTTCATGCGGCCACCACTATTGAGATGAATGTGGGACGGGATTTGAAATGGGCTCAGTTTCAGCATTTGCAGACCCTGTCATTTTCCTACTATAACACAACACCCGTGGGATATATCCATGCACGGGTGATGAGTGATACCCTGCGAATTGCAACCATGATCGCATGGGGGCTGGTGGATATGTTCTGGGCATGGATCTATGTGGCCACCGTGTTTGTGATCATGTTTCTGCTGGATGGCAAACTGGCCTTTATCATCTTATTGATTGTACCCGGTATTGCTCTGCTGACTGTCTGTTTTCAGAACCGGATCCTTCACTGGAACCGGAAGGCGCGAAAAACAAATTCTCAGATTACCAGTGCCTACAATGAGGGAATTACAGGGGTAAGGACCTCAAAAAGCATGGGGATTGAGGAGGATAATGACCGGGAATTCTTTTTGCGGACAGCAGATATGCATCGTTTGGCCAGCCGTTCGGCCCGGTTAAATGCTATCTACATTCCTCTGATTCTTCTTTTCGGGTCTGTGGCATCAGCGATAGTGCTTACGATGGGCGGGGGAATGGTGAGGGAGCAGGTCATGGAGCTGGGGACCTTGTCTGTGTTCATTTCTTATGCAGTGATTATTTTTGAGCCGATTCAACAGCTGGCCAGATTGCTGTCAGAGCTTATATCCTGCCAGGCCAATATTGAGCGGGTCATGGATTTGCTGGAACAAAAGCCTGATGTGGTGGACCGGGAAGCGGTGATTGCAAAGTACGGAGATGCGTTTACGGCTAAAAAGGAGAACTGGGAACGGATTCAGGGTGATATTGTGTTTGAGGATGTATCTTTTCAATATCCGGATGGCAAAGAATATGTGCTGGAGCATTTTAATCTTCATGTGACGGCAGGGATGAGTGTGGCAATTGTGGGAGAGACAGGCGCGGGAAAATCTACCCTGGTAAATCTTTTGGGACGTTTTTTTGAGCCCACAAAGGGGCGGATTCTGATTGACGGAGTGGATTATCGGGAACGCTCTCAACTGTGGCTGCACAGCCAGATCGGATACGTGCTGCAAAGTCCTCATTTGTTTTCCGGGACGGTGAGAGAGAATATTCGCTATGGCCGTCTGGACGCCACTGATAAAGAGGTGGAGGAGGCAGCACGGCGGGTGTCCGCGGATACGGTGGCCCTTAAGCTGCCTTTGGGCTATGAGAGCAATGTGGGAGAGAGCGGCGGCAGACTTTCTGTGGGGGAAAAGCAGCTGATCTCCTTTGCCCGGGCGATTCTTGCAAATCCGGCAATTTTTGTGCTGGATGAAGCCACCTCATCGATTGACACCCAGACAGAGCAGCTAATCCAGAAAGCTATCCGCCATCTGCTCAAAGGGCATACATCCTTTGTGATTGCTCACAGATTGTCAACCATCCGTCAGTCAGATTTGATTTTGGTGGTAAAGGACGGGAAAATCATTGAAAGAGGGAGCCATCAGGAGCTGTTGGGCATGGGAGGGTATTATTTTGAATTGTATTCCCGGCAATTTGAGGAGGAAGCGGCTATGGAGGTGCTTGACAGTTATTAAGCCAGTCTTATGAGCAGGAAAAGGGAAGGAAAAGCGACAAAATATATTGACAAAATTTCCATCTCCCTTTATACTTTATGTCAGTGTGTTACTGATAAAGAAGCTCTATCAGGCATAAACTACCTATAACATGGCAAAGCTGCTATGGAAAGGGGGTTTATGCCTTTTTGTCGTTTATAGGTGGCTTATGTTCAACAAATCTAAGCAAAGGCAGGTAAAAGTAATGAAAGACAAGATTTTTGGTGTATTGCAGCGAGTCGGACGATCCTTCATGCTTCCGATTGCGATTCTTCCGGTAGCCGGACTTCTGCTGGGAATCGGTGGTTCCTTTACCAATGCAACCATGATCCAAGCGTATCATCTGGAAGCAATCCTGGGACCTGGCACATTGTTGAACGGTTTTTTAAACATTCTAAACAGCTGTGGCAGTGTGGTGTTTGACAATCTTCCTCTTCTGTTTGCCATAGGGGTTGCCGTAGGTATGGCAAAGCAGGAGAAAGAGGTGGCAGCTCTGGCCAGCGTGATCGCCTTTTTTATCATGCATACGGCGATCCACGCGCTTCTGGTGTTGTCCGGCAAGCTGGTGACCGCTCCGGAGGTTATGGATGCCGCCGGCAATGCTTTGGCAGGTATGGTTGGCTCTGTGGAGCAGACAGTTGGGATGCTAGATGGATCGGTGACAAAGGTTTTGGGAATTTCCTCTCTGCAGATGGGGGTATTTGGCGGTGTGATCGTGGGGCTGGGAGTTGCGGCGCTTCACAACAAGTATTATAAGATTCAGCTTCCTCAGGTGCTCTCATTCTTTGGCGGAACCCGGTTTGTGCCCATTGTCTGCAGTGTGGCGTATATTTTTGTGGGTATTTTAATGTACTTTGTGTGGCCGGTTATCCAGACAGGAATCTATGGCCTGGGAGCTTTGGTAAACAGCTCCGGTTATGTGGGAACCTGGATTTATGGAATCATAGAGCGGGCTTTGATACCCTTTGGCCTTCATCATGTGTTCTATATGCCATTCTGGCAGACAGCTGTGGGCGGACAGCTGGAGGTAAGCGGGCAGATAGTGTATGGCGCTCAGAATATTTTCTTTGCCCAGCTGGCTCATGTGGGAGAGATCGCCCATTTCAGCGTCAATCCGGGAACCCGGTTTATGACAGGGAAATTCCCCTTTATGATCTTCGGATTACCGGGAGCGGCTCTTGCCATGTATCAGGTGGCAAAGCCGGAGAAGAAACAGGCGGCCGGGGGCCTTCTTATTTCGGCAGCTCTCACCGCTATGCTGACAGGAATCACTGAGCCGCTGGAATTCACCTTTATTTTTGTGGCGCCGTTTTTGTATGCGGTTCACAGTGTTTTAGCCGGTGCGGCCTATATGCTGATGCACATTCTGAATGTGGGCGTGGGTATGACCTTTTCAGGCGGTATTATTGACCTTTTGCTTTTCGGTATTTTGCCGGGCGCGGCAAAGACGAGCTGGTACTGGATTCCGGTTGTGGGGGTGGCTTACTTTGCCGTGTACTTCTTCCTGTTTAAGTATTTGATTCTGAAATTTGATTTAAAAACACCAGGGCGGGATGACAGTGAGGAGGTAAAGCTGTACCGAAGAAGCGATGTGGATGCGAGAAAGGCTTCCGGTGACGGACAGTCAGCGGTAGATGAGCGTTCCCAGATGATTCTTAATGGTCTGGGCGGAAGGAAGAATGTGGTGGATGTGGATTGCTGTATCACCCGTCTGCGCTGTACGGTCAACAAGCCAGAGCTGGTAAATGAGGGGATTCTTAAGAAAACCGGCGCGGCCGGCGTGATCAAAAAGGGTCAGGGGGTCCAGGTAATCTATGGGCCTACGGTTCCCAATATCAAGGCAGATCTGGTAGCCTATCTCCCGTCAGCTCCCGATGTGGAGTATCATGAGGAGGAGTTTGCCGCAGAGAAAAATGAGGCAGAAGGAAAAGCTGAAAGCAGCGGGACAGGAAATGCCATGGAGAAAAAGGCTTCCACGGGAAAAGCCGTGCCTCTTTACAGCCCCTTTACCGGCCGGGTGGAATCAATTGAACATGCCCCAGATGTAACCTTTGCCCAGAAAATGATCGGCGATGGATTTATGGTTATGCCTGTTTCGGGAGAGGTGCTTGCTCCCTGCGATCTGGATGTGGCGTTTGTATTTCCCACAGGTCATGCCATGGGGTTAAAGACAAAAGACGGCACAGAATTTATGCTTCACATTGGTGTGGACACGGTAAAGCTGGAGGGAAAAGGCTTTGAGCCTCAGGTCAAGGACGGAGATCATGTAAAAAGGGGAGAATGTCTGCTGAAATTTGACCTGGAATATGTGAAAAATAATGCAGTGTCAGAGGCCTGTATGGTGATCTACACAGCTCTGCCAGAAGGCGCGTCCATTGTGGTGCCGGAGGAGAAGGAGCTGAAGGCTTTGGATTATGCAGCGGATCTGATGGCGTGAACAGTTATGGCGTTACGTTTACAGGGTACCTGTGGACAGTAACCGTGTAGGATTTATCTGCCAATAAAAACGAAAGTTTTACAGGACAAATCCGGGGAGATATGTTAATATAAATTATGGCTCAGTTATGCGGCGTTTTTTAGAAAGAGGTTGTATGGCTGAGCCATACTGTTTCAAAAGAGTAATCAGTGGCGGGGGATATGCAGTATGTACCGTGTAATCAAGGTTTTGAACAATAATGGTGTACTGGTTTATGATATGAAGCGGGAGGAGGAGGCGATCCTGCTGGGGAATGGCATTGGTTTTGGAAAGCGGGTAAATGAGCGCTTTGAGCGGGATGAGAACACTAAGCGCTATGCGATTGTAGACCGGGAGGAAAAAAAGAGAAGCGGCCGGCAGGTTCTAAGCGGCATGGATATGGAATTTTTGGAGCTGGCAGGAAGAATTGTGGAGCTGGCAAAGACGGAGCTGGGAGAATTAAATCCAAATATACTGATTCCTCTGGCAGATCATATTGCGGTGGCCGTGGAGCGGATGCAAAACGGAATTATTTTAAAGAATCCTTTCCATGGTGATATCCGAATTCTTTATCCGGAGGAATATAAGATTGCATTAAAGGGGAGGGACATGATACAGGAGTCCTCCGGCTGTGTTTTGTGTGAGGATGAGGTGGGATATATCGCCCTTCATATTCGGGCCGGGAGGATGGATGAGAAGCTGGAAGAATCCCTTCAGATGATCACTATGCTGCGGATGGTGGTATCGATGGTGGAAGAAGCCCTGGGAATCAAGCTGGATCCCCACTCCTTTATGTTTGAGCGGTTTATGGCCCATCTGCGTTATCTGGTGGTCCGGATTCGGGACGGTGAAGCCATAAGCCTGGATATGGATGAGTATGCAAGGACACAATTTCCTGAGTCCTATGTTCTGGCAGAGCGTATTTGTGCACGCTTGGGGGAGGAGCTTCACAGACAGGTTCCCCGCGAGGCAGTAGGCCATCTGGGAATACATATTGAGAGACTGCGGGTGTAAGCGTATGGAATGTTATTTTGCCCCTATGGAGGGGATCACAGGGTATGTGTACCGCAATGCCCATCATCAGTTTTACGGAGGCATTGCCTGCTACTATACCCCTTTTATTGCCCCAAATCAATCACGGAAACTGACTTCCCGGGAGATGAATGACATTTTGCCGGACCATAATCAGGGTATTCATGTGGTGCCCCAGATCCTCACCAATCGGGCAGAGGATTTTGTTTGGGCAGCAAAAAAAGCACAGGAACTGGGATATGAGGAGGTTAATCTGAATCTGGGATGTCCCTCCAAAACGGTAGTAACAAAAAACAGAGGTGCAGGATTTCTTGCACAGCCCAGGGAGCTGGACCGTTTTTTGGAGCAGGTAACAGATTCGCTTTTGCAGATGGGAATGAGATTTTCCATAAAGACAAGAATCGGCAAAAGCCGCCGGGAAGAATTTGAAGAGCTGCTTGGGATATTTAATCGGTATCCCTTAGAAAGATTGATCATTCATCCCAGACTTCAGACGGATTTTTATGGCAATCATCCGGATATGGAGACATTTCAAATGGCAACAGAAAACAGCTGCAATCCTCTGTGCTACAATGGGGATATTTTTTCAACAGAAGATTTTAAAGCTTTTCACAAGGCATTTCCCGGGACAAATTTTATAATGGCAGGCAGGGGGCTGCTTCGGGATCCGGCTCTGGCGGAGAAAATTGCAAAGAAGGAAGAGAGTGGACAAGCTCTGTCGGCCACGGAATTGCAGCGTCTGAAAGATTTTCATCAAGCCCTTTTATCCGGATATCAGGAAGCGCTTTCCGGCGACAGAAACGTGCTTTTTAAAATGAAGGAGCTTTGGACCTATCTGGGAAGTCAATTTAAAGGCCAGGAACGCATCCTGAAAAAGATAAAAAAATCGGCCCGGATAAGAGATTATAAGGCGGTTACAGATCAGCTGTTTGACAGTTACTTGCCTTTGCAGTAATTTGTGCTTCCCATTTTTAGCAATCTGTGTTATACTGACTTCCGGTGCTGATCTGATTTTAAGCAGCATCAAACAATAAAATAGAAAAGCAGAGTAGGTCTGTGTGCGTTAAGTGCCGGGTGGACGGGGAGTTGCCAGCCGGACGAAAAGGAAAAAAGTTCCTTGCGGTACACGGTCCGCATCCCGCTGCAAAGAAGGTAATCACAGGATTGCTTCCTTTGTGCCGCGAGAGGTCTGCAAAGGAGGTAATTTTTTATGAAAAAATTAGCAACTTTGTTCACCGATTCGTACAACGAATTCAAAAATGTGAAAGCCCTGACAGCAATAGGCATGTTTGGTGCCGCATCGCTGGTTTTGGGATATTTTACGATTGCGGTCGGTGACTATGTAAAAATCGGTTTTTCCACCATAGCCAATCAGTTTGTATATTATCTGTTCGGCCCGGTGGTGGGCGGGGTATTCGGGGGAGCCATGGATATTCTGAAATATCTGATAAAGCCAACTGGCGGATATTTTCCCGGCTTTACTCTGGTGCCCATGCTTGCAGGAGTGATTTATGGAATCTGCTATTACAAAAAGCCGATTTCCCTGTGGCGTATTCTGGCGGCAGAGCTGATTGTGGCCGTATTTTGCAATATGCTTCTGGGAACCTATTTTCTCACCATCATACTGGGGAAGGGATTTTTTGCCCTGTTCCCGCTGCGGGCACTGAAAAATATTATTATGTGGCCGATCAATTCTATGCTGTTTTATACAATCGGAAAGACTCTGGAGACATCAGGAGTGTTTCGCGGCCTGAAGGCTTTGGCCCCTCACTGATTGCCATATTCTGCATATATTGTGGTAAAGGCCCGGGTGGGAGAAACATCGGATGCAGATTTATGTGGTGAAGGAAGGGGACAATGTAGACAAGATTGCCGCATCAATGGGGATTGCAGTGGAAACCTTGATTTATGATAATCAGATCGAATATCCATATCGCCTGGCCGTTGGCCAGGCCCTTTTTATCGGCCAGGATTCTGAAAAATTTATGGGAGGTGTTTATTGGCCCCGGGAGGATGTTCTAAAACCAGAAAGCGGCTATCCGGTCAGCCGTCCGCTTTTGTATGCCAGCGGGTATGCTTATCCCTTTATTCAGGAGCAGATACTGGAAAATACCTTGCCAGGGCTGACGGCAATCTATGTGTTCTCTTATGGTTTTACCATGGAAGGAGAACTGATACCGCCGTCATGCAATGAGGACTGGATGCTGGCGGCAGCCCGGCAACAGGGGGTGCGCCCTGTGCTGACCCTTACACCTCTTGACAGCGGCGGGCACTTTAACAACAATCTGGTAAGCGTCCTGGTTCAGAGCTATGCCATGCAGAAAAAGCTGGTATGGGCCCTGGGAAATGTGATGCAGAAGAAAGGATATGAGGGGCTGGATATTGACTTTGAATATGTTCAGTCCCAGGACAGAGAGGCATTTGCCGGATTTGTGGACTTTGCCACCCAGGTAATGAATCTGTTCGGCTATCCGGTCAGCGTTGCTTTAGCACCAAAGACCAGGCGAGATCAACCGGGGCTTTTGTATGAAGGAGTGGATTACAGGCTTTTGGGCGAGGCAGCCAACCGGGTGATGCTGATGACTTATGAGTGGGGGTATACCTATGGCCCGCCCATGGCCGTAGCACCCATCAACATGGTGCGGCGGGTGGTGGACTATGCGGTATCGGAAATTTTGCCAAAGAAGATTAGTCTGGGAATCCCTAATTATGGATATGACTGGCCGCTCCCCTATGTGAGAGGCGCTACAAAGGCAACTACTCTGGGGACTTTGGAAGCGATTCAGCTGGCCATTGATCACGGGGTGGAGATTCAGTTTGATGAGCTGTCTCAGTCTCCGTACTTTCGTTACTGGCAATACGGTGTTCAGCATGAAGTATGGTTTGAGGATGTGAGGAGTCTGAAGGCGAAATTTGATTTGGTAAAGGAATATGGTCTTGGAGGGGTGGGATATTGGCAGCTGATGCGGTACTTTAGGGCCAATTGGCTGATGCTTGACGAGCTGTTTGATATCGAGAGGGGAGAGAGAAAAAATATGGGATAGGATTAGGAAAGGATGAGAAAAGGGGGAAGAAAAATTCCGGCAGGCGAATACAGCCTGCCGGGAAAATACATACACAAAATTTATAATGCCAGTATCTTGTCCACTGCCTCATCCATCCAGGTCTCATCCAGATATTCGATGGTTCCCGCGTCCACATGCCTGGAAATGGCAGAAGAGATGGGAAGCTTGGCCAGAACAGAAAGGTCGAACTGGCTGGCAATCTCATCAATATGGCTCTCGCCAAAGACGGATATTTTCTTTTTGCAGTCAGGACATTCCAGGTAGCTCATGTTTTCTACCAGACCAACAATAGGAATATTCATTTTCTTTGCCATATTCACAGCCTTAGAGACGATCATGGACACCAGCTCCTGAGGGGAGGTGACAATGATGATCCCATCTACCGGAAGAGACTGGAAAACAGTCAGGGGCACATCACCGGTTCCCGGCGGCATATCCACAAACATATAATCCACATTCTCCCAGAGTGCCTCCTGCCAGAATTGCTTGACAGCGCCTGCAATGACAGGACCTCTCCAGATAACCGGATCTGTGTCGTGGTCCAGAAGAAGATTTGCAGACATAATGTCAATACCGGTGGCTGTGGTGGCAGGAACCATCAGTCCATCCGGAGTAACGCTGATGCCATCAGTGCCCAGGCCAAAGGACTTGGGAATCGATGGGCCGGTGATATCCGCATCCAGAATGGCAGTGTGCTTTCCTTTGGCGTTCATCCTGACAGCCAGAAGGGAGGTTATCAGGGATTTTCCCACGCCGCCCTTGCCGCTGACAATGCCAATGACCTTCTTTACGGAGCTGGCCGGATTTAAAGGCTCTAAAAAGCTGGTGCGGTCTGATGTGCGGCTGCTGCAGTTTTCCCCGCAGGAGCTGCAGTCATGTGTACAATTTGCACTTGGTTCGCTCATGTGTAATTCCTCCAATTCAGACAGCAGTCTGTCTGCCGATCAATGCGGTTTTTAAAAGACAGCCGCAGATGACAGGGCTGATTGCTGCGATTTTACGGTTGCCGGAAGGCAGCCTCTATGACAGAATACCACATTTGAGAAAAAAGGGAAAGCCCTTTGCCAGATTTTGTGCTTGCATCTGACAGAAGAACGATGTATCATAAAATAGTTACTATTTACAGCCCCTTTACGCGCATGCGCGAAACAGGAAAGAGATGTTTGACAGATGAAAAAGAAGAATACGAAGCGAATTGTGGTGCTCCGACTTTTGATGGGAGTCTGTATGACGGTATTTTTGGTCAGCGGGTTTATGCTGGCAAAGGATCTGTTTCAGACAAGGCAGCAGCAGGAGACCTTTGACGAGCTGGGAAAACGGTTTGCGGTGAATACTGAGATATCAGATGAATCGGACAAATCCGGGGAAAATCAGGAAGAGGTCGATATGTCCCTGCCTCTGAAAGAGAGGATTCCGCCTCAAAAATGGAAGGAACAGTGGGAGCAATTGGCTGAGGAGCGTTTTTCTGTATATCGCTCCATGAAGGCGGAAAATTCCGATATGATCGGATGGATTCGGATTGAGGGAACCAATATTGATTATCCGGTAATGCAGAGCCCGGACCGGCCGGATTATTATTTGCATCACGATTTTTATAAGAAGAAAAGCAGCTACGGGACTCCTTATCTGTCAGAAATGTGCCGGTATGAGGATCCCAGAACCAGCCTTCTGATCAGCGGACATCATATGAAAAACGGTTCCATGTTTGCCTCTCTGCAGAATTATACGGAAAAGGAGTATTTTCTGGAACATCCCTATGTACAGTTTGATACCACCTGCCAGGCGGGAAGCTATGAGGTGGCGGCTGTTATCAAGCTGAGCGCCTCCGGTGACCAGACCATGTGGCAGAAGCTTCTGTTTCCCCAGGAGGAGGGGGATTTTGAAGAGGCGTGGGAGCGGATTCAGTCCCAATGGTTTTACGACACAGGCGTGTCACTTGAGAAGGGGGATGAGCTGCTGGCTTTGGTGACCTGCGAATATACGTTAAAGGATGGCCGGATTCTTTTGATTGCAAAGCGGATCCTGTGACAGGAGGTATACTTTATGAAAAGCAATAGAAACCCAAACAGCGAGCTTCAGCAGTCTGTAGTCAGCGTGCCGGATCTGGCTCAGGTGCCGGAGGATCTTCTGAATCAGGCCAGAGAGTTTCAGGAGGCGATTATGATGTATTCCTGCGCCATTCGGGAGGTAAAGACCAAGCTGGAGGTGCTGAATGATGATCTGTCGGTGCGCAATCAGCGCAATCCCATTGAGGTGATCAAGTCCCGAGTGAAGAGGCCTGTGAGCATAGTGGAAAAGCTGCGCCGCAGACAGCTTCCTGTCAATCTGGATTCCTTGATTAATCATTTGGATGATGTGGCAGGGATTCGGGTTATCTGTTCCTTTGTGGATGATATCTATGCCGTGGCGGACATGCTTGTGAATCAGGACGATATCCGGGTATTGAAGGTGAAGGATTATATAAAGAATCCCAAGCCCAACGGCTATCGCAGCTATCATCTCATTGTGGAGATACCGGTGTTTTTTTCAGACAGGAAAAAGAACATGCGGGTGGAGGTTCAGATCCGCACGATTGCCATGGATTTCTGGGCCAGTCTGGATCATTTGCTAAAATACAAAAAGGAAATGGGCGAGGAGGCAACCGCTATCAGTGAGGAGCTGCGCAAGTGTGCAGAGGTCATTGCCGGAACGGATGAGAGGATGCTGGAAATACGAAGAAGCATTGAAAGGCATGGGGGCACAATAAAGGATTGAGCGGCAGTGCTCTGATTTTTAATACAGATAATAAGACAGGGTTTCGGTGATCCGAAAGCCTGTTTTTTTGTATAGAGAAAGAGCCGATAAGTTATCCCCTGAAACCTGCAGAATGACACGTGTAATTCCTGCATGGTAAAGGTGAGAGCAAAGCAGGCGGATCATCCGGGTTCCCAGTCCCTGCCTCCGAAGGGAAGGGATAATCTCCACATGGTGAACACAAACACAGGAGGAGGATACGGGGGAGGTGAGACAGGAGCCGGCGGCAAGGCAAAAGCTGTTCGGGGGAACAGGGCCAAGATCATATGTGTCAAAAAGGCCAGAGCTGCTCCCGAGATCAAAGCCGGGAAAATGACGGTTAGCATCCGTGAGAAAGAGGCTCCAAAGAGCGTCAGGAGTAAATATATTGTCTGGAGGCAGAATATGATAACGGAGATTTTCAGGATCTTCTTCCCAGGAGAAAGCGTTGGAAAGCACCTGCTCCATTACATACTCCCTGCCGGAAAATTCCGCACCCAGGGCATCCAGAGCAGCCAGGGTATCGGGACAGTCTCCGGAAACCGGAAATAGGATATCACTCTCAACACCGCGTTCATTTAAGGTATCCAGAGCCAGGGTCAGAAGCCGGGAAAAAAAGCCCTTTCTCCGATGGTCGGGATGGGTGAAGGCGGAACATTCCACTGTGGAGGCATCGAAAGGAACAATAGCCAGGGCGGAGAGAACCGTGCCCCGGCTGTCAAGGATCAGATAATGATCGGATGCACCCTCCTCCAAAAGAAGAGGGTAGGAGAGAGAAATTCTGTCGTGGGCGCGGCAGCAATCGGACAGCCGGCGGACGGATTGCTGATGTGTTTTTGACAGCCGGGTACAGTGATGTGCAAAAAAGGCAGGATCAAAGCCGTTCATAAAGATTCTCCTTTGACAGTTTTTTAAATTAATCCGGATACCAGAGGAACCACCACCACCGTCATTAGTCCGGCCACAGCCACGGACAGGCTGCTCATGGCTCCTTCGATTTCTCCAAGCTCCAGAGCCTTTGCCGTCCCGACAGCATGGGCGGAGGTTCCCAGGGCCAGACCCCGGGCAATAGGATTGTCCAGATGAAGCAGCTTAAAAATGCCCTCCCCGATGATATTTCCCAAAATACCAGTGACAATGATGCACACAACCGTCAGGGTCACGATTCCTCCAGCTTCCTCACTGACTCCCATACCTATGGCGGTGGTGATGGATTTGGGAAGCAGGGTCACATAGTAGATGTGATCCAGCTTAAACAGCAGGCACAGTGCAAAAATGCTTGCTGCGCTGGCAATAACCCCTGAAAAAATGGCCACAGCTACGGCCGCCAGATTCTGACGCAAAAGAGACAGCTGCCTGTATAGAGGAATGGCCAGGCAGACCGTGGCGGGAGTCAGCAGATAGCTGATATATTTAGCCCCTTCGTTGTAGGCAGGATAGTCTATGCTGAGCAGCTTTAAGAGAAAGATAATCATTGTTACGGACACAAGAATAGGATTTAAGATGGCCCAGCCCAGCTTTTTCTTTAACCATGTACCAAACCAGAAGGTCAGAAGGCTGACCACCACACCGAAATACAAGGATTCTCTTGGAAAACTCATGGTCTTTGTCCTCCTTTTCCATTCTTTGCGCCTGCCTGTCGGCGGCGAATCATCCAGTCAGCGGCTTTTCCGGTAACAGCCATGACAATGATTGTGGAAATACTGCAGATACATATCAGGGGAATCAGCACAGGGCGGATCTGTTCATAACTTTCTATCAGGCCTACTGCTGCCGGAACAAACATTACGGACATAATTTCCAAAAGAAAATTTCCGGTTGTCTCAATCTGCTCCAGCTTTACAATACCGGTGCAAAGCAGGAAAAGCAGAAGAAACAGACCGTACACTCCCGCCGGAACCGGCATAGGGAGGATATATTTCAGCCATTCTCCCACCAGGGTGATCCCCAGGATAATTGTAAATTCTTTTACATACTTCATAGCATATCCTTTCATTTATTGAGAAGCTCTGTTGCAAACTATCCTATTTTACCATTCCCGGGGAAAAATAACAATCACCAAACCATCATTTTTCGCTGTCCGCTTCGGTTGTGCTTGAAACGGTTCCAGTGATATGCTAAAATGGAAAAAAATTTAAGGAGGGTTCCATGATTCAACAGTTGATTGAAAAGATACAAAAGACGAAGGCTCCTGTCTGTGTTGGGCTAGATCCCATGCTGAATTACATTCCGGAGCACATTTTAAAGGAATCTTTCCAAAAGCTTGGAGAGACTTTGGAAGGGGCGGCCGATGGAATCTGGAATTTTAACCGCGAGATCATAGATCATACCTGGGATCTGATTCCCTGCGTGAAGCCGCAGATTGCCATGTATGAACAGTTTGGCATCGAAGGTTTGAAAATATATGAGAAAACAGTTCGTTATTGTCAGGACAAGGGACTTTTGGTGATTGGAGATGCCAAGAGGGGGGATATCGGCTCCACCTCAGCGGCATATGCCACGGCCCATCTGGGTAAGGTAAAGGTGGGAAGCAGTGTGTGCACGGCCTTTAACACGGATTTTCTGACAGTGAACCCATATCTTGGCACGGACGGGATAAAGCCCTTTGTGGATGTGTGCAGGGCAGAGGACAAGGGACTTTTTGTCCTGGTAAAGACCTCCAATCCGTCAAGCGGTGAATTTCAGGATAAAAAGATTGACAAAACACCTCTGTATGAGCTGGTGGCGGATAAAGTGGTGGAGTGGGGACAGGATTGTATGGATGGGGAGTACAGCAATGTAGGAGCCGTGGTGGGAGCCACCTATCCGGAGATGAGCGCGGTGCTGAGAAAACGGATGCCTCACACCTATTTCCTGGTGCCTGGCTACGGTGCCCAGGGAGCCACAGCGAAGGATTTAAAGCCCTGTTTTAATGAGGACGGGCTGGGAGCCATTGTCAATTCCTCCCGGGGGATTATTGCGGCATATAGGCAGGAAAAATACGCAAAGTTCGGCCCGGAGAATTTTGCCGAGGCGTCCAGGCAGGCAGTGATTGACATGGCGGCGGATATTAACAGTGTGCTGTAAACAGGGAGGATGCATGGAAAATACAGACAGGTCAGGAAAGATAAAATGCATGGCAAGGGTAGTCTCTCAGGAGGCGCTGGAAGAGGGAATCTACAGTATGTGGCTTTATGCAAAGGAGATTGCCGGGGCGGCAAAGCCGGGACAGTTTATCTCTCTCTACACAAAGGATCCCAGCCGCCTTCTTCCCAGGCCCATCAGTATCTGCCAGGTGGATAAAGGGGCCGGGCGGCTGCGGATTGTGTACCGGACGGTGGGAGCCGGGACGGAGGAGTTTGCCCGGTATTGCCCGGGAGATCAGGTGGCAGTTATGGGGCCTCTGGGAAACGGGTTTCCTCTGGAGGGAGACGGGAAGAGACGGGCATTTCTCATTGGGGGAGGCATCGGGATTCCGCCGATGCTTGAGCTGGCCAGGGTATTAAAATGTGAAAAGCAGATGGTTTTGGGGTACCGGGATCAGCTGTTTCTCAATGAGGAGTTTGAGGAGTATGGCCCTGTGGCAGTGGCTACGGAGGACGGAAGTGCCGGGACACAGGGCAATGTGTTGGATGCTATCCGAAAACAGGGACTTACGGCAGATGTGATCTATGCCTGCGGGCCGATGCCTATGCTGCGGGCTTTAAAGGCCTATGCCCTGGAGCAGGGGATGGAGTGCTGGCTTTCGCTGGAGGAGAGAATGGCCTGCGGAATCGGCGCCTGCCTGGCTTGTGTGTGTCAGTCTAGGGATATAGACAGCCATTCCCAGGTTCACAACAAGCGGATCTGCAAGGACGGCCCGGTATTTGCGGCTCAGGAGGTGGAACTGTGATAAACACAAAAGTAAAGCTGGCAGGAGTGGAGCTTAAAAATCCGGTAATGACAGCTTCCGGTACTTTTGGAAGCGGCATGGAATACGGTGAATTTGTGGATTTAAACAGTCTGGGAGCCGTGGTGACCAAAGGGGTGGCCAACGTTCCATGGGCGGGAAATCCCACCCCCCGTATTGCGGAGGTCTATGGAGGAATGCTCAATGCCATCGGCCTGCAGAATCCCGGCATTGACATTTTTGTAAAAAGAGATATTCCCTTTTTGCGTCAGTATGACACACGGATTGTGGTCAATGTATGTGGCAGGACGGCGGAGGATTACTTAGAGGTGGTGGAGCGCTTAGGAGAAGAACCGGTGGATCTTTTGGAGATTAATATTTCCTGTCCCAATGTAAAGGAGGGAGGGATTGCCTTCGGCCAGGATCCTAAGGCAGTGGAGGCCATTACCCGGGCGGTGAAAAGCCGGGCAAGGCAGCCGGTGATCATGAAGCTCAGCCCCAATGTGACGGATATCGGGGAGATGGCCCGGGCGGCGGAGGCAGGCGGCGCAGATGGCCTGTCTCTGATCAACACGCTCACCGGTATGAAGATTGATATAAAACGGCGGTCCTTTGTCCTGGCCAACAAGACAGGGGGAATGTCCGGTCCGGCCATCAAGCCGGTTGCTGTCCGCATGGTATACCAGGCAGCCTGCGCGGTAAAGCTTCCCATCATTGGTATGGGAGGAATTGCCACGGCGGAGGATGCTCTGGAATTTATTATGGCGGGAGCCACGGCTGTGTCTGTGGGAACGGCTAATTTCTTTAATCCCTATGCCACAGTGGAGATTGTGGAAGGGATTCGGCAGTACATGACAGATAACGGGGTGAAGGATATTAAAGAGCTGGTGGGCTGCGTTCGATGAAAGGAGATTTGCTAAAAATGGAAGAATATAAGAGACAGTTTATTGAATTTATGATTGACAGTGAGGTTCTTAAATTTGGAGACTTTGTCACAAAAAGCGGGAGAAAGACACCTTTTTTTGTCAATACAGGGTTTTATCGCACAGGTGCGCAGCTTCGCCTTTTGGGAGAATATTATGCCAGGGCTATCAAGGATGCCTTTGGACTGGATTTTGACGTGCTTTTTGGACCGGCCTATAAAGGGATTCCGCTGAGTGTGGCCGCCTCCATGGAGATCAGCGAGCTGTACAATGCAGACATCAAATATTGCTCCAACCGCAAGGAGGTTAAGGATCACGGGGATAAGGGGATCCTTTTGGGAAGCCCTGTAAAGGACGGGGACAAGATAGTGATTATTGAGGATGTGACCACCGCCGGCACCTCCATTGAGGAGACCCTTCCCATAATCCATGCCCAGGGCAAAGTGGATGTGATAGGATTGGTGGTATCTGTGGATCGTATGGAGCGGGGACAGGGCACAAGGTCAGCTCTTAAGGAGATTGAGGAGAAGTACGGTTTTAAGACCACTGCTATTGTAACTATGGCAGAAGTGGTGGAACATCTCTATAATCGGCCATATAAAGGAAAAATTATCATTGATGAGAATCTGAAAGCTGCCATTGACGCATATTATAAGCAGTATGGGGCAAATCAGTAACCATTGGAGACATTGAATGTTGCCCGGAGAAAGTAAGGAGAGAATATTTATGGAGCGGATTTATAAAACCATGAGAAATACAGGGGCGTGCAATATTGCTGCGGGGATTGTGATCCTGGTGGCAGGCGTTGCTGTGGGAGTAGTGTCAATTGTCAGCGGAAGCATTTTGTTAAAGAGAAAGTCTGAGATTATGTTTTAGTATTTGCGCGGGGAGGACAGCTCTTTGTTTTTAGGAGAGCTGCCTCCTTTTATTCGCGTTTTACAGCTGTATGACAGCGGGTGTTACAGCTTGCCGACAAGACGGCAAACATAATCTTTTGCAGGGATAAAGGTAGGAAGCAAAGACCTATGTTATAGATCGTGAGGAAAAGTGATGATAAGAAATACGACCAGAAATCAGAAGCTGGGATGGGTTTTGTTTTTGGCCTACTTAGCAATGCTGGTTTATTTTGTTTTTTTTGCCGAGTCCTTTGGAAGAGATTCGGCTCAGCATGAATATGCTTATAATCTGGAACTGTTTAAGGAGATCAAACGGTTCTATCAATATAGAGAGCAGCTGGGAATGGAGGCGTTTCTCCTGAATGTGGTGGGAAATGTAGTGGCTTTTGTTCCCTTTGGGTTTTTCCTGCCGATTGTCAGCCGAAGAGGCAGGAAATGGTATAATACCACATGTCTGGGCTTTGGAATGAGCCTGTGTATCGAGACTGTGCAGCTGGTATGTAAGGTGGGAAGCTTTGATGTGGATGACCTGCTTTTGAATACCATAGGCGGGATTGTGGGATATATTTTTTACCGTGTAGTGCAGGAGGCCCGGATCAGAAGGAGGATACATGGGAAAACAGAGATTTAAAATTTCATATATCCGAAAGCCTTTTGCAAAGAGAAGCCGGATCTGTTTGTTTCTGGCGGTGGTATCTCTGGTGCTGTGCGGGGTAAGCATTTTGCTCAGTGTACGCCAGCAGGGGCAGGGAGAACTGAGCGTGGCCGCCTGGGCGGTCAGCAGCTTTCTCTTTGCTCTGGCGGCACTAATATATGGAGGACTTGCCTTTTTAGAGAAGGATAAAAACTATCTTCTGGCCAGAATTGGAATGTGGATGGCAGGAATTTTGGTCGTGTTGTGGATCTGTGTGACAGTTGTAGGCGTGATCAGCGGGTGAAGGAAAGGAACGGCAGCATGAAGGTGCAGGAATTGTGGATGAAGGAAAATACACAGATTATGGAGCGTTATGATCTGTCTATGGAGCGGATTGAGGAGATTTTAAAGGAGGAAGGGGGGCAGGTCCCAAAGCCCTTTAAATCCTACTTTGTTCAGATGGCCCGTTTTGTCGGTCAGATCGAGGAGCTGGCCAGAAGGCAGATGAGAGAGGAGCTTGACGGACTTTCTCTCTCGGAGCTGACAGAGCTTAACCACTCCCTGTATAAGGATATTTTACCCGACAGCTATGGGGAAAGCTATGCAAATCCCGACTATGCCTTTCAGAGCCTGGGAGAGGAGCTGGGACCTCTTTTGTCAGCCTTTTACGTCCAGTTGCGGGGAAGTATAGTGTTTGCCTATGAGTGCCGTCTGGAGGATATTACCATTCTTTGTGAGACTTTGATTGAGCTCTACAACCTGTTTGAGGAGGGAATCCCGGACAGAAAAATCATACAGGATGTTCTGTATTGGTTTAACAGTGATTATACGGATGTGACCTTGCCCTACCGCGTCCGGGAGCAATTGGATCCATCCCTGTCATTTGCAAAAGACATTATTATGGACAGTGATTTATCGGATCTAAGGTATCTGTATCGTTTTGGCGAATATATCTCTCGGTCAGAACTGAGGGTGGCTGAATTTTTAAACAGCCTTTCGGAGGAGACAATTGACAAAATGGCCTTTGCCTATACAAACGGCTATCAAAAGGGTTTTGAGGTAATGGGGCGGTCCTTGTCTAAGAAAAAAACCGTGGGGATCCGCTATCATCTGGGATTTGAACGGATGATCCGGGCAGCCATCCGGCAGTTTAAGGAGATGGGGCTGGATGCCGTGGTATATCGGGCGGCTGTCTGGTCCGTAACTCAGACACCAAACCGCAAGGTTGGATATCATGGAACCTCTCCTAACCGGCAGTACGACTATGACCATCGGTATGACCAGGCAATTTATATGGACAAGGCCTTCAAGGAGCGGAAGCTGGCAGTGCTGAGAACCACCTATGAGGCATATAAGAAGGAGGCGGCTCTATTTGCTGGTCCTGCAGTGGCGGAGACCTTTGGGGAGGAGAGCTTTCACCCGGTGAATAAAAAGACAGCATGGGCGTTGACCGGAGCTCAGGAGGAATTGACAATCGCCTATACCAATGAATCAATGGAGGTGATCAACCGGTATATTCCCGGGGATGAGACCAGCTTTACGATCATTGCTTTCCCTCTGCCGGAAATAGGGAAGGATTTTCAGGAAATCTTTCATGAGACTATCCGCATCAATACTCTGGATTATGAAATGTATCAGGAGATTCAGCAGAAGCTTATCCAGGTATTGGACCAGGCAGAGTATGTGCAGGTTACAGGAAAGCGGCAGCCTGGGAAAGCCACAGGGGAGAATATGGCAGGAGAGAAAGCCCGAAGGGAAGGCGAGGACTTCGGTACTATTGAGAATGAAACAAACCTTAGGATTGCTCTTCATCCTTTAAAGGATATATCCAGGGAGACAAATTTTGAAAACTGTGTGGCAGATGTGAATATTCCGGTAGGAGAGGTATTCACTTCTCCTAGGTTAGCAGGTACGGAGGGACTTTTGCACGTGGGAAAGGTCTATCTGGGAAATATACAATTTAAAAATCTGCGGATTTGGTTTAAGGACGGTATGGTGACCGATTATTCCTGCGATAATTTTGCGGATATTCAGGAGGGAAGACAGCTTATCCGCCAGGAAATTTTAAAAAATCATGATACCCTTCCCATGGGAGAATTTGCTATTGGAACCAACACGGTGGCTTATGCCATGGCAGAGCGGTTCGGCATTGGGGAGAAGCTTCCTATCCTGATTGCGGAGAAAATGGGTCCCCACTTTGCGGTGGGAGATACCTGCTACAGCTGGAGCGAGGATTCCCCCATGTACAATCCGGATGGCAGGGAGATGGTTGCCAGGGACAACGAGATCTCCATTTTGCGCAGGGAGGATGTTTCCAAGGCATATTTCGGATGTCATTTGGATATCACGATTCCTTACTCTGAGCTGGGGGATATCCGGGCGGTGCGGTCGGACGGGACGGAGCTGTTTGTAATCCGTGACGGCAGATTTGCCGCTGAGGGAACCTGCCGGCTGAATGAGGCCCTGGATGGTCCCGATGGGGAGCCGGCCTGATCTGAAGAACAGAGGGCGTTGTCGTTTGGGCGGTTTGCAAATTTATTCTTGCTATCTGCACTTAGTACACCGTTGCACTAATTTACTCGTGAATTCATGCAATGATGTACTTAGGAGCGGTTCCTAAGGAGGACTATGTTCTGCATGGTCCTCCTTATTGCAAATCATGACACAAGTGTGGGCGCCATCTCAGTTTCCTTATCAAAAGCATGGGCATGGGCACCGGAATAATGAAGGAAGGAAACACTGTAAAAGCTTTCTTCCTCATCGGCCTTGTGAGCTCTGTTATAAATATCGATTGCCATCTTGACGGAGATCTCCACCTCATGATAATAGTAGAGATTCGCGCTTGTATTTGTGACAACCTCCTCGATCAGTAATCGGGCATCGTGGTTTTCAAATAAAACATCATTCAGATTGGATTTTGTGATTATCATCAGGAAACCTCCTTCATTAAAAATGAATAGCTTCTATATTGAGAACATGTGTTCTTTCTTTTCTTTATTCTATCATCAGAACATGTGTTTGTCAATAAAAAAATGAAAAAAATTCAATGCAACGCAGAAAAAATTGCAGAAAAAGTCTTGACAATTTCGACAATAACAGCTATACTGTATAGGCAGTCGCAAGTGAGAAGCTTTCTGTAGCACGTTTCACTTGGCTATGGCGGAATAGCTCAGTTGGCTAGAGCACACGGTTCATACCCGTGGTGTCGAGAGTTCAAATCTCCCTTCCGCTATTTAAGGAGTATTTACTATGAAGTAAATGCTCTTTTTTTACAACAGATGATTGCTTACCTGATCATATTTGTTGGATCAGATGTAACAGCCCAGGGAGCATATGTGTAATAGTTTATTGCCATATGAGCTGTTATGGTCAGATAGCTCCTGATAAGGGGTTGTACTGGTTTCGACGGGGATCATGAAGCTGGTGAAGCTATCCGCATGCGGTGCGTTAAACGGCAAAATTAAAATTAAACGCTGAAGATAATTTAGCATACGCAGCCTAATGGCTGCTGTCAGCCTTAGTGCACTCACACATTAAGAATCTGGCATCGACTTTGTGAGAAACGACATATATTAAGCTTTGCGTATATGGGCGTATGATGAAGCTACTGAAACCGTAAGGGTGTCTGTTCCCGTGCGGCAGAGGGAATGTGAAACAGCAGACTATGATAGTAGAAGAACAGGGAATTGGTTTTCGGACAGGGGTTCGATTCCCCTCAGCTCCATCAAAAAGCCTTTGATTTATAAGGCTTTTTTTGTTTTGCTGAAACAAATTTAATGCCCATTTCGCCTACGATGATTGTGCATATGCTTTGGCCCCATAACTGTACTGGCTCATGACTAATCAGGGCCGTGATTAGTCATGGAGTGAACAGTAACCATGAAACAACCCTGACCGCTTTTGTTTTTCTTTTGGACTTATTATATCATTTATGGCAATAGTCCGGGGGGGGGGGACACGGTGTTCACTGTGACTAATAGGTCGGAAGCGGACGGCGGGCAGATTGTGGATATTCTTTTCAAATTTCCATAGCTCTCAACTTTTTGGACAAGAACAGGAACACATAGGGATTTGTTTTAAAATAGAATTAGAAAAGAAAATAAAAAGCAGAGCCATTGGTCTACAGATGATTTCTCATCTGTTTTGCAATGACTCTTTTTAAATAATGGAAATCCTATATTTTTATCAGCTGTGTCACGGAATTTATTGAATTTCAGTCATCACAATACCTTACTTAAAAAATCCTGTGTTCTGGGATTTTGAGGATTCCCAATCACTTCTGCCGGCGTTCCCTGTTCCTGGATGATTCCCTCATCAATAAACAGAATACGATCACTTACCTCCCGGGCAAACCCCATTTCATGTGTGACTACAATCATAGTCATACCGCTTTTGGCAAGCTGTTTCATAACATTGAGTACTTCTCCCACCATTTCCGGATCAAGGGCTGAGGTGGGCTCATCAAAGAGAAGGACCTCTGGTTCCATGGCAAGTGCCCGCGCGATGGCGACCCGCTGCTTTTGTCCGCCGGACATCTGGGCCGGGTATGCATGGATTTTTTCCTCCAGGCCTACCATTTTGAGTAATTCCATAGCCTTTGCATCTGCCACATCCCTTTTTATATGTTTTACATATGTAAGGGCAGCGGTCAGATTTTTTAACACGTCCATATTGGAAAAGAGATTAAAGTGCTGGAATACCATTCCGATATGCTGCCGATATTCATCAATATCCATGCGCTTATCGAGAACGGAAGCTCCTTTGAACAAAATATCTCCGCTGGTAGGCTGCTCCAACAGATTAAGACACCGAATTAATGTGCTTTTTCCGGAGCCGCTGGGACCAATGACGGAAACAACCTCCCCTTTCTTTATTTCCAGATCGATTCCTTTTAAAACCTCTAATTTTCCAAAGTTTTTGTGCAGATTAATAAGTTTAATCACTCGTTTTGAGCCTCCTCTCCAAAGCGCCAGCCAGAAGGTTAATCACATAGCCAATTACAAAATACAAAATTGCTGCAATGATAAGAGGCTCAAAGGCCAGGTAAGTAATGCTTCGCACCGTATCGGTCTGATACATAAGCTCCTGCATTCCAATGACAGAAACCAGAGATGTATTTTTGATAATGACTACAAACTGGCTGCACAACGCAGGGAGAACATTTTTTATGGCCTGAGGAATTACAACAAGAATCATGCCAAGCCCATGGGACATGCCAAGACTTCTGGCCGCCTCCATTTGTCCCTTGTCCACCGATTGAATTCCGCTCCGCACAATCTCTGCAATATAAGCACTGCTATGTATGGTCATGGCCACCACACCGGCCCAGAAGTTGTTAAGCCCGAGAGGCAGACCATAATAGACCAGGTAGATCTGAACAAGCATGGGAGTGCCGCGGATAAAATTAATGTAGGCCGAGGCAAGATAGCGAATGGGCCTGACCTTTGACAGACGCATAAGTCCGATGATTAGGCCGCAGAAGGAACCGAGGATAAGAGTAAAAGCTGACAGCTTTAAAGTCAGAAGAATTCCTGACTGAAAATAATTTAAGTATTTAAGCATTCGGAGCATTTTTACTGAGCTAAACATACTTGTTCCTCCTTTTTCAAGGTAGCGGTACCTGCCGCTTCGTGCTGTCAGCTACCACTTTGTTTCGCAAATACTTTTTCTTGTTTTTCGGATTTCCCAGAAGTGCTTTCCATATAAATTATAGATGCATTAAGTAATAGAAAAAAGTTCATTTTATGAATATTAATATTAAAAATCTTGATATTTAGAGACAATAAGGATGCGCCTATATACTTCACGGTTTATGAAATAAGGAGCAATCTGTGGTATCATAGAGGGCAAAATATCTTTTGACCCCAACATCATGTTATTCTTATAGTAGCGTAAGTGATATAAAATATCGAAAATCACGATATGACAATTTAACATTAATATATCTTTTGACTTTACAAATTATAATTAAGTCCTGTATTATTCAGATAACTTGATGGGGTAGTTGGCAGAATACTCAGGCAGAAAGGACAGAAAAGTGACACAAGATGAGATTGCAACTTTCCTGGCTATTGTGAAAATAGGAAGTATATCCAGGGCAGCAGATCTTCTTTATGTCAGTCAGTCAACGATCAGCCATCGGCTGTCATCCCTGGAAGCAGAGCTGGGTGTGCAGCTGATTTTGCGCCAAAAAGGATTTAGGACCATTGAACTGACAAAGGATGGGGAGGATTTTGTCTCCATAGCGCTGGAGTGGGATGCTTTGTGGAAAAAAGTAAATCAATTCAAACAGGGAAACATGGTAACCACGTTTAATATCGGATGCCATGACAGTCTGAATGTGTTTTTGTTTTATCAGTTGCATCAGCAGCTAAAGCGGCTTTCCTCCTCATCCAGAATTCGGACAAACTACCAGATTTTGAGTCATCCTACGGATCGCTGTTACAGCATGCTGCAGAGTGGAGAGATGAATGTGGCGCTGATTAGGAATCCGATTCGCAATAAATCTCTGGAAATTTGTCCTCTGTTCTCAGAGGAATTCAGAGTCATCACACCAAAGGAATCCGTTTATCCCAATCAGCCGGTCAATCTTTCCGGTTTAAACGTTGAATCGGAAATTTTTTTGTCCCTTAGCTGGAACTCAGATTATTTAAGATGGCATGAGGCTGTGTTCGGCATTCGGGATACCTACGGAATTTCTATCAATGCTGCTTCCACCATTCCACGGTTTATGACGGATTCCGCCAAATGGGCGGTGGTGCCTGTTTCCATTGCCAATGTCCTTGAAAAAGAGAATGGCTATCAGAATCTTCCTTTTGAGTCAGATGGTCCGCCGGCAGTTACCACCTTTCGTGTAGAACCAAAGTATATTTCCAGTCGAATACCAGTCAAAAAATATTTTGATGAAGAGCTTTCCAAATTTTTAGATGAAAGACCCTTTTTAAAACGGCTTTAGACACATGGTGTGTTTAAATAATTTATCACAAGAAAGAGAGGAAAAAGTATGAAAAAAACCAGGTTACCAATCATTGCGGCAGCACTCCTTTTAAGTCTTACGGCCTGCTCGCAGAGCAGTACACCGGAAACATCAGCGCCGGAGACTACCACAGCACCGGCTACGATTCCGGAAACATCAGAGGAAACAGAAGACGCAAAAGAGGAGACGTCTAAGGAAGCCGCACCGGAGGCAGGCGCGGCAGTTTTTGACGGGGATACCAATAAGCTTGGGCCCATTATGAAGGAGATCTATGAGACCGGAAAATTTGATGTGGGTTATACCGCTCAGAAGCCTCCGCAGCAGTTCCATCTCACCATCAACGGGGTGGATAATGTAGTCGGTTTTGAGGTTGAGATGACAAATTTGATCGCTGAGAGACTGTCCGAATATTTTGGAAGAGATGTTGAACAGGAGATTAATATTTTCACTGTTCAGGGTGGTTTGGCAGCGCTTCAGGCGAAGCAGATCGACTGTATGCCAACGCTTTCTCCCACACCGGAGCGCCGTGAAAACTATGATTTCAGCCAGTCCTATCACTGGTCGGTTCAGACGATCGGTTACTTGAAAGAGCGGCAGCAAGATGAAATGTTTGATCCGGCCAGAGAAATGGAAGGAGTAACCGTAGCGGTTGTCAAGGGAACCACCAATGAAAGCGGTCTGGCACAGAAGTATCCTAAGTGCACTATTCTTTCTCTTGAAAAGCAGTCGGATGTTTTGATTGCCGTTCTGACCAAAAAAGCGGACGCGTTTCTGATGAATGAAAAAACCGCTATTTTGTATGTTGCCGCAAATCCGGAGCTTATGTATGATCTGGATTTAAGCTACAATGTGGATTTGACCATGGATCCCGGCGCCGCCTACTGCGTGCCAAAGGGAAATGAGGATTTTGTCGCGATTATCGATGAGGTGGTCACAAGAATCCGTGAAGACGGAACCTTTGAAAAGATAGAGGCAGATGCCATTACCCTTTGTGACAATGCAGAGGTACTGGAAGCTTATATGGCAGACAAAGTTCAGTAAACACCTATATTTCCTGAAAAATAGCGCGGACTGTTTGCTGTTTTTCAATCAAGAGAGGCCTGAGAATATTATGGAAGATATGCTTAAGATCGACCGCGAACGTTTTATCGGTTCAAATATTCACTATCAGTATTTCCCTCTAAGCTATTTTCTGAAAACCCAGGCAGAACTGGGGTTTCAGGGAATTGATTTAGTCGCCATGACTCCCCATGTCTGGATCAATGACAGGACCAGTGAAGACTTAAACACCTTAAGGGATATGATACTTAGTGAAAATCTTGAGGTTTCAGTCCTTTCTCCTGAGCACACAACCATGCGGTTTCTTCTGAACGCAACGGAGTCAGACCGCTATGAACGCTCCCTGAAATATTATCAAAATTGCATTGATGCAGCCTATGCGCTTGGGGCAAAAATAGTATCTGTTGCAATGACGGGAGCTTTCCGGGACGAAGATCCGGCAGCTGCATACAGCCGTGCAGTGGAAACTCTCAAAAGGCTCTGCGGCTATGCGGAAAAAACCGGCACGGTTATTGCACTGGAAACCTCTCCGGTGGGAAGTGAAACAATACTCTGTACCCTAAAGGAGTTGGGCAATACCATGGAGAAGGTAAATCATCCCCTGCTGAAAGCTACTCTGGATACCGTATCAATGGCAGAGGCAGGAGAAAGCATCTGTGACTGGATGAATTTATTAGGAGAAAGGATTGTTTATGTAAAGCTTTGCGATGGAAGAGCCGGAAGCGACCATTATGTGTGGGGAACCGGAGTTTATCCGCTAAATTGTTTCCTGCGAGAGATTATCAGAGCCGGATATGCCGGTCCTATCGGATTGAAAACCACATTGGCTGCATATAACCAGGACCCCGCCGGAACAGACGGACAAAATCTTATTGCTCTGTATCCGTTTTTCAAAAAGGAGGCGAAATTTCATGCCATCCGTAAAGCGTGAACAGCTGGCAGCAATGAACTGGCACTATAAACGTTTTTCCTTAGAATACTGTCTTGATTCCTTTGAGAGAGCCGGTTATACATCGGTTGCTTTTTGGGCCGGGCCTCCCCATTATGAAATCAATGACAGGGGATATGAAGATGTGAATCGGCTCAAACAGAAGCTTCATGACCACAAGCTTACCTGTACCTGCTTTACTCCCTGCTCCGGTCACCAGAATTATCAATATGGAATTTTCGGAAAAGAGCATATAGAGGCGGCATACCGCTATTTTACCAATGGAGTGCATATTGCCGCAGAATTGGGAGCTTCCTTAATGTCTGCCAGCTCAGGAAATGGTTTTATCAATGAACCGAGAGAGGATGCATGGAAGCGTTCCGTGGACCTTTTGAGACGTGTTGCAAGGGAAGCTGAAAAATACGGCGTTATTATCACAGTAGAAAGCCTTCGTCCTCCGGAAACTCGAATAGGAGTTACACTCAACGATGTATATCAATTGCTTGCAGAGATTGATCATCCCAATTGCAAAGCGATGATTGACACAACGGCAATGGGGGTAAACGGTGAGAATATCTGGCAGTGGTTTGAACAATTTGGTTCGGATATAAGGAATCTTCATTTTATTGACGGAAATCCATATGGCCATTTGGCGTGGGGAGATGGCACATTTCATCTTGCCGATATGCTGGAATGTCTGAACCATTATCATTATGAGGGACCAATCGGATTTGAGGTTACGGACAAACGCTACTGGTATCAGCCGGAACTGGCGGATATGCAGATCATGAAGATAATGAGCCGTTTTATTGAGAATTAAAGAGAAATTCCGGTTGCCAAAGAAGGAGTAAGTGATGAAAGAAAAAAGTAACAGTTCAAGGGTTATCTGAACTGTTACAGAAAAAGAGGTGAGAAAGTATGATTGATTTTGTTAAAAATGAGGAAATTAATCTTGATTTTCAGAATGGATTTGCTCAAAGCAGAGTTTTGAAAGATGTTTATCCTTTGGTACAGGTGTATCGTGGAGCCATTTGGAAGGGGTACAATGCATATCCGGAAATATACGCCCAGGCCCATCAAATCATATGCCTGACAGAGGGAACCGGATATATTGAGTGCAGGGACAAAGCATATAATATTGGGGAGCTTTCTTTTTTTATTGCGAACCCTGGGGAGCCATTTATGATTCACGCAACAACGCAGATTACATTTACAAAATTTGTAGTTGAACTCACGGATCATGATATGGCTGTATTCAACGATTTTCATATTGTTCTTCCATATTTTTTGCCAATCAGCCAGGCCCAGGAATATTGGCAGGCCTGCAAAACGCCGGGGACCAGGAACTGGACCATTTTATCAGCCAAGCGCTTAAACCGCTGTCTTATGGGAGTTGTGGAATGTGATGGCGCCGGAGGTACTTTTGAGAAGGGCCATCCGGCAGTAGCCCAGTGGAATGTAATATTAAAGGGAGCGGATATGACCTTGACCGTGGAGGATGAGACCATCAGCCAAAGGCCGGGCGACATCAGTTATGTCACCGCCGGTCTGGATCACAGTCTGGCATCTTCGGAAAATGGAAAGACCTATTACATTTGGTTTGAACATTATGTTCAGGAAAAGGATTATATAGTGACAAATCCACACAGATAACATTAAAGGAGAAAGAAGAGATCATGATTCAAAAGTCCGAGAATAAATTAAAAGAACCGGTTGGGGAAAATGAGATAAAAACACAGGTAATCCTGGACGGAGCTTCCAACAGAGCAGTCTTAAAAAGAATAAAGCTGGGAGCGAATGCTGTCTGGTATCCGGAACTGGTACAGCGCCCCCAAATGACACAGATTTTTCTGTTTACCGGCGGAACAGGGTATGTATCCGCAGGAGGAACCGCGTATAACATTACCGAGCCGGCACGTTTTATACCTGATTTTGACAAAGAAAAGATTACCATAAAGGCCGGGCAGGAAGGACTGGAATGTATAGAAATAAAAGCTGCTCAAAATAAGGAGGACGCCTTCCAGATAAACAAAAGTCATCTGGTATTTCCCAATTTCCGTCCGCTTTCAAAGGCATGGGAGTGCAATATGGCCAATATTGGAAACGAGACAAATGTATGTGGTTTTATCCTGATTGAAAACAGAAAATACGGCGCCAATAATATGGGATTTTTTATCAGCGAAAAGCCCGGACCATGCAAAACCCGCGAAGATTCTCAGATTGCATACGATCAATATGTAATAGCTATGGAGGGGGCTGATTTTTCTCTGACTATGGATGATGAGACAGTGGATATGAGAGAAGGAGATATTGCCCTGATTCCACGCACCCATAAATTTACGTTTAGCTGCGGCCAGGAAGGAAAGATCCATCATGTCTGGTATTCCCTGAACCGTGCCTATGATGAATAAGGAAAGGATGATAAAATCATGAACAATATTTTAATTTTAGACGGAAAAGATGTAAAGCCGGACTTTGACGAAAATGGCCTTTCCCATCAGCCGATTCTTCCAAAAGCCAATGAAGAGGCCAAGCTTTATGAGTGTGTCTTAAAAGCCGGACATACCTGGCAACCGCCATTGTATGCCTACGGCGACCATGTACAGATGTTCTTTTTTACGAACAAAACTGGTTTTATCACCACGGAAACAAAAAGCTGGAATATTGAGCAGGGAGTTTTTGTTCCAGACTATGACAAAGAAAAAGTAACGATTTACGCGGGAGAACAGGATCTGCATTTTGTACATATCACAGGAAAAATGAATGATTATGATTGTCAGACTATGGAACATTTCTCCATCAAGCTTCCCCGCTTCCGGGGCTTTGAGGACTGTATTCAGTACACGGAAGGATTTACAGGCGATGCCGGCTCCAATGTGACTTCCAGACTTTTGATTGAGGGACGGATGTATGGGCGCTGGAGTATGGGGTGGAATAACGGCGAAGGTCCCACCTTTATTGGAGAACATGTTCATAAACATCTGCTTCAGTGGTATTACGTACTTCCGGACGGCTTTTTTACCTACTTAGCTGACGGAAAGGAGATTGATATGGGGCCTGGTTCCTTATCCTTCACAGAGAGAAACACGCCCCACGGTTCCAAATCCCCGGCCGGCAAAAAGATAAATTATTTTTGGCTTGAGCTGGCGCCGGACGGCTATCCCTGGGGGCCGGACGGCTATCCGGGGCTGTAAAAAAGGAGCCTGTCCATATGTTAAGCAGGGAACATGTTACGGATACCTACCCCTCATCCCTCTGATTTTCCACACAGAATCCGGCCGGCCAGAATAAACAGAAGGAGAATCGGCAGGCACACCAAGAGCATAAGAAGCACATATCCGGCAAAAGCCTGTAAATCCCTTCTCCAGGCCTGATTTAAAAAGGGAATTCCCAGCACAACGGCAAAGTACCAGAAAAAAGGAATCGCCCATGACCGGCGCTTTTGCAAAGCAGCGGGAACAGTTTTAACCTGGAAAGCTGCATCCTGCATTTGCCGGCCGCTGCCTGCACGGCGGAATAGAGCTTCTGCAGCGGCATATAGAACCAGCAAAGAAGAGAAATATATAAAAATTCCGATAACTGTGTGCAGCCGCTCTGGCGTCAGCCAAGTGCCGAAGGCATAAAAGAAGCCCCTTTTTCTCAGATACAGCGGAAGTCTCACAGACACAAGGATCCGCCAGCTATTGATAAAAACCGTATAGATATAGGACAGCATCACCGCCGCCCCGAGCCAGACAGCCCCCTTTGTTCTGGTTTCCATCCTTGGAAGGAAGGAGAAAAACAGCATGGCTGAGGCAATGGTCATAAACTGAAATCCGGAACAAGAGCCGGCAATGATGAACTGATAAGCATGGCTTACGTATCCTGTCCGGGGGATGTAAGTAAAGACAATCCCGGACAAGGCTGTGACGAGGCGGGCAGTGGGGGAGAGAAGCCACAAAAGATCATGGCTGCCGGCTTTGCTGTAGTAATATTTGGCGACTGCCAGGAGAGCGAGGCCCGCAAAATAAAGCGGACCTTGCTTTTTTAATGCCTGGCTTGTAAAAATAGAGGGGGATGTCTGTTCTCTTTTCATATATTATTCCTTCCTTGGGAGGGCATCCGAGCCTTCGCCTGATTAATGGCTTTTTAGGGTTCAGTCGTGAGGGGGACGCAGCCTTGGGGAGACTGTGACAGGAGAGGCGGGGTTATCTTAAAGGCTGCTGTTGGCAGACCTAACCCAAAACACAATAATCAACAGTTTCTTAACGGCTCCGATTATGATTTAGTACCACTACGTGTACCTCCGGGCGAGAGCGCGTCTGAAGGCGTTCTCCCCTTCCTCAGCTGCGGCCCCTTCGGTACCCTCTTTTCCTCCGCAGAACAATCCCCCCAAGCAATCCCCCCAAGGCAAGCAGCAGCATCCCAGGCTCTGAGCCGGTTGTGTAGCCGCCTACGGAGAGACTGGATACGTGGAGAGGCAGAGCGGAAGGCTGGGCAACATCTGTGCCGTCTCCCTGCGGATTTTTGATGGTCTCGGCTACAGCCACAAAGGATGTGTAGGGAGTCATCATACTGTATTTAAGCCCAATGGAGGTTACCATCTTTTTTGTAAGGTCCGAGTCCGTTCCCTGGATTCCATAGTCTGTCAGCCTTTCCACCTTTTTCCGGGCCCACAGATAGCGGATGGCCTGGTTGCTCTTGGCGGAGTCGATTTGGGAGACATCGATCTCCTTTGAATAATCTTCCTTGCCTGTCTTGCCGGTGATCCGGATCGTACCGGACGGTTCTCCCTTCCATTTGCCATAGAGAATAATGGGGCGCTTTGCAAACAGGGTGGGAATGGCAGGAGGCTCGACCTCATAGGCGTCAAAGCCGTCATAGCTGACTTTGATGTCGGTCAAGAGGGGCGCCTGAACGTAGGTGCGAAAACGGTTGGCAGTGTCAGCGGCATCCTCAGGGTCTGTCACCACAAAGGCCTCGCCTTCTCCGGCTTTGGCGATTCCATCGATCAGATAACGGTTGACCGAGTCTCCGATGCCAAAGGAGAAGAAATTGGTGGTGGACAGATTCTTGCCTATGATTTCAAATATTTCCTTTTCCCCGGAAATGTACCCATCGGTGATTGTGATAATGCTTCGGGAGAAATTTTTATCGGCAGGAATGGCGAGGGCGCTTTGCATGGCCGGGGCCAGCTCGGTTCCTCCGCCGCCGCTTTCTTCCTCGATCAACTCCACGGCCTTTTGGATGTTTTCTTTTGTGGCAGGAACGGATTGGGGCGACATCTGTACGGAGGCATTGGAAAACAGAAGCACATTAAAGCGGTCGCTTTCCTTTAAGCCGGATACCAGATCCCGGATCAGCGTTTTGGCTGTGTCTAAGGGATAGCCGTACATGGAGCCGGACACATCCAAAATAAAAATATATTCCCTGGGAGGAATCTCATCAGGGGTGTACCGATTAGGCGGCTGTACCATCAGAAGAAAGTAATTTTCCTCCTGGTCAGAATCTAGCATCAGCCCGCAACTTACCTCCTGGCCGGTCAGCCGGTAATCTAAAATGAAATCCCGGTTTCCTGCATAATCCTCCGGGTCTGCCAGGGTGATTTGTGCCTTGTCTGCCCCATCTTTTTTTACCTGTATCTCGTGAGATTTGCAGAACAGATCCGTGATGGGTACACCGGTGGAAAGATTTACCGTGATATTGTATTTTCCGGGAGGAGTTTTTCCCTCTTCCAGATAAGGGCTGGATACCCACTCATCGTCAGGGGACTCTTCTTTTGCTTTGCCGTCCGGTCCTTGAGCCTCTTCCCCGGAGCTGGCATAGCGGGGGCCTGTAACCGTGGGAAACACAAATTCATAGGTGCCATCGGTGGAGGAGATCAGCTCTGTGTAGTGGAGCTCAATGTCCACCTCATCGCCGGGCATAATATTTGCTACATCCATAGAAAACACATTGGGCCGCTGCTGTTCCAAAAGGGAGGCGCTTTTTCCTTCGCTCTTGGCGTCCTCAAAGGTCTTTTTGGCCTCCTCCCGTTCCTGGATTTTGGCAGTGATGATCTCATTGCCAATCTGCATCTTCATTCCGTGGATAGATACGCTGTCAGAGGCAGGGAACAGATAACGGGCATTGATGGGATTGGAGCCCTCATTGGCATAGGTCTGGGTGACAAAGGTCTCTGCGATCACTCCGCTTATGGTGGTGGATACGTTTGTCTCCTTTAGGGGAAAGTGATCTGTTTCCGGATCGGCGCCCTCAATAAAAAAATAAGGAGCCAGGGTGCTCTCCTCGTCCGCGGAGTCTGTCTCCTCAGCCCGAACTTCGACAGGACAGGCAAGAAGAACCAGCAGGGAGAGAGTCAGGCCAAGGAAATTTCTCTTTTTGACTTTTTTCATAGGATTACCTCGTTTCTTTTGGCATTGCTTTTGAAAGGTTGTATTTACCATATCGCCTGCTGGTATCAAAAAGGCTTCAAAGTTGTATCAAAATTGCATCATTTGCAATTTTTTTGCAGCGGCTGAAGAAGGCTTTTCACCTGCTCGCTGTGCCGGGCATCCATTGGCTTTGCTGATAAATCTTCCTTTGAGTGCCTGTGTACATAAAAAAAGCGGCTGTCTGTCAGCCGCTAAAAAAGAGGGAAAATGAAAAAAATCTATGTAAAAAGGTTATCACCTTGTTTGTGATTACAGAATACGGGATAAATGTGACGTGAATGTGATTTATTTTTGAAGAATTTGTGAAAAGTATAAGGATATAAATGCTTTTTGTGTTGCTGAATCGGCTCTTTGCGGTTATGATAGAAGGAAGCAAAATGGACACATGTGGGAGATGGAAGGATAAATATTCAGGATGATGGAGAGAGAAGAACTGATACAGTTATATATTCGGGAGTATGAGAAGGAGGGAGGAAAAAAGCGTCCCTCCTCCGTCAAGGCCAGGGGCGCTATGGAGAAGGCAAAGAGTCTGTCACGGATGTTAAAGCGGACAAAAAACAGCCAGGTGACGAGAAATGCCCTGGAAAATTACCACCGGCAGATCAACAATCTGTACTACTGCGGGCTTCGGTATCATTTAAAACCGATGGTGGAGCAGATTGAACGGGCGGTGATTCCGGAGCTGGTGCGGCTGGACCTGGCTCTTCTTCTGCCGGAGGATGAGCGTCTGGTGGGACAGGCGTTTTTTGAATATCTGGAAAAGGACGCATCGGGAGAGATATGCCGGCAGCCGCTATTTGATCTGTTTCGGACCTTCCGGACAGAGGCTTTAAAAAACAAGATTTTGGAGCTGGTGCCCTCCCGGCCGGAGCTGGAATTTCCGGAGGCCCTGGAGATGAAGCGTCATTTTGTGCTGCACATCGGACCCACCAACAGCGGAAAGACCTATCAGGCCCTGGAAAGGCTGAAATGCGCCGGCGAAGGGGTGTATCTGGGCCCTCTGCGCCTTTTGGCCCTGGAGGTCTATGAAAAAATGAAGGAGTACGGCATTGCCTGCACCATGCTGACCGGCCAGGAATGTATTGCGGAGGAGGACAGCCGGGTGACCGCATCCACAGTGGAGATGGCGGATTTTTCTAAAATCTATGATATTGCGGTGATCGATGAGGCTCAGATGACCGCGGATCCGGAGAGGGGCCATTGCTGGACCAAGGCAATCTTAGGCCTGCAGGCATCGGAGATCCATGTGTGTATGAGTCCGGCGGCGGAGGTGGCGGTCTGCCATCTGATTGAGCTGTGCGGGGATGATTATGTGATAAATCGGTATGAGCGAAAGACGGCCCTGGTTTGTGAGGACGTGCCCTTTCGGTTTCCGGAGGACGTAAAGGAGGGAGATGCCCTGGTGGTGTTTTCCAAAAAGTCTGTGCTTGATGTGGCGGGACGGCTAGAGGAGCAGGGCATTGAGGCAAGCGTCATATATGGAAGCCTGCCTCCGGAGATACGGCGGCGTCAGATGCAGCTTTTCACCAGCGGAAAGACCCGGGTGGTGGTGGCTACCGATGCCATTGGCATGGGCCTTAATCTTCCGGTCAGGCGGATTGTTTTCATACAGACGGAGAAGTTTGACGGCATTCAGCGCAGGGGACTTCTGGTTCCCGAGATTTTACAGATTGCAGGACGGGCCGGCCGGTACGGAATCTATGATACCGGTTATGTAACTGCCATGGGTACGGCGGGCCTTTCCTATATCCGGGAACGGTTTCACGGAAGGGATGAACCGGTGGAGACGGTCAGCTTAGGTTTTCCGCAGGTGCTTCTTGATCTGGACGAGCCTTTGGATGTGATTTTGCAGGTGTGGCATTCGGAGAAGGCAGAGAAGCCTTTTGAGAAGGTGAGCATTGATGAGCTTTTGTGTCTGTACGGCTATGCCAAGCGATTTGAGAGCCAGATTATGGGGTTTGAGGACAAAAGAATCCTCTACCGGATGATCAGCTGTCCCATTGACGTGAAGGACCGGAAGGTGGTCAAGCAGTGGCTGGAATACTGCATGAATTATCCGGCGGATTCTTACCTGGAGCATCCCCGCCTGGACGGAGGACGAAAAAGGATTTCCCCGAGAAAGGCCGCTGCCGGCGAGGGCGGAAAAAACACCATGCAGGATTACGAGACCTACTATAAGAAGCTGGATCTCTACTATCAGTTTTCCTACCGCTTTGACAAGGTGATTGATGAGGAGTGGCTGGAGGAGGAGAGGAGCCGGACAGAGGCAGTGATCATGCGCTATCTGTCCAAGGGAAAGAAGGGATATATTGCCAGGTGTCAGTATTGCGGCAGGCTGCTTCCGGTTGGGTATATGGCGGGGAAATGCAGGCGGTGTTTTGAGCGCAGATAGAGGCCGGGAGATGAACATGGGATCCATGGAGAGAGAGGTTTTGCAGAACAGAGCTTTAGAAAACAAAACTTTTCAAACACGCTCGAAGAAGCAGGCAGGAGAGAAGAGGATTTTGGTGGTTCATGGCTGGATGCACTCGGCAGCCCGGTACAGGCGGTTAAAAAGAGATCTGGAAAGCTCTGGCCTCTTCCGGGTCAAGCTTTATGAGTTTCCCGGCTTCGGACATACTCCCGCAAGATACAAAAGAAAAATTTTGGAGCGCTTTGTGGAGGATATGCGTGGGTATTTAAGGGAACATTCCTTTGATATAATCCTGGCTCATTCCATGGGAGGAAATGTGGTGTTAAAGGCCGTCCTAAGGGAAGGACGGAGGGAAAAGCTTCTTTTGCTGAGCCCGGTTTACGGGGGAATCGGATTTTTAAGACCCATTGCCTGCTTTTGGCCTGTTATAGCCTGGGGAATCCGCTTTTTGCAGGCGCCATGCAGGGGAACAAAATTTCTGATCCGCCTTCTTTCTCTTCTGACCGTCAACCGGTGGTCTGCCATGGATTGTCAGCTGGTGGCGGATGTAAGGCGGGCCGATGCAGCCACCGGGGCAAGGCTTTTGGCAGAGATGGCCTTTGACCAATGGAAAATTCCGAAGGAAGGCTTTAAGGGGCAGGCAGTGTTAATTCTGGGAGAACGAGACCGGGTCATTTCCCGAAGACATATGGAGATGCTGAGAAAGGACCTGGGAGAATGTCCGGCAAAAATCCTTAAGGGAATCGGCCACACGGCCATTTTGGAGGATTATGGCAGTCTCTGCTGGCTAGTACATCATTGCATTAATTCCTAAGCAACAGCACTTGCTCTCTACGCCAGGAGCGCGTCTGCAAAGCTAGACGTAGGATCCGCTACGCCGTCACTTTGCAGACGCACACCTGACGCAGACATCAAGCACTGTTACTCGGTTATTAATGCAACGATGTACTAGTACATGATTTGGCAAATTAAGCATTTATTTGTGGTTTCCTAAAAGTATGGACAAGGGGACAAATTGGAAACTGTGCAAAGGAGCAGATACTATGAATACCATCCATCGGGATATTTTCACTGCCATCCATGAAGGAAAATGGATGACCATAGAGTACCGGAACCGGCAGGAGCAGATAACCCGCTACTGGATCGGGATTCGCAATCTGAATGTTGCCAGGCGAACTCTGGAGGTGGAGGGGCTTCATTTGGGAAAATATTCCTTAGCCCGCTATGACTGCATTTATATTGATTCTATCCTGTCCTCTCAGGTGGTGGACGGCTCCTACTGCGAGATCAATGAGGAGCTTGTAAGGGACATCCATGACAATCCCCATAAGTATAAGACGTTGTTTGACCATGTGGCAAATCTGAAGGTGCTAGACTATCTGGAGGACTGCAACCGGATGGACACCACTGCCTACCGAAAGGATTTTGCCTTGGTGCGGTATCTGGACCGGGACAGCTTTAAGGGGCAGGTGTACCCCTTAAGCGATGAGCAGTTTTGCCGGATCGTGCAGGAATTTCAGAGCCGGGCGGAGCAGAAAGATTTAAGACGCCGGCAGGAAACCGACCGGGCGGCGGCAGGTCAGGGAAAAGTCGTTTCCCGTGCCGGGGCGGCTGGACCTTTACAAAAGCGGCTGACCATCCAGCGGCTTGCCATGAATGTGATGAGCATTCACACCCCTAAGGGGCTGTACGTGCTGGCCTACCGCAAACTGGGGCTGGATGTGAAGGACAGATGTCTGCGCCCGGATGAGGATATTACGGTCTGCACGGAGTTTACCGTGGACGGAGTCAGGGAGAGCATCCGGAAATACTTAGACGGTGAGGACTATGAGCTATTAAAGGATTTTGAGGCCAATCAGGAGAGAATCAAGGATGCCGTCACCCGCTACAACCGCCGGATTCAGGGGGTGGATGATATGCCCTATGTGATTGGGCTGGGGATGGATGTGGTGCTGGATCTCCACCGGGAGTATGATGCCATTTTGAAAATGTACGAAAAAGGAGAGGTGTCCGTGCCTGTGCGGGCGTTTTTCGGGGACCTTTTGGACCGGCCCCGAAGTCGGCGGATGGTTCCCATCACGCCTCTCGACCGGCGGATCAACTTGGATCAGCTTCTGGCTATCAACCATGCCATGAAATATCCGGTGGCCTATGTCCAGGGACCTCCGGGAACCGGAAAGACCAACACCATCATCAATACCATTGTCACTGCATTTTTCAACGAAAAAACCTTATTGCTTACGGCCTACAACAATCATCCTATTGACAGTGTGGTGAAGAAGCTGACCGGACTTACCTATCAGGGAAAGCCGATTCCCTTTCCGGTCATCCGCCTGGGCAATCAGGAGAAGGTGAGGGAGGCGCTTTCCTATATGGCAGCTCTCTATGAGCAGGCCAGGACGGTTCCTGTCTTTGACAGGACTCTGGGACGGAACCGGGACAGCCAGGCAGACCAGATGAAAAAGCTCTCGGAGCTTCTCAGACGGTATGAGGATGTGCTGGATTTAAAGGAGCGCGGTGAGACCATTAACCGGCTTTTGGAATACAGCCAGGGCCGCAGCCGTTCCATGCAGATGCTTCCCTTTGAGACCGATCTGGGCGGACGGCAGCTGGAGCGGGTCAACCGGCAGTTAAAAAGGCTGGGGGACATCACCGATAAGGATGCCCTGGCTTTTTTGACGGAGGATGTGAAGGAGCTGGAGAAATATTTGTACTATGCCTCCGTGCGATGCATCCGCAGGCTGGATGAGCCGGCCAACAAAAGGCTAAAGGAGATTCTTTTGACAAAGGATCCGGATCAGAGGCTGGAGGCGTTTAATGAATATCTTAAGGAGGATGAGAGCTTTAAGCGTTTCCTGAGGATTTTCCCCGTGGTGGCCACCACCTGTATCTCTGCCCACAGGCTGGGAGAGCCCAGGCCCTACTTTGATATGACCGTCATGGATGAGGCCAGCCAGTGCAACACGGCCGTAGGGCTGGTGCCGGTGATCCGGGGTCAAAGCCTGATGTTAGTGGGGGATCCTCAGCAGTTAAATCCGGTAATTTTGCTGGATGAGGTGGCCAACCGGCGGCTGCGGGGAAAATACGGAGTGCCTGGCGAGTACGATTACCGGAAAAATTCTCTCTACAAGGCATTTCTGGCCTGCGATTCGGTTAGTGACGAGGTGCTGCTGCGATACCATTATCGGTGCAATCGGAAAATTATTGATTTTAACAATCAGAAATATTACAATTCCCGGCTGCTGATCCGTTCGGAGAGCACTCAGGATAAGCCTCTCATCTATATGAATGTGGAGGACGGCCGGACGGATCAGAGAAATGTGGCTCCCGCGGAGGTGGAGGAGATTGTGCGGTATGCCATGAATCACCGGGACAAATCCATCGGGGTCATCACACCTTTTGTAAATCAGAAAAACGCCATTGAGAGCCAGCTGGAAAGAAGGGGCCTTGATCACGTGGCCTGCGGGACCGTTCATGCTTTTCAGGGGGATGAAAAGGATGTGGTTCTGTTTTCCACAGCTCTCACCAACGATACCTATGAGGGAACCTACGAGTGGCTGAAAAATAATAAGGAGCTGATCAATGTGGCCACCTCCCGGGCAAGAGAGCAGTTGATTGTGCTGGCCAATGACCGGAATCTGGAACGGCTTCACCGGCAGGAGGGGGAGGACGACCTCTACGACCTGGTCCGGTATGTCCGATCCAACGGTACTTCTCGGATCATTCCCAAGGAGGCAAACTCCAGGGCTTTGGGGATCAAGCCCTTTTCCACAGCCACGGAGGAGGCCTTTTTGCAGAACTTAAATCACGCCCTGGAAAATATCTGGCTGTCCCAGAACCGTTTTTCTGTGGAGAAGGAGGTGGCAGTTTCCCAGGTGTTTGAGGATAATGTAAACTACAGTGATTTATTCTACTCCGGCCGGTTTGACTTTGTGGTCTACGAGCGGGGAGGAATGCGCAAATATCCGGTGCTGGTGATTGAGTTAGATGGTAAAGAGCACATTGAAAATGAGGTGGTCATGGCCCGGGACAAAAAGAAAGTGGAGATCTGTCAGGCTCACCAGATGGAGCTCATCCGGGTGGAAAACAGCTATGCCAGGCGCTATCAGCACATAAAAGGGGTTCTGGAGGCGTATTTTAAGGCAAACAGGATGTTGACATCTTAAAGTTAATTTAATATAATAAAATTAAAAATAAGTTAAAACAGGGGTGTAAATTAAGATGAAAAAAACAGTGCGTTTGTCGGATATCGCAGAGAGAATGCAGGTGAGCACAGTAACAGTATCCAATGCACTGGCAGGACAGAAGGGAGTCAGTGAGGAGCTGAGAACCCGGATTAAGCAGGTTGCCGCGGAGATGGGATATCAGACCCGGGGAACCGTCTCAGGCGGCGGAAAGAAAATCCTGAATGTGGGGGTGATTATCGGGGAGAAGTATCTGGGGGCATACCCGTCTTATTACTGGAAGGTGTATCAGGAGCTGTCTTTGATCGCGGGGCTTCACAGCTGCGTCATTCTTTTTGAGGTTCTGCGCCATGAACGGGAGGCGGCCTTAGAGCTGCCGCTTTTTGCAGTGGAGCAGCAGATTCAGGGGTTGATCGTGATCGGAGAGATCGGCAGGGAGTACCTGGAATTTCTGGACAGACAGCCGGATATTCCCATGGTGATGGTGGATTTTATGATGCGGGGACTTAAGTGTCCCTCGGTGATGGCGGACAATTATTACGGCATGTATAAGATGGTCAATTATCTGATCGAGCAGGGGCACAGAGAGATTGCCTATGTAGGGACGCTTTTGGCCAGCAACAGCATTACGGACCGGTATTTCGGCTATCGGAAGGCTCTTTTGGAGAGCGGGATCAGGGAGAATCCTGACTGGGTGATCAATGACCGGACCATGGAGGGACAGATCGGGAATATCCGGCTTCCGGAGCGGATGCCCACTGCCTTTGCCTGCAACTGTGATTTAACGGCCAGCGAGCTGGTGAATCTTTTAAAAAGCCGGGGATACCGGATACCGGAGGACATTTCCATTGTGGGCTTTGACAACTATCTGTATGAGGGGCTGTGCGATATTTCCATTACCAGCTATGAGGTGGATATCAAGGAGATGGTCCGATGCGCTATCAAGATCGTGGTTTCCCTGGCAGAGCATGGCAATACCCCCGCGGATATGCGGCTGGTGTCCGGAAGCGTGGTGGAGAAGGAGAGTGTTCGGCGGCTGGAGCATGTTTGAAAATTGCTTTTCGTCAGCCGTGAGCCGCAGTTTGTGACAGTTCCTTAGGCGGTTTTATGAAAATCAATCCCGGCAAAATGAGAGGTCTTTTGTGAAAAAGGCTTCTTTTTTTGTGCACTATTCAGAGATAAAAGGAAGGAATAAATGGATAAAACAGGAAAAAATAAAGACAAATAAACTTTATTAAATTAAATTCAATTAATTAAGTTAAATAAAAACGGTGTATTTAAGTTAAAAAACAAGCGAGCAAGGTTGGCTGTTGTGCATAATTTATGAAATATGCAATTATAAATAGTATAAAATAAACAAGAATGAGAAAATACTTACTTTTCTCTTGAAATTAAATTAAATCAATATTATAATTAATTTAAAATTAAACAAGAAGGGTGGATAAGTTTATGAAAGCTAAGAAAATGGTTGCTTTAGGGACAGCTTTGGCGATAACGTTTTCGCTGTCAGCGTGCGGCGGCTCCGGGGAGAGCGCGGATGCGGTGGCAGTGAATCTTCCCAGTATTGATTCCTTTGAGCTGGGGAAGGATTATCAGGATATCACGGCCAGTATCAAGATCCTGACCAACCGGACCGATATTGTGGACACAGTTTATAAAGGCTATGCAGAGGAGTTTATGAAGCTGTATCCCAATATCACGGTGGAGTATGAGGCGGTCACGGATTATGAGCAGGCCTTAAATCTGCGTCTTCCCACCGGAGACTGGGGAGATATCTGCTACATTCCCACCTCGGTGGCAAAGAGCGAGATGTCTGAGTATTTTTCTCCGCTGGGAGATTTTGGGACTCTCAATGAGATCTACAATTTCCTGGCAGATAAAAATTACGGCGGCATCCAGTACGGAATCCCCAACGGAGGCACAGCAGGAGGGGTTATTTATAACAGACGTATCTGGAAGGAGGCAGGAATCGACAAGCTGCCGGCCACACCGGACGAGTTTCTTGAATGCTTACAGAAGATCAAGGACAACACGGACGCCATTCCTCTGTATACCAACTTTGCGGCAGGCTGGCCCATGGGAGCCTGGGATCAGTATATCGGCGTTACGGCCACAGGAGACCCGGATTTCATGCTGGGCAATCTGGCACACACAAAAGATCCCTTTGCTAAGAAGGATGACATGTCCGGACCCTACGCGGTTTACTACGTGCTCTATGAGGCGGTCAGCCGGAAGCTGGTGGAGGACGACCCGGCCAGCAGCGACTGGGAGGCCTCCAAGGGCATGATCAACAAGGGCGAGATTGCCACCATGGTGCTGGGCTCCTGGGCAGTGGAGCAGTGTAAGGGCGCCGGGGCCACGCCGGAGGATGTGGGATACATGCCGTTCCCCATCACGGTGGACGGCAAGCGGTACGCCTCCGGCGATGGAAACTACTCCTACGCCATCAACAACAAGGCCGCGGAGGAGAATCAGATTGCGTCTATGGTTTATCTGAAATGGCTTTTGGAGGAGTCCTCCATCTTCGTGGATGAGGGAACCATCCCGGCATTAAAGTCAGAGCCCCTTCCGGATTCCCTGTCTGAGTTTGACGGTGTGGAGATCCTAAGCAACAATCCGGCAATCGAGGGCGAGGAGACCTTGTTTGACGATGTGAATAACGAGAGTGAGGTCGGCATCAACAATAACGACTATCCGGACTGCGAGATTTTGGAGAGCGCTCTTTACGGGACAAAGGATCTGGATACTCTGATGGCAGAGTGGAATGCAAAATGGACTGCGGCACAGGAGAGCCTGGGCGTGGATATCCTGAAATACTGATAAGGGGGAAAAGCAGTCCGGGCAGTCGGCTTACAGAAGAAATGCCCGGACTGTCGTGAGAAAGGAGAATTTACCGTGAGTAATGGAGAAAGTGCCGTAGTAGGAAAAAAGACATTTGCCGAGAAAATGAAGAGCAGGGAGGCGCAGCGGTTTTTAGTGATCGTGACTTTTTTGTTTGCTCCGCTTTTGCTGCTCATTGTATTTACATATCTGCCGTTTATGAGAATGGTCCAGTTCAGCTTCTACAATATGAAGTATATCGGGCCGAAGAAGTTTGTAGGGCTGGCTAACTATGTGGATGTGTTTCACAGAACCGAGATTTTCCGCGCGCTGTTGGTGAGCGTGTACTATATGGGCGGTGCGGTGGTTCAGCTGGTGCTGGCATTGTTCTTTGCCACATTGATGGTATTTAAGGTAAAGGGAGAGTCCGTGTTTAAGGCGGCCCTGTTCTTTCCCTACCTGATCTGCGGTATCGCAGTGGGATTTATTTTCAAGTTTTTCTATGCCCGCGGGTTTGTGTTTGACTCCCTCTTGCAGATATTTGGGATGAAGCTGGATGACATTCCCTACTGGCTGCAGGATCAGAGCATCAACAATGTGGCTCTGGCGGCAACGTCCGTGTGGCGGTATACGGGACAGAACATGATCATGTTCCTTGGAGCCATGATGTCGGTGGATACGGACCTTTATGAGGCGGCGGCTCTGGACGGAGCCAACAACTGGCATCGGTTCCGCTACATTATCCTTCCAAGCATCAAGTCCATTATTGTGCTGAACCTGATTCTTTCCATCAGCGGTTCCTTAAGTGCATTCGAGCCGCCTTACGTTATCACAAACGGTACCATGGGAACCGGCACCTACTTTGTCATCATGAACCGCCTGGCTCATGAGAACCAGAAGGTAGGCTTAGCCTGCGCCATGGCAATCGTATTGCTGGTGATCATCATTCTCTGTACGGTTGCTCAGAAGCTGTTCTTTGCCTATGTATTTGACAACGGAACAGATGACGAGTCCAAGGCAGCGGTGAGAAAGAGGAAAAAAGCAGAGCAGAAGAGAAGGGCACAGAAAGGAGCGGCAGTGTGATGAAGAAAAAGAAAGGGCTTTCGCTGTTATTTGAAATATTAAAGTATGTTTCACTGGTGTTTGCGGCGCTGTGCGCGCTGATTCCGGTCTGTGTATGTGTGCTTACGGCCTTTAAGACCAATGAGGAGTATGCACAAACCTCGGTTCTGGATCTGCCCAAATCGTTTCTGAACTTTGACAATTTTGTGACGGCTGTTCAGAAGGCCAGCATGCTGCGGGGATTTATAAATACCGGGCTGGTGCTTATGGTGGTGCTGACTGCGTCCATCTTTATGGGATCTATGCTGGCCTATGTGCTGAACCGGTTTAAATTTCCGGGACGGGCGCTGGTGCAGAATCTGTTTATGTTTGCCGCCTTGCTTCCGGGAATCGCCATGCAGGTGACCATTTATCAGATTATGTATTCCCTGGGACTGGTGAATCATCTGTACGGATATATGATCGTTCTGATGGGAACGGATATTATTTCTATCTATATTTTCCTGCAGTTTTTCGAGAATCTTCCGGTGTCTTTGGACGAGTCGGCGATCATGGACGGATGTACTTATTTCGGCGTGTTTTTCAAGATTCTGTTCCCGCTTTTAAAGCCGGCCATCATGACATCACTGCTGCTTAAGGGCGTCAGCGTCTACAACGAGTACTATGCGTCAAACCTGTATCTGCAGGCTCCGAAGCTTAAGACTATTTCTACCGCGCTTTATACATTTACAGGACCTTACGGAAATCAGTATAATTATATCTGTGCAGGTGTGCTGATTACCATTGCGCCGATTTTGATTTTGTTCCTTATATTCCAGAAGAGAGTGTATGGAGGTATGGCGGCGGGGGCTGTCAAAGGGTGAGGAGCGCTGTTTGGGGAGTCGCGAGGGGTACGCTTCGGCGTGGACATAGTTTCCCGCCGGACGCGCTCTCGCTCCGTTTTGCACGCAGCGGTACTAAGGCTGCACAATACGCAGCCTAAGTGCCGGCGTGCAAAGAGGGTCCGGCGGGAAACTATGTCCACGCCAAAGCTGAGACCAGGCGGGAGACATGAGCAGAGAAGCCGGGAGCCTGGGGCGGAGAAGCTAAAAATAGCAGCAACAAGAATATTAAAATAAAAAGGTTGCGGTTTTTGTTAGGTTTGCAGAAGGTTCAAGCTGTACAGGGTATAAGAGAAATAGAGGAAATTTGGAGGTGCAGGGGTGAAGAGAGGATCGAAGAAAACCAGGATAGGCGCGGCTTTGGGGATGGCTTTCGTACTGGCGGGTTCTCCCGTCTGCTCTGTGGTTGCCTTCGGGGAGCCGGAGGCAGGGGAAGTGACCAGGGTATGGGACTTTGAGGAGGGAGACCAGGGATGGGTGTATGACGACAGCTGGTCCGGGGACAGCTTTAAAGGCGGCGGAAGCTGTGAGTATGACAGGGACAAGGGGATGCTGCGGCTGAACCTGGATTATTCTCTCAATACGGATAACAGCTACAGTCAGACCGGCATTTGTCTGACGGAGGAGGAGGGGATTGATTATTCCCCTTATAAGGTTCTGAATTTTGATTTGTATTACGACCCGGCGGCGTTTACCACAGGTCAGCTGTCGGTGAAGGCATTTTCTAACAATATTTTCGGAGATCAGACCTGCAGGATCATGGAGACGCCTGCGGAGGATGTGGATGGGCTGAAATTGGTGAACCTGTCCCTGACCTGTGATGAAAAGTATACTCAGAGAGAAAAGCCCGGGAAGCTGATGCTTCTGATTATCGGCGAGTATACGGATTACCACGGATATGTGTGGCTTGACAATATTACTCTGAGCAATGTGAAAAAGGAAAAATTTCTGAAGGAAACCACCATTCCCGTGAAGACGGAGACAGTGATTTCCGGCAGTGAGGGAGCGCTGACAGTCAATGGGACTTCCTTTGACTATGCAAAGGAAGTGAAGCTGGCAGACCCGAAGGCAGACCCTTCTGTGGTGGCGCTCTATCAATATTTAAAGGCGGTGGGAGAATCAGACGCCACCCTTTACGGACACATGGAGGATACGGTGCTAAAGGCCGGGGCCGTAGAGCTGTCCGATTCGGATACGGAGGATGTGACAGGCTCTCTGGCGGCCATTGTGGGAATGGACTGCGGCGGTCTGTTCGGAGGCTTTGCCAGCAAGTATAATGAGCGCCATCCGGGGTCGGAGATTCCTGATACCAACGAGGGAAATATAAAGGCAGCGGCTTTGTTTTCCAACGAAGCCATCGAGAGGGGAGCCATTGTCACCCTGTCCAGCCATATGCCCAATTTCTCCGGTACTGTGAAGCTGGAGGGGAATTTTGCCAACAGCTATGACGGATTTGATTTTACACCGGCAGATTCCTATGTGCTGACCGGGAACTGTGCCAACCAGATATTGCCGGGGGGAGCTTTCAACGAGGCTTACCGGGCGCACCTGGATGTGATTGCGGATTATGTGAAGCAGGTGAAAGGGCCGGTGCTGTTCCGCCCCCTTCACGAGAATACGGGAAGCTGGTTCTGGTGGGGCAAGGCATTCTGTGATGCCCAGACCTACAAGAGCAATTATAAATATACGGTAGAGTATCTGAGAGATGAGAAAAATGTTCACAATCTGTTGTATCTGTACGGGCCCGGTTCGGAGGCAGCCAACCTGGATGAGTACGAGGAGCGGTATCCGGGCGATGAGTATGTGGACCTGGTGGGATTTGACACCTACGACAACAATCCGGCTCCGGATTCGGAAGGATATACCTTCCTACAGAGCTTTGAGAATACTTTGAAGCTGACGGATACCTTTGCCAAGGAGCATAAAAAGCTGATGGCAGTGACGGAGACAGGAATGTCTTCCGTCAAGACCGGAGGAATCCCGGAGACAGGAAACCGGCGGCCGGAGTGGTACACGGAAATGCTGGATATTATGACCAAGCCGGAATATGATTGCTGCTACTTTATGCTGTGGTCCAATTACGCCAGAAGCGGCGGGTATTATTCTCCCTTTGTGGTGGAGAAGAGAGAGGGAGGAAAGCTGTTCGGACACGAGCTTTTGGATTCCTTCGTGGCCATGTACAATGACAAGAACAGCGTGTTTGCAAAGGATCAGGCAGGAATTATGAAGGATATTCTCTCCGGAAGAATCACGAAAGCCGAGAGCCTGCCCTACGGACAGGTGACCGGATATATAACGGAGCCGGTGGCCGGGGTCAGAATCCTGGAGGAGAGAAAGCTTACGGCGCGGCTCAATGAGGAGGTTGCCGATGCGGAGTTTCGTCTGGAGGGCAGCGGGGAGCCGGTTGCCATCAAGGCAGAGATAAGCGGAAAGCAGGCGGAGGCAGTGCTGGATGCGGCCACCTTAAAGAAGCTGGGGGAGGCGGCAGACGGAAAAGTCGGGCTGTACGCAGGGGGAGAAAAGCTTCAGGAGATTCGGGTGATCTACAACATTGCTCCCCGGTCGGACGATCCGCTGCTGATCGATGATTTTGAATCCTATGCAGGTCTTGCAAATCTTTTGCTGGACAGCTGGAGCAGCAATAAGGACGGAGGCTGTGAGCTTAGCATCAGCCTGTCGGATGAGTTTAAGAATGACGGGGAATATGCTCTGAAATTTGACTATATGGAGACCCGCAACGGCTGGGCGGGATGTGAATTTCCCAAGGAGGCGGACTGGTCCGGATGCGATGCCCTAGAGCTTTGGATAAAGCCGGACGGCAACAATCAGAAGACGGTGGTGCAGATCAGCACCTCCAGCGGAGGATCCTATGAGGCGTATCTGCAGGAGTATCCGGAATATGCGTCCGCCACGGATCCCATGCTGGTGACACTGCCCTTTGGCGAGTTCCGGGATAAGAACGGCAAGGGGGCTCTGTCTCCGGAGACAGCATCGGATATCTCCGGATTCGGTTTGTGGGTCAATGCAATCGGGGATTCACCGGCCATCGATGAGAACGGAGAGGTGCGCGGCGTGCTGTACTATGACGACATCAAGGCAGTGTTATCGGGAAAGACAGCGCCGGAATTTGTGGTCACGGAGCATGTGGAAAGCCAGGAGCAGCCGGATGAGGCTCAGGCAGCAGGCAGCGGGGAGACGGCCGGAGAGATAATGGATTCGGAAGCGGAAACAGCGGGAAGCGGTATCTCCTGGACCAGATTTATTCTTCCTCTGCTCTCAGGGCTGGTGGCTTTGGCGGCGGCAGGATGTGTCATCGGTCTGGCACTGGATAAGGATAAATCCCGCCGTAAATAAATGACAGGAAACGGTTGTGAAAAAAAGAAAAAGGTTAGGAGGATAGGAAGATGAAGCATTTCGCAAGGCTTTGGGGAAACATGCTGGCAAGGAGAACCTTGTCCATGGTGCTTTGCCTGACTCTGGCTGTTACCTCCGGAGGAGTATGTATTGCATCCACCACCAATCTGGCTCAGGAAACCAGGGCTGCTAAGGAAAATGACGGGCAGCCGGAGAGCGAGCCGGAGACAACGGCCGGGGTTCAGGAGACAGAGGAAGCTGTGTCTAAACCGGCAGAAATGGAGGGTGAGGCCTTAGAGGACGACATAAACGGCCAGGAGGAGCCGGAGGACACCCGGTGCCTTCACGAATTTACGGCTGTGTGGGTGGGCTATGAGTGCAAGCTGACCGACTATGTGGAAGGCTATGAGCCCGGCGATGAGGTGCGGATTTGTGCCTCCTTCAACAAGTCAGTGACCAGCCAGATCGGTCTGTACATAGACGGGGCGTGGAATTCCTTCAGAGGCGAGGGAAAAAAGAGAAACATTACCCTGGTGCCAGACAGCGATTATCTGAATATTCAGATTTCCGATATGAAGGGTGCGCCCAGCGTGAACCTGACGGAAATCTCCGTGGAGATTGTCCGCAAGGGCGAGGCGGATACAGGAAGCTATCTCCACAAATTTACCGGACTGTGGCAGGGCTTTGAGACCAAGTTTTCTGATTACAATCCGGACTACGAGCCGGGAGATGAGATTCGGGTGACTGTGAATTTCAGCAAATATGTGTCCAGCCAGCTGGGCATGAACATTGACGGACAGTGGAGCACTCTGACCGGGGACGGGAAGGAGATCTCCAAGGAAGTGAAGCCGGACAATGATTATCTGAATATCCAGATCACGGATATGTGGGCCAATTATAAGATAGGCGTCATCTCTGTCAGCGTGGATATTTTAAAGAAGGGGCCGGGCAGCTCCGGATCCGGCGGGGGAGGCGGCCGTCTGGAGCCCACCCAGTATACGGAGCCGGGAGACTATCTTCTGTATTCCGGTGAGGCCAACGGAAAATATGAGACAAATGACGGATGGCTTTTGGACTGTGCGGACACAGACTGGATCACCCTGCGGTACTCCTGCGTGGAGGATCATGAAAACTGGGGCGTTTTAGGCTGGGGCGCCACCGTTGACGGGGAATGGGTTGACGGGCCCGGATACAGTGCGGACAGCGGGGATTCCACAAAGGAAGTGACCCAGACATTCAGTGTCAAATATTTGAGGCGGATGATGAAAATCACGCCAGAGAGCAATGTGAGTTATCTGAATCTGGGCTCCTACAGTGACGGAAAGATCGAGGAGCTGACTCTCCATGTAGGGTCGGAGATTCCCAGGGAAAGGTCTTTGTTCAAAAACGGAGATCCAAACCAGGCCTGGGTATGCACGGATATTGAGCGGATTCTGGATGCGCCGGATGAAAAATATCTCTGTGTACAGTACCGGTGCGCTGTTTCGGATTTTGAAGGCTGGACGATCTTAAGCTGGGGCGCTTCCGTGGACGGAGAATGGAGAAACGGAAAGAGCTATAAGGCTTCCTACAAGGAGGCAAACCGGGAACAGTTTTTCAGCATGCGGATGGATTCATTCCGGAATATGCTTCATCTGAGCTGGGATGTGAAGGTGGATACCATTCAGCTGGCCGCCTACAATGACGGACAGATCATGGATATCTGGATCAGCGATGAGAAGGTGACGGACCCGGGAGATGAAAAGAGAGTGCGGCCGGACCGGGAGGGGGATTACCGCTCTTCAAATGAAGGCACTTATGTGGACAACATCAACCAGGAAGGAAAACGGTACCCTCAGAATATTGATCTGGGACCGTGGGGATGGACCGCAGGGGATAATTCTCTGGACCAGGAACAGGATATTATTGACCAGATAAGCGAGGGAACATATCTTGTGGTGGAGTATGAGGCGGATAAGGAAAATGTACCCAACCTGCAGTTTACAGTAGTTGACGAGCGGTGTGAAAACGGGACAAAACAGCAGCAGGTGACTCCCACTTATATTGTAAACGGCCAGGCGCTTTTTGCCTATCGGGATATACAGGGGTTCTTGTCCAATTATCTGATTCCCCATGAAGTCAAAAATCTGCAGATCAGCGCCCAGGACGGGGATATGTCCATCAAGGCCATCCGGATCGTGGAGGATGACAGGCCTTTGGAGGATGAGCCCATTGCGGTGCTGACGAAATCCTGGGGAACCTATGGGACAGAGATCAGCCGGTGGCATTCGGATTATGAGGTGGGGGACACGGTGAAGGCCACAGCAACCTTTGACAAGAGCGCGCCGGGAACCATTGCCTTTACCATCGGCGGCGTGTGGAGCACCAACGGGTATGCCGATTCCCAGACAATTATCCGCACAGGCAGGCCGGATAATGACCATATGGATATTCAGATCGGCCAGATGCCGGATTATAAATCCCATGTGAAGATCACCAATATCAAAGTGGAGATTCCGGGAAAGAAGAATTTTAATGAGTATGTGTCTGTGGAGGGCAAGCGCGGCGCAGGGATACTGGCATCCACAATGCGGGAGGCCGCCACGGCGATTCTCAGTGATGATGAGATTAATAAGGGTGTTCATACGGCTATTGTGCTGGAGGAAAGCTCTCTCTCGGAAGAGGAAAAGGCCCAGGTGACAGATTTGTTTGGCGGACAGGATTCTGTCAGGATCGCAAAGGTGTCGGATGTGCGGGTCTACAAGGAGACAGACGGAAAGCGCACCCAGCTGTCGGAGACGGATGATCCGTTTTGCATCAAGGTTCCTGTGTTGGATAATCTGCGCAGATCTTCCTATGATTTTGCGGTGATGAGGCTTCATGATGGTCAGTGGACGTTTTTGGAGGATCTGGACGGAAACACGGATACGGTTACCTTTGCCAGCGATAAATTCTCCAAGTTTGCCATTATTTATGGGGAGCCGGGGGCATTTGATGAGCTGAGCGGGGCGCTTAGAGTGTTCCGCAGTGAGTGGAACGGATGGGAAACCAAATTCAGCGACTATAATAATAAGTATCAGGCCGGAAAGTCAACAAAGGTTACGCTGACCTTTGACAAAGAGGTCGCGGTCTATATGGACTATCATAATCCGGATTGGACCAGAATTCCGGCAGACGGGGAAGAAGCCGTGATCGGAAAAACCTTCACCAGGACCATTACGCCCAGCGATGACAGTCTGACCATTGGCATTGCCAATCTGAACGGGAATGGAACGGTGAAGCTGCTGAATGTGCTGGTGGAGCAGGATCAGGAGAAGATCACTCAATTTACCGCGGCGGGTCAGAAGTTTGCTGCCAGCTTCAGCGCCTATTATGAAATGTTCGTCAAGGGAAATCCGGTGACTGTGAAGCTGACCTTTGACAAAGAGGTCGTGGGAACCATCGGATACCACAAGGATGGCACTGCGGGAGAGGTTGTGGAGTCCGGAAGCGGGGCAAGTAAGACGCTTACGAAAACCTTTACACCTGGTGATGATGCATGGAATATATGGATTGCAGATATGAACGGAAATTCCTCCGTGAATTTATTGAATATTGAGATTACACAGAATGTATCTCCGATCTATACTTTTGAGCATTGTTGGGGAGCAGAAGGCGATCAATATTCGGGAAATATCGCAGACTTTTGCAGTGACTATGAGCCTGGGGATAAAGTAAAGATCACAGCAGTGCTTGACAAATCCTCTCAGATAAAGATGAATGTGGATTCCGGCGGTTCGGATAAGGAAGTTATGGCAACCGGAGTGCGGGTCAGTCTCACAGCGGTATCAGAAAACGGCGGATTCTGTATTCAGGCCGGAGATGACAGCAAGCTTCCCCTGGGACTTTTGGATGTGATTGTGGAGATTGTGGAGAAAGCGCCGGAGGAGGAAGGACTATTTTCCTTTACAAAGGCCTGGGGAGGAGACCCGGATAATGAATATACTTCCACATTTTCCCAGCATATGGCAGATGGGAAGGAATTTAAGACGAATGTAAAAACCATCTTGAAGCTGACCTTTGATGAGACTGTAGGAGCAAAATTGCAAAATTACGGAGGAGAAGGAGTTATAGAAGAAGGAAATAATAAGATTGTACAGTTTGAAATTACTCCGACCATAGATAATTTTATGATTCAGGTGACAAGCATACCTGCAAAAGGAAAGGTAAATTTAAAATTGGTGGAGGTGACTCAGGAGGAGATAAGCGGAGATTTTATTTATAAGTATACAAAGACCTGGGAGGGATTGCCTGAAGAAGTAAGAAATAAACAGATGGAAAATATTCAACAGGGGAAGGAAACCACGGTAAAGCTGACCTTTAATAAGGCGGTAAAAGCAGAAATTCGATACAATGATCCGGCAGGAAATTACAAAGCTGTGGGAAATGATTCGCCAAGTACGGTTGTGGAGGAAAAGATAACGCCATGTGATAATTACTTTGATGTCGTTTTGGCAGAGGCAGAAGTTCCTGTATATCTTCTTGATATAGAGCTAAGCCAGGAATCTGCACCAGAAAAAATAGTGAATGAATTTACAGCAGCATGGGCCGGATACGAAACCACATTTACGGAATATAATTCGGATTTTGTACTGGGGCATGAGGCAACCGTAGTGCTGACCTTCGATCAGGAAGTAGATAAGGCGCAGATAGCGTATAAAACAACCACAACAGATTGGGAGACTACACAGGGCGCAGGAAAAATCGTCACTTTGTCAATGACGCCTAATCAGGATTATATGAATATCCAGATTACAGATATGCATGGGCAAGCTTCCATAAAACTGTTGTCAGTTGAGGTGAAGCAGGATGCGGTAGAAGGGAAACATGAATTTAAGCAGGCATGGTCGGGTTACGAAACTTCTTTTGTTGACTACAATTCAAGTTTTATGCCAAATAACAAAACGACTGTTGTGCTGACCTTTGACCAGGATGTAAAAGCCCAGGTAGGATACCATACAAGCGAGAACAGTGGCTGGACTTCAAAGGAAGGAGAAGGAAAGATTATAAGCCTGGATTTGGATAATCCAGAGCCGCCGGATGATTATCTGAATATTCAGATTACAGATATGAAGGGTCATGAAAGCATAAGCCTGCTTTCGGTCGTGGTAATACAGGATATCTCAAAGGAAGCTGCTGCCAATTTCTCCCTGAACGACATGATCATGTCCGAGGACTACGTTCACATGTTCACGGAACCCGGAACCATTATTCTGGAGCTGTCTGACTACTACGATGAGTACGAATTAGGACAGGGTGTGGAAGTGGAGATGAATCTGTTCTCTGACGGAAACTTCTTTGCAAGAGTGGAGGATGCAGATTTTGTCACAATTACCGATTCAAATGAGACACCGGCAGAGGTACCATCTTCTGGCGAGGAACCGGTAAAAGCCACGGATTCCGATGCCGAGCCCGCAGTTGCCACCGGATCCGATGCAGCGCCGGCAAAGGCAAGGACAAAAGCAAAGGGTAAGACAAAGGCTGTGAATACGGAGTCGTCTGCGGAGCTGGCACCGGCGGATATGCCGGAAACAGCCACGGATTCTAATGCTGAGGCAGCGCTTGCAACCACATCCAATGGCACTCCGGCAGTTACCATCAAACCGGCCGGCAGCACAGAGACCAGCGGAACGCTTGTTTACGAGAACGATGAGGACGGCACAATGACCGTTCGGTGGTTTGGCAATCCTCAGTCCGGAGCCATTGCAGTAACGATTTTGGAGATGGATGGAACACAGGTCAATATTGACACCGTAGACGTAGAAGAAAATGCAAATGCCGTATCTGTGAAAGCAGGGGCCATGTCAGCGGCAAAGAAGCTGTCAGCAGAAATTTGCCCGAGCCAGACCTCGGATTCTAAAGATGATGAGATTTCCATGGAGCAGGATCCGGCAAAGAAGGAGGAGGATTTGACCGGGCTTCCGGATGAGACTCTGTCAGAGGTTCCCGATATGCCGGACGGAAAGCCGGAGGAACCGGACGAGAAAACGGAGGATGAAGCGAGGACAGAGGAAGATATACAGGACAGCTTCGCAGAGCCGGAGACTGCCTTCGTGGAGGAGACGGATTACTCAGAAAGAGAGACCGAGGATTAAGGCGGCCGTTCAGATTATAGAAATGGCCAAGAAGAGGATTTACGGATGAAGCAAGGACTCGGAAAGGGATTTGTGATATGAAAAAACAAAATTGGAGACGGATTTTTGTGGCTGCCATGGCTGCGATGCTGTCCGTTGCGGGAAAGGAATATCTGCCGGGAAACCTTGCGGGCTGTCGGGAAATATTGATTTTTCACTCCCGGTCTCAATAATAAGAACACTCTTGATAGAATCAATGTTTTTCAAACATTTGAATTTCTATCAAGGGTGTTCTTTTCTTAAGTTTTCCTTTTTTGAGCGAATAAATCCCCCTTGCTCCTATTTTTCGGCTCCGTATTTTTTTAAGCTACTTTTCCGGATGATCGGTAATGGAAACGTCTAAAATCCTCATTTTCCTTGATATCTCCAAAATGTCCTTCGGTCTGGATGGAGCGTATCTGGCGGTTCAGGATCCCCTCCCCACTCTGGATATTGGCATGAGTCTCTTCCTTTAGCTCCTCCCATCGTTCGTTGAGCTTCATGACCTTGTTCTTATTCCGGTCCTTTTCCCCGTGATATTTATACAGACATCCTGATTTATGTTCGCAGCCGCCGCAGTCAGGGCATCCGTATACTTCAAACGTCTGTACATAGCCATCCTGCTGTCTGGTCTCTGCCCGTATTTGGCGCAGCTCCCTTCCGTTGTGGCAGACATAATAACGCTCATCCTCAAATATCATGGGCTTCATGTTGTAATACTTTCCGATATCTTCTTTATAGATAGTGCAGGTCTTCCAGCACTTCCTCTGTCAGTCTCAGGTTCTTAAATTCATTAAAGGCATCCCGTTTCGGCAAGTTCAATATCAAATTTCTCCACCTTATCCGTGTCGCGCCCTGTAGTGCTTCCGCACCCCATTACTGCGTCTGCAATTTCCACGCCGGGAATTGTAAGGATGACTTTTTGCGTATCTCGTACCATTTCGCCGCTGTATGAGGTTTTTGCCATTGCATAAGCAATCATATTCGGGTTAAAGGAAAGATAAGTCCACCATGGCAAAGCTATTACCGTTTTTCCGTGGGCTGCCCGTTATTACAACTATTTTTTTACTCATAAAAATCTGTCCTCCTTATGCTGTGAGATTGACTTTATCTGTACTTGATATTATAATCATAGCAAGAATTAAATCAAAATCAAGTACGCACATATAAGTGCGATACTTGCAGATGAGTTATATACTCACCTAAAGGAGAGTGTAAAATGAGTGGACGCTGCATTGCAAATGAATGTCTTGAAACAACAGGTTTCAGCTATACATTGTCACTAATCAATGGCAAATATAAAATGACTATTTTATATACTTTAGCAGAGTTCGGAATTGTTCGCTTTAACGAAATGAAAAAATACATCAGTGGAATTTCATATAAGACTTTAAGTTCCACTCTGAAAGAATTAGAAGCAGACCGATTGATTCATAGAAAAGAATATCCTCAAATCCCTCCAAAAGTAGAGTATAGTTTAACCGAACGTGGAAAATCTTTGATTCCCATTTTGGACGGAATGTGTGAATGGGGTGAAAATAACAGGTTATAAAATGCGGGATAAGAGGGATTCCGTAGTAGTCGGCATTGTGCGTAATGTGTATAACTGGCTGTCTTTTGGTCTTTGGTTTTTTTGTTTCGGAATAGTGTGGTGCTGGGGTCAAAAGGTATTTTGACTCCTATGAGATCACGGATTGCTCCGCATTTCATGCTCCCGCAATCCTATCATAAGATATTGAGGTCAAATAAAGCATTTTAAATGTCCTTTATCTTTAGCACCTTGCTACGAGTTTTATTTTCGTAGCAAGGTGCTAAAGTAAAGAGGTTTATTTGACCTCAACATCATCATAAAATTGGGGTATATCCGTGAGCGCAATATTAAAGCTTGCAAATTCAGAAGAGGATGGACGGAAAGGGAGAACAATGAGATTATTTGGCAGGAAAAATAAAGAAGGAAAAGAGAAAACGCAAAATCAGAAGCTTCAGGAGGCAGTCTTGACACTATATGCCTGCAGAAAGGGCACAGAGGCTGTGCCGGAGGCGGCAAAGCAGGTGTTTTCAGACATGATGGAGCGGATTGTGTTTCCGGATAAAAACGAATTTGTCATTCAGCTCACGGACGGAACGAGCATTCGGTTTCATATGGAGACCGACCCGAGGGAAACGGAAATTCAGGCGCAGGGCATGGCTCAATTTTTCTCCCGGGCACCTCTGGAAAATGATAAGGTGAAGAAGGCGGCGCTTTGCCAGATCCAGCTGTTCAACAGTATCATTGGTATCCGCTTTTGGGTAAACGAGAATGAGAACCGAACGAATGATCTTGTTGGCAGGGTATACAGGATTGCGAAGGAGCTGAGCGCTTTTGTTTTGTATCCCAATATGTATCTGTTTTATTCCGATGGCAGGCTCCTTTTGTCCATTGACGGGAAAAGTGATTTTGAGGAGTATTATCCTGAGGCAAGTGTTTCCCTTTTGGAACGGGAGGAAAAGGAACAGGAGGCTGACCGGCAAAGAAAACATCGTTCCCTTGCCATTTTAAAGGAGAAAAATATTCCGTACATAGAGCATTTGAGATGTGCGGTCCTTGAGGAGGAATGTCGGATACCGGATAAGGCGGAGATCATCCGGCGTCTGGCCTGTGTCTTTGGCGCCTGTGTCCGGTCGGAGGTATATACCAGCGGCCAGTTTAAGGATTGTGAGAAAGTGGCGGCAGATCAGCTTGATCAGCTGGAGAAAAGATATCAGATATCCGGCCGGCTGTCGCCGGAGGAAAAGGAGTACATGGAGCAGAAAACTGTCGGGATGGAAAGCCATAACAAATTTGGCTGGAGATATGAGTGCTGTGCGGTTTTTCTCTGGGCATTGTCTATGGTTGAAATGAAGGAGCCTACGGAAATCTGTGATGCTGCGGAGCTTGGAGCAGTCATGTGGAATCATACCTTTGACAGTCTGATGGAGGCTTCTGTTTTAAGGAGCAGAGAGGAGATTCTGGATATGCAGGATCTGGTGCTGCGCTATCACTGGGCCTGTGTGGATGCCAGGATTCATCACAAGGAAATGCCGAAGCTGAATGCAGATATTATTTACGAATGGCATTACGCGCTCAACTGGCTTGTGGGAGCGGACGGGAATACGAAATGGGATGAAGTGGTGACGAATACGTAGGATCCAATCGCGTATGGGTTTTGTAACCGTATGATATTTGACAGAGAGCTTTGGATAAATATCAAAGTAGTAGTGAGGAACATATGAGGGAGCAGGATTATGGGAAAAGAAGATGAGAAAATGGCAAAGAACAGCAAGGGGGAGGATTACAGCTTCCAGGTGGATCTAAAGGGAATCATACGCCTGCTCAGTGAGAATCTGTATTCTAGCGGGGATGTGTTTTTGCGGGAGCTTTTGCAGAATGCCGTGGATGCCATCGAAGCCAGACGGGGGGAGGAGCCGGGGTTTGACGGGGGCAAAATCCGGATTGCGTATCATCAGATGAGCGGCCGTCAGGTGAAGCTGGTATTTACAGACAATGGGATTGGCCTTACGCGGGAAGAGCTTCATACGTTTCTGTCTGTGATCGGCCAGTCCTCCAAGCGGGGAGACGTGAGGAGAGGCAGCTTTATCGGACAGTTCGGGATCGGGCTTCTGTCCTGCTTTCTGGTGGCGGATGAGATTCTGGTGAGAAGCCGTTCACTCCGGGAAGCGCAGGTTTACCGTTGGCTGGGGCGCAGTGACGGGACCTATCAGGTGACGGAGGAGCCGGGAGAGCGGGAAGCGAAAGCAGGCATGGAGGAGCCGGGAGAGCGGGAAGCGAAAGCAGCTGTGGAGGAGCCGGAGAATCCGGGAGCGAAAGCAGGCATGAGGGAGCCGGGCACGGAGGTGACTCTGGTGCTCATGGGCAGGACGGCATCCCAGTACAGTGAGGGAAAGGTTTTTGGCCTTTTGAAGGAATATGGCTTTTTGATTCAGATTCCGGTGGAGTTTGAGGGGGCCGGCGGGGTCCGGAGGGTGAATGACGGGTTTATTCCCTGGCGGCAGTCCTTTTGCAGCAATGAGGAGATTCTGCGGTTTGGGGAGCGGATGTTCGGAGAAGAATTTTTCGGCGTGGTTCCCATCTCGGGAGAGGGGCTTAAGGGGTATGTGTTCATTTCGGAGAGACAGACCAGCGCGGCGGCGGAGGGAAGGCATAAGATCTTTCTAAAGGACATGCTGATCACAGAGGAGGGAAAGGAGCTGATTCCCAAATGGGCATTTTTTACAAGATGCATCCTCAATGCCGAGAATTTAACACCCATGGCGTCCCGGGAAGGGTTTGTATCGGATCACCAGCTGGCCAAAGCGCGGAATGAGATTGAGAAATGTATCTTTGATTATTTTGTGGCTCTTTCCCAGTATGATGTGAATAAGCTGAAGCGTCTTACCATGATACATAATGTGGCCATTAAGTCATTGGCAGTGGAAAACGAGCAGATCTATAAGCTGTTCTTTCCCTTTTTGACCTTTTCCGCCAATAAGGGAAGCCTGACAGGTTTTCAGGTGGTGGAGGCGGCGAAAAGACTGCCGGTCTATTACTGTACAGAGGTGGACGATTACCGGCGGGTGTGCCCCCTGGTGGGAAACGGGGTGCTGATCAATGCCGGATACATTTATGACACAAAACTTCTGCAGCTTTTGAAACGCTATCAGCGGGGAATCCGGGTGAACGTGTTTGACGAGACTTCCTATGGAGAGCTTTTGGAAGAGCCCACGGCGGGCATGAGAGAGGAAATGGCGTCTCTTGTGGCAATGGCGGGGCGGGCGCTTCATTCTTTTCACTGCAGGGCGGTGCTGAAGCAGTTTGAGCCGGCGGATGTGCCTGCCTTGTATGTGCCGGGCGGGGAGGGATTTCTGGACAATGCCCTGGGGGAGGGAGGCTTTTCCGGGTTTCTGGAGGGCTTTGACCTTGGGGAGATCGGGATGATGGGGGATTTTGACCATGGGTATGGGACGAAGCTGTATATAAACGGCAGAAATCCCCTGATTCGGCGTCTGGCGGCTGTGCAGGATGAAGAGTTGGCGGCAAATATGGTACAGGTGCTGTATGTCCATGCCATGCTGGCCGGGCATTACACCCTGGGGGAGAAGGAGACGGAGGTCCTAAGCACAGGGCTGATTCGGCTGATGGAGTATGGGCTGGGAGGAAATGCATGATTCTGAGAGAGTTGAAAAGAGAACGGGTGAAGGACGGCAGGCTATGGGAGATGATTGAACAGGTCAATAAGCTGACCAGGGAAAACAGCTATGAAAGTTGGGAGGACAATGCGGGGACGCTGGTGCCGCTGATGGAGAGGGTTTTGCTTTACGCTAGGGAGAAGGGGGACTGGGAGACCTATTTTTGCAATGTCGCGCAGCTTTTGTGGCTGGTTCAGCGGAGAAAGACAAAGGACATTTCCAGGGCATTTAAGCTGGCGGAATTTTTTCACCGGGACTATGCCCTGGGCCTGGCGGAAAATGATGACGGATCCGGATTCAGGCGGGTGGATGCGGCGGCCCTGATCCTGGACTTTTATCGGGAGTATCCCCAGATTGATGATGAAAAGATTGAGGTTATGCTTGGAATTTTCCGGAATTTGCGGGAATGGAAGGGCGGCGGGAATTATTCGAATTATGCTCAGGTGATGAAGCTGGCATTTTTGAACCGGGATAAGGAACTGGCGGAAGAGGCGAAGGAAAAGGTTGAGAAGGTAGATGGCAGGTTTAATTGCTATGTTTGCTTTTACGGGAAACCAATGCTTGAATATTATGTGCTGCATGAGGATGAGGAAGGAATCCTGGAAATGGTCGCGAGGATCTGCAGGAGGTCAATCCCAATAAAGTATCATTGGTGTTTTGACAAATGTTCACGGGCAAAAGAGGAAGAATTGAAATCCGAGGTACTCCAGGATTGTCTGAATGCGGGGCACAGCCAGATGTTTGCCCGGTTATTTCAAGCGTGGAAGCAGGTGTTTGAAGAACCGGAAACAGGTGAGATATGGGTCGCAAACAAGGTGTTTTTTCATTCCCTTGCCGGGGACTGGTCGCGGCTTGAGGAGCGGCTGAGGTTGGCGGAGCAGGATGACCGGGACAGGCAGGAGGGGAAGGAGACGCCATTAGAGAGTTTGTATCGTTCCCTTTGCTGGTATTGCTATTTCCGGATGCTGGATAAGCGGGGGGTTAAAGCCGTGTGGATGAAGCTGGGGGAGGAAGGGCAGACGGTTGGGGCAGAGGGCGGAGAAGCAGGAATATCAGAGCAGGATGACCGTACAGAGCCAAAGGTGCAAAGCGGGGAGGCTTTCAGCCCTAAGCCTGAAAAGGGGTGCCGGAAATGGGCTTGTCTGGAGGCGGCGGAATATTTCGAGAAGCAGGCGGATGCGCTGGGAGGGCGGATGGCTCAGGCCCGGAAGCGATTCGATTATGCAGGAGTGAAAAGAACGTATGAAGAATGCCTGCCTTTCAGATTCCTAAATCAAGGCTGATGAAATATGCTATGGGAGGAAATCTATGATTCTGGGAGATCTTAAGAGAAGCCGTGTAGCGGACGACAAGCTTTGGGAGATGGTGAACCGGGCCAATCATCTGACTACAGGAGGCTATAGCAGCTGGGATGACAACGCGCCGGCTCTGGTGCCGCTGATGGAGCGGATTTTGGCCCGTGCCAGGGAGATGGAAGACTGGCATGTGTATTTTTATGATATGTCCAGGCTTTTCTGGCTGGTTCGCCGGAATAAGGTAAATGACCTTCGCCGGGCATTCCGTCTTGCCGAGCTTTTTCATCGGGATAGTGCCCTTCATGTGGGGAAGCAGGCCGGACAGACGGCGCAGGAGTGGCGGGTCCAGGTCACGGCGCTGATTCTGGGGTTTTATCTGGATTATCCCCAGATTGACGATGGGAAGATCCAGCAGATGCTGGGCATTTTCCGGGAGTTTCATGAAAGGTATGGGAGTGAATGGAACAATGGGGATTATCAAAAGGTGATGAGCCTTGCAAAGATGAATCGGGACAGGGAGCTGGCGGAGGAAGCTAAAAGGAAACTTGAGCGGGCGGATTATAAAAATTGGTGTTATGTCTGCTATTACGGGCTGCAGATGATCGGCTATTATGTGCTCTGTGAGGAACCGGAAGAGGTGGAAGAGCTGATTGCAAGGCTCTGTGAGCGGGCGATTCCGGTAAAATACCGCTGGTGCTTTGACAAGTGTGAGGCGGCAAAGGAGGAGGCGCTGGTATATGAGGCGATTCTGGATTGCCTGAAAATAGGGCACAGCCGGATGTTTGTCCGTTTTTTTGAAAAGTGGCGGAGGCTGTATGAGAAACCAATAGCGGATGCGGTGAGGGATACCCATATGGTGCTTTTACATTCTCTGGCGGGAGACTGGTCCCGGCTTGAGGAGCGGTTGCGGCTGGCGGAGGAGGATGATCGGGACAGGAGAGAAGGGACGGAGACGCCGCTGGACTGCCTGTATTGGTCGCTGTGCTGGCACTGCTATTTCCGGATGCTTAAGGAGCAGGGGACGGAGACGGTGTGGATGAAGCTGGAGGAGGAAAGGGAGGCCAAGGAGGATTGGAACGTAGGAGATATGAAAGAAATTGGGAAGCTCCGGAAGTCCGGGGACACAAAGGAAGCGGGCAGGGAGTGGCCTTGTCTGGAGGTGGCCGCCTATTTTGAGCGGCAGGCGGATTTGCTGGGAGAACAGATGGACCGGGCAAGAAAACGGTTTGGCTATGAGATGGTGAAAAGAACATACGAAGATTGTTTTTTAAATGGACAGTGGGACGGGAGATAAAACCTGTCTCACTGTTTTTGCCTGTCCGCTCATTTGTCTGCAAAAAACGGCTATTTTTCGGTGCTTTTTGTCGGGTTCTAAGGGCAAAAGGGCCTCTTGCAAGCAAGCATCGGATTTTGCAATCTTGGAATCCTGATACCATGTTGGGAATCCTGATATCATGTTGTGGGAACCGGCAGATTTGCAGGTTAGACTCTGCGAGAATATGAAATAAGAGTAAAACAGGATGAAAGTTTTTGTAAAGATAAAAATAGATTAAATTAATGAAAATAAAAATTAATTTTATGAGAATGGAAAATAAAAGAATAAAGAAAATTGAGACGTAAAATTGGTGATAACAGCAATAAAATGGAAGAAAAATAGTATATAATTAACAAAAATAGAGAAACACTTTAATTTACTATTGTAATTAAGCTAAATTAATATTATAATTAAACTAAATTGAAGGAGGGGCAATATTTCAAATAGAATGGTAGAATGTATAAAAATGTCCCATTAGCAAGGAGGAAAGAAAAAGGAAAAGAAAGAGTTAAGCTTGATTAAAACAAAAAAATTGATGAAGGGACGTTTCAGACTATCTGAGACCGTATAGGTTTTGGAGGACAAAATTATTTCAGAAGTCAGGAGGATACATAGCATGAGAATTGAGCATTTGGAAGCGGAAAACCTGTTTCGGATGACGGCAGGGGATGTGGAGTATGTGATCGGGATTGCAGACGGGAAGTATGTAGGGCATGTGTATTTCGGGAAGAGGATGGGTGACAACCGGTGCGGATGTCTGATGCGGACGGAGGAAGCGCCTTTTGTGCCATCAAAGAACCTGCGGGAAAAATGCTCCTTTGCGGATGCGTTTCCCACAGAATATTCTACCTGGGGTATGGGGGATTATCGGGACAGCAGCCTGAATGTGAGAAATGAGGAAGGCTTTCGGGGATGTGAGCTTTCCTATGAAGGATATCGGATCCTGGAGGGGAAGCCGGAGCTGCCGGGACTGCCGGCTACCTTCTGCCGGGAAGATAAGGACGGAGCCGGGATGACCCTGGAGCTGGACTGCCGGGACCGGGTACTGGGTCTGAAGGTGATTTTGCGCTACAGTGTGTTTGCGGACAGCGAGGCGGTGGTGCGTGGTGTGGAGCTGGTTAACGAGGGAGAGAAGCCTTTATATCTGGAGAGGGCGTTGTCGGCCTGTATGGATATGGACATGGAGGAGGGAGATCTTTTGACCCTGGGGGGTTCCTGGGCCAGGGAGCGCCATGTGGTGCGGCGGCCGCTGGCCTTTGGCAAGCAGATGGTGTCCTCCTTCAGAGGAGAATCGGGGCATCAGGATCATCCCTTTTTGGCAGTGACGGGACGGGATGGGGGACAGGACCGGGGAGAGGTCTGGGCCATGCATTTTGTCTACTCGGGGAATTTTGTAGCCGAGGCGGAGGTGAGCCAGTTCGGCAGCTTAAGGCTTCTGATGGGGATTAACCCGGAGGGATTTGAGTGGGTGCTAAAGCCGGGGGAGACCTTTGTCACACCGGAGGTGGTGTGTGTCTATTCGGATGAGGGGCTGGGGAAAATGAGCCATATTTTCCATGACCTGTATCGGGGACATTTGATCCGCAGCCCTTATCTCCACAAGAAGCGGCCGATTCTCATCAACAACTGGGAGGCAACTTATTTTGACTTTGATACGGAGAAGCTTTTGGACATTGCCAGGGAGGCGAAAAGGCGGGGCATCGAGATGCTGGTGATGGATGACGGCTGGTTTGGCGACCGGAACATTGACGAGGGTTCTCTGGGAGACTGGGAGGTCAATGAGAAAAAGCTGCCCGGAGGACTGAAATATCTGGTGGAGCAGGTGAGGAATATGGGGCTGGAATTTGGCATCTGGTTTGAGCCGGAGATGGTTTCGCCGGATTCTAAGCTGTACCGGGCCCGTCCCGACTGGGCTATTCACATTCCGGGAAGGGAGCCGGTTCAGAGCCGCGCTCAGTATGTGCTGGATCTGTCTCAGCCGGAGGTGGTGGACTATGTGTATGAGTCCGTGGCCAGGATTCTGCGGAGTGCGCCCATCTCCTATGTGAAATGGGATATGAACCGGCAGATGACAGATGTGGGCAGTGTCTGTCTGGGGCGGGAGCATCAGGGGGAGCTGTTCCACCGGTATGTGCTGGGAGTGTATGAGCTGCAGGAGCGGCTTACCAGGGAATTTCCGGAGCTTTTGCTGGAGAACTGTGCCAGCGGCGGCGCCCGCTTTGACCCGGGGATGCTGTATTACAGTCCTCAGATCTGGTGCTCTGACGACACGGATGCGGTGGAGCGGCTGGCCATTCAGGAAGGAACAGCGCTTTTGTATCCCTTAAGCACCATGGGGGCCCATGTGAGTGCTTGTCCCAACCATATTGTGGGGCGGATGACGCCCTTCCACACCCGGGGACATGTGGCCATGGCAGGGACATTCGGCTATGAGCTGGATATCACCAAGCTGCCGGAGGAGGAGAAATGGCAGATAGAAAAGCAGGTGGAAATGTACCATCGGTTCCAGCCCCTGATGCGGGAAGGGGATTATTATCGGATCGCCTCCTGGGGAGAAAATCATAGGTATGACTGCTGGCAGGTGGTCTCAAAGGATAAGAGCGAGGCATTAATGACTTATGTGCAGGTGCTGGCGGAGCCCAACTGGCACAGCCGGAAGCTTCGGCTTAAAGGGCTGGATCCGGAGGCAGAGTATCGGCTGGAGGAGATTGGGCCGGAGGAGAACCGGCAGGCAAGGGAAGCTCAGACCATGACCGGCCAGATATATAAGGGAGCGCTTCTGATGTACGGAGGTCTTTTGATTCCCCGAATGGATGGGGATTTTATGAGTAAGATGATTCATCTTACGCGGGTGTAAGCGCAAAGAGAAAAATTTGATTTTTTTGACTAATGAAAACGTAAGGTAATAGTTGAAGGGTTATCAGAACTGTTACAACGTAAGAATCTAATGGCCGGAATCAGGATAATGGGAGAATAATGAGCGGCTAAGTTCAGGGAAAGACCAAGAGCGATAAACGGCCAAAGGCAGAGAAAAGCCGGGAGAGAAAAGCCGGGAGCAAAAAGCGAAGAACAAAGAAAAGCGAGAATAAAGAAATGCCCGAAACAACAGCATATAACCGGGCAATGAGGAGGTATAAGGATGAAGATTATTGCACCAGAGATCAAAAACATGCCGTGGCAGGAGCCGGAGACAAAGCCAACCGATGCGCCAGTCTGGCGGTATCGGGAGAATCCGATCATCGGGAGAAATCCGGTGAAGGGTGTGGCCAGGATTTTCAATTCGGCGGTGGTTCCCTTTGAGGACGGGTTTATCGGCGTGTTCCGGGGTGAGCAGGTTAACGGGATTCCTTACATTTATATGGGGAGAAGCGGGGACGGAATCCGCTGGAATTTTGAGGAAGAAAAGATTCATTTTGTGGATGGAAACGGGAAGGAATTTATGCCCAGGTATGCCTATGACCCCCGCCTGGTGAAGGTGGAGGACACCTACTATGTGATCTGGTGCCAGGATTTCTATGGGGCAGCCATCGGAATGGCAAAGACAAAGGATTTTAAGGTGTTTGAGAGGCTGGAGAATCCGTTTCTGCCCTTTAACCGGAACGCGGTGCTGTTTCCCAGAAAGGTACATGGGAATTTTATGATGCTGTCCCGGCCCAGCGACAGCGGACATACGCCCTTTGGAGACATTTTCCTTAGCGAGAGCCCGGATCTGGTGTACTGGGGAAAGCACCGTCACGTGATGGGCAAGGGAGAGGAATGGTGGCAGGTGCTAAAGATCGGCGGCGGCGCCGCACCCATTGAGACGGATGAGGGCTGGCTCCTTTTCTATCACGGAGTGACGGGAACCTGCAATGGCTATGTGTACAGCATTGGCGGAGCCATACTGGATTTGGAGAATCCCTCCATTGTCAAATACCGCTGTGAGAACTTTCTGCTGACGCCGGAGGAATGGTATGAGGAGCGGGGCTTTGTGCCTAATGTATGTTTCCCCTGCGCCACGGTCTGCGACCCGGCAGACGGTCGGATCGCCATTTACTATGGGGCGGCGGACAGCTATATCGGTCTGGCGTTTACCAGGGCGGATGAGATTACAGCGTATATTAAGGAACACAGCAGGTTGACGGAGAGTGATAAAGAGATAGGAATCCGGTAGGCTGGGATTTTTCTACCTGTGAGTCAAATTATTTGCCAACATAATTCCCTTATTTTCGGGTAAATCACCCTGGTACAGCATTTGGCAAATAAAAGTGCTTGCGGGTATAACGGCGGAGCCGTCAGCGGCTTTGGAGACATGATTGAGAAGGAAAGCATTCCGCGGATGGGATGCTTTCTGTTTTGTCGGAAAGAAATGTTTGTATTTTTGGGAATCCTTCGGTATACTGCAGATAAGGAAAAGGACAGGGAACAAGGAAGGGGGAGAGCAGGGCCATGGCAAGGACGGTGGGAATCGGATGTCAGGATTTTGCTCATGAGAGATAAAGAAGTAAAAGTCTTGCAAAAGCCGTTAAACGTATACATGATGTGTTCTCTGTATGACGATTGCCCGGAATTTGCAGTGTAGGAAATTTAGCGGAATCACTGTTTATTTTTTCTAAAACCTTTTTTGCAAAACTGCTTAACTCACTCCTGTCTTTTGCATCTGGTCTGCCTGCTGCATACTGGTGCATGATAGAATGCTCTGCAATAGCGGCAATAGCAGCAATTACTTTAAAGCCGCTTTTCTCCACAACATCATTATTATAGCAATCTTCTGGTGTGATGTCAAGATTTACACCAATGCGAATATATGATACAATCTCAAAAAGAAAGGGGAAACGCCATGCATATCAGTACAAAATGTTCCGTTGCTATTCATTGCCTTATTTTTATTTTTGAATATGGAGATACGCAAAAAGTAACCAGTGACCTTTTATCGTTATCTACTGGAATCAACCCTGTTACAATCCGAAAAATCATAAGCTCGTTGAAAAAAGATGGTATAATATCTGTTAAATTTGGTACAGGTGGTACAACATTGAATTGTCTGCCAAATGAAATTACGTTATACCGAATATGCAAGGCAATAGAACCGAACTTCGCTTCTAAGCTTATCGGACTTCACCCATTGCCCTCACCGTTATGTCCCATAGGGAAAAACATACACAATGTATTGGATTGTTCTTATCAGAAAATCAGCAATGATTTATGTGAAAGCCTAAAGAATATCACGTTTGAAAACATCATTTCTGACTATCATAAAATCAAACATGACTACAAATAAATTCCATTTCCACAATGCTTGTCTTTGGCTCTTTGGTTCGGAATAGTGTGGTGCTGGCGGTCTATCTCTTGTTTTCGGTTGCTTGCTTCTTTACCGCACATGAGCATTGTTTCAGGGACTGGGGATATGGAAGAGGGATTCCGAAAACTGCAGTCAGTAAGGAATCTATCTTCTCAGATCTGAAAAATCTGGAGGTGGTGACTGCAACCTCGGAAAAATATGCAGACTGCTTCGGGTTTACGGAGGGAGAGGTATTTGAGGCGCTGGAAGAGTTTGGAATGCGGGACAGAAAACAGAAGGTAAAGAATTGATATGATGGGTTTACCTTTGGAAGCCGGACGGATATTTACAACTCATGGTCCATTATCAATTATCTGGATAAGAGGCAGTTGGCCCCTTACTGGGCCAATTTCGGCTCCAACAGCCTGGTGGGAAAGCTGATTCGGGAAGAAAGCAGGGATTTGAAGGCTGCATTTGAGAGGCTTTTGCAGGGAAAAAGGATTACGGCAGAGCTCGATGAACGGATTGCCTATGACCAGTCGGATAATAGCGAACAGGCGATATGGGGCCTGTTGGACAGAGGGTTCCAGAGGAGAGAATACGGAGATATGGATCTGCATTTCAGGGAAAGACCGTGCTCACAGGGAGCAGATAAACCATTGGTAAAGGACATATTTAATGTCTGCTTTTTCGGTATTGCCGGATTGTTTCTTCGATGGTTGTGTAGTCCCGCTCAAACAGCTCCTGGCTGATCTGCTCATGGAGAAGGGATTCGGGAACCTTTGAAAGAATTTTATCTATGACAAAGGCTTTGCTTTTTTCCCGGTATTTGGGCATTTGATTAATTTCCTGGATGTGGGCAAGCTCCGGTCTCCATAGAAGGCAGAGCTTGGCCTGAAGGCAGCGGTTGGGATTTAAGGAGGCTTCCCGCAGCATGTAAAAATCCACGCCTGCTTTTTCCTGCTCAATGGTGATGATGCCTCACCATGGCGGTACATGTTCGGCAATATGGATTCCGTGGCGGGAGCCTGCGGCTACATAATTGTAGTCAAAATATTGATCATAATCCTTGATCTGTCTTTTCAGGCGCGCATAGGTATCGGCATCGCTTTTGATTTCAATCCCTGACAGGTCGGAAGGCCGCACCAGAATCACATCGGCGCGGGATCTTCCTACTTGTTTTTCCTCTATAATGCGGGTTTTTCCGTACCGCTCTTCCAGAAAATCGAATAATGGTTCACGGATATCTTTATCATATAGCATGTGGTTCTCCTGTTGACTGAGGCAGCTGCCTATGGCATGCTCGTTGTCTGGCTTTTCGTAGCAGTTCCTTATCTGTGGGTTATGGATTCTTTGGAATAAACATGCCTGGTACTGGTCTGGTTTTACATCTTAATGTATTTCTGGTTCCGGCTGTTGGGTTTATCAGGGATGGTCATAACCAGTTTTCCTGTTTCCAGGAGTAGTTATATTCATGCAGAAAATCAAAAATCTTGGGATTTCGCGAAAAATGGATTTCCCGCATATTGTTTGTACGCACCAGTCCGGGCACTCTTTCTGTCGAATGTCTGCATCTCGGTGGTAAAACGCATTTGTTCAATATTTGTTGTATCCAGCATCTTTATTATCACGTCCGTTTCTGGGAAGAGTAGTTTTTTCTATTTTAACCGGACAGGTTGGTTATATCAAGGTGTTTCTTAAAAATTACCTTTATAGTTACAAATATAGTCCGTTTTTGGATATGGTTGCATTTGTCAATGGAAGAGAGTATAATTCCTCTTGTCCGAGATGTTGCATGAGAAAGGTGCAAAAGAAAGGAAACAGCACATGAAAATACAAAGTGAAAAAAGAGGGATGACGTTATCATACTCTTTGGTACAGGGGTTTTTTTGGATGAGCTTTGCGGCGGTTGTGGGGTTTTCCAGCGTTTATCTTCTGGATTGTGGGCTTACCAGCTCTCAGGTGGGCCTGATTTTGGCTGTTTCCGGGATTGTGGCGGCTGTCACTCAGCCGATGGTGGCAGGCTATGCGGATCAGCCCGCGGCTCTTTCCCTGAAATGGATTGTTCTGATCGTATGTGGGCTGGCATTTTTATCGTCCCTGCTTCTTCTTGTGGTATATCGTAAATCTGTGCTGCTGACCGGGCTTTTTTATGGAAGCTGTTCCGCGTTTCTGCAGTTTTTGATGCCCTTTATCAATTCTCTGGGCACGGAGATGATCAGCCGGGGAGTGGAGTTAAACTGGGGAGTTGCCAGAGGAATCGGCTCTGTGGCTTATGCAATGCTGTCCTCTGCGATGGGAAGAATGGCCGTCACCGCAGGGGTGATCGCAGTGCCGGCAGGCATTATGGTTGGCTATGGACTTCTCTTTGTATGCGTGCTGGCCTACCCTTTCTGCAGGAGAGAGACGGAAGAAGGGAAGGAAGGGATACCGCAGACAGATACACCAAAAGCACTGTCGCCGGCCGCGTTTTTAAAAAAATATCCGCGATTTGCCTTTGTGCTGGGAGGAACGGTGCTTTTGTATATCAGCCATGTACTGCTGAACAATTTTCTGTATCAGATTATTCAGGCCAAGGGCGGAGGCAGTCAGGAGACGGGATTTGTCATGTCTTTTTGTGCGTGTGTGGAGCTGCTGCCTATGTTTTTGTTTTCCTATATGCTGAAAAAAGCGGGAAGTGATGTCTGGTACAGGCTTTGCGGAGTTTTTATGGCAGGGAAGGCCATTGCGTCCCTGCTGGCGCCCTCTCTGCCGGTCTTTTATGTGGTGCAGATATTGCAGCTGGCCGGTTGGGGGCTGATTGCCATTGCGCCTATCTATTATGTGAACAGTGTTATAAGCGCGGAGGACGCCATCAAGGGGCAGGCATATGTCGGGATGAGCTATACCGTGGCAAATGTTGCTGCATCCCTCGCCGGGGGATGGATGATTGATCTGGCGGGCGTTCGTGCCATGCTGGCGGTGGCGTCCCTTGCCGGTGCCGCCGGTGCCGCGGTGGTTATATGGTTTACGGAACGGATGGAGTCGTAAAAACCGTATTCTGTTTACGCTTGTTATCTCACAGCTGCCAAAAATCATGACATTGTAGGGAGAATATAGCTCTTGAAAATAAATAAATTTGGTGATAGAATAAATTATTCTAATAAATTATGTTTATAAATCAAAGCGGAAGGATAACAGGAAAGTAGAGAAAGCAAAAGGTAATATCCTGGAAAGGGGAAAAAGGAATGGCAAGGCAGATCAATGAGGAAACAAAGAGACAAGGCCGCAGCGGCACGAAAGAGACGCAGGTTTCAAAGCGGGAGCGGGAACACGGCATACTGGCGAGGCGCCTGGCGGCAGAGGGGATGGTTCTGCTGAAAAATGACGGGCAGCTTCCCTTTGCCCCTTCGGTGCCGGTGGCTCTGCTTGGAAGCGGGGCGGGAAAAACCGTCAAGGGAGGCATAGGTTCCGGGGACGTGAATAACCGGGAGAGCATTTCCATCTGGCAGGGCCTTAAGGAGGCAGGAGTGACCGTTACCAGTGAGGACTGGCTTGCAGACTATGACCGGCGCTATGAGGCCGCCCGGTTAAAGTGGAAGGAGAAGATTCTGGGGGATGCAAAGCAGGTGAACAATCCCTTTGACGCCTACTCTGCCAATCCCTTTGTCATGCCCGAGGGGCGCGCCATCGGCGCGGAGGATGTAAAAGAGGCCCGGGCGGCAATCTATGTAATCAGCCGTATTGCCGGCGAGGGAAAGGACCGGAGACGGGAAGAGGGGGATTATTATCTGAGCAAAAAGGAGCGGGAGGATCTTCTTTTCTTAGACCGACAGGGGATGCCGGTCGTCCTGATTCTGAACGTGGGGGCGCCGGTGGAGCTGACAGGAATTTTGGGGGAGACAGAAAACATCCGGGGGATACTCCACATCTGTCTTCCGGGACAGGAGGGCGGCCGGGCTGTGGCCGATGTGCTCCTTGGCCGGACGGCTCCCGGCGGACGCCTGACGGACACGTGGGCAAGGCATTATGAGGATTATCCCTCTGCCGAAAGCTATGGTTACTTAAACGGCAATCTTGAGACAGAGGAATACCGGGAGGGAATCTATGTAGGCTACCGCCATTTCGACAGTTTCGGCATCGAGCCTCTGTTTCCCTTTGGCTATGGCCTTTCCTACACGGACTTTTCCGTCCGGTTTGAGAAGCCGCAGGTGACAGAAAAGGGTGTGGAGGTGACGGTCTCCATAAAAAACACCGGGAAGGTGTATGGAGGGAGGGAGGTGGTTCAGGTCTATGTGACCCCGCCTCAGACAGGCATGGGGAAGGAGTATCAGCGTCTGGCAGGCTTTATCAAGACGAGGCTTCTAAATCCCGGGGAGGAGCAGACCCTCACCCTTTTCCTGGAGCAAAAGCAGCTGGCCAGCTATTCCGAGGAGGATTCGGCCTGGGTGATGGATGCCGGGAAATACGGAGTGTGGGTGGGAAGGCACTCGGCCTGCCTGGAACCGGCGGCCTTTTTAGAGGTCCCGGAGAGGACGGTGATTCAGCAGGTGGAACGTGTGTGTCCTATAAAGGCCGATTTTCGGGACAAAGAGGCCGCTCCTTACGTAGGAAGCCAGGCCGGGCGGAGACAAAGACCGGGGGAAGATAAGGAGCCTGTGACAGTGCCCTTCCTTCCCGGTCAGGAGGAGCAAAAAACGGATGCCAAGGAGGAGCGAAAGACGGATACGCAGGCCGCCCTTGCCTGGAAGCTGTCGGTGGAGGACCTGGTTCCCCTTTTGTACGGAAATATCACGGACAGCAAGAGCACCCTGGGCTCTGCGGGGGTGCGGGTACCCGGCTCCGCAGGGGAGACAACGGAAAGCCTGGAGGAGACCTGGGATATCCCGTCCCTGATTATGGCGGACGGCCCTGCCGGGATTCGCCTGCGGCAGAGCTATCAGACAGACCGGCAGACAGGAAGGGTATATGGCACCGGGGTGCTGGGTGCTCTGGAAAACGGTTTTCTGCAGGAGGAGGTCCGGCATGAGGGTGCAGACACCTATTATCAGTACTGCACCGCATTTCCCGTGGGAACGGCGCTGGCCCAGACATGGGATGAGGAGCTGATGGAAGCCTTCGGCCGGGCGGTGGCTGCGGAGATGCAGGAGTTTCATGTGAACCTGTGGCTGGCGCCTGGGCTAAACATTCACAGAAATCCCCTGTGCGGCCGCAATTTTGAGTATTATTCGGAGGATCCGTACCTGTCGGGAATGTTGGCGGCGGCGGTGACCCGGGGCGTTCAGAGCCGTAAGGGATGCGGTGTGACCATCAAGCATTTTGCCTGCAACAACCAGGAGGACAACCGGATGATCGTGGATTCCTGTGTCTCCCAGAGAGCGTTGCGGGAGATCTATTTCCGGGGATTCGAGATCGCGGTCAAAAAGGGCGCGCCCCTTGCCATCATGACATCCTATAACCGGATCAACGGCGTCCATTCGGCCAACAGCTATGATTTATGCACCGTCCTTGCCCGGAGGGAGTGGGGCTTTGACGGGGTGATCATGACAGACTGGGGCACCACCATTCCGGTGGGAGAAAGCATCCCCTGGCTGTGCACGGACGCAGGAAACGATATCATTATGCCGGGAACTCCCTGTGACGGGGAAAGCATCCTTCAGGCGTACAGGGAAGGGAAGCTTTCGGAAGAGAAAATCCGGGCCTGCGCGGAACGGGTTTTAGAGGTGGCCGGGAGACTGGCCGGGCAGGAGGTCCGGGGATAAGAAGTGTTCTGTTTTTGACATGAAAAGCTGAAAGAGGAGAAATCTCGCTGAAGGGCGGGGGTTCTTCCTCTTTTATGAGATGCTCTATGGCAGTGCTTGTGATTGCGGCACTTAAAACTCAAAGAGATCCATGTCTTTGGGTAATTTAGAAATGCAAAGCATTCAAAGACGAGGGTAGAAAATTTGATGAAGAATTTGATGAGATTTTCTGTCCCGGAAAGAAACAGGGAATGATACGGTTTAGAAGGAAAAGTCCGGAAACGGGAATCACGGATTCTAATTTTCTCTGTTAAATAAACGGTTTAAATTAGTTAATAAGTAAATTAATATATGAGAAAAAGAAAGATTAACAGTTGACCGAAGAAAAAAGTAATGATAAAATTAATTCTCAGGAGACAGATCAGAAACAGATCAGGACTAGGAGAGTTGAGATGGCAAAGGATGTAACATTGGCGGATATTGCGGCTCAGGTGGGAGTGAGTGCGGTTGCCGTGTCAAAGGCGCTGTCCGGAAAGCCAGGGGTGAGCGAGGAGCTCAGGAGCCGGATCAAGGAAGCCGCCGCACAGATGGGGTATGTTCCCAGCGTTTCGGTAAAGCCTGCCGTGACAGGCACAGGCAATATCGGAGTGGTTGTCCGGGAAAGGTATTACGGGTATTCGATCACATTTTACGGCCAGCTGTATGAGCGGGTGGTGAGAGCCCTTTATGATAATGAATATTACGGTATTTTAGAGCTGCTGACGGAAGAAGATGAAAGGGCAGGCAATCTTCCCAAGATGGTGCAGGACGGAAAGGTGGACGGCCTGATCTTTTTGGGACAGATGGATGAATCTTACATTTTGAAGATGATCCGCCAGACCAGGTGTCCTGTATTTTTCCTGGATGCCTACATTCCGTCCGCCCGGTTTGATACGGTGATTTCTGACGGATATTACGGAACATACCAGCTTACGGATTATCTGATTAAGGCAGGCCATAAGCGGATCGGCTTTGTGGGCAGCGTGGATGCCACCAGCAGCATTGCAGACCGGTTCTGGGGCTACCGGCGGGCGCTGCGGGAAAACCATATTCGGTTTGAGGAGGATTGGGAGATTCCGGACCGGGATACGCAGGGGGCCACCTATGAAAAGCTGCCGGTGGAGGCGGGGAAATACGATGCCTATGTGTGCAACTGTGATGTGACGGCTCAGGTTATGATCCGGAGTTTGGAGGAAGCCGGAAGCCGGGTGCCGGAGGATGTATCGGTGGTGGGCTTTGACAATTTTCTCCCGCCGGGAATGGAATCGGACAAGCTTACCACCTATGAGGTTGACCTGATGCGCATGGCAGGGATATGTGTGCGCTCTCTGATTAAAAAGATCAAGAATGAGCCGTATGTGGAAGGAATTCAGATCGTCACCGGCCAGCTGATTGAAAGAGAAAGTGTGAAGAGACGGATATGATAACCGGCCAGTGTGCCAGACCGGGAAAATGTTTTGATAAAGAACAAAAGATAAGAAAGGCCATCAGTCGCAGGATTGAGGGCTCTTTTTTATGGGGCATGAATCCTTTCTCAGGCGGATTTCTTGAGATCTCCTGTGAATAGCGCATATTAATAAATATATTAATAAAAAGTTCAAAAAAAATACTTGATTAAATTTAATGAAAGATATATAATTAAATTAATTTAAAATTTGGTTTATTTGAACTAAAAGAGCTAGGGATTTATGACGGCTCTGTCTGTTTGGATGGCTGATTTGATTGCCATATTAAGGGCAGGAGACTGTCAGGAAAGACGGCAGAGAAAGGAGGAGGACAGAAATGAGGATATCGCTGAGGGACGTCCGCCTGCGCTATACAGGGCGGATTGACTGGAGAAATCCCGAGGGACCGGAGTTCATATTTCCGGCATCCTCGCTGGCATTCCGGTTTCAGGGAAAGGGAGCCGCGATCGTGGTGGAAAACCGGAGATTGTACTGGGACAATTATGTGGGGGCAATTATTGACGGCCGGCAGAGAAAGTGGAAGCTTGCGGATGAGGGGGAGACCCGGCTGGTGCTTCTGGACGGGGAGGACGAGGGGGAGCATGAGGTATTGTGTTTTAAGCGGCAGGACGGCTGTCATGAGCTGGTGATCAGGGGGCTTGAGCTGTGGGAGGGCAGCCATCTGTTGGATTTGCCCGGGAGGCCGGACAGAAGAATCGAGATCTACGGGGATTCGGTGTCTGCCGGGGAGGTGTCTGAGGCCACAGAGTATGCGGGGATGCCGGAGGCGGAGCAGATGGCAGAGGAGCTGGTGGATTATATAAACCGGCTGGATATCCCCGTGTGGGAGGAGGAGAAGAATAGTGCAGCAGATTGAGAAGCATTTGAGAAAAAAACTGATTCCCTTTTGGGAGGAAATGGCGGACTGGCATTTAGGCGGGTTTTACGGGTATCTGGGGTATAATCTGGAGCTGGACAGACAGGCGGTAAAAGGGGTGATCTTAAACAGTAGGATCTTATGGTTTTTTTCCAATGCTTATCTGACCTTAAAGAAGCCGGAGCTGTTAAAATACGCGGAGCATGCCTATCTGTTTTTGCGTGATTTCTGCCTGGACAGGGAATGTGGAGGCGTGTACTGGTCTCTGACCTGTGACGGCAAGGTGGAGGATGAGACAAAGCATACATACAATCAGGCGTTTGCGGTCTACGCTTTGTCCTCCTACTATGCGGCCGGCGGCAGCGAGGAGGCTTTAAGGCTGGCTTATGAGCTGTATGAGCTGATTGAGACCCGCTGCCGGGACGAGGGAGGATACGGGGAGGCGTACAGCCGGGATTTTGTTCCGGCGTCCAATGAGAAGCTGTCGGAAAACGGGGTGATGGCCGAGAGAACCATGAACACCCTTTTGCATGTGTTTGAGGCCTACACGGAGCTGTACCGGGTGGACCACCGGGCGGACGTGGCGGAGTGCATGCGGGAAATGCTGGATGTATTTGTAAAAAAAGTGTATAATCCGGAGAAGAGACGGCAGGAGGTATTTTTTGACGGCCAGTGGAATACTCTGATTGACCTTCATTCCTACGGGCACGATATTGAGACCTCCTGGCTGTTGGATAGGGGATGCCGGGTTCTGGGGGATGAGGCTTATTCCAAGAAGCTGGAGCCGGTGATTCTGGCGCTGGCAGAGGAGATTTATGAGCGGGCCTACCAGGATCACAGTGTGATGAATGAGTGCGAGAACGGGGTGGACAATACGGACCGGATCTGGTGGGTTCAGGCGGAATCGGTTGTGGGATTTTTAAACGCATGGGTGAAATGGCCGGAAAAGAGATATTTCCTGGATGCGGCCAGAGATATCTGGCAGTACATTGACCGGGTGATCGTGGACAAGAGAGAAGGCTCCGAGTGGTACTGGCGGGTGGATGAAAACGGGAAGCCCGTGGAGGGAGAGCCGATTGTGGAGCCCTGGAAGTGTCCCTACCATAACGGGAGAATGTGTATGGAGGTAATCCGGAGGAGCCGCCAGGGCTGACGGCTTTTGGCGGCGGGAAGAGCGCAGAGAAAATCTGCGGGGCAAATTTGCGGAATAAATCGGATGCCGTTTTCCGACAGAAAAATGGGAAGTCTGGAAGGCAGCAGATTGATAGAAGGCAGTGATATGAGAAATAACAGAAATTTGGTATAAGATTAAGAGAAGAAAGCTGAATGAGGTGACGAGATGATCCATGAGAGATATGAGGCAGAGAAGGAAAAGCTGAGAAGGCTGATTGCAAAAAAGAATCAAAAGGCAGATTCTTATAACGGAATTTATGACCGGTATGTGGACCCGGTGGTGACCAGGGAGCATATTCCGGTGGAGTGGCGGTTTGATTTAAATGCGGAGACCAATCCTTATTTTATGGAGCGGCTGGGGGTCAATGCGGTGATGAATGCAGGGGCTATTGAGCTGAATGGAAAGATCTGCCTGGTAGTGCGGGTGGAGGGAAATGACAGGAAATCCTTCTTCGCCGTGGCGGAGAGCGAGAGCGGTGTGGACGGCTTCCGGTTCCGGGACGAGCCGGTGGTGCTGCCGGATACCTGCCCGGAGGAGACCAATGTGTATGATATGCGGCTGACGAAGCATGAGGACGGGTATATCTACGGGGTGTTCTGTTCGGAGAGCAAGGACACCTCGGTGAAGGATCTGTCGGCGGCAGTGGCAGCGGCGGGAATTGTGCGAACAAAGGATTTAAAGAGCTGGGAGCGGCTTCCCAACCTGGTGACTCTGCGCTCGCCCCAGCAGAGGAATGTGGTGCTGCACCCGGAATTTGTGGATGGAAAGTACGCCTTTTATACCCGGCCCATGGATGATTTTATCGATACGGGCAGCGGCGGCGGTGTGGGCTTCGGGTTGTGCGAGGACATCACCCATGCGGTGATCGATGAGGAGAAAATGACCAGCCTCAGAAAGTATCACACCATTACGGAGGCCAAGAACGGAGCCGGCGCGGTGCCGATCCGCACGGAGAAGGGGTGGATTCACATTGCCCACGGTGTGCGGAACACGGCGGCAGGGCTGCGGTATGTGATCTATGCCTTTGCCACGGATCTGAATCATCCGGAAAAGGTGATTGCAGAGCCGTCCGGACTTTTGATTGCGCCGAGAGGAGGAGAGCGGGTGGGCGATGTGTCCAACGTGGTCTTTACCAACGGGGCGGTTGCGCGGGATAACGGTCAGGTGCTGATCTATTATGCCTCCTCGGATACCCGGATGCATGTGGCGGAGACTACGATGGAAAAGCTGGTGGATTACGTGTTCCATACGCCTGGGGACCCGGGGAGAAGCGCGGACTGCGTGCGGCAGCGGGTGGAGCTGATTCGCAGAAACCGGGAGCTTCTGGCCGGGGAGAGATGAGAAATCCAAAGATTCCTGCAGGAGCAAAAGCCGGACGGACAGGAAGCGGTCAGGAGTAGCTTGGGGCGAAAGAGGGATCCGAAGAAAAAGGACAGGACTGAAAAAAGATGCAGAGGAGACAAGAAATATGGGAGAGCTGAGAGAGGATTTGGCCGCGCGTTACCGGCTTTGGATGGAATCGCCGGTGTTTGATGAAAAGACCAAGGCAGAGCTGCGGGCTCTTGCCGGGAACGGAGTGGAGATTACGGACCGGTTTTACCGGGATCTGGAGTTTGGAACCGGCGGCCTGCGGGGAATATTGGGAGCCGGAAGCAACCGGATGAATGTTTACACGGTGAGAAAGGCTACACAGGGGCTGGCCAATTATATTAATAAAGAAGCGGGAGGACAGCGGGGGGTGGCGATCGCCTTTGACTCTCGCCGGATGTCGCCCGAATTTGCCAAGGAGACAGCTCTCTGTCTGGCGGCTAACGGGATCAAGGCTTATGTGTTTGAATCTCTCAGGCCAACGCCGGAGCTGTCCTTTGCCCTGCGAAAGCTTGGCTGTATGGCGGGAATCGTGGTGACGGCAAGTCACAATCCTCCGGAATACAACGGCTATAAGGTGTATTGGGAGGACGGAGCCCAGATCACGGCGCCCAGGGATAAGGAGATCATCGGGGAGGTCAATGCCATTGCAGATTACGGTATGGCCCGGACCATGGATTTTCAGGAAGCCAAAGACAAGGGTCTCTATCAGGTGATCGGCAAAGAGATAGACGAAAGCTATATGGAGGAGTTAAAGAAGCTGGTGATCCATCCGGATATTGTCCGTCAGCAGGGAAAGGACATGAAGATTGTCTACACACCCCTTCACGGCACGGGAAATCTGCCGGTGCGGCGCATCCTTAAGGAGCTGGGCTTTGAAAACGTGTATGTGGTGCCGGAGCAGGAGCTGCCCAACGGAGATTTCCCCACCGTCAGCTATCCCAATCCGGAGGACAAAAATGCCTTTTTGCTGGCCTTAAAGCTGGCCCGGCAGGTGGACGCGGATGTGGTTCTGGCCACGGATCCGGATGCGGACCGGCTGGGAATCTATGCAAAGAACGGGGAGACAGGAGAGTACGAGCCCTTTACAGGCAATATGTCGGGAATGATTATTTTGGAGTATATTCTGTCTCGGAAGCAGGCTGCCAGCCGGATTCCGGCAAACGGGGCCGTGGTGACTACCATTGTGTCGGGCAAAATGTCCCGGGAGATTGCAAAGGAATATCATGTGGAGCGGATCGAGACTCTCACCGGGTTTAAGTACATCGGGGAGCAGATAAAGTTTTTTGAGCAGGACCACAGTCGCGAATTCTTGTTTGGATACGAGGAGAGCTACGGATGTCTGGTGGGAACCCACGCCCGGGACAAGGATGCGGTGGTTGCCGTGATGGCTTTGTGCGAGGCTGCTGCCTATTACCGGTCCTTAGGGCTTACTCTGTGTCAGCAGATGGAGTGCTTATTTGAAAAATACGGATATTTCAAGGAAGGGCTCTGTACTGTCACCATGAAGGGGATGGAAGGAGCCGGGAAAATCAGGGAGCTTTTGGAGAATATCCGGAAAAAACCGCCAAAGACCATCGGTAACTATCCGGTAACCCGGTTCAGGGATTATGAGAAGGGGACCATATGGGACTGTGAAGCTGGCAGGGAATTGCCCTCAGGACTTCCAAAGTCCAACGTGCTGTATTTTGATCTGGGAGAATCGGCCTGGTGCTGTATCCGCCCGTCAGGTACCGAGCCCAAGGTGAAGTTTTATATGGGCGTGAAGGGGACAAACAGGGAGGACGCCGAAAAACAGCTTGAGGAGCTGACCGATGCGGTCAGACAGCTGGTGGGGGAGTGAGAGAAAAGCCGCCGTTGCCGGCTACAGGCTTTTTTCGTCTGACAGCAGTCTCTCGATATCCTGCCGGACCTGCATATAGGTTCTGGCAGGAATGGGAATGGCGATGCCGGAAAGAAGATTGGCTTCATAGCGGCACAGAGATACAATATAGATTACATTTACAAGATAGCTTCTGTGTATGGGATAAAAGGTATCCGGAAGCCAGGAAGCGATCTTATGAAGGGGCGCAGTGCAGGAGATGGTCTGATCTATGCAGACGATCTCCGCCTGCCCGGGATTGTTTAAGCTCATGTTTGCCTTCCTTTTAATGAAATGTAACAGTTCAGACGGGTATTTTCTTGCCCGCCCGAACTGTTGCAATGGAATCGTCTCACACAAAAAGTATAGAGATAATTACAAAAAAATCAAAGAGAAATTTGTCATTTATCTACGAATATATACGATTCAGAACAACTGTATTGACGTGGGAAGGGGATTTTGTTATAAAAAAAGGTAACAGACAAGGATTATCCGAACAGTAACAAAAGGGGACCTGCCGGTGAGCAAAACGGGTGAGGAGATTTTCATGGATTTTGCGAGGGCGGCGCTGGGAGTGTACGGATTTGTCATATGCCTGTCCTTACTGAGCTTTGTTTGGCCAGTGACGTTTTGTAAAGGACTTTTAATCAAATTCACAAAATTTTAACATTTTAAAGGGTAGTGTAAAATAGTTTGTGTCTTTGGAAAAAAATGGCTCCTTTTAGGTAAGAATTCAGATATGACAATTCTTATTGAAAAGGAGTATTTTTATGGCGGTAGCTAAGGAGCAAATTCGACAGATGATTTCAGAAAACAACATTTCCAGCGTTGCGGATGTCTATTCCCTGCTCAGGGAAAGCTTTAAAGACATCCTGCAGGAACTCATGGAAGCGGAACTGGATGCTTCCCTCGGTTATGAAAAAAATCAGAAGGGAGATCTGGCCACTTCCAACAAACGGAATGGCTGTGGCAAAGGAGGGATGTACAGGGATGAACTGACCGTGGCGGCCACGCTGGAAAACCTGGAGACCGTGACCGGATTTATCCGTTCACAGCTGAATCACACAGATTGTCCCGTGGCGCTGCTGACTCAGATTGATGTGGCATCGGAGGAGATCTATGTGAATATTGTCCGTTATGCATATCATCCCCAGGCAGGGGAGGCTACCGCCCGCTGTATGGTGGGAGGGGAGCCTTTGCAGATTACCATTGATTTTCCGGACAGGGGGAAGCCTTACAATCCTTTGAAAAAGGAGGATCCGGATATTACCCTGGGTGCAGCAGACCGGCCGGTGGGGGCTGGGGATTTTTATGATCAAGCAGATGAAGGGCGGGATTTCGTATGAGTTTAAGGACGGAAGGAACATACTGACTATACGGAAACGGGTTTGAAAAGGAAAATTTTTGAAAGAAGAGAGGCTTGCGGGCGAGAGCTTGGAGCTTCTTTTTTTGACGGCGCGGTTACGTATAAAAGTTGTGGACATTTTGTGGAAATGTTTGTAAACTAGAGGTATCGGTTCAGGGGGTATCTGAACGGAGCCGGCCGTAAGACGGGAAGCGGTTTTTTTCGTCTTTCGGCAAAGCTTGACAATGAGGGGATAAGTTATTATGATTGATCTGCATGGACAGATTTCCATGGCTTTTTTAAAAAAGAGCCGGTTTACGGGAAGCTATCGGGGAATGCGTTATCTGCTTCAAAAGGCGGAGCGGGTGGCAAGGAAGCGGTCGGACGGCAAGTCTGAGGCAGCAAAAAGGCCGGAGGACGGCAAGTCTGAGGCAAAGGAGACCGTTCTGGAGGCAGTGATCTGGCCGGAGCCTTACAATTATGAGACCACCGGGGAGGACAAAAAGCACGGAAAGGATTTTCCCTTCCAGGATGAAGGACTTCGGGAAGCGGTGGAATGGCTGAACAGGGAATTTGAGGCAGGGCATTTTTAAGAAATTTTGCGGGGACAGAAGGATGGGAGAGACCAGGAGGATGGAGCAATGAACATAAAGCAGATTACCAGAGTGTATTTCAGTCCTACATACAATACAAAGACAGCGGTGAGGCTGATTGCGGAGCCTCTTTCGGGGAACCAGGAGCAGCTGGATCTGACTGGTCCGGGCAGCCGGCCGGACTATTATTTTATGGAGAATGAGGCGGTGGTGGTAGGAGTGCCGGTTTATGGAGGACGGGTGCCGGCAGTGGCGGCGGAGAGGCTTAAAAAGCTTCATGGGCGGAAGACAGCGGCCGTTTTGGTGGTGACATACGGAAACAGGGCCTATGAGGATGCTCTTTTGGAGCTGAAGCTGATCATGCAGCGACAGGGCTTTTGTCCCATGGCTGCGGCTGCCGTTTCTGCGGAGCACAACATTGTTCGCAGCATTGGTGCAGGACGGCCGGACAAGGCCGACAGAAAGCGGCTGAGGCAGTTTGGCAGAGAGCTGGGAAAGCGGTTTTGGGAGCTGCCCAGCAACTATCGGATCGGGGATTTAAAGGTTCCCGGCAACCGGCCCTTTAAAAAGTTCCGGGGAGTGCCCTTAAAGATCAAGGTGGGCCTTTCCTGCAAAAATTGCGGAGCCTGCATCCGCAAATGCCCGGTTCAGGCTATCTCCCGGACAGATCCCAGGGTGACGGATACCCAGCGGTGCATTACCTGCATGCGGTGCGTGAAGGTGTGCCCGTCAGGGGCCCGCAAGATCAATACCATGGTTTTGCTGGCTGTGGGACAGAAGCTTAAAAAGGTTTGTTCAGAGCGCAGGGAAGCAGAATTTTTCATTTTGTAGGCGGAGGTGCAGAATGAAGGTGAGAAAGCATTTTTATTTTTCCGGACGGGTTCAGGGAGTTGGATTTCGATATCAGGCCTGCCGGATTGCCAGGAATTTGGGACTGACCGGCTATGTGCAGAATCTGTGGGATCAGCGGGTGGAGTTGGAGGCTCAGGGGGAGGAGAGCGTGATTTGGGATATGGTCAGCGCCCTTCACAAGCAGCCCTATATCCGGATTGATGATATGGAAGTGACGGACATGGAGATGAAAGCGGACCGGGGTTTTCAGATAGCCAATTGACAAAGGAGGCAAAAAAGAATGACACAAAAAGAAGTGCTAAAGCAGGCCAGAACCTGTCTGGGCCCCTACTGCAAGGGCTGTCAGGTGTGTGACGGACGGGCCTGCAAAAACCAGATTCCGGGGCCGGGAGCGAAGGGTGTGGGCGACACGGCTATCCGCAATTACGAAAAATGGAAGGAAATCCGCGTCCAGATGGATACTCTGTGCGAGAACCGGCCGGTGGACACCACCTGTCGGCTGTTTGGAAGAACATTCGCCTACCCGTTTTTTGCAGGCCCGGTGGGGGCCGTTAAGCTTCATTACGGAGACAAATACGGGGACGAGCAGTACAATGATATTCTTGTTTCCGCCTGTGCCGGGGAAGGGATCGCCGCTTTTACGGGAGACGGGACGGATCCCCGGGTAATGGAGGCGGCCACGGCGGCCGTTAGGGCTGCAAAGGGTGTGGGAGTGCCGGTGATAAAGCCATGGAATATGGAAAACATTCGGGAAAAGCTTGCGCTGGTTCGGGAATCCGGGGCCTTTGCCGCTGCCATGGATGTGGATGCGGCGGGGCTGCCCTTCCTCAAAAACATGACGCCGCCGGCAGGAAGCAAAACCACCGGGGAGCTGGCCCGGATTGTCCGGGAGGCAGAAATTCCCTTTATTGTCAAAGGGATTATGACGGTGAAGGGGGCTTTGAAGGCGAAGGAAGCCGGGGCCGCCGCCATTGTGGTTTCCAATCACGGAGGGCGTGTGTTGGACCAGTGTCCGGCAACGGCAGAGGTGCTTCCCTCCATTGTTAAGGCTGTGAAAGGAGCTATGACCGTGCTGGTGGATGGAGGCATCCGCAGCGGCACGGATATTTTTAAGGCCCTGGCCATGGGAGCGGACGGGGTGTTGATCTGCCGCCCCTTTGTGACCGCTGCTTATGGAGGAGGACAGGAGGGCGTGAAGGAGCTGATCGGACGGCTTGCCCAGGAGCTTTCTGACACTATGGCAATGTGCGGGGCTCATTCCCTTTCGGAGATTACCTCCGATATGATTATAAAACCATAGTAACAGTTCAGACGGGCAAGAAGATACCTGTCCGAACTGCTGCAAACCATAACCTGAAGGAATCATACACATTCCATTTATATAGTTGACAAAGAGAATCAAGATTGCTATGATTATATGAACGCGACAGAAAGGGTGACAAAATACCTATGGATAGGATCGTATTATCACTGCTGGTAGACAATACTGCCGGTGTTTTGAGCCGGGTGGCCGGACTGTTCAGCCGCCGGGGCTACAACATTGAGAGCCTTACGGTGGGCGTCACTGCCGATGAGCGGTATTCCCGCATGACCGTGGTGTCCTTAGGAGATCAGGAGATCCTGGAGCAGATCGAGAAGCAGCTGCGCAAGCTGGAGGATGTGCGGGATATCAAGGAGTTAAAGCCGGGTCAGTCGGTGTATCGGGAACTGATCATGGTGAAGGTTAAGGCCAATGCCAGTGAGCGTCAGGCTATTGGCGCTATTTCCGATATTTTCCGGGCCACCATTGTGGATGTGGGCAAGGATTCCCTTACGGTCATGCTGACAGGGGACCAGTCCAAGCTGGACGCGCTGATCAATCTTTTGGAGGATTACGAGATTTTGGAGCTGGCAAGAACGGGACTGACCGGACTTTCCAGAGGCTCTCAGGATGTCCGCTATCTTCCCTAGAGGGATCATCAAATAAAATATAATACCTTTCCGGAAATGTCCGGCCGGGAACTCCGGCATTAAAAGGTCGCCGGAAGAAAGAGATGAGGAGGAAAAGGATATGGCAAAGATTTATTATCAGGAGGACTGCAATCTGTCCCTGCTGGAGGGAAAGACCATCGCGGTGATCGGTTACGGCAGCCAGGGACATGCTCACGCGCTCAATGCCAAGGAGTCCGGATGCCATGTGATCATCGGTCTTTACGAGGGCAGCAGATCCTGGGCAAGGGCTGAGGCTCAGGGCTTTGAGGTGTACACGGCGGCAGAGGCTGCCAAGAGGGCTGACATTATCATGATCCTGATTAACGATGAGCTGCAGGCTGACATGTACAAAAAGGATATTGAGCCCAATTTGGAGGAGGGCAATATGCTGATGTTTGCCCATGGCTTTAATATCCATTTCGGCTGTATCAACCCGCCCAAAAATGTGGACGTGACCATGATCGCTCCCAAGGGACCGGGTCATACGGTCCGTTCCGAGTATCTGGAGGGCAAGGGAGTTCCCTGCCTGGTGGCCGTGGAGCAGGATGCCACAGGAAAGGCCTTGGAGCTTGCCCTGGCCTACGCTCTGGCTATCGGCGGCGCAAGAGCCGGTGTTTTGGAGACCACCTTCCGCACGGAGACAGAGACCGATCTGTTCGGCGAGCAGGCAGTGCTGTGCGGCGGCGTGTGCGCGTTGATGCAGGCAGGTTTTGAGACTCTGGTGGAGGCCGGATACGACCCGAGAAATGCTTACTTTGAGTGTATCCATGAGATGAAGCTGATTGTGGATCTGATCTATCAGTCCGGCTTTGCAGGCATGAGATACTCCATCTCCAACACCGCGGAGTACGGCGATTACGTGACCGGTCCCAAGCTGATCACGGAGGAGACAAAGAAAACCATGAAGAAGATTTTGGCAGACATCCAGGATGGCACCTTTGCCAAGGAATTTTTGCTGGATATGTCGCCGGCTGGCCGTCAGGTACATTTTAAGGCCATGAGAAAGCTGGCTGCAGAGCATCCGGCAGAGAAGATCGGCGAGGAGATCCGGAAGCTGTACAGCTGGAATAACGAGAGTGATAAGCTGATTAACAACTAATACATTGTCTCGCAAATAACTACACCAATCACTTGCCTGTTTTCCCGATTGCACAGGTTAAAAAGCCTCAGCGCAGCCCCGCTGCACCTGCGTTTTTTGGCTTGCACACTCGAAAAAAACATTCTGCATGATTGGTTCAGTTATTTGCTGAACAATGTACTAAGGAAACTAAAAAAATAGCCTGATATATTTTACGAAGGATGAACCGGCAGAGGCAAGGTGGAGGAAGGAAGCATAGATCCGGCTGCTTCATGTGAAGAGACGACAAGGGGGAGATTAAGGCCAAGGCCTTGATTTTCCCCTGCTTTATTATAGATGACAGCTACATACGCCTTTTATCTGCCCGGGAGCTGTTCCAAACAATCACACAAAATGAGAAGGGAGCAGAATCAAAATGAGGAGAGAGCAAAAGACAGTAGAAAGAAGAATGCTGAGAACGGCAAAAGCAGCAGCTCTGGCGGCCGTTCTTTTGAGTGTCCCCGCCTACGGGGAGGAGCTGACAAAAGAAGCAGAGGCCGTGACATTCCCGGCAATGGTGGAGGCCGGATGGAATCAAATCGGGACTCTCTGGTATTACGGCGATGAGGCGGGGGTTTTGCAGACCGGATGGGTTCAGACGGACAACGGATTGTGGTATTATCTGGATTCGGAAACGGGAAGCTGGGTGCAGCGGCCTCCCCTTGATGAGACAGCCGCTGTCCATCTCCTGGAAAATGCCATCGCGGGGATGGGATATTACGACAGGGAGGAATGTCCGGTGGAAGTTTTGGAGGACTGGCAAGACGGCGCCATAATCCATATGTCCGTCCGCGCCATTACCGGTCCCAACAGCTACAGCACGCTGAATACCTATCAGGTGGATAAGAGGACCGGCAGGGTAAATCCGGCGGTGGGAGAGGATTTTAATCTGTATGACTAGTATAAGCCGATTTAAATACCTTTCCATTTCGTTGAGGATGCTTTTTCGAGAGTGCAAAGGAAAAAGCGGAGGCGTAGTGGTGCTACGCTGAGCATTTTTTCTTTGTGCTATCGGGAAAGCAGGCCAGCGAAATGGAAGGTTATTTAAATCGGGTTATACTAGGATCCGGCGCGCATTCTCGGCAGAACCGGATAAAGGTGTCCAAGGCCTTTGAGGGGCGGCCCGGGTGGTAGACAAAGCCGATGGTCCGTTTGCGGATGGGACTTTCCGGCCGGATCTCCACCAGCCGGCCCTTGTCAATGTCATCCCGGACAAACTCCCGGATGACGCAGCCGATTCCAAGGCCGATGCGGGCAAATTCAATCAGAAGATCCATGGTGGTTACCTGCAAAAGATTGTTGGCCTGAATGTGATTGGCGTTCATATAGTCGTCAATATAGGTGCGGGTCAGATTCTGCTTGTCCAAAAGCATAATATTGCCTGTCTGGAAAAGGTCGGCGTCCGCGCCCTCCCGAAGGCGGAGATTCTCCAGGTAGCTGGGAGTGGCCACGAAAGTATCCTGGATTTCCATAACCGGAAGGAAAACCAGGCTTTTGCCGGTTTTGGGCTTTGCAGTCAGGCCGATATCAATCCGCTGCTGTCCCAGCATGGCTAAGGTGTGGGTGCTGGACTGGCTTTCGATGGTAATCTTGATGTGAGGATATTTTTCAATAAACCCTTTCAGATAGGATACCATAATAAAACGGCACAGTGTGTTGCTGACGCCGATGCGGATGTGTCCCATGTTAAATTCCCGGATTCGCTTTAATTCCCTCTCTCCCAGGTTCAACTCCTCAAAGGCAGCGCTTGTATGGGCGAAGAGGATCTGCCCTTCCTCGGTCAGCTGTACACCGCGGGAGTTGCGGGTAAACAAGGTAGTGTTAAGGCTGTCCTCCAGCTTGCTGATGGCCTTACTGATGGCAGGCTGGCTGATATAGAGCTCACGGGCAGCTTTGGAAATGTTGCCGGTCCGGGCAACCGAGTAAAAGATTCGGTATTGAGAAAGATTCTGATCCATTTTCCCCCCTGTTTTCGTGTTTTTAAAAGTCTAAATAATATATTGCAGGGGTTCAAAAAGTTTTTGACCCCGGTATCATGACATTGTAGTATGAATTAATATCAGTTGGTTTTCCTCTTCTTTTCCAAGGCGTACCTTCTAAAACAACTTAACTAACCAACATTGCCTGTGAACAGCAAACTATAACTATCTATTATAACAAATATGAGTATTATCTATTGTTATTATATCAGCTTCAATGCTATAATGCAATCAGTATGAATTACATGAATTTACAGGAGGAAATCATGGCTGTGGGAAAAATTTTTAAATTTCACAATGATCTGGACACGGATCAGATTATTGCATCCCAGTATTTGCTTTTGCCGACTATTGAGGATATGAAGATTCACACCTTCGAGTCTCTGGATCCTCAGTTCCCGTCCAAGATAAAGCCGGGAGACTATGTGGTGGGGGGAGAAAATTTCGGGTGCGGCTCCTCCAGGGAGCAGGCGCCGGGAGTGTTGAAGGCGCTGGGGGTGAAGGCGGTAGTGGCCAAGTCTTTTGCCCGGATTTTTTACCGGAATGCCATCAATATCGGTCTGCCGGTAATCGTGTGCAGGGAGCTGCCGGATCAGGTGGAGACCGGGGATGAGATGGAGCTTTCCCTAAGCGAGGGAGTGGCAAGGGTCGGGGGAGAAGAATATCCCTGTACCAGACTGCCGGAATACATGCAGAAGATATTAAATCAGGGAGGCCTGATTGCATCCCTGAACGAGGAGGTGTAGGCATGGGAATGACGATTGCAGAGAAGATCATTGCCCGGGCGGCCGGTGCAGACAAGGTGCAGGCAGGAGAGATCCATACGGTGACGCTGGACCGGATGATGAGCAATGACGGGACCACCCATCTGACTGTGGACATGTATTACAATAAGCTGAAAAACCCGCGGATTGCAGACACAAAAAAGATGGTATTTATTGCGGATCACAATGTTCCCTCCGACAGCCCGAAAACGGCGGCATCCCAGAAGAAGATGAGGGATTTTGCCAGGGAGCACGGGATTGATTTCTGGGAGGGCAAGGGAGTGTGTCACCAGATTATGATGGAGCATTATGTGTGTCCCGGCGAATTGATTTTCGGGGCGGACAGCCACACCTGCACTTACGGGGCTCTGGGAGCCTTCGGAACCGGCGTGGGCTGTACGGACCTTCTCTACGGTATGGTGACCGGAACCTCCTGGGTGCTGGTGCCGGAAACCGTAAAATTTAACCTGGTGGGAAAGCTTCCCGAGGGAGTGTATCCCCGGGATCTGATGCTGACGATCATCGGTGAGATCGGGGCCAACGGAGTCAATTATCAGGTGATGGAGTTTTGCGGCGAGGGAGCGAAAACCTTAAGCGTCAATGACCGGATGGTGCTGTGCAATCTGGCGGTGGAGGCTGGGGCCAAGACAGCCATTTTTGAAGCAGATGAGATTGCCCTTGAATATTTGAAGGCCAGGGGCCGAAAGCCCAAGGCAGTGTTTTCAAGTGACCCGGACGCGGTCTACGTCCGGGAATATACCTTTGACTTATCTGCCATTGTCCCGGTGGCGGCCAGACCGGATTTTGTGGACGATGTGGTTCCCGCCAAGGAGGTTTGCGGCGTAAGGATTGACGAGGCATTTTTGGGCTCCTGCAACAACGGGCGGATCGATGAGCTGCGGGTGGGCGCCTCCGTTTTGAAGGGAAGACGGGTGGCGGACCATGTCCGTTTTCTGGTGGTTCCCGCCAGCCAGGAGGTGTATCTTGAGGCCATGGAGGAAGGGCTGATTCGGATCTTCATGGAGAGCGGAGCCATTGTGATGAATCCCAACTGCAGTGTCTGCTGGGGCAGCTGCCAGGGCGTGATCGGGGAGGGGGAGGTGCTTATAAGCACCGGAACCAGGAATTTTAAGGGCCGGGCAGGCCATCCCTCCTCCAAGGTGTATTTGGGCTCCGCGGCCACGGTGGCGGCGTCTGCGGTAAAAGGAGAGATCTGTACGGCAGATATGCTGTAGAGTGTGTTTCGTTCTAGGGCGGACCATGGCTGTTAAGAGATTTTGCAGGAATATTTTAGATGGAGTGCTCCGTAAAGCCGGCTGCCGGAATGTGGGCAGGCAGGCTTTGCAGAGTGCCCCGAAAAGAAAACGAGGGACAGTATGGAACAATTTACAGGAAGGGTATGGGTTCTCGGAGATGACATTGACACGGATATCATTATCCCCACCGAGTACCTGGCCATGAAAACCATTGACGATATGAAGCAATACGCTTTTTCTCCCCTGCGGCCGGAGCTGGCAGGGCAGATTCAGCCGGGAGATATCATTGTGGCAGGCAAAAATTTCGGGTGCGGTTCCTCCAGAGAGCAGGCGCCGGAGGTGGTGAAGGCTTTGGGAATCCGCTGTGTCATAGCAGGGTCCTTTGCGCGGATATTTTTCCGCAATGCCATCAATAACGGGCTGCTTTTGATTGAGCAGCCGGAGCTTAGCGGAGATGTGACTGAGGGGGATACCATCACTGTCGCAGTGAATCAGGATGTGGATTATAAAGGAAAGAAATATCCCATTGCGGCTTTGCCGGATAATCTGGTGGAGATCATTGAGGCCGGAGGCCTTGTGAAGGCCATGCGCCGGCGCAACGGGCTTGACTGAGGAGGATGGAAAATGGGACAGACGATGGTTGAGAAGATCCTGGCCCGCAATATGGGTGTTTCGGCCGTAAAGCCGGGAGATATTGTGACCGTAAATGTGGACCGGGTGATGTTGGACGATATCATGATTCCGTTTATTGTAGATAAATTTCATGAGATGGGCTTTAAAAAGGTGTGGGATCCGGATAAGGTGGTGCTTATCTACGATCACCTGGTTCCGGCCAGCCAGCAGGATGATACCCGCCATTACCGGGTGGGAGATGCATTTGTGAAGGAGTGCGGGCTGATCCATGTCCACCGCAGTGATGGGATCTGCCACCAGCTGATGACAGAGGCGGGCTATGTGAAGCCGGGAGACGTGGTGTTGGGGACAGACAGCCATACCACAACCTATGGGTGTGTGGGGGCGTTTTCCACCGGTATCGGCTATACGGAGATGGCGTCCATTCTGGGAACAGGAACCTTGTGGGTGAAGGTTCCGGAGACCATCCGGGTGGTCATTGACGGAAAGCTGCCGGGGGGCGTGATGTCCAAGGACGTTATCCTGCGGCTAATCGGGGATCTGGGAGCAGACGGGGCTACTTATCGGGCTCTTGAGTTTGCCGGAAGCACGGTGGAGGAGATGAGCGTGTCCAGCCGCATGACCATGGCCAATATGGCGATTGAGGCAGGGGCCAAGTGCGCGGTATTCATGCCGGATGAGAAAACCCTCAAATACTGTGAGGAATCGGAAAAGAATTATGGAGGAAACGGCTCTCAGACTTTTGCCATGTCTTTAGAGCAGGCAGAGAGAGAGCTGAGGGCAGATGAGGATGCCGTGTATCTGCGGACCATCACCTACCGGGCAGAGGATTTTCAGCCGGTTATGGCTTGTCCTTCTCAGGTGGACAATATCTGCAGCGTGAGCCAGCTGGAGGGAACGGCCATTGATCAGGTATTTATCGGCTCCTGCACCAACGGGCGGCTGGAGGATCTTAAGGCGGCAGCCAGTGTGTTAGAAGGAAAAAAGGTGGCCCCCTTTGTGAAGCTGATTGTGACGCCGGCCAGCAGAAAGGTTTATGAGGATGCCTTAGACTGCGGTGTGCTGCAGACGCTTATAAAGGCCGGGGCCATCATCACCCATCCGGGCTGCGGCCTGTGCTGCGGCAGGACAGGGGGAATCTTAAGTGACGGGGAGCGGGTGGTGGCCACCAACAACCGGAATTTTCTGGGACGTATGGGTACCTCCAAGGTTGAGATATATTTGGCCTCTCCCATGACGGCCGCGGCCTGTGCCGTGGCGGGCAGGATTGTCCCGGCGGGGGGATTGCCCCATGAAGTCTGAAAAGCAGGAGAAAACCAACGTGATGCGCCTTTTGGACAGAGCCGGGATTTCCTATCGTACCATGGAATATGAGGTGGATGAAAAGGACCTTTCAGGAGTTCATGTGGCCAGTCAGCTGGGGCAGGATCCGGACAGCTGCTTTAAGACATTGGTGCTTAAAGGGGAGAGAACCGGATATCTGGTGTGCTGTATTCCGGTGGCAGAGGAGCTGGATCTGAAAAAGGTGGCAAGGGTGGCAGGAGATAAAAAGGTGGATATGATTCCCATGAAGGAGCTGCTTCCGGTCACAGGGTATATACGGGGCGGGTGTTCACCCATCGGCATGAAAAAGAAATTTCCTGTCTATATAGAAGAAACCGCTGTGCTGTTTGACGAGATTGCCGTCAGCGCCGGCATGCGCGGGGTGCAGATTATTCTCTCGCCGGAGGCTCTTAAGGAGTATGTGGAGGGAAGCTTCTGTTCGTTGGTGCAAAACGATGTACTAGTACAGCGGGAGCGTGAGAAGTAAGAATAAACAGGTGTTAGAAGAAGGAAATCAAGAAACAAAAACTGAAAATAGTTGACATAAAAAAGAGCCGACAAAAATCGGTTCTTTTTTTGTGCTGATATATTTAACATAAACGTAATATATTTGTAATAATAAATTGGAATTAATAGATAAAAAAATAAAGAGAAATACACAAAAATTATCTATAAATAACAATATAAAAGGTTTCATGAAAAAATATATATAAATTATCACAAAAATATTAAATAACTATTGACTTTTTTGAATATCACCCACTATAATATCGATCAAAGCAAAAAAGCGAATGATTTTTGGATTTTATCCCCACTTTCGACAAATTTTTTGAGATTTTTTGGGAATTGATTATTTTGGAAAAGAGGTGCAATTGTTATGCAGATACTTGATTTGTCTATTCGCTTACTGAGCAGACTTTGCAGGAGCTTTGCCAAAAGGATGTTGTGGATTTTAATAGCAGCGGGAAGATACACAGCTATGGCGATGGCGGGGGGGATCCTTGCGGGCGCCCTGATGCTGACGATTGGCCGGCTGGATGAGGGCGGAAGGACCGTGTTGACCGTATATGCAGAGACGGCTTCTGCTGTTTCCGGGGAGGACGCTTTTGGGAAACCGGAAGCAGGCAAGGCCGGTGAGATGGCCGGGGATATTAAGGAGGGACAGCTTCTGGCCGGAGAAACGGTGGCAAGAGAGGTGTTTGCCTTAAGAGAGGCCCGGCAGCAGAGACAGGAGGACATTCGTCTGACCAAGGAGAATATCCAAGAAGAGCTGGCTAAGAAAGAAGAAATTCAGGAAGAAAAAGCACAGAATGCATCCGAGGTGAAGCTTGCCGGCCGGACAAAATCCGGGGAAATGATTTCACAGGAGGAAACAGAAGGCGGTCCGGGAGTGGAAATACCCAAGGAGGAGAGCAGGCAGGCATCCTCAGTCATCAGCTATTCTCAGCAGGACTACGAGGTGCTTAAAAGGATTGTGGAGGCGGAGGCAGGAGTCTGCGATACCAAGGGCAGGATCCTGGTGGCAAACGTGGTGATCAACCGGGTGAAAAGTAATGAATTTCCGGATACGATTACCGGTGTGGTGTATCAAAAATCCCAGTTTTCTCCGGTGAGCAACGGGTCTTTGAATTCCTGCGCAGTGACGCCGGAGACTGTGGAGGCGGTGGACCGGGCTCTGGCCGGAGAGGACTATTCCCAGGGAGCATTATATTTTATGAACCGCAGACGCTCCCGCTCAGGGAATGTAAGCTGGTTTGACAGAAGTCTTACCTTTTTGTTTCAGCACGAGCGGCATGAATTTTTTAAATAATATACTTGCTTTTTCAGGGGAATTCTGGTATACTAATCATCGTTCGTTAAGAAACATTCCTCGATAGCTCAGTCGGTAGAGCACGCGGCTGTTAACCGCGCTGTCGTAGG